>JBPFDX010000094.1:0-128815 GCA_051061385.1 Methylocystis sp.
GGCGAGCCGAAGACCAATAAGCCACTGGAGCCGGGAAGGCTCTGGGAAGGCGGTCCAAGGCGATAACCCGCGAGCCAGGAGACCTGCCGTCGCTTCGTGGTCACGCGCGAAAGCGTCGGGCGGGGTGCACCGATGCGGCCAAAGCCCTTCGCCTTTTATCGGCGTATGGGCGGAGACCTTCGCAGTGACGGCCCACGTCTGCTGCGAGTCCTGCCATGCCTTCCCAGATCCAGATGCCCGCTTTGCGCGGCGCGCTTCTGCTGTCGCTTTCCGTCTCCCCTCAGCTCGCATTCGCTCAGCAATCCCTGCCCGTCATCGACATCGGCCCGTTAAGTCCGGCGCAAGCAGACTCGCCCGCCGCGGAGATCGAGGACCAGATCGTCGTCACGCCGACGCGCGTCGAGCAGCCCGTCGCGAGCACCGGCGCCTCTGTCAGCGTCGTTCACGCGCGCGACATTCAGAAGCGCGGATCGCTCGGCTTCAGCGACGTGCTGCGCGGCGTTCCAGGGCTGGACGTCTTTTCGAACGGCGGTCCGGGGACGCAGACGTCCGTCGTCCTGCGCGGCTCGACGCCCGGCCAGACTCTGGTTTTGATCGACGGCATCCGCATCGGCGATCCGACGAGCACGGACGGTTCGGTCGATTTCGGTCGGCTGCTTCCGACCGACATCGAGCGGATCGAAGTGCTGCGCGGCCCGCAGTCGGCGCTATACGGCTCGGACGCGATGGGCGGCGTGATCAATATCATCACGCGCCGCGGCAAGGGCGCGCCGCAAGGCTGGATCATGTCGGAGGGCGGCTCCTATGGAACGTCGTCCTCGCGCGCCTCGATCTCCGGCGCGGACGGACATGGCTCCTATGCGCTGTCGATCTCGGGGCTGCATGCCGACGGTTTCCCACGCTACGGCTATCGTCAGCAGCGCCCAATCTTCATCGGCGATCAGACGCCGCCGCTGCCGCCGCTTCCCGCCGACGATCCGACGAACAATGTCGGAGTCACCGGGCGCCTCGGCTACGAGTTCACCGAACGCGCGCGGATCGAAGCGGGCCTCGCCGGCTATGACAGCGCCATCCGCTACGACAATCCTTACGCCTTCAATCCGTGGAGCGTTTTCGATCCTTTCAATCACCAGCACGCGACATTCATGCAGGGCTATGTGCGGCTCGGCGCGGAGATGTTCGACAACATGCTGCGCAACAGGCTCACGCTCTACGCCAATCGGGGAAATCGCGACGCCTGGGTCACGGAAGCCTGTTTCGACACGCTGACCTTCATTTCGCAGAATTGCCGTTTCGGCTATCTCGGCGGTCGGCGGGGCGTCGAATATCAGAGCGACATCGCGCTTGGGCCGCTTGGTCTGGCGACGCTCGGCTCGCGCGTCGAAACCGAGACGGCGCAGAATTCGCGGGACGCCTGGATCATTGATGATTATGCGCCAACCCATGCCGTGCAGACGACATGGTCCGGTTATGCGCAGCATCAATTCACGCTCTTCGATCGCCTTGACATTTCCTTTGGCGGGCGCGTCGACGCCGTCAGTCAGAACCGCACCTTCATGACCTGGCGGACGATGGCGAATTTGCGCCTCGACGAAATCGGCATGCGGCTGCGCGGCTCGGCTGCGACCGGCGCCAAGACCGCTTCGCTCTTTCAGAGGTTTTCCGAATATGGCGATCCGGCGCTCGCGCCCGAACGCGTGCTCGGCTTCGACGCCGGCATCGATCAGAGCTTTTTCAGCGGGCTCGCGACCGCCTCAGTGTCCGTCTTCACCAATCGCTATGTGAATCTCGTGCAGTTCGGAAAGGTGGAGAGCTGCACGGCGGCGCAGATCTTCGGCTGCTATTTCAATGTCGGGCGCGCCGATACGCGCGGCGTCGAATTCTTCGGCGAAGCGGCTCTCGTTCCCGGCGCGCTGCTCGCGCGAGGAAGCTACACATTCCTCTCCGCGCGCAATCTCGACGATGACCCTGACAGCATTTACGCCGGCCGCACGCTTCTGCGCCGCCCGCGTCACAAGGGAATGTGGTCCTTCGTCTACACGGGCCTGAAGGGCCTCGAAGTCGAAGCGCGCGCGAATTTCGTCGGCCCTGCGCATGACGTGGATTTTGTTTTCAACAAGCGCGTGATGCTTGCGCCCTATGTGCGGCTCGATCTCTTCGCGAATTACCGACTGACCGACCAGCTGACGCTGCATGGGCGCATCGAAAACCTCAACAATGCGCTCTACGAGGAGGTCTACAATTTTTCGACGACGGCGCGCGCCTTCTATGGCGGCGTGAAATACGCCTGGTGACCAAAGGAACGGCTGAGGAGACAGATATGCAAACGAACGCAGACATAACGCCAAGCATCACGCCACAACGCATCGTCGAGCCCGATGGCGCAATGCTCGATGTCTTCTCTCTGCCGACCGACGCGGCGAGTCTCGAAGAACTCATTCGCGATCTCTTCGAGAATCACTGGAATGAGATCGTCTTCGGGCCGATCGTTCAGGGCGCGGCGTGGGAAATTCACACCGACCGTCCGCCGACGCGCATCAGGCTGCTCGACGGCTATCTCACGATCGCCTTCGGCGTCACGCATTTTCACGTCTGCATCGGCGAGAACAAGGGATCGCGCAGCCGGCCCACGTCGACCGAACTTGCGAAACGGCGGCGCACGTCGCGCGCCGAACTCTATCGCAGGCTCGGATCGACATGCGTTCCGATGTCGTGGGGATTGCAGCTGTTCAACGGCGCCGACGAACAGCAGATCACCGTGCTTCTGCCTAATCCCTTTCTCGAGCCGAAGACCGACAGGATTCTGAAAGAGCCGGATTGGTCGCGCCTCGCGCTCTGGGACAAGCTGCGCGCGCGCTGGTTCGGCCTTCACGAACCCGATCCCGTCGATCGCTCCGCGAGCCGCTTCAAACACGCCTGATGTTTTCACCATTCGCGCCCGCCCCGCGGGACGAAAAGTCGGCTGACGCCGGCGTCAACCAGAAGGAGACCTATCATGACCATCGCGCTTCCCGCTCTCTCAAGCGATCGTCGTTTCGCGCTCTGGGCGGCGACCCTAATCGCCGCGACTGTTCTTTCGAGCTTCACGCTCGCCTGCGCATTGCCGCTCGCGGGCTTCGCCGCTGTCGCGGCGCTCACCGCTTCGCGTCGTGAGGCGTTGCTGCTGACGAGCGCGGTCTGGCTCACGAACCAGGCGCTGGGCTTCCTCTTCCTGCACTATCCGACGGATGCGACGACGCTCGCCTGGGGCGGCGCGCTCGGCGTCATCGCTCTGCTGTCCTGCGAAAGCGCCGGCCTGATCGCGCGCCGCTTTGATGGCCTCATCGGCGGCGTCGCGGCATTCCTTGCGGCCTTCGTCGTCTATGAGAGCCTGGTTCTGGCGGTCACTGCGCTGACGGGTCCCGGCGTCGATCATTTCACCGCGCCGGTCGTCTCGCGGATCTTCTTCATCAATCTCGCCGCTTTTGTCGGTCTGTTTATGTTGAAGGCGCTTGGCGCTGCGGCGGCCAATCGCGATCCGTCGAAAGCGTTCGCGTCGCGTCCGATCTAGCGCAAGGCTGACGAAGGACGTCGACAGCGGACCTTCGTCAGCGCCTCTGTCGCACGACTGCGCGATAGCCCGGACGCCCGGTGCGATAAATTCATCGAGGGTCCGCGGCCTTGCCCACCGTATCGGCCATCACGGCGCCGCGCTGGCCGAGCGGACGACGTTCGCCAACTGTGGTGTCTTCCTTCGTCTGATGCTCCATCTCGGCGTTGAGCTTTGCGCCGATGAGCAGAACGATCGACGACGCCCAGAGCCAGATCATGAAGCTCATCACGGCGCCGAGAGCGCCATAGGTTTCGTTGAAATGTCCGATGTTCTTCGCGTACCAGGAGAACAGGATGGATGTCGCGAGCCAGCCGAATGCAGCGAAGGCGCCGCCCCAGGTGACCCAGCGCCAGTGCGCTTTGTCGCGGCTCGGACCGTATCGGTAAAGAACCGAGATCGCGAGGGACACCACGACCAAAAGCGCCGGCCATCTGGCGATGCGCAGCAGATCCTGAAGATAGGCCGGAACTCCGCTTGCGCCCTGCAGAGCGGGGCCCAAGACCAACATGGCGGCGAGCGACAAACTCAAGAGAACGACGCCGAACAACGTAAAGCCGAGCGATATGAGATTGAGCCGGACGAACCCGCGCTTCTCGCGTTCCGCGTAGATGACGTTCAGCGCGTCGAAGAGCGCCTTCATGCCGGCGTTCGCGCTCCAAAGCGAAACGACGAAGCCAATGATCGATGCGATCCCGAGGCCGACGTCCGCGCTTCCGGCGATGCTGGCAAGCTGCTCCCGAATAAAGGAAATGACTTCCTCGGGCATGAGACCCGCGAGCGCGCTGATCTGCTTATCGATCGTCGCCGGGTCTGCGATCCAGGAAAAGGCGGAGACCAGCGCGGCAGCGCCGGGAAAATCGCCAGTAGCTGGTAGAACGTCACGCCGCCGGCGATGGCGAGTATCCGGTCTTCGCCGACGCCGTTGTAGACGCGCCACAGAATGTCCTTCCAGCCCGTCGTCGCTATCTCTGCAGGTGTAGAGGCGGATCGCCCGCGATCAGGCTGCCCGGTCGCCATCGCCATTGCGCTTCTCCCACAAACAAGCGCCGGGTAGAACAACGGGCCACGACGGCTGTTCCAGACATCCCTGTTGTTTGGGCGAACGCTGTCGTTAGGCTTGCGGCCTCAGTTCCGCGCTTGCAGCATTGGCTGCGTTCTTTGAGTTGCTTTGAAGCTCTGCGGGCGTCAGCTCCCGGTGCCTGGAGAACGCCTCACCCGCCGAGCATCCGGTCCGCGTGTCCGCTTTGCTGGTCCGCGAGTCGCGCGAGCGCGAACAACAGATCGCTGAGGCGATTGAGATAGGCGAGAACGTTCTCCGGCGGCGGCGGCTCTTCGAGCGCGGCGACGCTGCGCTCGGCGCGCCGCGTGATGGCCCGGGCCATATGGAGGCGTGCGCTCGCCTCCGCCTCTCCCGGATAGATGAAATCGCGCAGCGGCGGCAGCGCGTCGGTCGCGCGGTCGATCTCCGCTTCGAGCGCCTCGACCTCGGCGTCGGCCAGGACAATGTCGATCCGCCGCGCTTCGGCGCTGACGATGGCGCTGATCCGGTAGAGCGCCTTTTGCGCGCCGCACAAAAGGTCGTTGGCCTCGGGATAGGCGACGCGCGCGAGGCCGAGGCTCGCCGTCAATTCGTCGAGATCGCCGACGGCCGCGACGCGCGGATCGAACTTCGCCGCCCGGCGGCCCGAGAAGAGGCTGGTCTGGCCCCTGTCGCCTTTTTTCGTATAGAGCTTCATCGCCGTCCTGCGCTTGCCAGCGTCTGGTTACCCCAGGCGAGACTGATGGTCATCCAAAAAGGCTCAGCTCGGCAAAAGCCTCGATGAAGGTGGTTGACGCGAGCGCCGTCCGCATGAGCGCTCGACGCCCCAACCTCTGTTGGCGCCATCATTTTCTTTTTCAGTGGCGCCGGATTCTGCGACAAAAGAGGCTCCGGCGCGTCATTCGGCCACTCGCCTTTAGAGCGCGGATCGGCTATGTAGGAAAACGTCCAAACTAGACGGCAGGCAGGACGGGGCCTCGTCGTCGGTGTTCCGGGGCAAGAAAAAAATCAAAGGGTTGGAGCATGGTCTATCGGCGTTACTTCGAGGCCGCCGTCTCCCGTCTGAAAGACGAGCGCCGCTATCGCGTCTTTGCGCATCTAGAGCGCGACGTTGAAGCCTTTCCGCTGGCGAACTGGCATCGTGAGAACGGCTCCGTCGAACCCGTCACGATCTGGTGCTCCAACGACTATCTTGGGATGGGTCAGCACCCGGACGTGATCGCCGCGATGATCGACACGGCGTCCAAGGTCGGGGCCGGCGCCGGCGGCACCCGCAACATCTCCGGCACGAGCCACGCCATCGTCGAGCTCGAGCACGAACTTGCGGACCTTCACGGCAAGGAATCCGCCCTCGTCTTCACCTCCGGCTGGATTTCCAATCTCGCGGCGATCTCGACCATCGCCGACCTCCTGCCCAATTGCGTCATTCTCTCGGACGCCTCGAATCACAATTCAATGATCGAAGGCGTGAAGCGCTCGCGCGCCGAGAAGAAGATCTTCCGCCATAACGATCTTGCGCATCTCGAAGAACTGCTGATCGAAGCCGGCGGCCGGCCCAAGCTCGTCGTGTTCGAGAGCCTCTATTCGATGAACGGCAATATCGCGCCGGTCGCCGAGATCGTCGCCTTGGCTGAGCGCTACGGCGCGATGACCTATGTCGACGAGGTGCACGCGGTCGGCATGTATGGCGCGCGCGGCGGCGGCGTCTGCGAGCGCGAAGGCGTGATGGACCGCATCAATGTGATCGAGGGCACGCTCGCCAAGGGCTTCGGCACAATGGGCGGCTATATCGCCGGCGACGCTGCGGTCATCGACGCCATCCGGTCCTACGCCGCTTCCTTCATCTTCACGACGGCGCTGCCGCCGGCGGTCGCCGCCGCGGCCTGCGCCGCGGTGCGCCTCCTTAAGCGCCGTCCGGATCTGCGGGCCGCGCATCAGCGCGCCTCGCACATCACCAAACACGCGCTCGCGGCGGCCGGCCTGCCCGTGCTCGAAAACGGCTCGCATATCGTGCCGGTGATGGTGCGCGACGCGGAGCGCTGCAAAGCCGCGAGCGACCTGCTGCTCCAGCGCCATTCGATCTACATCCAGCCGATCAACTATCCGACGGTCGCCAAGGGCAGCGAGCGGCTGCGCGTCACGCCGACGCCGCGCCACACGCAGGCGCATATCGCGAGCCTCGTCGAGGCGCTCGTCGACGTCTGGCAGACGTTGGGCATCCCCTTCGTCGAGCCGCCGTCGCATCTCCATGTCGAGGAGAAGAGCGACGAGAAGTGCGTCTATCCCGAGATCAAGCTCGCCGCGCAGTAAGCGGGTGAGGCGAAGGCCGCAAATCTTTTTGGTTCAGGGTTTTTCCGGGGCCAAAAGATTTGCGTCTCGGGCGAGCCGCCATCGGCCATCGGCTTCTTTGCGCAGAATCGTCAATGTATATCCGGACCGACGCACGGGGGCGCCGCCATCTGAAGGCGTCGCCGTCAGCTCGATGTAGTTCCGCAGATAGGCGCAGTTGCCGAAAATCTTTAGTTCCTGAATTTCGCTGCGTCCGTCGAGCTTCACGTTCTTCATGTTTTCAGAAGCCGCCGCGAAGGCCTCCTTCCCAAAGGGCCTTCCGCCTGGCGTCATGAAAATCACGTCATCCGTCATCATTTCGAGCACGGCCGTAAGGTCGCCAGTTTTGCTGGCGACCATCCATGCTTCGATCAGTTCGCGAATGGCGCTTTCGTCGTTTGTCATCCTGCGCGCTCCGCGTCATCCATCTCAAACTCTTCCGACGCTCACATAGGTGAAGCCGCGCTTGCGCACGTCGCCGGGACGATAGACGTTGCGCAGATCGACGATGATCGGCTGCTTCAAGAGGCTCCTCACCCGATCGAGATCGAGCGCGCGGAAGGCGTCCCATTCAGTGACGATGGCAAGCGCGTCGGCGCCTTCCAGCGCCGAATAGGCGTTGTCGTGGAAGGTGACCTCCGGCATCAGCGGACGCGCCTGCTCCATGCTCTCCGGGTCGTAGGCATGCACCTGCGCGCCGTCGCCGGCCAGCGAGGCGACGATGGCGAGCGACGGCGCGTCGCGCATGTCGTCGGTGTTGGGCTTGAAGGCCAATCCCAGGAGCGCGATCTTCTTGCCGCGCACCGAACCGCCGAGCGCATGGATGACCTTGCGCGCCATCGCGCGCTTGCGGGCGTCATTGACGGCGACGACGGTTTCGACGATGCGCAGCGCAGCGCCTTCGTCCTGTCCCGTCTTGATCAGCGCCAGCGTGTCCTTTGGAAAGCAGGAGCCGCCGTAGCCGGGGCCGGCGTGCAGGAATTTCGCGCCGATGCGCTTGTCGAGGCCGATGCCGCGCGCGACCTCCTGCACATCCGCGCCGACTTTTTCGCACAGATCGGCGATCTCGTTGATGAAGGTGATCTTCGTCGCGAGGAAGGCGTTCGCCGCATATTTGGTGAGCTCCGACGTGCGGCGCCCGACGAAGACGAGCGGCGGCGCGTTCAGGGACAGCGGCCGGTAGATCTCCTCCATCACCTCGCGGGCGCGCGCATCTTCGACTCCGATGACGACGCGGTCCGGACGCTTGAAATCCTCGATCGCGGCGCCTTCGCGCAGGAATTCAGGATTGGAAACCACCGAGAAATCGGCGTCCGGGTTCACTTCGCGAATGATGCGCTCGACCTCGTCGCCCGTGCCGACCGGGACCGTCGATTTGTTGACGACGACGGTGAATCCTTCGAGCGCAGCGGCGATGGTTTGCGCAGCGGCGTAGACGAAGGACAGGTCCGCATGGCCGTCGCCGCGCCGCGACGGCGTTCCGACCGCGATGAACACTGCGTCCGCGCCCCTGACCGCCGGTTCGAGCTCGGTGGTGAAAGAGAGGCGGTTCTGTTCGACGTTATTGGCGACGAGTTCGTCGAGGCCAGGCTCGTAGATCGGAATGACGCCGGCCTTCAGGCGCTCGATCTTGCTCGAGTCGGCGTCGACGCAAACGACGTTATGGCCGAAGTCCGCAAAGCAAGCGCCCGAAACGAGACCTACATAGCCCGAGCCAATCATTGTGATGTTCATCAATCGCCTCTTTGCTATCGGACGCGCGCCGCGCCGATCATCCCATGCTCAGGAGCGCTGGGCGGCGATCAGAAGAAAGCGTCTGGCGCTTCGCCCCGCCGCTTCGAACCCCCCAAGGAACGAAATCGCCGCGGCGGCGCGCGAGCCACTTCATTCCCGACGCAAGAACGAATCAGCCCCCGACGCCAAAGGCGGCGAGCGCCGCCATATTGACGATCTCCGTATCCGTCGCGCCGAGTTGGACGATTTGGATCGGTTTGTCGAGTCCGACGATCAGCGGCCCGAGCACGGTCGCGCCGCCCAGCTCCTGTAACATTTTTGTCGAAATAGCCGCCGAATGAAACGCCGGCATGACAAGGACGTTCGCGGTGTCGGTGAGGCGCGAAAACGGATAGGCGCTCATCAGCTCTTTGTTGAGCGCGATATCGGCGCCCATCTCGCCCTCATATTCGAAATCCACCCGCCGCTGGTCCAGCACTCTGACTGCTTGATGCACGCGCGCCGTGCGTTCGCCCGGCGGATAGCCGAAGGTCGAGAAGGCCAGCATGGCGACGCGCGGCTCGAGGCCGATGCGACGCGCCACCCCCGCCGCTTCGATGGCGATCTCGGCCAGCTCTTCGGCGTCCGGCATTTCAGTGATCGCGGTGTCGGCGACGACGACGACGCGGCCATTGGCGAGAATGAGCGAGGCGCCGATCACGCGGTGGCCGGGCTTCGCGTCGACGACGCGACGCACGTCCTCGAGCGCATGCGAGAAATTGCGCGTCACGCCCGTCACCATCGCGTCGGCGTCCCCCTGCGCCACCATGGCGGCGGCGAAGTGATTGCGATCCTGATTGATCAGCCGCTGGCAGTCGCGCATCAGAAAACCCTTGCGCTGCAGGCGTTCAAACAGGAATTGCGCATAGACCGCGTTACGGATGGAGAGTTTGGCGTTGTGGATTTCGATCTCCGCCGGAAGCTCGAGGCCGGCGTTCGCGGCGGCTTCTCTGACGCGATCCTCCCGCCCGACGAGCACGGCGCGTCCGAATCCCTGATGCACGAACGAGAGCGCGGCGCGGATCACCTGTTCCTCTTCGCCCTCCGCGAAGACGACGCGCTTCGGATCACGGCGCACGCGTTCGTGAATCGTCTGCATCAGGCCGGCGATTGGATCGCGGCGCGCTGAAAGCTCGGCGCGGTAGCCCTTCATGTCGACGATCGGTCGCCGCGCGACCCCGGTGTCCATCGCCGCCAGCGCCACGGCGGGCGGAATGATGGAGATGAGGCGCGGATCGAACGGCGCGGGGATGATATAGTCGCGGCCGAAACGCGGCCGCGCGCCGCGATAGGCGTTGGCGACTTCGTCCGGCACGTCCTCCCGCGCGAGTTCGGCGAGCGCCTGCGCCGCGGCGATCTTCATCTCCATGTTGATCGTGCGCGCGCGAACGTCGAGCGCGCCGCGAAAGATATAGGGAAAGCCGAGGACGTTGTTGACCTGGTTGGGATAGTCGGAACGCCCGGTCGCGATGATCACGTCGGAACGAGTGGCGCGCGCTTCTTCAGGCGTGATCTCGGGATCGGGATTGGCCATGGCGAAGACGATCGGATCGTCGGCCATGCTGAGAAGCATTTTTGGCGACAGGGCACCCTTGACGGAGAGGCCGTAGAAGATGTCGGCGCCTTCAAGCGCCTCGGCGAGCGTGCGCGCCTTGGTGTCCACGGCGTGCGCGCCCTTCCACTGATTCATTCCCTCTTGGCGACCGCGGTAGACGACGCCCTTGGTGTCGCACAGGATGACGTTGCGCGGATCGAATCCGAGCGCCTTCGCCAGATCAAGGCAGGCGATGCCGGCTGCGCCAGCCCCGTTGCAGACGAGTTTCGCTTCACGGATATCACGACCGGTCAGCAGCAGCGCGTTGAGAATGCCGGCGGAAGAGATGATCGCCGTTCCGTGCTGGTCGTCGTGAAAGACCGGAATGTCCATGAGGTCGCGCAGCCGCTCCTCAATGACGAAGCATTCGGGGGCCTTGATGTCTTCGAGATTTATTCCGCCGAATGACGGTCCGAGATAGCGCACGGCGTTGACGAATGCGTCGACGTCCTTCGCGTCGATCTCGAGATCGATCGAATCGATGTCGGCGAAGCGCTTGAACAGCGCGGCTTTGCCCTCCATCACCGGCTTCGCCGCAAGCGCGCCGAGATCGCCAAGCCCCAGGATCGCCGTGCCATTGGTGATGACGGCGACCATATTGCCGCGCGTCGTATAGTCGAAGGCCGCAGAAGGGTCTTTTGCGATGGCGAGCACCGGCACGGCGACGCCGGGCGAATAGGCGAGCGAAAGATCGCGCTGAGTCGCCATCGGTTTCGATGCGACGACCGCCAGCTTGCCTGGCCGGCCGCGGGAATGAAACAGCAGCGCTTCCTTGTCTGAAATAGCCGCGCGCTGCTCTCCTTCCGCGCGGCTATTCGCCATGTCGTCGGCCATATCTGTCCTTTTGCAGGCGTCTCCTGCTGCGATGCAACAAAGCCGACAATAACCGGAGCGTGGCCGTGTCCACAAGCGTTTCGCCATGAAGCCTCCGGCGCAAAGCGTCGCGGAACAATGGCGAAGCGTCAGAGTTTTAGGGCATGCGCCGCCTTCCAAGCCGCGGCTCAGTTTAGGACTGTTCAAAGCGCTGGGACGGAGGTTTCAATGAATGGCATCATCTATCTCGTCGGGCTTATCGTCGTCGTCATGGCGATTTTATCCTTTGTTGGCCTCCGTTGAGGGAGACGGCAGATGACCGACTTTGCTGAAAGAGGCGTTGACGTCAGGGCCTCGCGCGGAGAGACAGCATCTCTGGCCGGCGTTCGAGAGGCGTCCGCGCGCTCCACGAATACCGATTGGGCGGCGATCCTCGCCGGCGCCGCGGTCGCAGGAGCGATCTCCTTCGTGATGAGCGCGTTCGGCACGGCCATCGGGCTCTCGCTGACGTCGCCCTATGAAGGGTCGTCTTTGGCCGTGCATCTTATCGCGCTCACCCTGTGGATGTTGTGGATCACGGTTTCGAGCTTCGCGCTCGGCGGCTACGTCACGGGTCGGCTGCGACGGCGCTCGGCGGACGCTACGCCAGAGGAGGTGGAGGTGCGCGACGGGGTCCATGGTCTGGTGCTTTGGGCCGCGGCGATGGTGGTGTTCGCGCTGATCACCGGCGTTTCAATTTTCCAGCTCGCGAAGACCGGCGTTTCCGCCGTGTTGTCGGACACGGGGAGAACCGAGGCGTCCACGCTCGCGCCCGCCGTCAATCCGGCCGAGGAGCGCGTCGACTTTCTGTTGCGGGGAGACGGCGACGTGAGCGCCAGAGGCGTGAACATGCCCATGCCCGCGGAATATCCTCGCGCAATCGTCAAGCGCATCGTTGAGCGCGGCATGGCGTCAGGCGAAATCTCCGGGGAAGATCGCGCTTATCTCGTCAATGTTCTCGCTTCTCGCACCGGCCTCGCGCCGCAGGACGCGGAAAGGCGCGTCGACGCAACAGCTGAACGCCTGCGCGAAGATAACGCCAAGGCGAAGGAGACCGCGGAGACGGCGCGCAAGACAGGCATCGTTCTCGCGTTCCTTTCCGCTGCGACAATGCTCATCGGCGGGGCGGCGGCCTGGGCCGGCGCCACCCTGGGCGGACGACACCGCGATGAAAACATCGGCGTCGCATCGCTCTCTCGCTTCTAACAGGAGGTCAAAATGTTCCGGTCTGTCTTGCTCTGGATGCTCGGCGTGCCAATACCGCTCATCATCCTGCTGGCGCTGTGGAACTAGGCTAGCGCGCGACAGAAGAAGCCCCGGAAGATCGCCTTCCGGGGCTTTGTTCATGGCTTGCGAGGAATGTCGAAGACCAGCGGCGCGCCGTCCTCTCCACCGTCGGAGAGGACGAGAAGACGGTAGCGCTCAGGAGTGAGGTCAAGCAGAGCAATCGCCTCCGGCTTGATGGGTTTGTTCTTCGCGTCTCGGGGCGCATTATCCAGACTGAGAACCGCGAGTTCGCTTGCCTGCGCGACGCCTTGACGAGGCTGATCAATGCGGAAAATCGAATAGCCCGACGCCTTCTCGTCGTCGTCCGGACCCACGAGCGCGAGGAGCGCATCGCCGGCGACTGTCAGATCGCGAATGCCGCGCTTCTCTCCTACGCGAATGCGGGAAACGCTCGGCGCGGCGTCGCCGCCTTCGAACAGCGCTTTCGCGTCAACGCCGACGATCAACGCTTCGCCGTTTGTCGCGGGGCCGCGGAAGCCAAAATAAAGTCGTCCGTTCTTGGCCGCGACTCCTTCGATGTTGACGCCTTGTCTGCCTTTTAGATGTTTCGCATCTTTCGGCGGATCGTCGCCGAGACAGGCCTGCGGACCGGCGTGACCGGCGAATTCCGGCAACCGCTCAAAGATGTTCCAGAGCTGGTTTCTGGATTCGATCGCGCGAGGCAGTCGCTTCGCCTGATCGGCGCCGAAACGAAGCACAGTCCTGTTTGCGAGATGATCCTCGCAGCTCTTTCGCTTCACGGAGTGGGATCCGACAATATAGAAAAATTCGCCGTCTGCTGCGGCGCCTTCGGCGTCGAATTCGTCGGCTGCGATCGGCAATGAAAAAGGCGCGCCGGGCGTCAATTGCCCGTCCGTCAACCGCACGAAAGCCGCCTCATGTCCTTCGTCTGTGACGGCGAGGCAGAATTCCGGCGCGTTCGGCGCACAGACAAAGCCGCTGACGTTCGCCCGCTGCTTTGGCTGGGGAAAGACAGAGGGCGAAACGCGCCACGGATTCGGCGATTCAGGCGCGACCCGCTCGGTGGCGAAAGCGGCGAAACAAAGCCCGCCGGCCGTCACAGCAATTGCGACAATGCGATTGATGATGGAAATCATCGAAACCTCCAATAAAAATTTGGCAGAGCAACAGGCGAATCTAACCTCATGCAGGCGCGTCGTCCACATGCAAGAGGCCGCGCCGCGTGGCGCTCGCGCCGCGGGGCCGTTAAACTGGCGGAGATGAAGCACGCCGCGCCCGCCTCCGCCGAAACGCCCCAGGACAGAGCGCTGACGCGCGCGACCCCGATGATCGCGCAATATATCGAGATCAAGGCGGCGAACGCCGATTGCCTGCTCTTCTATCGCATGGGCGATTTTTACGAACTGTTTTTCGAAGACGCGCAGACGGCGTCGCGCGCGCTCGGCATCATGCTCACCAAGCGCGGCAAGCATCTTGGCGAAGACATTCCGATGTGCGGCGTGCCGGTGGAGCGCGCCAACGACTACCTGCAAAAGCTCATTGCGCTCGGCCATCGCGTCGCCGTCTGCGAGCAGATCGAAGATCCTGCGGAAGCAAAAAAGCGCGGCGCAAAATCTGTCGTGCGACGCGACGTCGTGCGGCTCGTCACGCCTGGCACGATCACCGAGGACGCGCTGCTCGATCCGGCGAGGCCCAACGCCTTTCTGGCGATCGCGCGCCTGCGCGGGGAAGACAGCCGCTGGCGATACGGACTTGCCAGCGTCGATATATCGACAGGCGCCTTCACGGTCTGTGCGTGCGAAGAGACCGTGCTTAACGCCGAGATCGCGCGGCTGGAGCCGCGCGAGATCGTCGCTGCTGACGCGCTCTGCAGGGACTCTTCGCTTTCGGCGATCTTCGAAGCGACGGGCGTTCCCGTCGCGCCGATCGGCCGCGATATTGGCGACGGCGCCGACGCCGCGCGACGTCTCATGGATTTTTACGCCGTTGCGACTCTCGACGGCTTCGGCGCTCTCAGTGACTGCCAGCTTGCGGCGGCCGCGACGGCGATTCTCTACGTCGAGCGCACGCAAAAAGGACAGCGCCCGGCGCTTTCGCGTCCGACGAACCTGCGCGAGCTGACGACGCTCGATATCGATGCGGCGACGCGCGCCAATCTCGAACTGACGCGGACGCTCTCCGGCGCGCGCGAGGGTTCGCTGTTGTCGGTGGTCGACCTCACGGTGACGCCGGCCGGCGCCAGGCTGCTGGCGGAGCGGATTGCGGCCCCCCTGACGGACGCGCGAGCGATCGCGGCGCGGCTCGACGCGATCGCCTTCTTTTTCGAATGGCCTGATCTGCGGGGGGCGCTGCGCGCAAGGCTTGCGCGCGCGCCGGATCTCTCCCGCGCGCTGTCGCGGCTTTCTCTCGAGCGCGGCGGACCGCGCGATCTTGCAAGCGTCGGCGTCGCGCTGGAGGCCGCAACGGGTATCGCCGCTCTCTTTGCGCAATGTGATCCGCCATCGGAAATCGCGAATGAGATTCGCACGCTGTCTCAGGCGGATGTCGCGCTCGCCGGCGAAATCGCCGCAAGCTTGAAAGACAATCTGCCGCTGGACAAGCGCAATGGCGATTTCATTCGCGAGGGCCGCGACTCGGAGTTGGACGACGCGCGGCGCCTTCGCGACGCAAGCCGGAAGGTGATCGCCGAGCTGCAGGGCCGCTATGCCGAGCTCACCGAAACAAGGCTCAAGATCAAACACAATAATTTCCTCGGCTTCTTTCTCGAAGTGTCGCTGGCGCATGGCGAGAAGCTGCTGCGGCCGCCGTTTGACGCGACTTTCACGCACCGCCAGACCATGGCCGATGCGATGCGCTTTTCGACGCGCGAACTCGTCGAGCTGGAAGCCAAGATCGCTTCCGCCGCCGACCGCGCCGTCGCGCGGGAATTGGCGATGTTCGACGCGCTGGTCGCCGAGGTTTGCGCGCGCGCCGAAGATTTGCAGCGGCTCGCCGAAGCTTTCGCGCGGCTCGATTTCTATAGCGCGCTTGCCGAAGTCGCGGAGAAGCGCGGCTGGACGCGCCCGGCGATCGACGCTTCGCTGGACTTCGAGATCATCGGCGGCCGACATCCGGTCGTCGAAGCCTCGCTACAGTCGCAGGGCAAAGCCTTCGCCGCGAATGACTGCGAGCTCGACGGCGGCCGGATCGCTGTCGTCACCGGGCCGAACATGGCCGGCAAGTCGACCTATCTGCGCCAGAACGCGCTCATCGCCCTCCTCGCGCAGGCAGGCTCTTACGTGCCCGCCCAGTCGGCCCGCATCGGCGTCATCGACAGGCTGTTCTCTCGCGTCGGCGCCTCGGACGATCTCGCCCGCGGACGCTCGACCTTCATGGTCGAGATGGTCGAGACCGCGGCGATCCTGAACTGCGCGACGCCGCGCTCTCTCGTCATTCTCGACGAGATCGGTCGCGGCACGGCGACATTCGACGGCCTGTCGATCGCCTGGGCGACGATCGAACATCTGCATGAAATCAACCGCTCGCGCGCGATCTTCGCCACCCATTTCCACGAGTTGACCCAGCTTGCGAAGAGACTGCCGCGCCTCGTCAATTTGACGATGAAGGTGACGGATCACGCGGGCGAGGTGGTGTTTCTGCATGAGGTGATCAAAGGCGCCGCGGACCGTTCCTATGGCGTGCATGTCGCGCAGCTTGCCGGTTTGCCCGGAAGCGTCGTCGCGCGTGCGCACGCCATTCTCGCGGAGTTGGAAGCGGCCGATCGTCGCGCCCCTGTCGAGACATTGATCGATGATCTGCCGCTCTTTGCGCGCGTCGCCGACAAGCCGTCGCCGAAGGATGGCTTGCGCGACGCTCTTAAGGAAATCGATCCGGATCAAATGACGCCGCGTGAAGCGTTGGCGGCGCTCTATGAATTGAAGAAGAAACTCTAGCGGCGTCCTTTCTGCTCTGGAGCGACGCTTCGCAAGCCGTGACTAAGTCGCAGACCTTGTCGCGTTTGGCGCACACAATCCCGTCAATCGAGCCTCGTTGCGTTCTTGCGTCGACGCCAAGCGACGTCGAACGAAAACGCAAGAATCGGCTGTACGCCGTCGCCGTTTGCGGCATTTGCGAAGCATGTCGGTCTCTCATCCGGCGGCGCCAACAAACTCCTCTGACATCGGAGAAGGGTCATGATTCTCGTGTTGATTTTCGTCGGCGTCGCCTTGGCGACAGTCGGCGTGCTTTCACTGCTCGACGTGCAGTTCAGAATAAGCAGAGTGACGGCCGTTGCGGCGTTCCTCGGCGGATTGGCGATGGTCGTCGGCGCCGAAGCGGGTTTGATCGGCTCCAGCTCGTCCTTCTACAAGGCGCAGCAGATTCAGACATCGGCCTGCGAGTTGGATGGTGAATCGGCATATCCGCAAAATCGTCGCCTGGATCCGGATCGCCTGATTCGCAAATACATTACGGGCTGCATGGCGCAGGCGGGTTACGCCTGGACGACCGATCACGAGCACTGCAGGGAAGCGCCGCTCGCGACAAATCCGCTATGCTATTTGCCCACGAGCCTGTTCGATCGCGCAGTGACGAAAGTTCAGGTCGCCTTCGAATAAGGCGTGAAGCCGCGTTCTGACGAACGCTAGGCGGCGTAGCGCGCGAAGACGAATTGCGTGTCGCCGTAGCGGCGTTCGTCTTCGCGCAGCAGGGGCGGCGGCAAATCGATTTGCGCCTTCGCGTGCTCTTCGATGACGACGACGGCGCCCGGCGCAAGCCATCCACCTTCTACAAGCGCGGCAAGCGCGGGCGTCGCGAGATCCTTGCCATAGGGCGGATCGAGAAAGGCGAGCGAAAATTGTTCGCCGGGCGGCGCGGCGCCGAGCTTCGTCGCGTCCCGGCGGAAGACGCGGGTGACGCCGCCCAGTCCAAGCGCTTCGATATTGGCGCGCAGCAAGGCGCGGGCCTCAGCGCCGTCATCGACAAAAAGCGCGCGCGCGGCGCCGCGCGACAAGGCTTCTAGCCCGAGCGCGCCGGCCCCGGCGAAGAGATCGATGACATTGGCGCCCGAAGCCGGATCGCCAAAGCGATGCGCGAGAATGTCGAAGACGGATTCGCGCAGGCGCTCGGAGGTTGGCCGGATCGCCTGCGAGCGCGGCGCGGAAAGCGACCGACCGCGCAGGGCGCCGCCGACAATGCGCATCGCTTATGCGCCGCGCGGCTTGCGCGGTCCCTTCGGCGGGCCCTTTCGCGGTCCCTTGCGCGGCGCGCCTCGGCCGCCAGCCGGACCTTTGCCTGGTCCACTGCGCGCGCCTTTGTGGGGGCCCTTATGCGTTCCGCCGCCTCGAGGGGGCCGCGCGTCTCCTGCGGCGCGCGGCCGATCGAATTTGCGCGCCCCGGACGGTCGGTCGCCGGGCCAGAATTCGCGCTCGCCGCGCGGCCTGTCGAATTCCCGCGGCCGCTCCTGGCGCGTCGCGACCGCGCCGCGCGTATCGCGTCGCGCCTCGTCGCCGTCGCGGCGCGGCGGGCGCCTCTCGAAACGTGCGTCCTCACGATCGGGCGTTCGATAATTTTTGCGACTGCTCGCGCGGTCGTCCGGCCGTTGCTCGAATCTTTGCGTGTCGCGTGAACGTTCGTCGCGACTCTGCGGGCCGCGCGCGCCCGGCGCACGTGGGGCCCTCGCGCCGCTCTGTTCGTCGAAGCGCGGCGGCCGACGCGACCCGGTCGCAGCCCGCTCGCCGCGGGGCCTCTCGTCGCGAAGGAAACGCTCCCCGCGCGGCCTGCCTTCATCCGAGGGATGCTCGGACCGCGGGCTTCTCCGCGGCGCGCCATCCCCGCGCATCGATTCGAAGCGCCGAGCATTGCGCGATCGATTCTCCTCCTGCGCCGCCTTGCGTTGAACAGGCGTCACGCGCTCGACCGCGACCGCGCGACCCTTGCGGTCGGCGACGGCGCCGCGCGTCACGCGCGCGCGCGGACCGGCGTCGCGACGCTCATCTCGCTCCTTGCGCAGCGTCGAGACATGTTTGCGCGCGCGCTTTTCGATGCGTTCCCGCATTTCCTGTTGTTCGGCTGGCGCCTTCTCGCGCAGCGGCGTCGCGAAATCCGCGCCGGCCAGTTCGGCGAGCGATTTGCCCAATTGTTCGCGCAGCGTTTTCAGACGAACTTCCTCGACCGCGCCTTCCGCAAGATCGCCGAGCTGGAACGGCCCGTAGGACACGCGGATCAGCCGCGTCACGTCGAGCCCGAGATGCGCCATGACGCGCTTGATCTCGCGGTTCTTGCCCTCGGTGAGGCTCATCGCGATCCAGGCGTTGGCGCCTTGCTCGCGCTCGAGTCGCGCTTCGATCGGCGCATAATTGACGCCCTCGATCGTCACGCCGTTGCGCAGCGAATCGAGCTGCGCCTGATCGATGTCGCCGTGGGCCCGCACGCGGTAGCGCCGGGTCCAGCCGGTGGCCGGCAGTTCGAGCGTGCGCGCGAGGCCGCCGTCATTGGTGAGCAGCAGCAGCCCTTCGGTGTTGATGTCGAGCCGGCCGACGCTGACGAGACGCGGCAGATCGGGGTGGCGCTCCTCGAGAAAAGAGAACACCGTGGGGCGGCCTTCTTCGTCGCGCGCGGTGGTGACATAGCCCGCGGGCTTGTGGAAGAGAAAGAGCCGCGTGCGCTCGCGCGCCTGCATCGGCGCGCCGTCGATCGTGATCTTGTCGCTTTCCTGCACATTGAACGCGGGACTTGTCAGCACGCGGCCGTTGACGGCGACGCGGCCTTCCGCGATCCAGTGCTCTGCGTCGCGGCGCGAACAGACTCCCGCGCGCGCCATGACCTTGGCGATCCGCTCGCCCTCGAAGGCCTTTGCTTGCGGGGCGGGCGCAGGCTCGGCGCCGCGCTTCTTTACGGGTCGCTTGGCGCGCGCGCCTTCGGGGCCGTGCGAACCGGCTTTGTCGAAGCGCGGCTTGTCGAAGCGCGGCTTTGTTGGCCTTGCGTCTTTGCGCCCGACGGCGTTCGGCGCAGGCGCTTCCTTGGCGCGACGTCGCATGGGCCGGTCGCCGTCTTTTTGCGCCGGTCTTTCGTTGCGGTTCTTTTCTTTCATGGGTTCTGATAGCAGGCGGGCAGCGCGCTTTGAAGCGCCATTGCGCAAGAGAGACGGGAATGAACGGCAAGGATCCTTTCAGCGCCGCCTTCGACCAGGCGCGCGCCGCTGCGGCGGCGGGCGAAGTTCCGGTCGGCGCGGCGCTTATGCGCAACGGCGCCGTCATCGCCGCAGCAGGAAACCGAACGCTGCGCGACCGTGATCCGACCGCGCATGCTGAAATGCTCGTCATCCGCGAAGCCTGCGTCGCGATCGGCTCGGAGCGTCTCGTCGACTGCGATCTCTATGTGACGCTCGAGCCCTGCGCCATGTGCGCGGCCGCGATCAGCTTCGCGCGCTTCCGGCGGCTCTATTACGCCGCGAGCGATCCGAAGGGGGGCGCGGTGGAGCACGGGCCGAGGTTCTTCGCGCAGCCGACCTGCCATCACCGGCCGGAAGTCTATGGCGGCATTCGCGAGAGCGAGGCCGCGGCGCTGCTGCGCGACTTCTTTCAGGCGCGGCGGTGAGCTTCCAGCCGTAGCGCGGCCTGCGCCAGCCCGTGACGCAGCGTATCGCGACAGGCGTCTCCGGCGGCGAAGATGCGCGAGGCCTTGAAGAGGTCGAGCGCGAGATATTGATGCACCTCGGGCCGGATCAGGACGTCTGGCGGGCGCTCGGCGATCATGCGCGAGCTGATCGCGTTCATCATGATCTGGCTCGCGACGATCATCGTCTCGAAAGCGGACGGCGGCCCCTTGCCGGTCTCGACGCCGAAATTGCCGGAGACGTCGACGGCGATGACGATGTCGGCAAGCCCCCAGAGGTGATCGTAGGGGAGCGGATTGACCAGGCCGCCATCGACGAAATAGCCGTGATCGCTCTGGGCGGCGCGCACGACGCCAGGGATCGCCATGGACCCCGCGACGGCCGGACGCAAGGGGCCTGTCGCGAAAACCGCCTCGACGCGTCGGCGAAAATCCGTGGCGACGACCTGCAGCGGAATGCTCAATTCTTCGAAACGATCAGGCATGCCGTGGGGCCAAAAGGCCTGAAGAAAGCGTTCGCCGTCGAACAGCAGCGGATGCGCGACGCGGGAAAGAAGCCGCTTGCGTCCGCGCGCCCGCGCATGCAGCAGCCGGCGCGCGAGTCCGATGCGGTTCTTGAGGATGGCTTGCGTGTGGGCGCGCAGCTCCGCGCCGGAAAAGCCAGCCGCATAGGCGGCGCCGACGATGGCGCCGATCGAGGCGCCGGCGATGGCGACGGGCCGCACCCCCAGATCGTCGAGTGCTTCAAGCACGCAAATATGCGCGAGTCCGCGGGCGCCGCCGCCGCCGAGCGCGAGCGCGACTGTTTTCCCGCGATAGAGGCTCACAGGAATTTCTCCAAGGCGGCGAGCGTCTCCGCCGGCGCCTCCTCCATTGGATAAAGTCCGGAGTCGACGCGCGCCTCGGCGATGTCGTCGCCCCATTCGCGCCAGGCGGCGACGAGGGAAGGGCCATTTGCGGGGAATGTCGCATCGCCCGCGACGATCAGCGTCGGCATCGCGAGTTTCCTGCCTTCGGCTTTGTCGGCGGCAAGCTGCTCGCGGTCGAAGGTCGCCCCGGCGCGAAAATCCTCGCAGAAAGCGTGGATACGCGCCGGATCGTTGAAGGCCTGACGATAGGCGGCGAGCGCGTCCGCGCAAAATACGTCCAGCGACTTCGCTTTCGTCGCGTTCATCAGCGCATCGTCGAGAAAGCCGACGGGATCGAGGCCGATCAGCTCTTCCGGCTTGGGCGCGTCAGCAGCGAGGAAGCGCGCGCGTCCGACGCGCTGCAGATCGCCATCGCCGAAATCATCGTCAACCGGCGCGATATTGATGAGCGCAATCTTGTCGAGCCGGCCGGGCTGGTCGAGCGCGAGGCGCTGGCCGACGCGCGCGCCCCTGTCGTGCCCGACGAGCGCGAAGCGCGCATGACCGAGCGATTCCATAACCAACACGACGTCGGCGGCCATCTCCCGCTTCGTGTAATGCTCGCCCTTTTCGCTCGCGGGGACGGACGACCATCCGTAGCCGCGAAGATCCATTGCGACGACCGTGAACCGTTTCGCGAGCGTCGACGCGATCTTATGCCAGGCGACATGGGTTTCGCCGAACCCGTGTAACAGGATCACCGGCGAGCCCTCGCCACGGACGCGGGCGAATATTTTTCCAGCCGGCGCGTCGATCCAATGCGAAGCAAAACCCGGGAACAGATGCGCGTGATCGGACATTTTTTAAAACCATCTCCTACGGCGTGCGAGAGCGTTCGCGTGAATGTTATACAGTATCAGCTCCATCGCTCTCGAAATATATATCGCGGACCGTCAAGCGACTATGTCACGAAGATCGCGCTGTTCCTCTGCTTGAAAAGCAAGCTGAAGCGCTTCAATGTTGAGGCAGGTCAAAAAAATTTAGAAGCAACGAACGCAACAAGGGAGAGAGAGATGGCTAGCCAGATCGTCAACGAAGTTGTCTCCGCAAACAACGCTTACGCCGCCGATTTCGGTAAGAAGAGCGAACTCGCGCTGCCGCCGGCGCGCGGGTTCGCAATCCTGACCTGCATGGACGCGCGTCTTGATCCGGCAAAATACGCCGGCCTTTCGGAAGGCGACGCGCATGTGATCCGCAACGCCGGCGGTCGCGCGTCGGACGACGCGATTCGCTCGCTGGTGATTTCTCACAAGCTGCTCGGCACCAAGGAGTGGTTCGTCATTCACCACACCAATTGCGGCATGGAGCTCTTCTGCGACGAGATCATGAGCGACCTGCTGGACGACAGCCTCGCCACGGCGAGTTTCGACGGCAAGAACTGGTCGAACCCGCAACATGGCGGCGGCTGCGCGGCCGGCCACTTCATCAAACGGCACACGATCAAGAATCAGGAGGAGAGCGTCGCGCAGGACGTCGCGCGCATCCGTTCGCATCCGCTGGTGCCGAAGAACATCCCGATCTACGGCTACGTCTATGATGTGAAGACCGGCAAGATCAACGAGGTCTCGGAAGCGACCAAGGTCGGCAAGGCGGCGTAGCGCTTCGCGACGCGAATGCGCGGTTCGTGATCAGCCGCGTTCAGGATCCCCGACGCGCAGCGTCGGGGATGAGAGAGGTCTCTAAAACGCTCGGCGTGGCTTGTCACTCCACCGCGCCGCCGCGGGCGCGCCAGCCGCCGGTGCCCGGCGCATAATGGCGAATGTCGTTTCGGCCGACGTTTTGCGCCTGCGCAAGCGCCTTGGCCGATCGCCCGCCCGCCTGGCAGATCAGAACCACGTCGCCCTTCGGAAGCTTCGTCGGATCGAAGCTCGAGAGCGGCATGTTCTTGGCGCCCGGCACATGGCCGGCGCCATATTCGTGCGGCTCGCGCACGTCAACGACGGCGCAGGACTTGTCCGCCACGACGCGGCAGAAATCGTCATGCTCGATAGTCGGCGCCGAGCCGCCGCCGGCGAGTTTCGACAGGAGAGAGCCCAGAGTCATTTTCGTTCCTTTCGTCTCAGGCTTGCTTTTCGGCGTCGAACTGGGAGAAGGCGGCGAGCGCATGGCTCGCATACATCACCGACGGTCCGGCGCCCATGTAGATGCTCATGGCGAGCGTCTCCATCACCTCCTCGCGCGTGGCGCCGCGCTGCGACGCGGCTTTGGCGTGAAAGGCGATGCAATCGTCGCAGCGCACTGCGACGCTGACCGCAAGCGCGATCAGTTCCTTTGTCTTGGCGTCGAGCGCGCCTTGCGCGCCCGCCGAGATCGCCATCGCCGAAAAGGCTTTCATCACCTCGGGCGAGCCGACCCGCAATTCGCGGATGTCGGCGGAAAGCTTCTTGGCGAGGGCCGCCCAGTCTTCGGTCATGAGGCGCTCCTTGGCGTTTCGTCGTCGCGCAGAACGACATAGATCGCGGGGATGACGAGCAGGGTGAGCGCCGTCGACGAGGCGAGGCCAAAGACGAGCGAAATGGCGAGACCCTGAAAGATCGGATCGGTGAGAATAAAGGCCGCGCCGATGATCGCCGCGGCGGCGGTGAGAAAGATGGGCTTGAAGCGCACCGCGCCCGCCTCGATCAGCGCGGCGCGCAGCGTCATGCCGCGCGCCCGTAAATGCCGGATGAAGTCGACGAGCAGGATGGAATTGCGCACGACGATTCCGGCGAGCGCGATAAAGCCGATCATCGATGTCGCGGTGAAGGCGGCGTTGAACAAGATGTGGCCGATGACGATGCCGACGAGCGTCAGCGGCACCGGCGCCAGGATGACCAGCGGCAGTTTGAACGAGCCGAACTGCGCGACGACGAGAAGGTAGATGCCGAGCAGCGCCACCATGAAGGCTGCGCCCATGTCGCGGAAGGTGACATAGGTCACTTCCCACTCGCCGTCCCAGAGCAGCGTCGGCTGCGAATCGTCGAGCGGCTGGCCGTGATATTTGATCGTCGGCGGTCCCGAAGGTCCCCAGTCCATCTTGTCGATCGCGTCTTCGACCGCGAGCATGCCATAGATCGGCGCTTCCAAACGGCCGGCGACCTCGGCGCTGACCATTTCGGCGAAGCGGCCATTGTGACGGAAGATCGGGTAGGAGCCGAGTTCGCGCGTCGCCTTGACGACGTCGCCGAGTTCGACATTGGCGCCCTGGCGCTCGGTGCCGCCGGCGGGCAGCGGCGTTGACAGGATTCCTTCGCCGGGCGTCATCGCCGAGCGCGGCAGCGCCACCGTTATGTCGACAGGCTTGGCGCCGCCGCCCTTTTGCGAAAAGCCGATCTTGACGCCGCCGACCAGGGCGCCGATCGTGTCGTAGACGGCGCGCTCCTCGACGCCGTGATACTCGAGCGCCTCCTGATCGATCTCGAAGCGCAGGCGCTCGGCGCGCTGACCGTAGCTGTCGTCGGTGTCGACGACGAAATCGACGGCGTCGAAAGCCTTGCGCACCTTCGCTGCGAGATCGCGCCGCGATTGCGCGTCCGGACCATAGACCTCGGCGAGCAGCGTCGACAGCACGGGCGGGCCCGGCGGCACTTCGACGACCTTGATCGCAGTGTGTTCGGGCGCCGGCAGTCCCTCGAGCTTCTTGCGAATATCGAGCGCAATCGCATGGCTCGCGCGGCTGCGCTCGCCTTTCGGCTGGAGATTGATCGCCAGATCGCCCATCTCGGGCGCGTTGCGCATGTAATAGTGCCGCACGAGGCCGTTGAAGTTGAAGGGCGCGGCGGCGCCCGCATAGGACTGAATGGAGGTCAGTTCCGGAATGTCCTTGAGGCGTTCCGCCGCCGCCGTCAGCACCCGGTCCGTTTCTTCGAGCGAAGCGCCGCGCGGCAGATCGACGACGACGGCGATCTCCGACTTGTTGTCGAAGGGCAGCAGTTTCACGCGCACGGTCTTCGTTGCGAAGAGCGTCATTGAGAGAAGCGTCGCGAGGCCGACCGCCGTAAGAAACCACTGCGAGCGCTTGCGGCCTTTCAGCAACGGCGTCGCCACGCGCACGTAGAAATTGCCCATGGCGCCGCGTTCATGCGCATGATCGACGCCGTCGCCGCGCTCCTGCGCGAAACGCTTGCCGGCGACCTTGAGCAGGAGCCAAGGCGTAATCGTCATGGCGACGAAGAAGGAGAAGATCATCGCAAGCGAAGCGTTCGCGGGAATGGGGCTCATATAGGGCCCCATCAGACCTGAGACGAACATCATTGGCAGCAGGGCGGCGACGATCGTGAGCGTCGCGACGATCGTCGGATTGCCGACTTCCGCCACCGCCTCGACGGCCGTGTCGATCAGGCTGCGCGAGCCGCGCATATGCCAGTGGCGCACGATGTTCTCGACGACGACGATGGCGTCGTCGACGAGAATGCCGATCGAGAAGATAAGCGCGAAAAGGCTGACGCGATTGATCGTATAGCCCATCAGCCAGGAGGCGAAGAGCGTGAGCAGAATCGTCGTCGGGATGATGACGAAGACGACGACGCCCTCGCGCCAGCCGACCATCACGACGATGAGCGCCACGATCGAGACGGTCGCCAGCGCGAGATGGAACAGCAGCTCATTGGCCTTCTCGGTCGCCGTCTCGCCATAGTCGCGGGTCACCGCGATCTCGATGTCGTCAGGAACGATGCGGCCTTTGACGGCCTCGAGCCGATGCATGATCTCATCGGCGACGACGACGGCGTTAGCGCCCTTGCGCTTGGCGATCGCGATGCTGACGGCGGGGCGCTTGTCGAGGCCGCCGGCGGCGTTGCGCGTCATGGTCCAGCTGCGCCGGTCGGGCTCGGCGGCGCCGACGCGCACCTCGGCCACGTCCTTCACATAGACCGGGCGGCCGTCTCTTGTGGTCAGCAGCAGCTGGCCGACGTCGGGGACGCCCTGCAGCGTCTGGCCGGCGACGACAGGCACGGCGCGATTGCCCTCGCGGAACGCGCCGACGAGAAAGGAACGGTTGGCGTTGGTCAGCTTGTCGATCAGCTGATTGAGCGTCACGCCATATTGCGACAGGCGTTCGGGATCGGGCTCGACGCGGATCTGATTAGGGCTGCCGCCGACGATGTAGCTTAAGCCGACGTCATTGACCTTGGTGAGGTCGTGCTGCAATTCCTCGGCGACCTGATAGAGGCCATTGTCGGTCCAGCGATCGGCGCGCTCGGGCTTCGCCGAAAGCGTCAGCACGACGATCGCGACGTCGTCTATGCCGCGGCCAACGATCAGCGGCTCGGGAATGCCCTTCGGCAGATCGCTGATGTTGGCGCGCATCTTGTCGTGGATGCGCAGGACGGCGTTGTCCTGCGACGTGCCGACGTAAAAGCGCGCCGTGACCACCACATTGTCGTCGCGCGTCTGCGAATAGACGTGCTCGACGCCGTTGACGCCCTTGATGATGTCCTCGAGCGGGCGCGTGATGAGTTCGATCGCGTCTTCCGCCTTATAGCCATTGGCCGACACCATGATGTCGACCATCGGCACGGAGATCTGCGGCTCCTCCTCGCGCGGCAGCGAGCGCAGCGCGATCAGTCCGACAAGAATCGAAGCGAGCAGGAGGAGCGGCGTCAGCGGCGAATTGATGAAAGCGCGCGTCAGCGTGCCGGAAATGCCCGGACGAAATTCATCGCTCATGGCGTCGACACCACGTCGCCGTCATGGAGACCGGAAAGAATTTCGACGCCGTCGCCATGCGCTTCGCCAGGCTGAACGACGATCTCCTCGCCGGAGGCAAGGCGGACGAAATCCACGCCGGCGCGTCGATAGACGGCGGCGCGCGGGATGATGATCGTGTCGCGCTTGCCCGTCGTGACGTAAACGCGGGCCCGTTCGCCGACGAAATAGTCGCCGAGCCCTACGACATCGACGTCGGCGATGACGCGGCCGCCCTGAATTTCGGGATAGACGATGCGCACGCGCCCCTGCTTGCGCTCACCGCCCGCTTCTTCGTGCAGGCCGCGCGCGCCGATCTCGACCTTGTCGCCGGCGCGCATGAACCGCGCGTGGCGCTCCGGCAGTTGCAGGCGCAGAATGTATTTGTCCTCGGCGATCGTCGCGATGGTTTCGCCGGGCATCACCACGCGGCCGACGGAGACAGGAATGGTGAGGATGCGTCCTGGCCCCGGCGCGCGCACCGAGCCCTCCGCCGCCTGTTGTTCGATCACGCTGCGATCCGAGCGCAGCGCGGCGAGGTTGCGGTCGGCGACGTCGAGCGCGGTCTTCGCGTGATCGAACAGCGCCTTCGTATAGACGCCGCGGCGGAAAAGCTCCTGCGCGCGGTCGAAGTCGGACTGCGCCTTGTCGCGCTGGGCCTGCTGCGAGCGGATGCGCTGGTCGAGCGCCTGCATCTGCAAAAACAGCTTCTGGTCGACGACCGAGGCGATCTCGGCGCCGCCGGCGACGTCGTCGCCCTCTTTAATCTTGAGCGCGCTCACCGTCCCGCCGATTCGTGCCCTAGCCGTCAGTTGATGCGCAGGCTCCACGGAAGCGACGACGGCCTTGAGGTCCTCGACCGGGGCGACCCGGATCGTGACCTCTCCGGCCTTGGCGCCCAAGGAGAAGGCGAGCGCGGCGAGGAGCGCCGTCGTCGGCGAAAAATGGAGGCGGCGCATTTGTCTCATGCAGCCCAGTTATATGCAGAAAACGTAAATTAGCAATAGCGAATTTAAGATCAGGAAAGGAAAGGACAGGGCGGCGCGGCGCCGCCCGACTTTCCTTCAGTGGCGTCAGCCCCAGAGATTGCACCAGCCGCGCGCGCTGACGGGCCCGCTCACCACGCCGCAGCCCGATGGCGGGTTGAACCAGGAGCAGTTGGCGCAGCTTTGCCGGCCGTTCGGCGCGCCGCGATAGTCGGCCGCCGATTTGCTCGACTTCGCTTGCGCCGTCGTCGCAGAAAGTCCAGCGGCGGCCGCGCCCAACAACAACATCAAGGAGCGGCGCGTCGGCGCGCGAAATTCCACCATTTCAACCTCCCTTGGCAATTCATCCGTTGCCGGACGATTCCATTAAATTAGATGAACGTAATATACCGTGTTCGCGCCGGCATGAATGCGACATAACGCTCTTTCACGCCTGCGATACGCTCGCTTGACAATTATATTCAATAATCATAATTTAGAAAACATGAATGTAAAAGCGATTGAGCTCGCGCCGAAAGCTGCGGAGGCCGAGAGCTTTCTAAAGGCTCTGGCCAACCGTCATCGGCTGATGGTGCTGTGCCAGCTCCACGCGGGCGAGCTGTCGGTGACAAAGCTGCAGGAGGCGATCGGGCTGAGCCAATCGTCGCTGTCGCAGCATCTCGCGCGGCTGCGCGAGGACAAGCTCGTCAAGACCCGCCGCGAATCCCAGACGATCTACTATTCCCTGGCCGACGGTAACGTCTCACGAATCATCGGACTGCTTTACGAGATGTTTTGCGCCGAGGAGTGCGGCAAGCCGGCCAAACCGCGCGCGCGCGCAAAATCAAAGGAACTCACGTCATGAGCATTGATCGCATCGTTATGGCCTTCGCAGGCGCCATGATCCTTTTGAGCCTGCTCCTGGCGCAGTTGTTCAGCCCATGGTGGCTCTTGCTTACGGCTTTCGTCGGCGTCAATCTGCTGCAGGCGGCGTTTACCGGACTCTGCCCGTTAGCGATGGCGCTGAAACGGTTCGGCGCCAGATCAGGCGCCGCTTTCTAGGATTCATCAGCGTGTGCGCACAGGGCGCAGCGCGCACTTGGCTGGGCCTTTGATCGTTAGCGACGAAGAGCAGACGATGCCTTTCGATTGGGTCGACGAAACGCCGTCCTTGCGCAGCCTCGACGCCGCGACGAAGACCCTTCTGCGCGACTCCGCCGTTCGCAAGCAAATCCCGCGCGGCGCCGTGCTGTTTCGGCCGGGCGACCAATGCGCGCAGTTCCCGCTGATCGTCTCGGGCACTGTGCGCGTGCAGCGGGTGACCGAGTCGGGCAGGGAAATCGTGCTCTATCGAGTCGGCGAGAATGAAACCTGCATTCTGACCACGGCGTCGCTGCTTTCGGACGACGCCTACGCCGCTGAAGGCGTCGCCGAGACTGACGTGATCGCCTATGTCGTCCCCGCCGATCGTTTCAACGCGCTGATGAATGCTTCCGAAAGCTTTCGCGCGCTGGTGTTCAACGGCTACAGCAAGCGTCTCGCGACCTTGATGTCGCGCATCGAGGAAATCGTCTGCACGCGCATCAATGTTCGTTTGGCGGAACGCCTTCTCGCGCTGCGCGACGCCGGCGACAAGATCGCCGCCACGCAGCAGGCGCTCGCCGCGGATCTCGGCACGGCGCGCGAAGTCGTCGGCCGCACGCTGAAAGCGTTCGAGCGTTCTGGCTGGGTAAAATTGTCGCGCGGCGGCGCCGAGATCGTCAATCCCGCGGCGTTGCGTTCGCTGTGCGCCGCACAGCGTGACTAAGTCGCGGACATGCGCGCGACAAGCGTGCATGTCGTGACAAAATGAGCGCAACCGTCAGCGCAAACTTTGTGCGCGCAAGCGCATGGGAGGATTGAATGGCTCACATCGTTATCATGGGCGCCGGGATCGGCGGCGTCGCCGCCGCGATCGAAGTTCGCGAGGGAC
The DNA here is from genome assembly GCA_051061385.1 of Methylocystis sp. Lineage (GTDB taxonomy): Bacteria > Pseudomonadota > Alphaproteobacteria > Rhizobiales > Beijerinckiaceae > Methylocystis. Next base: position 29,529 of record JBPFDX010000094.1, read on the forward strand.
TCTCGAAGCAACATCAGGTCACGGTCGTCTCTGACCTTGAGAATTTTCAGTTCACGCCGTCCAATCCGTGGCTCGCGGTGCAATGGCGCAAGCCCGAGGAGCTCAAGGTTCCGCTCGCGCCGGTGTTCAAGAAGAAGAACATCGGCTTCATTCCGGTCGGCGCGAAGCGCGTTATGCCCGAAGAGAACCGCCTCGAGCTCGCGAATGGCGAGAGCGTCGCCTACGACTATCTCGTCATCGCCACCGGACCGAAGCTCGCGTTCGAAGAATTGCCCGGACTTGGACCTCACGGCGGGCACACGCATTCGATCTGCACGCTGCAGCATGCCGAGATCGCGTCGAAGGCCTATGAGGAGTTCTGCAAGAATCCCGGCCCGATCATCATCGGCGCGGCGCCCGGCGTCTCATGCTTTGGTCCGGCGTATGAATACGCCATGATTCTTTCCACCGATCTGCGTCGCCGCGGCATCCGCGACAAGGTGCCGATGACCTACATCACGTCCGAGCCCTATATTGGGCATCTTGGTTTGGGCGGCGTCGGCGACACCAAGGGTATGCTCGAATCGGCGTTCCGCGACCGCGACATCAAATGGATCGTCAACGCCAAGACGACCGCGATCGAACCCGGGCTGCTCAAATGCGCCGAGCTCGACGACCAGGGGCAGGTCAAGAAGGAGCACGAAGTGCCCTTCAAATTCGCCATGGTGATGCCCGCCTTCAAAGGCGTCGATGCGCTGATGGGCGTCGAGGGGCTGGTCAATCCTCGCGGCTTCGTCATCATCGACAAGAATCAGCGCAATCCGAAATATCCGAATGTGTTCGGCGTCGGCGTCTGCGTCGCGATCCCGCCCGTCGAGGCGACGCCGGTGCCCACCGGCACGCCGAAGACCGGCTATATGATCGAGTCCATGGTGACCGCCACGGCGCATAACATCGCCGCGCTGATCGCCGGGCGTGAAGCCAAGGAAGAAGGCACGTGGAACGCGGTTTGCTTGGCGGATTTCGGCGACAAGGGCGTCGCCTTCGTCGCCAAACCGCAGATTCCGCCGCGTAACGTCAATTGGTCAAGCGAAGGGCGTTGGGTGCATCTCGCGAAGATCGCCTATGAGAAATACTTCCTTCGCAAGGTTCGTAAGGGGCAGAGCGAGCCTGTATATGAGCGGTACATCATGAAGCTGCTCGGCATCGAACGACTGCGCCGCGCTCTGTCATAACAGGGCCCCGCCGCCATGCAATGCTGGAGGAGAGTCGATGCGGACTAGGCCGTTAAGGCGCGAGATCCTCCTCGCGCTGGCGTTTAAATTGCTGGCGCTCATCGCGCTCTACGTCCTGTTTTTCGGCCCCGCGCATCGTATCAAGGTGACGCCGGCGCAGATGGCGGAAGCGCTTTCCGCCGCCGCGCCGCGCTGACGCCCGTCAGCTGACTTCTGTCAGGAGCCCAATATGTTCGAACTCGACGTCGTCACCCTCTCGCGCCTGCAATTTGCGCTGACGGCGCTGTATCACTTCCTCTTCGTGCCGCTGACGCTGGGTCTCGCGCTGCTGCTCGCGATCATGGAAAGCGTCTATGTGATGACGGGTCGAACCGTCTGGCGCGATGCGACGCAGTTCTGGGGCACGCTGTTTGGCATCAACTTCGCCATGGGCGTCGCCACCGGCGTCACGATGGAGTTCCAGTTCGGCACCAACTGGGCCTATTACTCGCATTACGTCGGCGACATCTTCGGCGCGCCGCTCGCCATCGAGGGCCTGATGGCCTTCTTCCTCGAGGCGACCTTCGTCGGCCTGTTCTTCTTTGGCTGGAAACGACTGAGCAAGGTGCAGCATCTCGCTGTCACCTGGCTCGTCGCGCTCGGCGCCAATTTCTCGGCGCTGTGGATTCTCGTCGCGAACGCCTGGATGCAGAATCCGGTCGGCGCGGCGTTCAATCCACAGACGATGCGCATGGAGCTGACGTCCTTCACCGAGGTGCTGTTCAATCCCGTGGCGCAATCGAAATTCGTGCACACGGTGAGCGCCGGCTATGTCACGGGCGCGATGTTCGTCATGTCGATTGGCGCCTATTTCCTTTTGAACCGCCGCCACGTCGACATCGCCCGCCGCTCGCTGACGGTGGCGGCGAGCTTCGGGCTCGCCTCAGCGCTTTCGGTCGTCGTGCTCGGCGATGAGAGCGGCTATACGGCGGGCGAGAACCAGAAGATGAAGATCGCCGCGATCGAGGCCATGTGGGAGACGGAGCCGCCGCCCGCGTCTTTCACGCTCTTTGGTTTCCCCGATCTCAAGAGCGAAACGACGAAAGACGAGATCAGAATACCGTGGATCCTGGGGCTGATCGCCACACGCTCGCTCGATAAGCCCGTCGAAGGCGTGAAGGCGCTCGTCCAACGTTCCGAGGAGCGTATCCGCAACGGCATGGCCGGCTATCAGTGGCTCGCGAAGGAAGGCGGCCATCCGAACGCCGTCGTTCCGCCGGAACTCGAGGCGTCGATGCGCGACGTCGGCCATTCGCTGCTCGTCAAGCGCATCCGGCCGGACATCGAGAACGCCACCGACGCGCAGATCCACGAAGCGGCGATGTCGACGATCCCCGACGTGCCGGTGTTGTTCTGGTCGTTCCGAATCATGGTGGCGCTGGGCTTCTATTTCATCGCGCTCTTCGCCATCGCGTTTTATCTGTCGAGCCGGCGACGCTGCGGCAGGCCCTGGTTCCTGCGCATGGTCATGTATAGCCTGCCCTTGCCCTGGGTCGCCGCCGAACTCGGTTGGATCGTCGCTGAATACGGCCGGCAGCCGTGGATCATCGACGGAACGATGCCGACATTCCTCGGCGTCTCGAACATCCCTGCATCGAATGTCGCGGCGAGCCTCGCGGCCTTCGTGCTGTTCTACAGCGCGCTCGCCATTATCGATGTCGCGCTCATCGTCAAATATGTGCGCATCGGACCGCGTTCGGAGGCTGAGCCCCAGACCACCGGCGCGCCGGTGCTCCCCGCGCCTGCGCCGGCGCAAACGCGATAGGAAAGGCGACAGCGATGTTCGACTATATGACGCTTCGCCTCATCTGGTGGGCGCTGCTGGGCGTTCTGCTCGTAGGCTTCGCCGTCCTCGACGGTTTCGACATCGGCGTCGCCATGCTGCATCCCTTCGTCGCCCGCAACGACACGCAGCGGCGCGTGACGCTCAATACGATCGGCCCCGTGTGGGAAGGCAATCAGGTCTGGTTCATCCTCGGCGGCGGCGCCGCCTTCGCGGCCTGGCCGCCGCTTTACGCGGTGTCCTTCTCCGGCTTCTACCTCGCGATGCTGCTGGTGCTGATCGGCCTCATTTTGCGGCCGGTGGCGATCACCTTCCGCGACAAAAGACCGGAGAGCGGCTGGCGCGAGACCTGGGACTGGCTCTTCTTCGCTTCGGGCGCCGTGCCCGCGCTGATCTTCGGCGTCGCCTTCGGCAATCTTCTGCAGGGCGTTCCCTTTCATTTCGATCAGCAGCTGCGCGCCACTTATGAGGGCGGCCTCCTCGGCCTGCTCAACCCCTTCGCCTTGCTCTGCGGCCTCGTCAGCGTGACGATGCTCGCGATGCAGGGCGCCGCCTGGCTGAGCGTGAAGAGCGAGGGCGAGGTCGCCGTCCGAGCCCGGCGATATGGCGCCGTCGCGGCGATCCTGCTGGTTCTGCTCATCTCCGGCGCCGGAATTTGGACGATGCTCGGGGTGGAGGGATTCCGGATAGACGGCGTCATCGAACATGCCGGCCCGTCCAATCCGCTCGCCAAGACGGTGACGCGAGAAACTGGCGCCTGGTTCGATAATTACCGGGCCTACCCCTGGATGATCGCGGCCCCGGCCGCCGCCTACATCGGCGCTCTGATCGCGGCGCTGGCCCTCGCGCTTTCGGCGAGAAGGATCGCGCTTCTCGCCAGCAGCCTTTCGGTTGCGGGGGTTGCGACCATGGCGGGCTTCAGCATGTTCCCGTTCCTGCTGCCGTCGTCGACTCACCCGAGCCAGAGCCTGACGGTCTGGGACGCTTCGTCGAGCAAAGCGACGCTCTCGCTGATGCTCGTCGCGGTGATCGTCTTTCTGCCGATCGTTCTTACCTACACGAGCTGGGTCTACTACGTGCTGCGCGGCGCCGTCAGCGAGGCGGCGATCCGTCGCGGCGACGACTATTATTATTGAGCGGGAGAACACGAAGCATGTGGTATTTTTCCTGGATATTGGGTCTGGGGCTCGCCTGCGCCTTCGCCATTCTCAACGCCATGTGGCTTGAGCTAGATGACGACGACGAGCGGCGGAAGAAATAGGCGGCTCCCGGAGCGAGACATAGTCGCTGAGCGATATTGCGCGACGCGATAGGCTCGCATCGTAACCCGTCGCGGGAAGGAGACAGTCATGGAAGCCAATATTGGAAGGACCGATCGCATCATCCGGATCGTCGTCGGTCTCTTGTTGCTCAGTCTCGTTTTCATCGGGCCGCAGACCTTATGGGGGCTCGTCGGCCTTATCCCGCTGACGACGGCGTTCGTGAACTTCTGCCCCGCCTATAAGCTGCTCGGCATGGATACGCTCGGCAAATAGTCGGCGCGCGCGGGAATACGCAAAGACGGTCGACGCTTGGGGGCGCCGACCGCTGTAAGACGCTGAGCGGCGAAGCGTTCCACGTTAAATGCACGAAACGGCGATCACCTTTCACGCCCGCGGCATGCATTGTCACGGCTGCGAACATGTCATCGAAGCGGCGATCAAGAAGCTCGCCGGCGTGCGCAGCGTCTCGGCGAGCTATCCGACGGAAACGGTCGTCGTCGACTATGACGCTGACGCCACGAATTTCCGCGCGATCCGCGAAAGGGTCGAGCAGAACGGCTACCGCGTCGTTCTAACCGAGGAGGCGAAGCGCCGCCGTTCGCCGCTCGTGCGACTGGCGATCATCGTCGCGGCGCTCGCCGGGCTCGCCGGTTTGATTCTCTTCGATACGCGCTGGATCAGCGCCGAGGGCGAACCCGACATCGCCCAGCATATGAGTCTCGGCCTTCTGTTCCTGCTGGGGCTCCTGACAGGCTTCCACTGCGTCGGCATGTGCGGCGCTTTCGTCGTGAGCTATGCGGCGGCCGATGCGCGCGCCGGACGCTCGTCCTTCGTGTCGCACCTCGCCTATGGCGCCGGAAAGACGCTGTCCTACACGGCGATCGGCGCAGCCTTCGGCTGGCTCGGCGCTTTCATCGCCTTCACGCCGATGCTGCGCGGCGTCGCCGGAGTCGCCGCAGGCGCGTTCCTCATCATCTTCGGCCTCAACATGCTTGGGCTCTTCGCGCCGCTGCGCCGCTTCCGGCTCGGCCTGCCGGGGCCGCTGCAGAACTGGGTCAATCGCGAGGCCGGCGGCGCGCGCCATCGGCCGTTCGTGATCGGCCTTCTCAACGGGCTGATGATCGCCTGCGGTCCGTTGCAGGCGATGTATGTGATGGCGGCGGGGACAGGCAGCCCCATCGAAGGCGCGAAGACGCTCTTCGTCTTCGGCCTTGGAACCTTGCCGGTGATGCTCGCCTTCGGCGCGCTGACGACGGTGCTTTCGGGCGCCGTCACCCATCGATTGCTGACGGCCTCTGGCGTGATCGTCGTCGCGCTCGGCGCGGTGATGATCAATCGTGGTCTCATTCTCACGGGTTCAGGCGCCGATCTCGCGTCGGTGATGACCAGCTGGCGGCATTCGGCGCCCGTTGAACTTGCGCAGACGTCGCAGGATGCGACTGTCGCGCCGCAAACGCAAACAATCGAGATGGAAGCCAATGGGCTGGGATTCACGCCGAGCCGCTTCACGCTTCTGCGCGGCGTGCCGGTCAAATGGGTGATCAACGCCACGGAAGTGACGACCTGCAACAATCGAATCGTCGTTCCATCGATGAACCTCGAATTCGACGTCAAACCGGGGCGGCAGACGATCGAGTTCACGCCCGAGAAAACCGGCGTCATTCCGTGGAGCTGCTGGATGGGCATGTTGCGCGGCGAGTTTGTCGTCGTAGACGCGAAGTCCGGGCAGGCCTCGCAGCCTGCACAGCCAGCCGCGCCCGCTTCGGACGTTCAGGCCACGCCTGGGGCGACGCCGAGCGCCCCGCCAGCCGCAAAGACCTACACGGCGCGCCGCGGCGACACGCTGCGTTCGATCGCGAAGCGACTCTATGGCGACGAAAAGCGCTGGCGCGACATTGCCGCCGCCAACCCTGCGCTGAATCCCAAGAAGCTGCGGCAAGGACAAATCATCAATTTGCCAGTCATCGCGCAGCCGTGACGATTCGTCTCGTTCGCGACGCCACGTTGCGCGCTACGCTAGTCTTGGAACAGAGGGGGAGGCCATGATCAAAAAATTCCTGTTCGCCGCGGCTTGCGGGCTGTCGCTATTCGCCGGCGCCGCCGCCTTCGCCGAGGACGATGACGATGATCAGGGCGAGCACATGATGCACGAGCAGCATATGAAGATGTCGCCGAAGATGGGCGACACGCGCCAGGAGGTCGATGTTCCATCGCCGATGCGCACGCAAATGCTCTCTCACATGCGCGGCCACGCCGAGGCGATCGCCGAGATCCTCGCCGCGCTCGGCAAGGGCGACGGCGCGGCGGCGGCCAAAGTCGCCGACGCGCGCCTCGGCATGGCGTCTTCGGGCGCAGCGGCGTGCAAGCCGAACGCCAAGAGCGGCGAACTCGGCGATATGCCGGCGATGATGGCGCGACACATGCCCGACGAGATGCGCGCGCTCGGTCTGACGATGCACGAACAGGCGAGCAAATTCGCCCAGGAGGCGGCCAAGATCGGGCCCGGCGGCGACATGCGTCCCGCGCTTGCCGAATTGTCGCAAGTCGTGCAAGCCTGCAACGCCTGTCACGCCGCCTATCGCCTCGATTAGCGCTCGCGTGCGGCGCTCTAAATTATGTGAACGATCACGTCATCTGGATTTGGGCGATTCGCCCAAATCCAGCGTGATCTAGGAGCCGACCGTGCGCATCGCGACCTGGAACGTCAATTCCGTAAGGCAGCGTCTCGCGCCGCTTCTCGCCTTTCTGCGGGACGCTGCGCCTGACGCGCTCTGCCTGCAGGAAACCAAGTGCGAGGATCACGCTTTCCCGCGGCTTGAGATCGAAGACGCGGGATATAACGTCGCCGTCCACGGGCAGAAGGGGTTCAACGGCGTCGCGATCCTGTCGGAGTCGCCGCTGCAGGACGTCGTCCTCGGCCTGCCAGGCTTCGACGGCGAGGCGCAGTCGCGCTACATCGAGGCGGTTCTCGCCGACGGCGCCGGCGGCGTGATGCGCGTCGCGTCCATCTATGCGCCAAACGGCAATCCGCCGGATACGCAGAAATACTCTTACAAACTCGCCTTCATGGAGGCGCTGACGCGACATGCCGACGCGCTGCTGCGTCTCGAAGAGCCGACGGTTCTCGCCGGCGACTACAACGTCATTCCCGATGCGCGCGACGTCTATGAAGCCTCGGCGTGGCTTGGCGACGCATTATTTTTGCCGCAGACTCGCGCGGCCTATCAGCGCCTGATCAATCTCGGCTACGCCGATGCGCTGCGGGCGACGTCGGACGAAGGCGGGCTCTACACGTTCTGGGATTATCAGGCCGGCGCCTGGCAGAAGAACAAGGGCCTTCGCATCGACCACCTTCTGCTCTCGCCGCGCGCAGCGGATCGGCTGGCGCGCGTGGAGATCGTCAAGTCGATGCGCGCCGGCGACAAGCCCTCCGATCACGTCGCGATCTACGCCGATTTCGCTGCGTGATCGAAAAGCCCAAGCGCGCCGCCGCTGCGCCAGAGCACATAGAGCGCCACCGCGAAGACCACCGTGGCGAAGACGGCGCTCAGCGCGCCGCGCATTTTCGACAGTCGCCGCGCCACCGCGGCGCCGATCAGCCCGCCGAACGCGCCGCCGATCACCAGCGTTCCGGCAAGCTCCCATTCGACGAGGTCTGAATAGGCGTAGTTCGCCGCCGTCGTGACCGCAAAGGCGGCGACGGCGACGAGCGACGAGCCGATGGCGTTCAGGATCGGCATGTCGGAAGCGAACATCAGCCCGGGCACGATCAGGAAGCCGCCGCCGATCCCGAAGAAGCCGGAAAGCGCGCCCGCCGTCACGCCGGCGCCCGCGAGCCGCGGAAAATTCTCGCGGTTGAGTCTTACCGAGGGATATCCCAAGGAGCCCCGACGGCGCAGCATGAGATAGGACACGACGATCATCAGCAGCGCGAAGAGCGCGAGCAGCTTCTCGCCATTGATGATCTTGCCGAGCGTCGATCCTGCGAAGGCGCCGCCGATGCCGAAAAGCGCGAAAACGGAAGCGCAGCGCCATTTGATAGTGCGCGCGCGCGCATGATTGGCGAGACTCATCAGCGCATTGACCGCGACCGCCGCCGCGCTCGAGCCGATCGCGACATGCGGATTCGGCACGCCAACGAAATAGACGAGAAGCGGCACGGCAAGCACCGAGCCGCCGCCGCCGACCAGGCCGAGCGTAAAGCCGACGAGGGCGCCGGAGATCAGGCCGAGCACGGCGTCGAGGGGAAGAGCCGTCAGCATGTCAGCATGTCGCTCCTTCGCGCGTGTAATATTAGCACTTGCTTATTTAGCTATAGCGCATATATCTGACGGCGCAAGCACGAAAGGCGAAAGCACGAAGGAAGAGAAGCGCTTGAGCGCTGCACTTGAAGGAGAGATCGATGTCGCAGGCGCCGTCAGTGAGGGCCTTCTTCGACGAGCCCACCAATACGATCACCTATATTGTCAGCGATCCCGCCACTAAGCGTGCGGCGATCGTCGACCCCGTGCTCGACTATGACCCGGCGAGCGGCGTCGCAGATTCGCATTCCGTCGACGCCATCCTCGCCGAGGCGGCGCGGGAGGGTTTGACAATCGACTGGGTGCTTGAGACCCACGCGCACGCCGACCACCTTTCCGCCGCCCAGATCGTCAAGGCGGCGACGGGGGCGAAGATCGGCATCGGCGAACACATCGACAAGGTCCAGAAGCTCTTCAAGCCGGTGTTCGGCGCTGACGACCTGAAGGCCGACGGCGGCTGCTTCGACCACCTCTTCAAGGACGGCGAGCGGTTCAAGATCGGCGAGATCGAGGCCGAAACGATCTACACGCCCGGCCACACGCCGGCCGACGTCGCCTACAGGATCGGCGATGCGGTGTTTGTCGGCGACACGCTGTTCATGCCTGACTATGGGACGGCGCGCGCGGATTTCCCGGGCGGCGACGCGCATGCGCTCTATCGGTCGATCCGGCGAATTCTCTCGCTGCCGCCGCAGACGCGGCTCTTCATGTGCCACGACTACAAGGCGCCGGGACGCGACGCCTACGCCTGGGAGACGACGGTCGCGGAGCAGCGCGCCAAGAACGTGCAGATCAGAGACGGCGTCAGCGAAGAGGAATTCGTGGCCCAGCGCCAGAAGCGGGACAAGGGGCTCGCCGCCCCGCGTCTGCTGCTGCCGTCGATTCAAGTGAACATTCGCGCCGGCAAGTTTCCGCCGCCGCAGGAGGGCGGCGCGCGCTTCCTCCGCATCCCGGTGAAGTTCACGGGCGCCGCGGCGCGCGCCGGCTGACGCTCGAAATCGCTTAGTTGCGTTCGCGCAGATAGCCTTCGAGCATGGCGCCGGCGGCTCTGCGGTCGGCCTCGCTCGCGGAGCTCAGCGCTTCGGCGTGCAGATCGGCGATCCATTGATCGCGCGCCGCGCCGCCCGCCCCGTCGCGCGCCAGCGTCAGATACATCAGGCCGCGGGCGCGTTCCGGTTCGCCGCTCGCTTCGCCGGTGAACATCATCCGGCCGAGCATCGCCTGCGCCTGCGGATGGCCCTTGCGCGCCGCAAGCTCCAGCCAGTTCACGCCCTGGCGGACGTTCTTCTTCACGCCGGCGCCTTCGAGATACATGCGCGCCAGATTGTATTGAGCGTCGGCGTTGCGGAAATAGGTCGCGGCGTAGCGGAACAGATCGAAGGCGCGATCGAGATCGGGCCGGATCTTTGCGCTTGGAACGCCGTCGCGCAGATAGATCCCCACCGCCACGAAGGCGCTCGCCGCCATCGACCGTTCGCGCGGATCCGGCTCGTCGTCGGCGTAATGGTCGACAATCTCCGAGAAATATTCATACGCCTTGGCGTCGTCGCGCGCGACGCCGTCGCCTTCGGCATACATCCGGCCGAGCTTCCACTTCGCGAGCGGCTCGCCGCCTTCGGCGGCGTAGCGCAGTGCGGCGACTGACGTGGCGGGGTCGCCCGCGTGGTAGCTTTCGAGCCCGGCGCGCAAAGCGGCGCGCGGATCCTTGAACATCGGCAGCGGTTGCGTATCGGCGCGCGCCGATGTTCGCGGCGCGTCCAGCGCCGGCGCCGGCGCGACAAAGGCCGTCACGAGCATGCCCAGGCTCGTCGCGAAAAGGCAGACCGGCAACGTCGCGCGCCTATTGCCCCTAACGGCGGGAGCCAAGCCCATCTGAACGCCTGCGACCATAATATTCCGACTTTCCTCACCTAGAAGACGCCCGACGTCTTTAAGGCCATACGCCAGCCGTCACCGCCGATCAGCGAGAGGGAAAGAAGGAACCTGCGGCCGAAAGCGAAATCTTCCGGCGCATGTCTCCGCATCTCGAATGAGCTTGTGACACGATCACCTTAGCGTAGGCTTTGTGTCTGAAAAGGGGCTTGGCAGGCGACAATAGTGGGCAAGATGCTAATCTGTTGAACTGTTGCAATTAGAACACAGAGCTGTTGCAGAAATGCCGCAACCACGCTTGGCGCCGGCTCAAAATCTCGCGCAAACGACCTGATATCCAGCGGCCCGCGCTTGTGCTTTCATGCGGGCGAATCGACGACCAGCGCTTGAAGGAAAACTACATGCAGTTTCGCCGCTTGATGCTCGCAACGTCCCTCGTCGGCGCGAGCACCGTATTCACAACCGCCGCCCTGGCGGCCGGCGACGCTCAGCGCGGGGCGATCATTGCGAAGCGTTGGTGCGCGTCCTGCCACGTGGTGACGTCGGACCAGGCCAGCGCCTCCGCCGACGTGCCGTCTTTCTTCGACATCGCCGGGCGGCGGACGGACAGGAAGAAGCTTGGCCATTTCCTGATGGATCCGCATCCGCCGATGCCCGACATGCACCTCTCGCGCAAGGAGATCGACGACATCGTCTCCTATATCCGCAGCCTCGATCCGCGCCCGCAGCCCCCGCCGGAGCCCGACGGAAAGGACAAGGAGCTGCCGAAGAACGGGTAAGCCAGTCCCGCTTTACGCCGCAGGGCGTCCGCGCTAGAGCGGGCAATGGCCTACATCGTCAAGGAAGCCTTCAAAACGCTGCAGGGCGAGGGCGTTAACGCGGGTCGCGCCGCGGTGTTCTGCCGCTTCGCCGGGTGCAATCTGTGGAGTGGGCGCGAAGAGGATCGCGCCGCCGCGCAGTGCCAGTTTTGCGACACGGACTTCGTCGGCTTCGAGGGCGAAGGCGGCGGCAAGTTCTCGGACGCGACGGCGCTTGCCGGACATCTGGCGCGGCTCTGGGGGGAGGCCCCTGAGCGGCGCTTCGCCGTGCTGACCGGCGGCGAGCCGATGCTGCAGATCGATGAGGCGCTGATCGCGGCGCTTCACGCGCAGGGGTTCGAGATCGCCATCGAGACCAAGGGCACACTGCCGGTCCCCTCCGGGATCGACTGGATCTGCGTGTCGCCCAAGGGCGGCGCGCCGCTCGTCCAGACCCGCGGCGCGGAATTGAAGCTGGTCTTCCCGCAGCAGGGGGTCGACCCCGCCGCCTATGAGGGCCTCGACTTTCAGCATTTTCTGCTGCAGCCCATGGACGGCCCGGATGTTTCGCGCAATACGGAGGCCGCGGTCAGCTACTGCCTGGCGCATCCGCGCTGGCGTCTGTCCCTGCAGACCCACAAGGCGATCGGGGTGAAGTAAGACGTGTCGACGTTCGAGGTCTTTCGCGAATTCTATTTCGAGGCGGCGCACGCCCTTTATGACCCGGAGGCTCCAGAGGGCGGCAAATACCGCAATCTGCACGGGCATTCCTTTCGCGTGCGCGTCACCCTGCGTGGCGAGCGCCGCGTCGAAGAGCAGTGGGTGATCGACCTCGGCAAGCTTGGCCGCAGGCTCGCCGAGCTGCGCGAAACTCTCGACCACTCTTTTCTCAATGATCTCGAAGGGCTGGGAAAGCCGACGCTCGAAAATCTGTGCGCCTATATCTGGCGCGACCTCTCGCCGACGCTGCCCGGCCTCGCCGAAGTTGGGGTCTTTCGCGACAGCTGTTTCGAGGGCTGCGTCTACCGCGGCGACTGACCGCCATTCTCCAGCGCGTTTGCGGGGTTTGCGGCCGGTCTGCGGCGCAAAGCCGCTATTGCGCAAGGGCGGCGCGGTCTCTACGGTTGAGCGCTCATTTTGTGCAGAACGCCCACCAGCGCGGCGACGTCAACGGCCCGTAGGGAGAAGAGTGGGGAGCGAGGGCACCCTGAGGACATGGCGAACAACAAAGTCATTACCGCCGACGAGGCGATTGCGCTCATTCGCGACAATGACGTCGTAACCACCACGGGCTTCGTCCAGAGCTGTATCCCCGAAGCCTTGCACGCCGCCTTGGAAAAGCGCTTCGTCGAGACTCAGCATCCGCGCGACCTCACGCTGATCATGACCGCGGGCGCCGGCGACTCCAAGGGCCTCGGCACCGGGCGTTTCCATCACGAAGGATTGTTGCGCCGGGTCATCGCGGCGAACTTCGGCCGCATGCCGAAGGTCGCCCAGGCCGCGCAGGAAAATAAAATCTGCGGCTACAATCTCCCGCAGGGCGTCATCTCGCAGCTCTATCGCGCCTGCGCCTCGGGCCAGCCGGGGCTCTTCTCCAAAGTCGGCCTCTACACCTATGTCGATCCGCGCTTTGGCGGCGGCAAGGTGAATGACCGCACCAAGGAGGACATGGTCAAATACCACAACATCATGGGCGAGGAGTGGCTCTTCTACATCGCCACGAAGATCGACGTCGCCTTCATCCGCGGCACCTCGGCCGACCCCTCCGGCAATATTTCAATGGAGCGCGAGGCGCTCGTGCTCGACAACCTCGCTCAGGCGATGGCCGCGCATAACAATGGCGGGCTCGTCATCGCGCAGGTCGAGCGCATCGTCGAGCAGGGGTCGATCAAGCCGAAGGACGTGCATGTGCCGGGCATTCTCGTCTCGGCCGTCGTCGTCGCCGATCCGCCGGAAATGCACCGGATGAATTACGGCGTGATCCATAATCCCGCGCTTGCGGGCGAGATCCGCGTGCCGGTCGAGAAGTTCGCCAAGATGCCGCTCGACGAGCGCAAGGTCATCGCCCGTCGCGCCAGCTTCGAGCTGCCGCCGAACGGCGTCGTCAATCTCGGCGTCGGCGCGCCGGAAGGCATCGCCGCGGTCGCCAATGAAGAAAAGATGACGCCCTACATCACGCTGACGACGGAAGCCGGCGCGATCGGCGGCGTGCTGGCGTCCGGTTCGAGCTTCGGCGCGGCGACCAACGCCGACGCAATCATCCAGCAGAACCAGCAGTTCGACTTCTATGACGGCGGCGGTCTCGACATGACCTGTCTCGGCATGGCCGAATGCGATCTGCAGGGCAACGTCAACACGTCGAAATTCGGCGGACGGCTCAACGGCTGCGGCGGCTTCATCAATATCAGCCAGAATGCGCGGCTCGTCGTTTACGCCGGCACTTTCACCAATGGCGGGCTGCGCGTCGAGATCGCCGACGGGAAGGTGAATATCCTGCAGGAAGGCCGGAACAAGAAGTTCCTGAACGCCGTCGAGCAGATCACCTTCTCGGGCAAATTCGCGCTAAAGCGCAAGCAGCCAGTCTATTACGTGACCGAGCGCTGCGTGTTCAAACTCGCCGACAAGGGGCTCGAACTGATCGAGGTCGCGCCTGGCGTCGATATCGACCGGGACATCCTGGCGCATATGGAATTCAAGCCGATCGTCGATCATCCCGAATTGATGGATAAGCGCATCTTCATCGACGAACCGATGGGGCTGCTCGCGGATCTCATCAACCTCAACATGTCGGATCGCGTCACCTATGACGCCGACCGCAACATCCTGTTCGTCAATCTCGAAGGCTGGCACGCGCGCACGAAGAAGGACATCGACGATCTGCGCAAGACGCTGATCGAGGCGTCGGAAAAGGTCGGCAAGCGCGTCAACTCCGTCGTCAATCACGACGGCTGGAAGATCAATGAGGCGCTCTACGACGATTACGCCGAAATGATCGACTATATGAGCCAGCACTACTATCTGACGACGACGCGCTATGCGACGAGCGCTTTCGCGCGGCTGAAGATGAAGGAGGCGCTCTCCAAGCGCGGTCTGCAGCCGCATGTGTTCGAGCGGCGCGAGGCGGCGGAGACCTTCCTCGAGGTCGTCAGCAAGGAAGAGGAGAAGGCGCCGGCGTAAGCCAGGCGGCGACTCGGATCCGGCGCTGCCGCACAGCGCCGGTCGTCCTTCAATCGGCTCGCAATAAAACAGGCCCCGTGGCGCGGAAGCTCACGGGGCCTTTTGCTTCTCAGGTCGAAGCAAGCCTGGATTGTCCAGTCTGGGGTCGGGCGTCCGATGCTTGGCCTTTGCGTTCGGCCGCCCGGAAGGATGTCAAATGTCTTCAGAAGATGGACGGACCAAGCAGCTGTTCTTGACCGCCCAGTGACCGGAACGAAACGCCGGTCAAATGGAATGACCCGGTGGCGTCATGCTCCTCTCGCAACTTAGTTGCCCGGTTCGGCCCACAACAGGGGTTTTGCAGGCCTTCCATAATCGCCTTCGCATCGAGGTCCCGCCCGAGCGAGCCTGCCGACCATGCTGCCAGATCGACAAGTGCGATGTATCGAAAAGGATGAACCCGGTTTCGGATTCGGTCAAGAGCGTTCCGCTCTCAAAAAAGCGGCAAGCACGGTTGCGCACAGAGCATTTGACGTATATAGATATCTTTATATCTCACGGAGCAACCATAAGGCCGTGGCCAAATTGTCCCTCGAACCGACGCTCGCGGCCCTGAACGCCGCCGGAGAGGAGACGCGCCTGCGGCTCCTGGCGCTGCTCGCCCAATCGGAACTGACGGTGAGCGAGGTCGTGGCGATCCTGGGCCAGTCTCAGCCGCGTGTTTCACGGCATCTCAAACTCCTCTTCGAGGCGGGCCTCGTCGAGCGCCGCCGGGAGGGGGCCTGGGCCTTCTTTCGCCTGTCGCCCGCGGGGCCCGCCGGCGCGCTCGCGCGGGCGATCGTCGGCTGGCTCGAGGCTGACGACGCGCTGCTCGCCGGCGACCGCGCGCGGCTCGCGCAGGTGCGCCAGGCGCGCGCCGAGAACGCCGCCCGCTACTTCGCCGCCCATGCCGAGGAGTGGGATCACATCCGCGCGCTGCACGTCCCCGAGGAGCGCGTCGAAGACGCCATGCGCGAAGTCGTCGGCGACAAGCCGGTGCGCAGCCTGCTCGATCTTGGCGCCGGCGCCGGCCGTATGCTGGAGCTGTTCGCGCCTCTGGCTGAACGCGCCGTCGGCGTCGATCTGTCCTCCGCCATGCTCGGCGTCGCGCGCGGCCGTCTCGAAGAGACCGGCTTCGACAATGTGCAGCTGCGCCAGGGCGACATCTATGCCCTGCCGATCGAGCGCAACTCGATCGACCTCGCGATCATGCATCAGGTTCTGCACTTTCTCGACGATCCGGGACGCGCCCTGCGCGAGGCGGCCCGTGTGCTCGCGCCCGGCGGGCGGCTCCTCGTCGTCGACTTCGCGCCCCATCATGAAGAGGCGCTGCGCGACACGCATGCGCATCGCCGCCTCGGCTTCTCGGATGCTGAGGTCACCGGGCTGCTGACGCAGGCGGGGCTCGAAGTCGTCCAGCGCCGCGAACTCGCGCCTGACGCCAACGAAGGCGCCAAGCTCACCGTGTCCTTATGGCTTGCGCGCGATCCTCGCGTCATCGCCGATCCCATTCCCGCAACATCATATGAGACAGCCTGATGTTTAACGCTCTTCATCCCACAGCTTCGCAGAATCAGTTTGCGATCTCCTATGAATTCTTCCCGCCCAAGACGCCGGAGATGGAGACGCAGCTCTGGCAGTCGATCAAACGGCTTGCGGCGCTTAAGCCGCATTTCGTCTCGGTCACCTATGGCGCGGGCGGCACCACCCGGGAGCGCACCCATTCGATCGTGGCGCGGATCGTGCGCGAGACGGACATGAAGCCCGCCGCGCATCTCACCTGCGTCTCCTCGCCGCGCGAGGAGATCGACTCCATTCTGCGCGACTATTGGGAGGCTGGCGTCCGCCATATTGTCGCGCTGCGCGGCGACCCGCCGACGGGCGTCGGCACGAGATTCGAGCCGCATCCCAAGGGCTACGCCACCTCGACGGATCTCGTGAGCGGCATTCGCCGGATCGGCGATTTCGAGATTTCGGTCTCGACCTATCCCGAAGGCCATCCCGAAAGCGCATCCATCGAACAGGACCTCGACGCGCTGCAGGCGAAGGTCGACGCCGGCGCGACGCGGGCGATCACCCAATTCTTCTTCGACAATGACATCTACTTCAGGTTCCTCGACAAGGCGCGAGGCCGGGGAATGACGATTCCGATTGTGCCCGGCATCATGCCGATCCGCAATTTCAAGCAGGTCGCGGGCTTCGCGCAAAAGGCGGGGGCGAGCGTGCCGCGCTGGCTCGCCGAGCGCTTCGACGGACTGGACGAAGATCCCGAGACCCGCGCGCTCATCGCCGCGACGACCGCCGTGGAACAGGTGATGAGCCTGGCGCGCGCCGGCGTCAGTGAATTCCACTTCTACACCAACAATCGCGCCGATCTCGTCTTCGCCATTTGCCATCTGCTCGGCGTTCGTCCCCTGCGTGAAAAGGCCCTTGCATGACCTTTGCAACATCTCACGGCCCCAACATTTTGAAGGCTCTTGAAGAGGCGGCTTCGCGTCGCATCCTCATTCTCGACGGCGCCATGGGCACCATGATCCAGCGCCACAAGTTCGAGGAGGC
Source organism: Methylocystis sp. (assembly GCA_051061385.1). Classification (GTDB taxonomy): domain Bacteria; phylum Pseudomonadota; class Alphaproteobacteria; order Rhizobiales; family Beijerinckiaceae; genus Methylocystis. The sequence goes on from JBPFDX010000094.1 coordinate 46,551, forward strand.
GGATTTCCGCGGCGCGCGTTTCAAGGATCACGCCAAGGACCTGCGCGGCAACAACGACCTGCTGATCCTGACGCAGCCCGAAGCGATCAAGGCGATCCATGTCGCCTATCTCGAAGCCGGCGCCGACATCATCGAGACGAACACTTTTTCGTCGACGACGATCGCGCAAGCCGACTACGGGCTCGAGCATCTCGCTTTCGAACTCAATCGCGAAGGCGCACGGCTGGCGCGCGCGGCGGCCGACGAAGTCGCGGCGAAGACCGGCGTGCGCAGATTCGTCGCGGGCTCGATGGGACCGACCAATCGCACCGCCTCGATCTCGCCCGACGTGTCGAATCCAGGTTTCCGCGCCGTCACCTTCGACGAGCTGCGCGCGGCCTATAAGGAAGCCGCGCTCGGCCTGATCGAAGGCGGCGCCGACATTCTGCTTGTTGAAACCATTTTCGACACGCTGAACGCCAAGGCGGCGCTTTACGCGCTCGAAGACGCCTTCGATGAGGTCGGGACCCGCTTCCCGATCATGATTTCCGGCACCATCACCGATCTTTCCGGCAGGACGCTCTCCGGTCAGACGGCCGTCGCCTTCTGGAATTCGCTCGCCCACGCGAAGCCTTTCTCGATCGGCTTCAACTGCGCGCTCGGCGCGCGGGAGATGCGTCAACACATCGCCGACATCGGCCGCGTCGCCGACACGCGCGTGTGCGCCTTCCCCAACGCCGGCCTGCCAAACGAATTCGGGCTCTATGACGAAAGCCCGGAATATATGGCCGAGCTCGTCGGCGAATTCGCGACCGCGGGCCTCGTCAATGTTCTCGGCGGCTGCTGCGGCACGACGCCCGATCATATCGCCGCGATCGCGGGCGCCGTGAAGGGCGTCGCGCCGCGTGCGATTCCGACGATCGAGCCGATGCTGCGTCTTTCCGGACTGGAGCCCTTCACGTTGACGAAGGATATACCCTTCGTCAACGTCGGCGAGCGCACCAACGTCACCGGTTCGGCGAAGTTTCGCAAGCTCATCACAAACGGCGATTACGCCGCGGCGCTCGACGTCGCGCGCGATCAGGTGGCGAACGGCGCGCAGGTGATCGACGTCAATATGGACGAAGGCCTGCTCGATTCCGAGCGCGCCATGGTGGAGTTCCTTAATCTCGTCGCCGCCGAACCCGATATCGCGCGCGCGCCGATCATGGTCGACAGCTCCAAATTCGACGTGATCGAAGCGGGGCTCAAATGCCTGCAGGGCAAGGGCGTCGTTAATTCAATTTCTCTCAAGGAAGGCGAGGAGAAGTTCATCGCCGACGCCCGCAAGGTGCGCCGCTACGGCGCGGCCGTCGTGGTCATGGCCTTCGACGAAAAAGGCCAGGCCGACACTTTCGCCCGCAAGACGGAAATATGCGCCCGCGCCTATAAAATCCTGACCGAGATCGTCGGCTTCCCGCCGCAGGACATCATCTTCGATCCCAATATTTTTGCCGTCGCGACCGGCATCGAGGAACATGAGAATTACGGGGTCGATTTCATCGAGGCCGCGCGGGTCATCAAGCGCGATCTGCCGCATGTGCATGTGTCCGGCGGCGTCTCGAACCTTTCCTTCTCGTTCCGCGGCAACGAGCCGGTGCGCGAGGCGATGCATTCGGTGTTCCTCTATCACGCCATTCAGGCCGGGATGGACATGGGCATCGTCAACGCCGGACAGCTCGCGGTCTATGCCGAGATCAATCCCGAGCTGCGCGAGCTTTGCGAAGACGTGGTCTTGAACCGCCGCAAGGACGCCACGGAGCGGCTCGTCGAACTTGCGGAAAAGTTCAAGGGCGCCGCCGGCAAGACTCAGGAGAAGGACGCCGCCTGGCGTGAGAACACTGTCGAGAAGCGTCTCGAATATGCGCTTGTGAACGGCGTCACCGACTATGTCGAAGCGGATGTGGAAGAAGCGCGCCAGCGCTCCACGCGCCCGCTCGACGTGATCGAAGGGCCGCTGATGGCCGGCATGAATGTCGTCGGCGATCTTTTCGGCTCGGGCAAGATGTTCCTGCCGCAGGTCGTCAAATCGGCGCGCGTGATGAAACAGGCCGTGGCCTATCTCATGCCGTTCATGGAGGCCGACAAGAGCGAACGCTCCACCGCCGGCAAGATCCTGCTGGCGACCGTGAAGGGCGACGTGCATGACATCGGCAAGAACATCGTCGGCGTCGTCCTCGGCTGCAATAATTTCGAGGTGATCGATCTCGGCGTGATGACGCCCGCGGCGAAGATTCTCGAAACCGCGAAGAAGGAGAAGGTCGATCTCATCGGGCTTTCGGGCCTCATCACCCCCTCGCTCGACGAGATGTGCTTCGTCGCCTCGGAACTCGAGCGCGAAGGCCTCGACACGCCGCTCCTCATCGGCGGCGCAACGACGAGCCGCGTGCACACCGCGGTGAAGATCAGTCCGAACTATCGGCGCGGCCAGGCGGTCTATGTCACCGACGCGAGCCGCGCGGTCGGCGTCGCGCAGGCGCTCGTCTCCGAAAAGACCCGCCCCGATTATGTCGCGCAGACCCGCGCCGAATATGAACGGGTCGCCGAAGCCCATGCGCGCGCGCAGGCCGACAAGCTGCGGGTGCCGCTGGCGCAGGCGCGCGCCAACGGCTTCAAGATCGACTGGGCGAGCTATGATCCCGTGCGTCCCTCCTTCGCCGGCGCGCGCGCCTTTGCGAGCTACGACGTCGGAGAACTCGTTCCCTACATCGACTGGACGCCCTTCTTCCAGACCTGGGAATTCAGGGGGCGCTATCCGTCGCTGCTCGACGATCCCGAGCGCGGCGAAGCGGCGCGCACGCTTTATGAAGACGCCCGCGCGATGCTGAAGCGCATCGTCGAAGAGCGCTGGTTCACGCCGAAGGCCGTTATCGGCTTCTGGCCGGCGAATTCGATTGGCGACGACATCGCGCTTTACAGCGGCGAGTCGCGCAACGAGCGGATCGCGACCCTGCATACGCTGCGTCAGCAACTGCCGAAGCGCGACGGCAAGGCCAATCTCGCGCTCGCAGACTTCGTCGCGCCCGCGGAGAGCGGCATAGCCGATTACATCGGCGCCTTCGTCGTCACCGCCGGCGCGGAGGAAGAAAAGATCGCCGCGCGCTACGCCCGCGCCAATGACGACTATGGTTCGATCATGGTCAAGGCGCTCGCGGATCGCATCGCCGAGGCCTTCGCCGAGCGCATGCATGAACGCGCGCGCAAGGAATTCTGGGGCTATGCGCGTGAAGAGAATTTCACGCCGGAAGGGCTGGTCGGCGAGCCCTACGCCGGCATTCGCCCGGCGCCGGGCTATCCGGCGCAGCCCGATCACACCGAAAAGGCGACGATCTTCGAGCTGCTCAACGCCGAAAAGCGCACCGGCGTGAAGCTCACCGAAAGTTTCGCCATGACCCCGGCCGCTTCCGTCAGCGGACTGTATCTCGCGCATCCGAGCGCGCACTATTTCGGCGTCGCCAAGATCGAGCGCGATCAGATCGAGGATTACGCGCGCCGCAAGGGCATCGACGCGCGCGACGCGGAACGCTGGCTCGCGCCGATCCTGAACTACGAGCCCGTCGCCGCGGAAGCGGCGGAGTGACGCGAGAGGACGAAGATCCTTACGACCTCGACCGCTTCGTCGCGGCGCAGGCGCCGATCTATGCGCAGGCGGCCGCGGAGCTCGCCGCCGGGCGCAAGCGCAGCCACTGGATGTGGTTCGTCTTTCCGCAGATCGAAGGACTGGGCGCGAGCGCCATGGCGCAGCGCTACGCCATCGGCTCGCTTGCGGAGGCGCGCGCCTATCTCGCGCATCCTCTCTTGGGCGCGCGGCTCAGGGAATGCGTCGGTCTTGTCAACAATGTCCAAGGCCGCAGCGCACATGAGATTTTCGGCTCTCCCGACGATCTGAAGTTTCATTCGTCGATGACTCTCTTTGAGGCGGCTGCGCCCGAAGAGCCGCTGTTCGCCGAGGCGCTGCGCAAATATTTTGCCGGCCGCCGCGATCCCTTGACCCTCGCAAAATTATAAGTTTCGTTGAGGCGCCGCGCGGAGAGGCGGCGTAATTCGGGGACCTTATGTCGATCACAAACATTGACGGCAACCATCGAACGCTGAGGCTGCTTCCCTGGGCGCTCGTGTTCGCCCTCGTGCTGTTCTCGCTCTACACGCTCGCGGTTTCGCGCGGCGAGCCGGTCAACGCGATGTGGCTAGTGACCGCGGCGATCGGAACCTACGCCATCGGTTATCGCTTCTATTCGCGCTTCATCGCCGACCGGGTTCTGGGGCTCGACGCGCGCCGTCGCACGCCGGCGCTTCGTCGCAACGACGGGCTCGACTATGTGCCGACCGACAAGTGGGTGCTGTTCGGCCATCATTTCGCGGCCATCGCCGGCGCGGGACCGCTGGTCGGCCCCGTGCTCGCGGCGCAGATGGGCTATCTGCCGGGGACATTGTGGCTGTTGACCGGCGTCATCTTCGCCGGCGCCGTGCAGGATTTTCTCGTCCTGTTCATTTCGACGCGGCGTGACGGGCGTTCGCTCGGCGATCTGATCAAGACCGAGATGGGGCGCGTGCCCGGCGTCATCGCCATGGTCGGCATTCTCACGATCATGATCATTCTGCTGGCGGTGCTGGCGCTCGTCGTCGTCAAGGCGCTCGCCGACAGCCCCTGGGGCGCGTTCACGGTGTTCGCGACGCTGCCGATCGCCGTCTTCATGGGCGTCTATGGCCGCTACCTGCGGCCCGGACGCATTGGCGAAATGTCGGCGATCGGCTTCGTTCTGCTGCTCGCAAGCATCGCTTTTGGGCGCACCGTGTCGGAGAGCGCGCTGCTGGCGCCGCTTTTCTCCTTCAAGGGCGAGACGCTCGCCTTCATGCTCATCGGATACGGCTTCGTCGCTTCGGTTCTGCCGGTGTGGCTGTTGCTTGCGCCGCGCGACTATCTATCGACCTTCCTCAAGATCGGGACGATCCTGTCGCTCGCGCTCGGCATTTTCATCGTCTGGCCCGATCTCCAGATGCCGGCGATCAGCCGTTTCATCGACGGCACGGGTCCGGTCTTCGCCGGCAGCGTCTTTCCGTTCCTGTTCATCACCATCGCCTGTGGCGCGGTGTCGGGCTTCCATGCGCTGGTTTCTTCCGGCACGACGCCGAAGATGATCGCCGACGAGACGCAGACGCGCTTCATCGGCTATGGCGCGATGCTGATGGAATCCTTCGTCGCCGTCATGGCGCTCATCGCCGCGAGCGTATTGGAGCCGGGCGTCTATTTCGCCATGAACAGCGCCCCCGCGCTGATCGGCGCGACGCCCGACGCCGCCGCCGCGGCGATCTCCTCATGGGGCTTTCCGGTCGCGCCGGAGACGCTCACGGGCGTCGCGGCCGAAGTTGGCGAGAAGACGATTCTCTCGCGCACGGGCGGCGCGCCGACGCTCGCGGTCGGCATGGCGCATATTCTCTCCTCCGCCGTCGGCGGCTCGGCCATGCGCTCCTTCTGGTATCACTTCGCCATTCTGTTCGAGGCGCTCTTCATCCTCACCACGATCGACGCGGGCACGCGCGTCGCACGCTTCATGATCCAGGATCTCTTCGGCGCCTTTTTCCCCGCCTTCGGCAACACGCGCGCCTGGGCGCCGAACCTCGCCGCGACAGCCATCGCGGTGAGCGGCTGGGGCTATTTCCTCTATCAGGGCGTCATCGATCCGCTCGGCGGCATCAATACGCTATGGCCCCTCTTCGGCATCGCCAATCAGATGCTCGCCGCGATCGCGCTGACGCTCTGCGTCGTCGTGCTCTATCGCATGAAGCGCGAGCGTTACGCCTTCGTCGCCATCGCGCCGACGGCGTGGCTCTATATCTGCACGCTGACGGCGGCGTTTGAGAAGATCTTTCACGAGGACCCGCGCATCGGCTTCCTCGCGCATGCGCGAAAATTCGCGGCCGCCGCCGCGAAGGATCAACTGCTCGCGCCGGCGAAGACGCTCGCCGAAATGCAGCGCGTCATCTTCAACGACTATGTCGACGCGACGCTTTGCGCGATCTACGTCACGCTGGTTTTGGCGATGCTCGGCTTCGCCATCCGCGCCATTCGCGCCGCGCGCGCCGCCGAGCATGTCACCACGCGGGAGACCGAAGATGAATTGCACGATCTGCAGCCTGCCCGGGCTTGATCTCAATCGTCTCGCGCAGAAGCTCCGCGACGGCGCGAAGCTGATGGTCGGCCAGGGCGATTACGACGCCTATGTCGCGCATGTGCGCGCGCGGCACGACGGCGCGCCGGTCATGACGCGCGACGAGTTTTTCCGGGCGCGCGAGAATGCGCGGTTCGGCGCCGGCGGCGCGCGCGCCTTTCGCTGCTGCTGATCGCCTCGCGCCATGACGGCTGTCGCCGGCTGCGGTAATGTCGTTCATGGCTTCGCCTCCGACGACCCAAGAACGCGCCGCGCTTCTTGCGCTTCTCGACTGGTATGTCGAGAGCGGCGTCGATCTCGCGCTCGGCGAGGCGCCGCACGACCGCTACGCGGACAGCGCGCGCGCGACTGTTGAATCGCTTCCGCAGTTGACGGAGGCTGCGACGATTCAGGCGTCGCCGCAGCCGCCGGCCGCAGAGCGCCCGCGCCGCGCCGCGGCGCCGATCGTCGCGCCGGATGAAGCCATTCGCGCCGCGGAAGAGGCGGCGGCCGGCGCGCGCGATCTCGACGACCTCGCCGTGCGTCTCGGCGATTTTCCGCCCGCACCCTTTCGCGACATGGCGCAGCATTTTCTTTTCGGCGCCGGCGCCGCCGGCGCGCGACTCATCGCCTTCGACGCCGCGCCTGGCGTGACCGAGGAAACAAGCGGCGAAGCGTTCAGCGGACTTTCGGCGAAGCTCCTCGACAATATGCTCGCAGCGATCGGCCTCGATCGCAAAAACGCTGCGCTGGCTTACGTCTCGCCTTGGCGGCCTCCCGGCGATCGCGCGCTGACGCCGCATGAGGCGGCGATCTTCGCGCCTTTCGCGCGTCGCCGCGTGGAGCTGACGCGGCCGGATATCCTGCTGCTTTTCGGCGAAGCGCCGGCGCGCGTGATGCTCGCGACGAATGAGCCTGTCGGAAAGCTGCGCGGCAAAATTCATGAGGCGTGCTGCGGCGCGCATGTTACGCGCGCCCTTGTTTTTTCGAGTCTGGAAGCGATGCTGAAAAGTTCGGCGCTGAAGCCAGCCGCTTGGCGGGATCTGCGACGGGCGGCGGAGGCGTTGCAAGAGCATTGCTAGTAGCGCCCCTCCCTGTCCCTCCCCCGCTTCGCGGGAGAGGGTACCCTAACGATCCGCATTGCGCGAACAGGATCGCGCAGCCTTTTGCGAAACCGGGATGAAGGCGCGGCCTGCTCCCTCTCCCGCGAAGCGGGGGAGGGTTGGGGAGGGGGCTACTCCGCCGCTTCGCCCTTCTCGCCGCCGCCGAAGCGGCGGATGACGTAATCGTCGACGATGCGGGTGAAGTCCTCGGCGATGCCCTCGCCGCGCAGAGTCATCGCCTTCTTGCCGTCGATGAAGACGGGCGCGGCCGGCGTCTCGCCCGTGCCCGGCAGCGAAATGCCGATGTCGGCGTGTTTCGACTCGCCGGGGCCGTTCACGATGCAGCCCATCACCGCGACATTGAGAGTCTCGACGCCGGGATATTGTGCGCGCCAGACGGCCATGCGCTCGCGGATATGCGCCTGGATGTCGCGCGCGAGTTCCTGAAACACCGTCGAGGTGGTGCGCCCGCAGCCGGGGCAGGCGGCGACGAGCGGGACAAAAGTGCGAAAGCCCATGGTCTGCAGAATTGCCTGCGCGACGCGCACTTCGAGCGAGCGGTCGCCGCCGGGCTCCGGCGTCAGCGACACGCGGATCGTGTCGCCGATTCCGTCCTGCAGCAGCACGCCGAGCGCGGCCGAGGAGGCGACGACGCCCTTCGAGCCCATGCCGGCTTCAGTCAGGCCGAGATGCAGCGCATAGTCGCTGCGCGCCGCAAGCATTCGATAAACCGCGATCAGGTCCTGCACGGCCGAGACTTTTGCCGAAATGACGATCCGGTTTTTGGCAAGGCCGATCTCCTCTGCGCGGCGCGCCGACATCAGCGCCGAGCGAACCAGCGCCTCGCGGGTCACGGCGCGCGCGTCGAGCGGCCGGTCGGAGGCGTGGTTGAGGTCCATGAGATAGGTCAGCAGCTCCTGGTCGAGCGAGCCCCAATTGGCCCCGATGCGCACCGCCTTGCCGTGTCTCGCGGCGAGTTCGACGATCGAGGCGAACTGCCTGTCGCGCTTCTCCTTGAACCCGACATTGCCAGGATTGATGCGGTATTTGGCGAGCGCCTCGCCGCAGGCCGGATGATCGGCGAGCAGCTTGTGGCCGATGTAGTGGAAATCGCCGACGAGCGGGACGCTTATGCCTTTTTGGTCCAGCCGGTCGCGGATATGCGGCACGGCCGCCGCGGCCTCGTCGCGGTCGACCGTGATGCGCACGAGTTCCGAGCCGGCCTGCGCCAGCGCCGTCACCTGCGCGACGGTCGACTCTACGTCCGCCGTGTCGGTGTTGGTCATCGACTGAACGACGACGGGCGCGCCGCCGCCGACGATCACCGCGCCGGGACCGACGCCGATGGCGACCGCGCAGGTGCGATGGCGGGGGGCCGGCTCGGCGGCGACCGGATCAGGCAGGCGGGTCTCTGGCGCGGCTTCGTTCATGGGTCGCTTCGGCGGTCGTTACGGACGCCGATAGGTCGCCCGTAACGGCCGCGAGGTCAAGCGCCGCTCGCCCCAAGGGTTGGGCTACGCGTGCGGCGTCATCCAGGCGACCATGGCGCCGCCCGGCTCCTGCAGCACCGCCATGCGGCCGACGCCGGGGATGTCGAAGGCGTCCTTGCAGATCGTCGCGCCGGCGGCCTTGGCCTTCTTTAACCGCGCGTCGACGTCATCGACGCCGATGTAGGTCAGCCAGTGTTCCGCAACGCCCTCGAACTCCGGGCCTTTCATCTCGAACAGGCCGCCGACCCGCGCGCCTTCGGAGCTGATGAGCCAGTACGTGAAGCCTTGCATCGGCATGCCCTCGAAACTCCAGCCGAGGGATTGGCTGTAAAAGTTTTTCGCCCGCTCGACGTCGCGGACATTGAGCTCGTTCCAGCAAACCGCGCCATGCTTCGGCGGGGCGCCACAATCATCGGCGTTGGACATCGCCTCCTCCTCTCAGCTCAACAGTATTTGGTTGAATCAACGTTTTACGACGCAGGCGGCTGTTTCGGCAGCAGTCGGAGCCGGCGCGCGGTCAGCCAGTCGATGAGCCGCGCCGGCAACAGGCTGCGCAGCGTGTAATCGGTGAGGCGATTCCTGACGACGGGAATGCGGACGGGCGGCCGCGGCGCGGTCACCGCCTGCAGCGCCGCCCTTGCGACCACCTCGGGCCCGGGCGCTTGGCGGCCCTCTTCGACAAGCCAATTCAGCATTCTCCGGCCCGGATCGGCATAAACCGTGCCTGCGAACATGCCGAGATCGGTCTCCTCGGCCTTGTCCCAGATCGGCGTTGCGATCATTCCCGGCTCGATCAGGACGACGTCGACGCCATAGACCATCAGCTCGCGGCGCAGCGCGTCCGACATGCCCTCCAACCCGAATTTCGAGGCGTTGTAGGCGCCAAGGAAGGGCGCCGCGAAACGGCCCGCGACCGAACTCATGTTGACGATGCGGCCGGGCGGGCCTCGCCGCTCTTCGCCCGCGCCGAGCAGTGGCGCAAAGGCCTGAACGACCCGAAGCTGGCCGATAAGATTGATCTCGAGCTGGCGCCGGAAGTCGTCGATCGGCAGATGCAGCAGCGGGCCTGGGACGGCGACGCCGGCGTTGTTGACGAGGCCCGCGAGCGTTTGGCCGTCGAGACGCGCCTCGACCTCCCGCGCCGCGGCCAGGATGGCCTCGCCGTCGGTCACGTCGAAGAGGAGCGGCGCGACGGCGGCGCCGTAGCGCGCGACAAGCTCGGCGGCGTCGGACTCCTTGCGGACCGACGGGAAAACCAGAAAGCCCTTTTCCACCAAAAGGTCGACGCAGGCCGCGCCAATGCCGGTCGAAGCGCCGGTGACGACGACGGCCCTCATACGCGTTCTCCCAGCGCCGCGACAAGCTGGGCGAGCGCCACGCGCGTCTCGCCGTCGGCGCGGCCGTCGACCTTCGCGCGTCGGAAGTGGCGCTGAAACGCCTCGACCGCCAGGACCGTCTGCGCGTCATAGACGCCGGTCGCATCGACGCGATAGCCGTAGGCGGCGAGATCGCGCTGGAGGGAGGCGACCTTGGCGCCTTCGTCGCCGAGGGAGACCGTCGTCGCGCCGATGCCCGGGTTTTCCTCCGCGACCCGCCCGACGCCCCGCTGGGCGAGCTCGTCCCAGGGGAAGAATTCGCCGGGATCGCGCTTGCGGCCGGGCGCGATGTCGGAATGGGCCAGCACGCGTTCCGGCGGTATGGCGCGGCGCCGGGAGATGTCCCTGGCGAGCGCCGCCGTCGCCTCGATCTGCGCCGCCGGATAGGGCCGCGGGTCGTCGTGGCCAGGGTGAACGATTTCGACGCCGATCGAGGCGGAGTTCATGTCGGTTTCGCCCGCCCAGAAGCTCTTCCCGGCGTGCCATGCGCGGCGCGACTCCGGCACGAGCTGCAGCACGCGTCCGTCCTCCTCGACGAAATAATGCGCCGAAACCTCAGAGCGCGGATTGCAGAGCAGGGCGAGCGCCGATTCCGATGTTGGCATGCCCGTGTAATGCAGCACGAGAGACGAGATCGGCCGCAGGCGTTCGCCGTGATTGGGCGAGGGGCAGACCCTCGCCCCGGCGTAGTCCGGCTCGAAGAAACCCTGGCCGTTGCGCCAGGGCTGCGTCGCGGAAAGCCATTCCCGCGTGCGCGCCTCGGGCTCCGAGCTGCGCAAAATGTCGGTGACGACGCAGGCGCTGTCGGCGCCGGCGGCGAGCGCGGCGATCGCGCGCTCGGGCGTCAGCCCGCCGATCGCGACAAGCGGCGTCTCGCCGATCCGCGCCTTCCAGTCGCCGATCCGGGCGAGCCCCTGCGGCGCAAAAGCCATCTGTTTCAGCAGCGTCGGATAGATCGGCCCGAGCGCGACATAGTCGGCCGCAAGAGAGAGCGCCCGGTCGAATTCGGCCTGGTCGTGCGTCGAAACGCCGATCCTGACGCCGGCGCGGCGCAGCGCTGGAACATCGGCCGAATCGAGATCGCCCTGACCGAGATGCACGAAGTCGCAGCCTTCTTCGATCGCGAGCCGCCAGTAGTCGTTGACGACGAGTTGCGCGCCATATCGCGCGCAGATATCCCGCGCGCTCGCGATCTGCGCGCGCACGTCAGTTTCGGCGCGATCCTTCACCCGCAGCTGCACGAGTTTGACGCCCTGCGGCAGCAGGCGGGACAGCCAGTCAGCGTCGTCGACGATGAGATAGAAGGGATCGAGCTTCAGCGCCGCCATCGGCTCAGGCCAGCCTGTCGAAGGGCCGGCCGATCACCGGCGTCGATGGCTCCGCCATGTCGCGCGGCGTCATCGGCTGGGCTCTGTACCCCGCGCGGCCCGCTTCGATCGCGAGGGCGAAGGCGCGCGCCATCAGCACCGGGTCGCCGGCGCGCGAGACGGCGGTGTTGAGCAGCACAGCGTCGTAGCCCATCTCCATCACCAGCGCGGCGTGGGACGGCGCGCCGAGCCCGGCGTCGACGATGAGCGGCGTGTCGGGAAAATGCGCGCGCAGCGCTCTCAAGGCGAAGGCGTCGTTGACGCCGCGACCGGAGCCGATCGGCGCGGCCCAAGGCATCAGCACGCGGCAGCCGGCGTCGAGCAGCTTCTCCGCCACCACGAGATCGTCCGTCGTATAGGGAAAGACTTTGAAACCGTCGTCCGCCAGCGCGCGGGCCGCTTCGACGAGCCCGAAAACGTCGGGCTGCAGCGTGTCCTCCTCGCCGATCACCTCGAGCTTGATCCAGTCGGTCGCGAAAACTTCGCGCGCCATCTGGGCGGTGGCGATCGCTTCCTTCGCCGTGCGGCAGCCGGCCGTGTTCGGCAGCACGCGCACGCCGATGTCGCGGATCAGGCTCCAGAAGCTCTCGCCCCCGCGCGCGCCGCCGGCTTCGCGGCGCAGCGATACGGTGACGATCTCGCAGCCTGACGCGCGAATCGCCTCGGCGAGAATGGCCGGCGACGGATAGCGCGCGGTGCCGAGCAGCAGCCGCGACGACAGCGCGACGTCGTAAAGCGTCACCCGATCATTCATTCGCCAACTCGCTCACCCGCCCTGCCGCGGCGTCACGATCTCGACCGCGTCGCCCTCGCGCAGCGGCGTCTCGGCGCGATCCTTGGCGCGCACGAACTCCTGGTTCAGAGCGGTGCCGACCGTCTTTTCGTCATATCCCAGTTCGAGCAGCAGCGTTTGCAACGTCGTCGCGCGGACATCCTGCGGGCGGCCGTTGATTTGAATCATCATCCATCACCTCTGGGAAATATGCGTCGCTCACGACGACCTCCGCCGCGCGGCGCGCCAGCGCCGGCGCAAGCAGGAACCCGTGGCGGTAGAAGCCATTGATATAGAGTGTGCGACCGCGCTTCAAAAGGCGCGGCAGATTGTCCGCGAAGGCGGGTCGCAGGTCCGAGCCCATCTCGACGATCTCGGCTTCCGCGAAAGCCGGGTGGATCGCGAAGGCCGAATTGACGAGTTCGACGACCGAGCGCGCTGTGACCCGCGCGCGCTCCTCATTCTCGATCATCGTCGCGCCGATCATGAACAGCCCGTCGCCGCGAGGCACGACATAAACCGGTCGTCGCGGATGCAGCATGCGCACCGGGCGCGCCAGGGAAATCTCCTCGCTGCGCAGGATCAGCATTTCGCCCTTCACGCCGCGCAAGCCGGGAAGCGCGTCGCGCGCCGCGAAGCCGCGGCAGTCGATGGTCCAGTCGGGGATCGTCGCCAGCGCCGCGGCGTCCTGCTGAAAATGCAGCGTCACATTCGGCGCCTTCGCGAGACGCTGCGTCAGCGCGGCAAGCGCCGCGCGTGGATCGAGATGCGCTTCTTGCGGGAAAAAAAGCGCCGCGTCGAAGCGCCCCGCCAGATCCGGCTCAAGCGCCGCGATTGCGTTGCCATCCAGCGCCTCGAAATGGCGCGTGCGCCGCGCGAAGTCGGCGAGTTCGGCGCGCTCGCGGGCGGGCGCGACGACGAGGCTGCCGGCGACCGTGGCGACGCTGAGCTCGCGCGACCAGAAGTCGAGCGCCTCTTCGCCGAGAGTCGCGACCAGCGGCTCGGCGCTTTCCAGTTCGCACCAGGGCGCGATCATGCCGCCGGCGAAGCGCGAGCAGCCGAGGCCGGCGGCCGGCTCGCGTTCGACGATCTCGACGTCGACGCCCTTTCGCGCGAGGGCGTCGGCCGCGCAAAGGCCGGCGACGCCGGCGCCGATTACGCGCGCCAGCACGAACGGCGCCTTTCTGCGATATGCGCTGACACCATCCCTCCGCCAGTCTCAACTGGATCAGGTTCGAAGGGTCGCCGCGCCCGCGCCTCGCGGCGCTTTCTGCGGCCTCTCAGCCCCTTGGCGGCGCATAGCGGCGCGCCTCCGGCAGGGCTCCCCCGGCCCGCCTAGGCTCGCGCGAAAGAACGGCGCCAGTCAAGCGCGGCGCAGGGTTTTCCGCGCGCAAGGGAGCGCCGGGACTTGCCAGACATCAAGCGATGGCTCAGTTTGCCATCAGAACAGTGCGCGAAAAGCGCGGTTTCCAGGGAGAGAAATCATGGCCTTCATTCGCCGTGCGGCGAGCGTCCGCACGTTGCTCATCGGCTCCGTTTTCGCCGCCGCGCTCGGCTGCGCAGGCTGGACGGCGCCAGCCGAGGCCGCGCCGCTCGGCCAATATTTCCCCATTCCGAATTCCTTGACCCTCAGCGGCGTGGCGCGCGACTCGCTCATCAAAATTCAGACGAAATGGCTGCAGAACGGCCTCGACAATCTCAAGAAGGCGCGCGCCGAGGCGGAAACGGCCGGCTCCGAGGAAAACGTAAAGAAGTTCGATGCGATGATCGCGGAGACTCAGGAAGAGCTGGCGCTATCGGAAAACAATGATTCGTCGCACGAGATTCAGCGCGAGCGCAAACGCAAGTTGATGCTCAACCTCAATCAATGGATCAACGAACTCAATCGCCTCGCCACCGAGCAGATGAAGATCGCGATCTTGAAGGACGGCGCCGAGGCGATGGCGGCTCAAAACCGCAACTACCAACTGTCGGAACAGGCGGACAATCTCGAAAAGGCCAAGCGCGATCCGAGCATCGAGGACTGGGGCGAGACGAAGTAAGACCGCGTTGACGGTCTAGAAAATCCCGTCCGGCGACGCGGCGGGCTGGGACAGCTCGCCGTTGAGCTTCACGATCCGGCGCGTGGCGTCCGCGAGCGCCTGGGCCGCGCGCGCCGACAGCGAGTCGTTCGCCTTGCGTGCGGCTTCGAGTTCGGCGCGCAGCGCAGCGATCTCGGCGTCCTTCGATATCGCTTTTGCGCGGGCCTCCTTCGCTTCGTCGGCGATGGTGAGCGCCGCCATGACGATGATGCGCTGCTCGCCGATCTCGCCGAAGCTCTCGCGCATCGACTGAATCTTGCTTTCGACGAACTGGGCGAGCTCTTCGATGCGCTGCTCCTCGCCGTCGTCGCAAGACATGCGATAGGTGCGGCCGGCGATGGAGACGACGACGGCGGCCATGTCAGTCCTCTTGAGTAGGGGCGACGCCCGCCGCGCCGAGGGCGGCGGCGACGCCTTCGCTCGCCGTTTCGAGGCGACGCAGCACCTCGTCGCGGCTCTTTTCCAGCGCGTTCTGCCGCGTGAGCGCTGCATCCAGATCGAGCGCGAGGCGCGATCGGTCGTCCTGCATGATGGCGAGTTCTTCTTCGAGCTCGGCGCTGGAGACTTCGTCTTCGAGCTTTGCGGCGACGGTTCGCTCCAGCTGCGCGAGCGCTGTCTGCAGCTCGGCTACCGAGGCCTCCAGCCTCTTGGCGTTTTCGTCGTCGCGCTTATCTGAATGGTTCATCGCCGGTCGCGGGAGTTGCATGGCTTTCGGGCGCGGCGAACGCGCCGGGCGATTCGCTTGCCAGCCTGTTCCTAGCATGAATCGCGCAAATCCAAACCGCGCCAAATCGCGCGGCGGCCCGCGTTGACAGGGGGGCGCGAGGTGCTATCACACGCTCGCAGCTAGGGCCGCAGGCTTGACGGGCGGGGGCCGACAATTCCGGCGCCGCAAGGAGATTTTCCAAATGAGCGTGAGAGTGGCGATCAATGGGTTCGGGCGCATCGGCCGGAACATCCTGCGCTATATCATCGAGACCGGACGCACGGACCTCGAAGTCGTCGCTATCAACGATCTGGGCCCTGTCGAGACCAATGCGCATCTTCTTCGCTATGATTCCGTGCATGGCCGCTTCCCGCATGAGGTGAAAGTCGCCGGCGACACGATCGACGTCGGCCGCGGGCCGATCAAAGTGACCGCCATCAAGAATCCGGCGGAGCTTCCTTACAAGGACCTCAATATCGACGTTGCGCTGGAATGCACCGGCCTTTTCACCGCGCGCGACAAGGCGAAGCTGCTGCTCGATGCGGGCGCGAAGCGCGTGCTCGTCTCGGCGCCCGCGGACGGCGCCGACATTACGGTCGTCTACGGCGTCAATCACGACAAGATCACGAAGGACCATCTCGTCATCTCCAACGCGTCCTGCACGACGAACTGCCTCGCGCCGGTCGCCAAGGTGCTGCATGAAGCGATTGGCATCGAGAAGGGGATCATGACGACGATCCACTCCTATACGGGCGATCAGCCGACACTCGACACGATGCACAAGGATCTCTATCGCGCCCGCGCGGCGGCGCTGTCGATGATCCCGACGTCGACGGGCGCGGCGAAAGCCGTCGGACTCGTGCTGCCGGAGCTCAACGGCAAACTCGACGGCTACGCCATCCGCGTGCCGACTCCAAATGTCTCGGCCGTGGATCTGAAATTCGTGGCCAAGCGCCCAACGACGAAGGACGAGGTGCACGCCGCGATCAAGGCGGCGGCCGACGGTCCGCTCAAGGGCGTGCTCGGCTATACGAACGAGAAGCTCGTTTCGATCGACTTCAACCACAACCCGCTGTCTTCCTGCTTCCATCTCGACCAGACCAAGGTCCTTGACGGCAATCTCGTGTCGATCCTGTCCTGGTACGACAATGAGTGGGGATTCTCCGGCCGCATGAGTGATGTGGCGAGCGTGATCGGAAAGCTCCTCTAAGCTCACCGCAATCATTGTGACGCGGGCCTCACGGTCCGCGTCTCTTTTTCAAGCTGTGATTGGAACGTCTGCTATGACCGCCTTCCGCACACTCGACGACGCCGACGTCAGGGGCAAGCGCGTGCTGTTGCGCGTCGATCTCAACGTGCCGATGGAGGAAGGCCGCGTCACCGACGCGACGCGCATCGAGCGCGCGCTTCCGACGATCAATGAGATCGCGGAAAAAGGCGGCAGGATCATTCTGCTGTCGCATTTCGGGCGGCCGAAGGGACAGCGCGTCGACGAGGACTCGCTGCGCCATGTCGTCCCGGCCCTTGAACATTATCTCAAACGCAAGATCGCCTTCGCTGAAGATTGCGTTGGAGAGGACGCCGCGCGCATCGTCGGCGCGCTCAAGGACGGCGACGTCGCGCTGCTCGAGAACACGCGCTTTCATAAAGGCGAAGAAAAGAACGCCGAGGAATTCGCGCAGGCGCTCGCGAAGAATGGCGACATCTTCGTCAGCGACGCCTTTTCGGCGGCGCATCGCGCCCACGCCTCCACGGAGGGCATAACGCACAAACTGCCGGCCTTCGCCGGGCGCGCCATGCAGGCGGAGCTCGAAGCGCTGCAATCGGCGCTCGCCAGCCCGCAGCGGCCTGTAATGGCGATCGTTGGCGGCGCGAAAGTCTCGACGAAGCTCGAACTCCTGGGCAATCTCGTCGAGAAGGTCGATTACCTCGTCATTGGCGGCGGCATGGCGAACACCTTCCTCGCCGCGCAAGGCAAGGCCGTCGGCAAGTCGCTGTGCGAACATGATCTCGCCGGGGCCGCGCGCGACATACTCGCCAAGGCCGAGAAGGTGGGCTGCAAGATCGTTCTGCCGATCGACGCCACGGTGGCGCAGAAGTTCGAGGCGCACGCGCCCTCGCACATCGTCTCGGTCGATCACGTCGGCGAAAACGACATGATCCTGGACGTGGGCCCGAAGTCGATCGCCCATGTCGAGTCGCTGCTCGCCAAGTGCAAGACGCTCGTTTGGAACGGTCCGTTCGGCGCGTTCGAACTGCCGCCCTTCGATGAGGGCACGAACGCCGTTGCGCAGACGGCGGCGCGGCTCACCGTTGAAGGCAAGCTGCTCTCGATCGCCGGCGGCGGCGACACGGTCGCGGCGCTCAATCAGGCGCATGCCGCGCAGGAATTTTCCTATGTGTCGACGGCCGGCGGCGCTTTCCTTGAATGGCTCGAGGGCAAGACGCTGCCTGGCGTCGCGGCGCTCACGCAATCTGCGCAACGCTGAGCCGGTCGCCGCGAAGAGAGGCCGCGGACGCGGACGCGCCAATAGGCGAACGTCCGCGTCTCAGGGCGAGCTAGAGACGGGCGAGCGTCGCTTCGGCCGTGGACACCGTCGCCTCGCCTGAATTGTCCTCGACATTGATCCATTTGACGACGCCGTCGTCGATCAGCGCCGAGTAGCGCTTGCCGCGCACGCCCAGTCCGGGCTCGGTGAGATCGAGTTCGAGCCCGAGCGCCTTGGCGAAGGTCGCCGAGCCGTCCGCGAGCGCGTCGATCTTGCCGCCGCCGCCAGACTCCTTGAGCCATGCGTCCAGCGCGAAGATGTCGTTGACCGCCGTGACCGCCACGGCGTCGACGCCCTTCGATTTGATTTCATCCGCCTTGGCGATGAAGCCCGGCAGATGTTTCTTATGGCAGGTCGGCGTATAAGCTCCGGGAACGCTGAAGAGCGCCACCCGGCGTCCGGCGAAATAGTCCTTTGTGTTAACCGACTCGGGCCCATTCTTGCCCATCACGGTCAGCTTTACGTCGGGAAGTCGGTCTCCAGCTTTAATGGTCATGCCAATCTCGCTCTCGATGAAGGTAAGGCTCAGTCTAGATAGCGCGCTTTTCGCGGCCGTGTCGCGTTGACCGACGTGTTTGCAACCGCACTTGTGAGGCTCGCGACCGCGAGTCAACATGACGCGAGCGGCTGGCGCAGACAATCGTCTTTGGAGGAGGGGCCAATGTCGGATTCTCGAAATGATGGAAGCGGCGAGACGCCGCCCGCCGCGTGGGTATGGAGCCAGTATCGCGGCGTTAACCCGGATTCGCCTGGGCGCCGGCCGCCTCTCCTCACGAAGAAAAGCGTGCAGACGCCGCCGCCCCGGCCCGCAGCCGATCCGCCACCGCCGCGGCGCGCCGGTGGAGGCGGCGGCGGCGGGGGCATCGCATTCCTGGTCGCGCTCGCGATCCTGACGCTGGCGGCCGCGTCATGGTGGCTCGCCGCCTCGCGCTCGCCGCCGCCCGCGCCGGACGCGCAGCCGGTCGAAGAGAGCGGTGCGCCGGGCGCGCCGCCGTCAGAACCTGAACCAACGGCGCCGCCGCCCCAATCAGACGCCGCGCCGCCGCCGCCGCAGGAAGCCGCCCCGCCCGCGCCGCCGCCAGCTGCGCCGGTCGCGACGCCCCCGTCCGATCAGCGCGCGACGCCCACCAGCAGGGCCACGGAGCCCCGCTCGACGCGGAAGAAGCAGAAGAAGCCGCGTCGCCAATAGGCGCCGGTCAGGTGCGCCAGGGATGCTCAGGCAGGTCGCAGACCCCGAGCGTCTCGACGCCCGCCTGCGCGACCGCATGATCATTTTCCACTGAGGAGCCGCTGACCCCTATGGCGCCGATCATGACGCCGTCAGCGTCGACGATGGGGAGTCCGCCGGGGAAAGTGATGAGCCCGTCGTTCGAATGCTCGATGCCGTAGAGCGGGCCGCCGGGCTGCGAGAGCTTGCCGATCTGGCCGGTCGGCATGCCGAAGAAGACGGCGGTCTTCGCCTTTTTCATCGCGATGTCGATGCTGCCGACCCAGGCGTCGTCCATCCGTTCGAAGGCTTTGAGAACGCCGCCGGAGTCGACGACGGCGATGCACATCTGGGTTTTCAGCTCGATCGCCTTCCGGCGCGCGGCGGCGATCGCTTTGTCCGCCTGGTCAATCGAAACATGCATTCGCCGATCTCCCCTTTTTTGAAAACAGCCGTATCGGCCTCCGCACGAAGCTAGAGCGCTAGCCCGCGGCGGGGATGCCGACGTGACGATTAATTCGGAGCTGACTCCAGCGCGCGCGAGATCAGCGCCTTGGCCTCGGGACTGTCCCAGGCGGCGGGACCGTTCATCAGCCCGATCTGGCACCCGTCAGGGCCGATCAGCAGCGTGGTCGGCAGGCCCAGGGCTTTGCCCGCCTGCTTCATCTCGAAGAAAATATTGGCCTTCGGATCGCCGTAAAAGGTCAGCGACTTGACGCCGGTCTCAGCGAGAAAAGCCTTCGGCCGTTCGAGGCGTGACGTGTCGACGTTCACCGCGACCACTTGGAAGTTCTGACCGGCGAAGGCTTCCTGCAGCCGGTCGAGCGCCGGCATCTCGGCGCGGCAGGGCACGCACCAGGTGGCCCAGATGTTGAGGAGCGCCGTCTTGCCTTTGAACGAGCCGAGCGACACCGGCGCGCCGTCGGGCCCCTCGAAGGCGTAATCGGTCAGCGGCTGCGGCTTTGTGGCGATGGTCATCGCCGCGACTTCGCCCTTCGCAAGATCTTTCACATTGGCCGCGATCCTGGCCGATGTCGCGCAGGCGGCGCTGACGTCGGGCGCCGGAGCCGCGCTCTGATCGGCCGTTCCGGCGGGCGCGCCTTCCTTGATGGCGCTTGCAGGCGGTTTCTTGCCGCCCATGCTGCCGATCACGTATAGAAGCGCCACGCCCGCCGCCATGGTTATCAAGGCCGCCTTCGCGACAAACAGGAACGATCGCTTCGGCGGCGGCGGTTTCGGCATGAGGCGCAGGCTCCGGGGCTAAAAATGACGAGCAAGATATGGGGCGGACGCTTCCAAAGCGCAACCGATGCGGTTCTGGAGGCGATCAACGTCTCAATCGACTTCGACAAGCGCCTCGGACTGCAGGACGTCCGCGGCTCGCTGGCGCATGTCGCGATGCTGGGCGAAACGGGAATCGTTTCGCGCGACGACGCGGCGAAGATCGCCGATGGACTGGAGCGGGTCAAAGCGGAAATCGAGAGCGAGCGCTTCGAATTTTCCCGCGCGCTCGAAGACATTCACATGAACGTCGAGTCGCGCCTTGCCGAACTCATCGGTCCGGCTGCCGGCCGTTTGCACACCGCGCGCTCCCGTAACGACCAGGTCGCCACGGATTTCCGCCTTTACATCCGCGATCAGATTGACACGCTCGACCTCGAGCTCGCCGATCTGCAGCTGGCGCTTGCGACGCGCGCGCTGGAGGAGGCGGCGAGCGTTATGCCGGGCTTCACGCATCTGCAGTCGGCGCAGCCGGTGACGCTCGGCCATCATCTCCTCGCCTATGTCGAAATGATCGCGCGCGACCGCGGGCGGCTGCACGACGCGCGCGCGCGCCTTAACGAATGTCCGCTCGGCGCCGCGGCGCTCGCCGGAACGAGCTTTCCGATCGATCGGGCGAAGACGGCGCAAGCGCTCGGCTTCGATAGACCGACCGCGAATTCGCTCGACAGCGTCTCGGATCGCGACTTCGTCCTGGAGACGCTGAGCGCGGCGGCGATCTGCGCCACGCATCTGTCGCGCTTCGCCGAAGAGATCGTGCTTTGGACCACGCCGCAATTCGGCTTCATCGCGCTCTCCGACAAATTCACCACCGGCTCGTCGATCATGCCGCAGAAGCGCAATCCCGACGCCGCCGAACTCGCGCGCGGCAAATCCGGCCGCGTCATCGGCGCGCTCGTCGCGCTGCTCGTCGTCATGAAGGGACTGCCGCTCGCCTATTCGAAGGACATGCAGGAAGACAAGGAAGGCGCCTTCGACGCGCTCGACACGCTGTCGATCTGCATCGCCGCCGTCGCCGGCATGGTGCGCGACATGCGCGTCGATCGCGCGCGGATGAGGGCCGCCGCCGGCGCCGGCTACGCCACCGCGACCGATCTCGCCGACTGGCTTGTGCGCGCGCTGTCGCTGCCGTTCCGCGAGGCGCACCATGTCACAGGGCGCATCGTCGCGCTCGCCGAAGCGCGCGGCGCAGGCCTCGAGGATCTGTCGCTCGAAGAGATGCAGAGCGTCGAGCCGCGCATCAGCGCCGAGGTGTTCGAAGTGCTGGGGGTGGAGAATTCTGTGCAGAGCCGCAGGAGCTACGGCGGCACGGCGCCGGACAATGTGCGCGCGGCCGCGCAAGCCTGGCTCGACAGGTTGAAGGACAAATGAACGACATTTCTGCGCGACTCTACCTCGCGACCCCGCTGCTTGCCGATGCGGCGGCCTTTGCGCCTGCGCTCGACGAGGCGCTCGGGGCCGGCGACGTCGCGAGCCTGCTCATTCGTTTCGCGGATGGCGACGAACGCGGCCAGGAAGCGATCGTGCGCGCACTGGCGCCCGCCGCGCAAGAAAAAGGCGTCGCGGTGCTCGTCGCGGCGGCGCCCAATGTCGCGCTTCGGGCCGGGGCCGACGGGGCGCATGTCGCCGGCTCCGGCGAAGCGCTCGCCGACGCCATCAAGAAATTGTCGCCGCGCTATATCGTCGGCGCCGGCGATCTCGACACGCGTGACGACGCCATGCGCGCTGGCGAGCTAAGCGCCGACTATGTGATGTTTTCGGATCTTGACCACGAAGCGCTCGTTGAGCGCGTCGCCTGGTGGGCGGAGCTTTTCAACACGCCCTGCGTCGCCCGCGCCGCGACGCTCGACGATGTGGCGACGCTCGCCGAAGCGGGCGCCGACTTCGTTCTGCTCGACGATGCGGTCTGGAGCGACGCGCGCGGACCTGCGGCCGCCGTGGCGGATGCGCAGAAGCGGCTTAAGGGAGGGCAGGAATGATCGGCGGGCGATCGAGTGAAAGGCTTCCTCATCCTGAGGAGACCACGGAGGGGTCGTCTCGAAGGACGAGGAAGCCGCTCATTATTTTTGCTCAATTCGCCCTCGTCCTTCGAGGCTCGCTTCGCTCGCGCCTCAGGATGAGGGCGAAGACTGAACGCTTCCTCGCGACGCTCGCCATCATCGCCATTCTGGCGCCTGCCGCGCTCGCCGCCAATGCGCCGGCGCCCGATCTCGCCTTTGGCGCCTATCAGCGCGGCGACTATTCCGCCGCGATGAAGGAGGCGAGGAAGCGCATCGCCGCCAATCCCAAGGACGCGGCGGCGCTGACCCTGGTCGGCCAGCTTTATCTCGAAGGCGCCGGCGTGGGGCGCGATCTCTCCGCCGCGATGGAGTGGTTCAAGAAAGGCGCGGACGCCGGCGACACGGAAGCGGCCTATCTCTACGGCGCCGCGGCGCTCAACGGCGCCGGCGCGCCGAAGAACCGCGTAACCGCCCGCGCCTATCTCGAAAAGGCGGCGGCGCAGGATCATCCCGCCGCTCTTCATCTCCTCGGCGAGCTTGCGCTAGAAAACGAGGGCGCGCCATCGGACTTCGGCAAAGCGGCGGACTATTTCCGCCGCGCGGGGGCGAAGGGCGACGCGGACTCGCTCTACGCGCTGGGCGTGCTCTTCAAGACTGGTCGAGGCGTTCCCAAGGACGAGCGCGAAGCCGCGGAGTGGTTCAAGCGCGCCGCCGAACTCGACTTCGCGCCGGCGATGGTCGAATACGCGGTTCTCCAGTTCAATGGCGTGGGGGTGACGCGCGATCCCGCCGCCGCCGTGCAATGGTTTCGAAAGGCGGCGGCGAAGGGCAACGCCGTGGCGCAGAACCGTCTTGCGCATATTCTCGCCCAAGGGCTCGGTGTCGACGCCAATCCCACCGAGGCGCGGGAGTGGCGCGACAAGTCGCGGGAAGCGGGGCTGAACGATCCCTCGCTCGACTATCTCGGCGCATCCGAGTCGCCGAAGCCAGCCGCGGGCAAATGACCGGCGGCGCGAGCGCCGCGACGCGGCGGACAGCCGCATTCCTTCGCCGCTTCGTCAAGCCGCGAGTCCTGTCGCTGACGGCGCCGCTGCGCCGCCTCCAGTCGCTCGTCGAAGCGATCTCTCCCGAACGCCGCGCGCCTTTCGCGCCGCAGATTTCCGGCGACTGGCTGCCTTGCGCGGGGGCCTCAGCCGTCGCGACTTTGTTCTATCTTCACGGCGGCGCCTTTCTCATCGGTTCGCCGCGGCTCTTTCGCTACGCCGCGCGAGAGTTCGCCCGCGCGGGATTCGACGTGTTCACGCCGGCCTATCGGCTCGCGCCCGAACATGTCTTTCCCGCCGCGCTGGAGGACGTCCTGCGCGCCTATCGGAGCCTCATAGAGGCGCGGCCGGGGTCCGTCGTCATCGTCGGCGATTCCGCTGGCGGCGGCCTTGCGGTGTCGCTGATGCTGCGCATACGCGACGAAGGCTTGCGGCCGCCGGTCGCCGCGGCGCTGTCCTCGCCATGGGTCGATCTCGCCGCGACCGGCGCCTCGGCGCGCGAGAACGAAGAGCGCGACCCCCTATTTACGCGCAAGGACATTCTGCTCGGCGCCCGCGCGGCGCTCGGCCGGCAGAGCGCCAGAAATCCGCTCGCGTCGCCGATCTACGCGGACCTTTCCGGCCTGCCGCCGATGCTCGTTCACGTCGGCGCGGACGAGGCGCTGAGGGACGATTCGACGCGGCTCGTGGCGCGTGCGCGAGCGGCGGGGGTCGACGCGCGGCTCGAGACCTGGCCCTGCGTCCCTCACGCGTGGCAGCTGATGAGTTTTCTTCCCGAGGCGCGCCAGTCGCGAATGAAGGCGATCGAATTCCTGAAGGCGCGCGTCGCTCAGGCGGCTTCCAGCGCCGCCGGATGATCAGCGTCTTGCGCCCCACGGACCACGCGGCGGCCAGAGCGGCGTGCGTCCGTTCTTCGGCAGGAAGGACGCGTCAGCCGCGCGGGGGGCGTCGATCGCGACGGGTTCTTCTCCAGCAAGCGACGCGACGGCAACGTCGCGGCCTCCGGCGAATTTGACGAGAGCCGCGACGCGCGCGTCGACGCTCGGATGGGTCGCGAGCCAGCCGGACGCGGGGTGGACCGCCGGCGACTCAATGAAGAAATATTGCATGCGCGATGGCATGGTGGGGATCGTCGCGCGCGCTTCGATCTTGCGCAAGGCGGAGATCATCGCGTCGGGGTTCTTGGTCAATTCGACGCTGCCGGCGTCGGCCAAAAATTCGCGCGAGCGCGACAGCGCGAAGCGGATCAGCACCGAGGCGCCCCAGCTCAGCGCGATGATGAAGAGCGCGATCAGAATGGCGAGCGCCGCGCCGCCATTGCCTCTCCGGCCGTCGTCCCGCTCAGGACGATGCGGCGAGAAGCCGAAAGGGAAATCCCAGCGGCGGATCGTCAGATCAGCGACGAAGGCGAAGATGCCGGCGAAGATCACGGCGATCACCAGCAATTGAACGTCGCGGTTGCGGATGTGAGTCAGTTCATGCGCGAGCACGGCCTCAAGCTCGGCGTCGGTCAGATATCGCGTCAGACCGCGGGTCACCGCGATCTTGTATTGTCCTTCCTTCAGTCCCGAGGCGTAGGCGTTGAGCGCGTCGCTCTCGACGATCTGCAGCGCGGGGATCGGCACGCCCCGCGAGATGCACAGGTTTTCGAGCAGATTGTAAATGCGCGGCGATTCCGCCCGCGACAGATTCGCGGCGCCCGTGGCGTAGTCGATCATCCTCTGGTGGAAGAGAAAGGCGATCGCGAACCAGGCGCCCGCCGCGATGACGCCGATCGGCCAGCCGCGCTTCAAATCGTCGACGGCGAGCGCCAGGATGTAATTGAAGGGCGCGCCGGGCCGCGCGCTCATCGCCTCGATCAGCAGCGCGAAGGAGAACATCAGCGCCAGAAGCAGAACGACGAAGCCGGCAAGCAGAAAGCCCGAACGCAGTTCGTTGGCGCGGATGTGGGAATAAAGGCCGTAGGCTTTGAACATGGTGTTCCTGCTCGCCGGTGAGGCGCTACTCCAAAAGTTGGCCGCGATCCTTCTCCCCTTGTGGGAGAAGGTGGCCGGCGGAGCCGGCCGGATGAGGGGTGCGTCGGTTGGCCACTTCCATGATTTTACGGACCGCGATTTCGGGCGAGCCTATCACGAGGTCGTTCTGCAGTCGCAAAACAAGAAAGCCTTGACTGCGAAACCAACGTTCCTTGCTTTCATCGCGCCTCTGTTGTTCATCCGTGTCGTGTGACGGACCGTCGACCTCGATGACAATTCGACGCTCGAAACAAACGAAATCCGCGATATAATTGCCGATTGGAACTTGACGACGAAATTTCAACTGCTCCCGGCGGGCCCGCAGAGCGCGCCAAATGATCGTCTCTGCCTTCACTGCATTTGCGCGCTGAACCTTCGCTAAGCTCAGCATCACGTTGCGGGGAATGCCGCGCATGGCTTGCTTGGTTCCGTCTGATTACCCCTCATCCGACCCTCGCTGCGCGAGGGCCACCTTCTCCCACAAGGGGAGAAGGAGCGCGCGTTCGCCCTCCCGCCTAGAACTGCACCTTCGGCGGCGCTTCGACAGCCCGCTGCTCCGACTCGTCAAGCTCGAAATAGTCGAGCGGATCGAAGCCGAAGCGTTGCGCGATGAGGAAACCCGGAAAGCCTTCCCGCGTGGCGTTATATTCGGCGACCGTATTGTTGAGGAACCGCCGCGCCGCGGAGATCTTGTTTTCGATGTCGGACAGCTCGCTTTGCAGCTGCTGAAAATTCTGGTTCGCCTTCAGATCCGGATAGGCTTCGGAAAGCGCAATCAGCCGCGACAGCGCGCCGGTGAGCGCGCCCTCGGCCGCGCCCTGCTGCGTCGGACCGTGTGCGGCCACGGCGGCGTTGCGGGCCTTGATCACGTCGTCGAGCGTGCTTTTCTCGTGGGCGGCGTAGCCCTTCACCGTCTCGACGAGATTTGGCACGAGGTCGTGGCGCTGCTTGAGCTGCACATTGACGTCGGAAAAGGCCTGCTTGCTGCGCTGGCGCAGCGCGACGAGGCCGTTGTAAACGCCGACCAGCCAAAAGGCGACGGCGGCGGCGAGGCCCAGAAAAATCAGCAAAGACATGGCGCGCTCTCCCGTGGCGCGCCGCTCCGCGCGGCGGCGTTATTGGCGCTTGCATGTTAGCCGCCTTTCCCGGCTAGGCAAAGACGCGGCGCCACCCTTAGATTTGACGGACGCCCCGGGCGCGCCTATCTCATGGGCACGCAAAGAGCACGGCGAACAGAAATGGCCATTCTGCCGATCATCACGCTTCCCGACCCGCTGCTGCGGAAGGTCTCCGAACCCATCAACGAGGTCGACGCGGCGGTGCGGCGTCTGCTCGACGATATGCTGGAGACGATGTACGAGGCGCCCGGCATCGGCCTGGCCGCGATCCAGGTCGCCGTGGCCAAGCGGATCGTCGTCGTCGACGTCGGCAAGACCGAGGAGACCCGCTCGCCGCTTTTCCTGATCAATCCGGAAATCGTCTGGGCCTCCGAGGAGCTGAGCGTCTATCAGGAAGGCTGCCTCTCGGTGCCCGACTATTTCGAAGACGTGAAGCGCCCCGCGCGGGTGCGCCTGCGTCATCTCGACCGGGAAGGCGCGACCCAGGAATTCGACGCGGACGGGCTGCTCGCGACCGTGGTGCAGCATGAGCTGGATCACCTCGAGGGCGGTCTCTTCATCGATCATCTGTCGCGCCTGAAGCGCGAGCGCGTCGTCAAGAAGTTCAACAAGGCGGCGCGCTACGACGAGATCGCCGCCCAGCGGCGCGCGGCCGCGGAGCATCAGCCGGAAAAAGCCGAGGCCTGACGATTGCGCGATAAAATGCGCGTCGTCTTCATGGGCACGCCGGAATTCGCGGCCCTTCTGCTGAAGGAAATCGCCGCCCGCGGCCACGAGATCGTGGCGGTGTATACGCAGCCGCCGCGTCCCGCCGGACGCGGCATGGCGGAGAAGAAGTCTGCCGTCCAGCTTCTGGCTGAAAGCCTCGGCCTCCCGGTTCGCGCGCCCAAGAGCCTGAAGAGCGCCGAGGCGCAGGCGGATTTCGCGGCGCTGGAATCCGACGTCGCGGTCGTCGCCGCTTATGGCCTCTTGCTGCCTCAGCCGATCCTCGACGCGCCGCGATACGGCTGCCTCAATCTTCACGGCTCGCTGCTGCCGCGCTGGCGCGGCGCGGCGCCCATCCAGCGCGCGATCATGGCGGGCGACGCCGAGAGCGGCGTCGTGGTGATGAAGATGGAGGCCGGTCTCGACACCGGCCCGGTCGCGTTGACGGCGAAAACGCCGATCGACGCGGAGACGACCGCGGGCGAGCTGCATGATCGTCTCGCGGAGCTGGGCGCGCCGCTGATGGCCGACGCTCTCGATCTGCTCGCGAAGGGCGAACTGCAGTTCACGCCGCAGTCCGATGAGGGGGCCTGCTACGCGCAGAAGATCGAAAAAGCCGAGGCGCGGATCGACTGGCGTCGGCCGGCGCAAGAGCTGCACGATCTCGTGCGCGGCCTTTCGCCTTTTCCCGGCGCTTTTTTCGAAGCCGACCTCGGCCACGGCGTCGAGCGCGTCAAGGTCTTGCGCACGCGCGTCGAGCAGGGGAAGGGCGCGCCAGGCGCGGCGCTCGATGGTGACGGCCTCATCGCCTGCGGCGCGGGCGCGCTGCGGCTGCTGCGCGTGCAGCGCGCCGGCAAGGGCGAGATGGATTTCGAAGAATTCGCGCGCGGCCGCAAGCTCGTGAAGGGCGTCGCTCTTGCGCCGGCGGCAGGCGACGGCGACCCTTGTAAATCGGGTCTTTACACCACACGGAAATAAGGTGTGAAATTAACTGTGAACATGTAAGGCTCACCACATGACGAAAGTGGCGCCCGCCGATCCGATACTCTCACGATTCCACGCCGCGGTCGCTCGGACCTTTGGCGAGCGGCTGGAGCGCGCCGTGTTGTTCGGCTCTCGCGCGCGGGGCGATGCGCGGCCGGATTCCGACTACGACATCGCGGTTTTTCTGAGAGAACCGGAAAGTTTTTGGCAAGAAAGCGGACGTCTTGCCG
The DNA here is from genome assembly GCA_051061385.1 of Methylocystis sp. Lineage (GTDB taxonomy): Bacteria > Pseudomonadota > Alphaproteobacteria > Rhizobiales > Beijerinckiaceae > Methylocystis. Next base: position 74,745 of record JBPFDX010000094.1, read on the forward strand.
AAATCGAGACCGACATTCTTTACGACACCGGAGCCGTGATCAACGCGCTCCCATTCTCCGCCGGAGCCTATGACGCACGCACGCCGATCATGCATGAGATTCGGCGCGACGGCGTCGACCTGTGACGCAGCCAGAAACGGGCGCATATCTTGCCAAGGCGCAACAGTCTTTGAAGGAAGCGCGGATCGTTGCCGCCAATGATCTTTCTGAGGCGGCGGGCCGCGCTGCTTATCCTGCCGCCTATCAAGCCGCGCAGGCGCTCATTTTTGAACGCACAGGGAAGGCCGCGAAAAGTCACAATGGCGTCCGCAGCGAATTCGCGCGACTCGCACGGGAAGAACCGCGCATTGACCGGCGTTTCGTCGCCTTTCTGGCGCGCGCGCGTACAATCTCAAGGCGACGGCCGACTATGCGATCGGGGATGACGTGAGCGTTAGCCTTTCCGAAGCGAAACTGGCGATCGAGAGCGCGGCGGAGTTTGTCGAGAATATTTCGCGCTTGCTTGCCTCGCCTCGTTGAGGCGAATCCGCAACTCGCCCACGAGAATTCGCAAATTCAACCAGCCTCAGACCGCTCGCATGCCTCGCTTCGCCCTGACCATTGAATATGACGGCGCGCCTTTCGTCGGCTGGCAACGGCAGGCGAATGGCGTTTCCGTGCAGCAGCGCCTGGAGGAAGCCGTCGCGGCGATCAATGGCGGCTCGCGCGCCGTCGTGCATGGCGCCGGACGCACCGACGCCGGCGTGCATGCGCTTGGGCAAGTGGCGCATATCGATCTTGCGCGCGACTGGCGCGCCGATCGGCTGCGCGACGCGATCAATGCGCATCTGAAGCCCGACCCCATCGCGGTTCTGTCGGCGCGCGCGGTCGGCGACGATTTCGAAGCGCGCTTTTCGGCGCTCCGCCGCCATTATCTCTACGTCATCGAAAATCGCCGCGCGCCTCTGGCCGTGAATCTGGGCCGCGCCTGGCACGTCAAGCGGCCGCTCGACGCGCGAGCGATGCATGAAGCGGCGCAGTCGCTCGTCGGGCGGCACGATTTCACCACGTTTCGCGCCTCCGAATGCCAGGCGAATTCGCCGATGCGCACTCTGGAGCGTCTCGACGTGCGCCGTGACGGCGATAGAATCGAGATCGTCGCTTCGGCGCGCTCCTTCCTGCACAATCAGGTGCGTTCGATGGCCGGTTCGCTTGAGCATGTCGGCAGCGGCAAGTGGCGCGTCGAGGATCTTGCGCTGGCGCTTCTGGCGAAAGACCGTGCGCGCTGCGGACAGGTCGCGCCGCCGCACGGTCTCTATCTTGTCGCCGTCGATTATTAGCGCATCAACGGCGAGGCGACGCCGCTACTGCTTGTCGCCCGCTCCCGCGTCGGCGTCCGGCGACGGACTGGTCGCTTCATGCTTCGACGCCGGCGGCTTCGCTGGTTTCTTCGCGACATGTTTCGCGGCGCCGGGCGCATTTGCGGATCTCGCTTCTTTGGCGAGCGCGCCGTGGATGGGAAGGAAGCTCGCCGACAATACCGCAGCCAATATTCCGTTTGCGCAGGATCGCTGATTCATCGCTTGATGGTCCCCTCAAATGTGAGACCCCCCACCGAATCATCGGCCCGCCCCGAGGACCATCAGGCTGCCCAACGGTGATGAAGTTAGGTCGCCGCCACGCCTGCGCTGCGGTGATTTCATGACCGAATTCGCGCAGTTAGCCGCAGTTCGTCGAACTGGTTAATGAATCCTTAAAAGCATTGGCGACGCTCATTCGTCGTCGGCGGCTTCCGTTTCCTCGGGCTTAATCGCCTCGACTGCAGACGATTCATTCTTCACCGGCAGAGTCGCAGGAAGCCTCGCGACCGGCCGCTGCGCGGTCGGAGTCTTTTCCTGCGCCAGCGCCCCATGCAGAGGAATGATGCTGGCGGACAGGACCGCCGCAAGAATGCCGTTAACGCAGGGCCGCCGATTGGTCATGTGTCCTCCCTCGATGTCCCGCGCCGACTCAGTTGCCGCGGCGGTCATTGAGAGTCAAAAAAGTGGCGAGAAAGCGTCGAGAGTAGGTAGACGGGCGCCGGCAGAGGTCAAGAGCCGCTGAACCAATTGTAGCCCTTGTCCTCCCAATAGCCGCCGGCGTAGTCGTTCGTCACGAAGATCTCGCCGATGAACTTCGGGTTCTTGAAACCGAGTTTCGTTGGGATTCGCAGCCGCAGCGGATAGCCGTATTTGGCGTCCGCAAAGTCAAGGGCGAGCAGCGTCTGCGGATGCAGCGCGCTCGGCATATCGATGCTCGAATAATATTTGTCGGCGCATTTGAACCCAACGTAACGCGCCGTCAGGTCGGCGCCGATTCTCTCAAGGAAATGACGGAGCGTGACCCCGCGCCATTTGCCGATCGCGCTCCAGCCCTCTACGCAGACCAGCCGCGTGATCTGACTCGACTGCGGCAGCGCGCGCAATGCGCTCAGGCTCCAGGGGCGCTTGTCGGCGATCAGTCCCGAGAGCTGCAGTCGGTAGCTCTCGCCGTCGACGCGGGGAACGTCCTTCTCTTCGTAGTAGGCGTTGAACGGAAAGGGCGTTGTGACGTCGGCTTCGGAATAGGTCGGCGCGAGCTTCGCGGGATCGAAGAGCGCCGCCTGCATTTTATCGTTGAAGCGCGACATCGCGATCAGCAGCCGATCGACGGCGTCGTCGTCCTTCAGGGTGCAGCCGGAGAGGAGCGACAGCGCGCCAAGCGACAGGCCTTGCTTGAGAAAAAGCCGGCGTTCGAGCTGCGCGATCTGCGGCCGAAAGGCGGAAAGACGTTCGCTGCGGGGACGCTTCATCGCGGCGCCTCCGCGCGGCCGGTGACCATCGGCGCAAGAATGCCTTTGACGCTCAAGGCGAGTCCGATGTGAATGACAAGGAAGGCGACGATGGCCGCCATCGCGAAGAAGTGCACGCGGCGCGCCGCCTCATAGCCGCCCATCGCCGCCGTCAGCGTTTGCAGCTGCACAGGCTTCCATATGGCGAGGCCCGACAGGATGGCGACGGTCACGGCGAGGACGACCCCGATGTAGAACAGCCGCTGAGCGGCGTTGTAGCGGCCGGGCGCATGAGTGAGAACGCCTCGCATCGCGAGAAGGACGTCTCTAAAGGCCCCAGGCAGCGAAATCGGCAGGAAACTTCTTCGGAAGTGGCCCGAAACGACGCCGTAAGCGAGATAAGCGAATCCATTGAGCGCCAGAAGCCACATGGCGGCGAAATGCCAGGCGAGCGCGCCGGCGAGCCAGCCGCCCAACGTGAAATCCTTGGGAAATTCGAAACCAAAGAGCGGCGAGGCGTTGTAGATGCGCCAGCCGCTCAGCACCATGACGAAGATCGCGAAAGCGTTCACCCAATGCGTCACCCGGATGAAGAGCGGGTGAATCGTCTTGGGCTTGTCGGCGCCGCCAACCATTACGGTTTCTCCTTTTTCCGCAAACATATGGGTTGAGGCGCAGAAAACGAAGGCCCCGCAGGCGCGTTGACAGGCCGGTCGCCTTCCCCCATGAGGGCGAAGCTTTGATCACACGGGATATGGCGGCTCATGCGCGTCTTCGTGACCGGCACGGCCGGCTTTATCGGCTTTCATCTCGCGAAGCGCCTGTTGGAGGCGGGGCATCTCGTCGACGGCTACGACGGGATGACTCCCTATTACGATCCGAGCCTCAAGGAGGCGCGCCGGTCCCTCCTGTTGCGGACCAACGGCTATCGCGACACGATCGCCATGTTGGAGGACATGGAGGCGCTGACCCGCGCCGCGGAGCAGGCGGCGCCGGACGTCATCATCCACCTCGCGGCGCAGGCCGGGGTGCGCTACTCGCTGCAAAATCCGCGCGCCTATGTCGACGCCAATCTCGTCGGCGCCTTCAACGTCATGGAAATGGCGCGGCTGTTGAAGCCACGCCATTTTTTGTGGGCGTCGACGAGTTCGGTCTATGGCGCGAGCCCGACCGTGCCATTCCACGAGAGCGACCGGACCGATTTTCCCTTGACGCTCTACGCCGCCACCAAGAAGGCCGGCGAGGCGATGGCGCATTCCTATGCGCATCTGTGGTCTATCCCGACGACGATGTTCCGCTTCTTCACCGTCTATGGGCCGTGGGGGCGGCCCGACATGGCGCCGCTGAAATTCGTCAACGCGATCGAGAACGACCGCACGATCGACATTTATAATCATGGCGACATGTCGCGGGATTTCACCTACGTCGCTGATCTCGTCGAAAGCGTCGTTCGCCTGATCGATTGCGTTCCTGAGCGGGACGCTGGGGACGACAGCGTTTCGCCGGTGGCGCCTTATCGCGTCGTCAACATTGGCCGCGGCGCGCCGGTGAAGCTCCTCGACTTCATCGAGACGATCGAAAGAGTTCTGGGAAAAAAGGCGAAGCGCAATTATCTCGACATGCAGCCCGGAGACGTGCCGCGCACCTTCGCCAGCGCCGACCTCCTCGAGCGGCTGACGGGCTACCGCCCGCAGACGTCGCTTGAGGAAGGCGTCGCGGCGCTCGTCGACTGGTATCGCGACTATCGCCGCTCTCACGGAGAACTGGCGTATTGAGCCGCGCGCTATTTCTTGCTTGCAAGGAAGCTGCGCGCGGAGTCTTCGTCGAAGACCGGCGTGATGTGATTGACGTTGAGGTCGGTCCAGGAATGGAAGAGCGCGCCGAGATCGGCGGCGTCATTGGCTTCGACGATGCTCCAGCCTTCGAGCAGGGTGACGGAAAGCCAGTTTCCGATCACTTTCATCCCCTTCGGATTGGCGTCGCCGAGTTTCTGGAAACGCTTGAGAACTTCGTTGCGATGCTCTGGCATCATTTCGTAATAGATCGCGAACAGCATCGGCCATCCTCCCTTTGCCTGAAAATGCAAGTTGCGCCAGCCTGGCGAGAACGACGCTAAAACTGCCGCAGTACGAAGTCACAGACAACCCGACCGGCTCATCCGATCCAGTCGGGAACGCTGTCAAGCGCGATGATCTCCTCGACGCTCTGGCGCTTGCGAATGACGGCGGGGCGCGCGCCGTCGACCAAAACTTCCGGGACGAGCGGCCGCGTGTTGTAGGTTCCGGACTGCACGGCGCCATAGGCGCCCGCCGTCAGCACGCAGAGCAATTCGCCGGCGCGCGGCTCCAACATCTTTCGGCCATGCGCAAGATAGTCGCCCGTCTCGCAAACGGGCCCGACGACATCGGCGACGATCTCTTGCCGATCGGCGTTCTGGCGCACGGGGATGATGTCGTGCCAGGCGTCGTAGAGCGTCGGGCGGATAAGATCGTTCATGCCGGCGTCGACGATTACGAAGGTCTTCGCGTCGCCATGCTTCACATAGATGACGCGGGTGACGAGCACGCCGGCGTTGCCGACGATGAGGCGTCCTGGCTCCAGCACCAGCTTGCAACCGAGTCCGCCGAAATGCCGGCGCACGATCTCAGCGTATTTCTCGGGATGGTAGGACTGCGGATCGTCGCCTTCGTGATAGGGAATGCCCAGTCCGCCGCCGAGGTCGACATGCGAAATTGCGTAGCCATCGGCGCGCAGGTCGCGCACGAGCTCCGCGAGCAGCGAAAAGGCCTCGTCGAAGGGTGCGAGATCGGTGAGCTGCGAGCCGATATGCATGTCGGCGCCGGCGATCTCGATGCCTTTCAGCCTTGAGGCGAAGGCGTAAACTTCGCGCGCGCGCGACAACGGCACGCCGAATTTGTTTTCGGCGAGGCCGGTGGAAATCTTCTTATGGGTGCGCGCGTCGACGTCCGGATTGACGCGCAGCGACACGCGCGCGGGACGCCCGAGCGCGAGCGCGGCCTGCGACAGGGCTTCGAGCTCCGGCTCCGACTCGACGTTGAAACAGAAGATTCCCGCGCCGAGCGCCGCCGCGATTTCGTCGCGCGTCTTGCCGACGCCGGAGAAGGTGATTTTCTCGGGGGCGACGCCCGCCGCGCGGGCGCGCGCCAGCTCTCCCGCCGAAACCACGTCCATGCCTGCGCCCTCTTTCGCAAGAAGGCGCAACACGGCCTGGTTGGAATTGGCCTTCACCGCGTAGCAGACGAGGGCGTCGAGGCCGGCGAAGGCTTCCGAAAAGACGCGGTAGTGGCGTCTGATCGTCGCCGCCGAATAGCAATAGAAGGGCGTGCCCACCGCGTCGGCGAGCTTCTCCACGGCGATCTCCTCGGCGTGGAGCGCGCCGTTGCGATAGTCGAAGAGATGCATCGGCTTAAAGCAGCGGGTCGAGCGGGAAGGGGTATTGCGCCGGGGGGCGATTGCCGATTGTGCCCGGGATCGGCGGCGGCGGAACTGACGGGGCGGGCGCGCCGGGCGACGGCCGCGGCGCTGTTCGCGCCGCCTGCGCTTCCGCTTCCGCTCGCAGGATCGCGCCGCGCGCCTGAGTCTCGGGCGGGAGCTCCAGAGGACCGCGTCGGCCGCAAGCGCCGAGGCTCGCGGCGACGAGCGCCAGCGCAAGAACCGCCAGCGGGCGGCGGGTGAGGAGTGGAGGCGTCACGGCGATTCGTCCCAGAGGCAAGCCGGGGCAATATAGCGATGAAGCGCGAAAAGGCGAGGGCGCAGGCGCTCTGCCGTGAGCTTCTCTTTGCCCCCGGGCGAAAACTCGGCCGCGACTCCTCGGCGGGAGCCTCCACCGGACGCGATTTTGGCGCGGCGCAAGCTCGGCAAAAAGCTGAAGCTCAGCTGCGCTCGAGGCCGCGGCCGTTAACCCAAAAACCCTGAAAAACCGGGCTGTCCGACGGCGCGTCTTTACGATTGGGGCTTCGCGTGGTTAGTTCATACATGGTCAGCGTTCCGCGTTTATTCGCCGCCCTTGCCGCGGCAGTGTTGTTGACGGCGGCCCCTGCAGACGCTGCGGTGCGCATCCGCATCGACCTGGCGGCGCAACGGCTCGAGGCCGTGACTCCGGAAGGCGAGACCGTCAGGTGGAAGATCTCGAGCGGCCGCCGGGGATATGAGACGCCGACCGGGTCCTACAGCGTCATGCGAATGGAGGCCGATCATCATTCTGATGAATATGATCAGGCGCCGATGCCTTACTCCATCTTCTTTTCGCCGCGTGGGCTCGCGATCCACGGAAGCTACGAGCGCGGCCTGGGCCGCGCGCTCTCACATGGCTGCGTGCGGCTGGCGGTGCCGAACGCCCGTCAACTCTTTGGTTGGGTTGAGAAACATGGGGCGACGATTGAAATTACGGGCGGCGGCGGCCGCGCGTATTCCCGCCAGGAGGTCGAGCGCCCCCGCCTGACCCGCCGGCTGCGGCCTGTGTATCAAGAACCGTCCTTCGACTCCGGCATGGAGAGCTATTCCCCCTATTAGGCCCAGCGTGGTCCGTTGCAACTCGGCAACACTCTCCGACTGAATCGACGCGGATGCTGCAGCGCGTTTGCGGGGCTGCTTATTAATGGGTAATGCTCGGATTTCTGGCGCTTGTTGACGACGAGCAGAGTAGAGACATTGACGACATCGAAGACCCCCCTCCTCGACCGGATCGCGACCCCCGAAGATCTGCGCAAGCTGCGCCCCAACGATCTTAAGCAATTCGCCGAGGAGTTGCGCCACGAGACGATCGACGCCGTCTCGGTCACCGGCGGGCATCTGGGAGCCGGCCTCGGCGTCGTCGAGCTGACGGTCGCTCTGCATTATGTTTTCGATACGCCGCGCGACAAGGTGATCTGGGACGTCGGCCATCAGACATACCCCCACAAGATCCTCACCGGCAGGCGCGACCGCATCCGCACGCTGCGCATGGGCGGCGGGCTGTCCGGTTTCACCAAGCGGGCCGAAAGCGAATATGACGCCTTTGGTGCCGGCCACTCCTCCACCTCCATTTCGGCCGGACTCGGCATGGCGGTGGCGCGGGACCTCGCCGGCGGCGACAACCATGTCGTCGCGGTGATCGGCGAAAGTTCGATGTCCGCCGGCATGGCCTATGAGGCCCTGAACAACGCGGGAGCGCTCCACTCCCGGCTGATCGTCATCCTGAACGACAACGACATGTCCATCGCCCCGCCGACGGGCGCCATGTCCGCCTATCTTGCCCGCCTCGTTTCCGGCGGCGCCTATCGTTCGATCCGCGAGGCGGCGAAACAGCTCGCCAGCCATTTGCCGCGCTTCATCTATGACAAGGCGCGCAAGGCCGAGGAGTTCTCGCGCAGCTTCATCACCGGCGGCACGATGTTCGAGGAGCTCGGCTTCTATTACGTCGGACCGATCGACGGGCATAACCTCGACCACCTGCTGCCCGTGCTCAAAAATGTGCGCGATAAGGACGACGGGCCGGTTCTCGTCCACGTCGTCACCCAAAAGGGCAAGGGTTTCGGACCGGCGGAGGAATCCGCCGACAAGTGCCACGCCGTCAACAAATTCGACGTCGCGACCGGCATTCAGATCAAGCCCAAGGCCAATGCGCCGACCTACACCAACGTGTTCGCGAAGGCGCTGATCGCCGAGGCCGAACATGACGACAAGATCGTGGCGATCCCCGCGGCGATGCCGTCGGGAACCGGCCTCGACATTTTCGGCAAGGCCTTTCCCCACCGAACCTTCGACGTGGCGATCGCCGAGCAGCACGCCGTCACCTTCGCCGCCGGCCTCGCCTGCGAGGGCTACAAGCCCTTCTGCGCGCTTTACTCCACCTTCCTGCAGCGCGGCTACGATCAGGTCGTTCACGACGTCGCGATCCAGAACCTGCCGGTGCGTTTCGCCATGGATCGCGCCGGCCTCGTCGGCGCCGACGGCCCGACCCACGCGGGCGCTTTCGACATCGCCTATCTCGGCTGCCTGCCCGGCTTCGTTATCATGGCGCCGTCCGACGAAGGCGAGCTGATGCATATGGTGGCGACGGCGGCGGCCTATGACGAGGGTCCGATCGGCTTCCGCTATCCGCGCGGCGAGGGGATGGGCGTCGAATTGCCCGAACGCGGCGAAATCCTTGAGATCGGCAAGGGCCGCATCCTGCGCGAGGGCTCCAAGATCGCGATTCTCTCGCTCGGCACGCGGCTCGCGGATTCAATGAAGGCGGCGGCGGAGCTCGAGAATTACGGAATCTCGACGACCGTCGCGGACGCCCGTTTCGCCAAGCCCATCGATCGCGATCTGCTGCGCCGGCTCGCCGCCAATCACGAGGCGCTCATCGCCATCGAGGAAGGCTCGATCGGCGGCTTTGGCGCGCAGGTCTTCCAGGCGCTGTCCGAGGACGGCATGCTGGACGGCGCGCGCGGGGCGTTCAAGTTCCGCAGCATGACGCTGCCCGACGCCTACATCGACCATGACAAGCACGAGTTGATGATCGCGAGGGCGATGCTCGACAGCAAGGCGATCGTCGGCAAGGTGCTCGAGCTTCTCGGCGACGAGAAGGGCGCCGCGCGGGTGATGATCGCCTGAGCGCCCTCCCATAAGGAGAGGGGTTGCGCCGGGATTTTGTCAAAGACCGCCGATGATATTCTGCGTCTCCGCCGCCGACGCCCCAACGACGGCCGGCGCTTATGTTCTGGCCTTGCGTCTCGACGCCCCGCTCAATGTTCGCGTCGGCAAGACCTCCGCGTCGCTTTCCGCCGGCGATTACCTCTATTGCGGCTCGGCGCGCGGGCCGGGCGGGCTGCGGGCGCGGCTCGCGCGGCACATGCGCCCGCAAAAGCGCGCCCATTGGCATATCGATCAGATCACATCGGCGGCGCGGATTCTCGGCGCCTTCATCGACGAAGCAGGCGACGAATGCGCCCTCAACGCCGCGCTCGATCGGCTGCCGGCTCCTGTAGCCGGCTTCGGCAGTTCCGATTGTCGCCGCTGCGCCGCGCATTTGCGCTTCTGGCCGGAAGGCGCGGCTCTTCCTTCCGGTTGGGAAAATGCTAGGAAGGCGGCTGAATCGCGTCTCCCCTAGCGGGGAGGTCGGCGCATCGTCACCCCACCCCGGACTGCTCCGCAGTCCGACCCTCCCCGTCAAGGGGAGGGTAGGGCGCAGCGGAATTAGCCCTTCATGTCCAAAGACGAAAACAGAACCAAGATTGACGCGCGCACGCCGCGCGGGCTCGCCGATCGCGAGGCGGGAGAACTCGCGGCCACCGGCCGGATGCTCGACGTCATCCGCGAGGTTTACGAGCTGTACGGCTTCGAGGCGCTCGAGACGCCGGCGATCGAATACACCGACGCGCTCGGGAAATTCCTGCCTGACCAGGACCGGCCGAATGAAGGGGTCTTCTCCTTCCAGGACGATGACGAGCAATGGCTGTCGCTGCGCTATGATCTGACCGCGCCGCTGGCGCGCTTCGTGGCGCAGAATTTCGACCGGCTGCCGAAGCCTTATCGCTCCTATCGGGTCGGCCCCGTCTATCGCAACGAAAAGCCCGGGCCGGGGCGGTTCCGCCAGTTCATGCAATTCGACGCCGATACGGTAGGCTCGGCCTCGCCCGCCGCCGACGCCGAGATCTGCATGATGGCGGCGGACGCGATGGAGCGGCTGGGGATCGCCCGCGGCGACTATGTGATCAAGATCAACAGCCGCAAGGTGCTCGACGGCGTCATGCAGTCGATCGGGCTTTCCGGCGAGGAAAACGCCCACCGCCGCCTCGTCGTGCTTCGCGCCATCGACAAGCTCGACAGGCTCGGCCCCGACGGGGTCCGGCAGCTGCTGGGCGAAGGCCGCAAGGACGAGAGCGGGGATTTCACCAAAGGCGCCGGGCTTCCTCTGCCGGCGATCGACACGATCCTGTCCTTCAGTCTCGGCGGTCAGTATCGCGAGGGGGCGCCGGCGTTCGATCTTTTCGGCCTGCTCGGCAAGAGCGAGATCGGCGCCCAGGGCGCCGAGGAGCTGCTCGAAATTGAGGATCTCGCGCGTGACGCCGGCTATGGTCCGGACCGCATCCGCATCGATCCTTCCGTCGTGCGCGGCCTCGAATATTACACTGGCCCCGTCTTCGAGGCGGACCTCACTTTCGAGACCCGCGACGAGAAGGGAAATCCCGTGCGCTTCGGCTCGGTCGGCGGCGGCGGCCGCTACGACGGCCTCGTCGGGCGGTTCAGGCCGGACAACACGCCGGCCACGGGCTTCTCGATCGGCGTTTCACGGCTGTTCGCGGCGCTCAAGCTCATCGGCAGTCCGATCGTCTCGGCGCGTCCGCATGTCGGCCCGGTGGTTGTGCTGGTGCTCGATCGCGACCGGCTCGCCGATTACCAGCGGATGGCGGCGCAGCTGCGCGGCGCCGGTATCGCCGCCGAAATCTATCTCGGCGGCGCGGGCATGAAGGCGCAGATGAAATACGCCGACCGGCGCAACAGCCCGCTTGCGATCATCCAGGGCTCCGACGAAAAGGCGCGGGGGGAGGTCACCATCAAGGATCTCGTCGCCGGCGCAAGGGCCGCGGCCAATATCGCCACCAACGAAGAGTGGAAGGCGCTTCGCCCCGCCCAGTTCGCCGTCCCCGAAGCCGAACTCGTCGAACAGGTTCAAAAGGCGCTCAAGGAACAATTCTAGCCTGCGGCGAAGCTGATCATTGCCTCGCGCGCAGGCGCGTATAGTTTTTGCGAAGGGATAGAGGAGCAAACATATGAACGGCGACACGCCCAAATCAATCGTTCATCCCACCGATCTCTCCTTCGCAAGCCAGGACGCCTTCGCGCATGCGCTGCGCATCGCCGTCGCCTGCAAGAGCATGTTGCATATCCTGCACATCGAAGCTCCCGAGACCGACGAGGACGATTGGGACCGTTTTCCGCAGGTGCGCGAGATGCTGGCGCGCTGGAAGATGATCTCGCCGGCGGCGACCCGCGAGGAGGTCGTCGAACAGCTCGGCGTCAGATTCGTCAAGGCCTCTGTCGAGTCCGAAACCCCGGTCGCGGGCGTCGCCGCCTATGTCGAGCGGCACCTGTGCGATCTACTGGTGATGATGACGCGGCCGCGCAGCGCGCTCGAGCGCGTGCTCGCCGGATCAGTCGCGGAGCAGACGGCGCGCGAGACTCATGTGCCGGCGCTCTTCTTGCGCGAGGATCAAAAGGGATTTGTCGATCGGGAGACGGGCGCCATCTCGCTCAACACCGTGCTGATGCCGGTTGAGGCGTCGGTCTCGCCGCTCGACGCCTTCCGCCACGTCGCCGACATCGCGCATTGTCTCAATCCGGCCGCCGACGTCATGTTGCTGCATGTCGGCGAGGACCTGCCGATCTTCGAAGGCCTGCTCCCGCACATCGAATTGCGTCGCGGGCCGGTCGTCGAGACGATTCTCTCCTATGCTCAGGAGATCAAGGCGGACCTGATCGCCATGCCGACGCGCGGGCGGCAGGGGCTGCTCGAAGCTTTGCGCGGCTCGACGACGGAGCGCGTGCTGCACGAGGCGCCCTGTCCGCTGCTCGCGTCGCCGGTGAAATAAGACGCCGTCATTGTGGAGGGCGCCGAGCAATCCAGAAGCTCAAGCGCGGCTGGATTGCTTCTCGTGGGGCGCACGCGCTACAGGGAGCGCTGGAAATGCAGCACGCCGCCCTGCGCGCCCTTCAGGATGAGGTCGTCGCCTTTGGTGTCCCAATAGGGGCCAGAGAGCAGGACCGCCCAATAGTCGCGTTCGAACGCTGCGAGCGGGCCTTCGCACTTGCGCTCGTTGATCGCCGGCATGGTGCGCGGTCCGAGCCGGTTGGGGCCGATGATGAAGATGCCCGACCAGTTCTTGCAGCCCGAAAAGCCGTTGGCGCGTCCCGTCGAGTCGATCGAGATCCACATCTCCACCGGCGGCGCTTTGCCGTTGATCTCCTTGAGCACGAAATTCTGGTTGTGCGGGAACGGCTGATAGCGCGGAATGCCGCCCGTCTCCTTGTTTTCGTCCTCCGGCTGGGCCTGCTCTGCGCCCTGGGGCGACTTTGCGCGGCTCTTGGCGTCGGCTGGCGCGGCCGCGAGCGCGACGGCGCAGAGCGAGGCGGCTAAGGCGAGCAAAATCCTGTTCATCGCGTCAATCATCCTTCCGATAAGGCGACCTCGCGCCGGGCGGCCTTGGCCGCGGCGCAGCGCCTTATAGCATGCTCGGCAGGACGCGGTCAGGCGGGCGGTGGCCGTCCATGAAGGTTTTGATGTTGATGATCACCTTCTCGCCCATATCAATGCGGCCCTCGATGGTCGCGGAGCCCATATGCGGCAGAAGCGTGACCTTCCCTGCCTTGGCGAGCTTCAACAATTTGGGCGAGACGGCGGGTTCGTGCTCGAAGACGTCGAGGCCGGCGCCGGCCATCTCACCCGCCTCGAGCATGCGCACCAGGGCGTTCTCGTCGACGATTTCGCCGCGGGCGGTGTTGACCAGAATGGCGTGGGGACGCAGATGCGCCAGCCGGCGGGCGGAAAGGAGATGATAGGTCGCGGGCGTATGCGGGCAGTGGATCGATACGACGTCGACCCGCGCCAGCATCTGGTCGAGCGACTCCCAATAGGTCGCCTCCAACTGCTCTTCGATGTCGGCGGAGACCCGCCTGCGATTGTGATAATGGATTGAAAGACCGAAGCTTTTCGCCCGCCGCGCCAAAGCCTGGCCGATCCGGCCCATGCCGACGATGCCGAGTCTCTTCCCGGTGATCCGATGGCCGAGCATCCAGGTCGGCGACCAGCCGGCCCAGGAGCCGTCAGGAATGGCGCTTGCGCCTTCGACGAGGCGGCGCGACACCGAAAGAATCAGCGCCATGGTCATGTCGGCGGTGTCTTCGGTCAGGACGCCGGGCGTGTTGGTGACGGTGATGGAGCGGTCGAGCGCCGAGGCGACGTCGATGTTGTCGACGCCGTTGCCGAAATTGGCGATGAGCTTCATTTGCTCGCCGGCTTGGGCGATCAGATGCGAATCGATGCGGTCGGTGATCGTGGGCACCAGCACGTCGGCCGTGCGCATGGCCTCCACGAGTTCATCATGAGTGAGCGGCTTGTCGCTTTCATTAATGCGCGTGTCGAACAACTCGCACATGCGGGTTTCGATCACCTCGGGCAGCCGGCGCGACACGACAACGAGCGGCTTTTTTTTCGGCATATCCCTGGTCGTGCCTCCGCGTTTATGTTGTGTCGCAGCAGCGTTTCTGCGATTGCGCTATGATCTTCGCCGCTTCGCCGAAGCGGATGAAAAGACGCCGGCGGGTTGCGCCGGCTTCAACCGGGTCTTAACGGCGGTCGGCGACAAAACCAATACGCCCCCTTAGCGGACGCATTCGACTTCCTAGCAGATGACGGGCCAAAGACAAGCGAGCGATCAGTCCATCATGTCGCCAATAAATGCAGCATTTGCGCCAATTTCGACAGCTTTCTCAGGCGCTCAGGAACTTTTCCAGAAGCGCCGCCACGGGTTTTTCGCGGCGCTCCTCTGCACGTTTTTTTGCGCAGCGCACGCGCACGCTCAGGAGCCTCAGAAGGGGCCGGTCAGCGGTCTGCCCTTGCCCCGTTACGTGAGCCTCAAATCGGATCGCGTCAACGTCCGCGAGGGGCCGAGCAAGGAGCATCCGACGCTGTGGATCTATGAACGCGCCGCGCTGCCCGTCGAGATCACCGCCGAGTTCGAAACCTGGCGAAAGATCCGCGATTCGGAAGGCTCCGAGGGATGGGTGCTGCATTCGCTGCTCTCCGGAAGGCGCACGGCCTTGGTCGCCCCCTGGAAAAAGGAGCCGCAGCTGCTCTTGGCCGCCGATCATTCGACGCCAGCGGCGAAGCTCGGCCCGGGCGTCATCGGCAGCCTGCGCAGCTGCGACGGCAAGTGGTGCCGAATCGCCGGCAAGGGTTTTGACGGCTACATGGAGCAGGAGAATCTCTGGGGCGTCTATCCGGGCGAGAAGTTCGAATAATCAGGCGGATGGGCCCGGCGCCAGGCGACTCTTGAGTTTATCCAGCGCCGCCGAAATCGAAGCCCGACTGAAGGGCTTGGTGACGACGGGCGCATCGGCATGCGCGTCGAGCACGCCCTGTTCGCCGTATCCCGTCACGAAGGCGAAGGGTTTATGCCGGCGCTCCAGGACGCCGGGGAGAACATGAGCCTTCTGGCCATTGAGGTTGATGTCGAGAAAGGCGAGGTCGAATTCTTCGGTCGTCGCCTTGTTGAGAGCGTCCTGGATATTGCCGGCGGTGGCGACAACCCGTGCGCCGAGCTCCTCGAGAAACATCTCGAGCGCCATCGCGATGACGGCCTCGTCTTCGACGATGAGTATGCGTGGTTCGCTCATCTGAGCACGTCCATGGTGAGGGGGATGTCCATTTCGCAGCGCAAGCCTCCCGGCGGGAATTCGACGGCGACGTGAGCGCCCGCGTCCGAGGCGAGCGTCCTCTCGATCAGCCGCATGCCGAACCCCTTGCTGGACGGCGGCGATATCGTCGGTCCGCCATGCTCGCGCCAGACGACATGGAGCATGGGCGCTCGCCGATCGGAGTCGACGCTCCATTCGACGGCGACCCGTCCGCCAGGCGCCGCCAGCGCGCCATGGATGACGGCGTTCGTGCACAACTCGTGCAAGGTCATCGCCAGGGCCGACGCGATGCGCGGGCAGACGTCGACGGAAGGTCCCGAGATTTCGAAATTTTCCGAGCCAGCCGGCGCGACCGCGGTGCGAACGAGTTCTTCGACCCGCGCCTTCTCCCAGTTCTCCCGAGTGAGGACGTCATGCACGGCGGCGAGCGCCAGCAGACGGTTCTCGAAGATCTTGGCCGAATTCGGCTTCAGGTCGCGCAGCGAATGCATTGCGACGGAATGAACCGTCGCGAGCGTGTTCTTGACGCGATGGTTCAGCTCATGGATCAGGAGCTGCAGACGTTCGCGATCGCGCTCCTGTTCGGTGACGTCGGTGTTGGTGCCGTACCATCCAACGATGGCGCCGTTCTCGCGCAGGGGTTCGACGCGGGTCAGGAAAGGTCGGTAGAGGCCGTCGGCGCCTTTCAGCGGAAAAATCATCTGGAAGAATTCGCCGTTCCTGATCGCATGCGTCCAGCGCTCCAGCATTTTGGGGAGCACGTCAGGATGATGGACGGACTGCCACCCCCATCCCGCCATATCCTCGGGCGTCGTGCCGGTGTACTGATACCAACGGTCGTTGTACCAGAACACCCAGCCGTCGGGACGCGCCATCCAGGCAAGATTCGGCATGGAGTTGGCGAGCGCCTTGAATTGCGCGTAAGTGATTTCGGATTCCTTTTCGGCCGCCCGTTGCGACATTGTTCCCCGCCCGAACCTGTTTCCAAAGAGCGGTTCAGCGCTCCGCGCGGGCGCCGAGCTCTTTGGAAAAATGTCTTCTGTAAGAGATATAGGGCGGGCTTAGGCGCGGCGAAGACGCACGACGACATCGACGCGCGCGATGCGCAAACCGTCCGGCGGCCGAGGAAGATCGGACACCGAAACATTCGCGCCGGCGATGTCGTAGAGTTCGCCGTCATCCTCCAGCAGGAAGTGATGATGATCGGCGGTGTTCGTATCGAAATATACCCGGGCGCCGTCGACGGCGATCTCCCGCAGCAAGCCCGCCTGGGTGAACTGGTGGAGCGTGTTGTACACGGTCGCCAGCGACACCGAGAGATTGGCCGCGAGCGCCTCTTCATAGAGCCGCTCCGCCGTTACGTGGCGATCGCCCGTCGGACCGAAGAGCAGCTCGCCGAGCGCCAGACGCTGCCGGGTGGGCCGCAGGCCCGCATCGGCCAGCAGCGCGCTGACCGGCTTGCGCGGTGCGGCGTCAGGCGGAACGGTGGGCGGAATGCTGTCGGCGTCCATTGCGGCGGCTCGCGGTTCTCTGCATCGCATCATAGGGAGAATGGCGGGAAATTCAACGCCGCTCGGCCCTTGCGGAGCCGTTCGCGACGCCGCTTTCAGCCCGCGCAAGGCTATGTTACGGATCGTTTCGCCCAGAAGCGGCGCCGTCGCCGGCGTCAATAAAGATAAGGGCGCGCCTAACGGCGCTCAGGGGGATGGGCCTTCCAAGGCTCCAACGCGAGGATTAAGGAACGATGGGCGAGAGGCGCTCCTCTTTCGGCTACGAGGACTTGCTGGCGTGCGGCGAGGAGAGGCTGTTTGGCCCCGGCAACGCGCAGCTGCCGCTGCCGCCGATGCTGATGTTCGACCGCATCACCGAGATTTTCGAAGAGGGAGGCGCGCATGGCAAGGGCTATATGCGCGCGGAGCTCGACGTGAAGCCGAGCCTCTGGTTCTTCGACTGCCATTTCAAGGGCAATCCCGTGATGCCCGGCTGCCTGGGCCTCGACGCCCTGTGGCAGATGGTCGGCTTCTATCTCGCCTGGCTCGACAATCCCGGACGCGGCATGGCGCTGGGCGTCGGCGAGGTGAAATTCAGCGGCCAGGTTCGCCCGACCGTGAAGACGGTGACCTATGGCGTCGACTTCAAGCGCGTCTTCAAGGGCAAGCTCGTGCTCGGCATCGCCGACGGCTGGGTCGCGGCCGATGGGGAACGGATTTACGAGGCGAAGGATCTGCGCGTCGGGCTAGCCAAGGCAGAGGCGCCGGCCGCTTGAATGAAAACGAAAGGCGAAGGTGAACTCAGTCCGTCGCCAGAGGAGTTGGAGCAATGAGACGAGTCGTCGTCACCGGCATGGGCATCGTGTCGTCGATCGGCAACACCACCCAGGAAGTGATCGCGTCGCTGCGCGAGGCGAAGTCCGGCATCGTGCGGGCGGAGAAATACGCCGAACTCGGCTTCCGGTCGCAGGTCCACGGCCTGCCGTCGCTCGACCCCTCGACGATCGTCGACCGCCGCGCCATGCGCTTCCATGCGACGGGCACGGCCTGGAACCATGTCGCCATGGATCAGGCGATCGCCGACGCTGGCCTGACCGAGGCGGAAATCTCGAACGAACGCACCGGAATCATCATGGGCTCGGGCGGTCCTTCGACCCACACGCTCGTCGAGGCGGCGGACATTACCCGCACCAAGGGGCCGAAGCGCGTCGGTCCTTTCGCCGTGCCGAAATGCATGTCGTCGACCGCCTCCGCGACGCTCGCCGTCTGGTTCAAGATCAAGGGCGTGAACTATTCGATTTCTTCGGCCTGCGCGACGTCAAATCACTGCATCGGCAATGCCTACGAGCTGATCCAATACGGCAAGCAGGACATAATTTTCGCGGGCGGCTGCGAGGAGCTCGAGTGGGAGCTCTCGGTCCTCTTCGACGCAATGGGCGCGATGTCCTCCGCTTACAATGATCGCCCGGCGACGGCCTCGCGCGCCTATGACAAGAATCGCGACGGATTCGTCATCGCCGGCGGCGCCGGCGTTCTGGTGCTTGAAGAACTCGAACACGCCAAGGCGCGCGGCGCGAAGATCTACGCGGAAGTCGCCGGCTATGGCGCGACCTCCGACGGCTACGACATGGTCGCGCCGTCCGGCGAAGGCGCGGTGCGCTGCATGCAGCAGGCGCTCTCCACCGTCAAATGCCCGATCGACTACATCAACCCGCACGCCACGGCGACGCCGGTGGGCGACGCGAAGGAGATCGAAGCGCTGCGCGAAGTCTTCGGCGTCGGCGACAAATGCCCGCCGATCGCCGCCACGAAATCCCTCACCGGCCATTCGCTCGGCGCGACGGGCGTGCAGGAGGCGATCTATTCCCTGCTGATGATGCAGAACGGCTTCATCTGCGAAAGCGCCAATATCGAGGAACTCGATCCCGATTTCGCCGACATGCCGATCCTGCGCGAACGGCGTGACAATGTGAAGCTCGGCGCGGTGCTGTCGAACTCCTTCGGCTTCGGCGGCACCAATGCGACATTGGTGTTCAAACATCCCGACGCCTGACATACGCAATAGCGGGCGTCATGACCGCGGGTGTCCCCGGCCATGACGCTCGTAGCGCGCCGCGCTCTTCTTTGCCTGTCTGTTTCTTCGCCGGGCGTAGGCCCGTCCTTTCCATCTCACCGACGATGACAATCACAAGATGACAGTTGCAACCGGCCTCATGCAGGGTAAGCGCGGGCTCGTCATGGGCGTCGCCAATGATCATTCGATCGCCTACGGCATCGCGCGCGTTCTTGCGCGTCACGGCGCGACGCTCGCGTTCACCTATCAGGGCGAGGCGTTGGGCAAACGCGTCAAGCCGCTCGCCCAGGAGCTCGGCTCGAACCTCGTGCTGCCGTGCGACGTCGAGGATCTTTCGACCGTGGATCAGGTGTTCGCGCGTCTCGAATATGACTGGGGCGATATGGATTTTCTCGTCCACTCGATCGCCTATTCCGACAAGAGCGAATTGAAGGGACTCTACGCCGACACCTCGCGCGAGAATTTCATTCGCACGCTCGTCATTTCCTGTTTTTCCTTCACCGAAGCGGCGCGCCGCGCCGCGGCGCTGATGAAGAAGGGCGGATCGCTGTTGACGGTGAGCTTCGGCGGCGGAACGCATGTCATGCCGAACTACAATGTCATGGGCGTCGCCAAGGCGGCGCTCGATTCATCGGTGCGTTATCTCGCCGCCGACTTTGGCGATCGCGGCATTCGCGTCAACGCGCTGTCGCCCGGCCCCGTGCGCACCATGGCGGGCGCCGGCATCACCGGCGCGCGCGCAATGGGCGCGTTTCAAAAGAAGCATTGTCCGCTGCGCCGGATGATCACGCTGGATGAAATCGGCGGCTCGGCGCTTTATTTTCTATCGGAGCTTTCGGGCGGCGTGACCGGCGAAGTCCATCTCGTCGACGCCGGCTACAACATCATGTTGCAGCCTCGTCCGGAGGATTTGAACGGCGAGGAGTGACACTATGCGAACAGCGCTGACTTTAGCCTTCGTTCTCGCTGGGGCGCCGGCAATGGCCGCGAGCGCCGATCCGACCACCGGCGCTCAGATCGCAAAAACCGAATGCGCATCGTGCCATGCGATCGGGCGCGACGTCGAGGCGAAGAGCCCCGATCCGAAGGCGCCGCGCTTTATCGACGTCGCAAAAATGACCTCGACGACCGAGCTGTCGCTCAAAGTGTTCCTGCGCTCCTCGCACAGGAATATGCCCAACATCATTCTCTCGCGCGAAGAGATCGACTCCGTCGCGAGCTATATTTTGGGGCTCGGAGGCAAATAGCCGCCAAGCCCGCTCGTAAGCCGAAAACTTATGCTGCCATCTTCTGTCCCGACATCCTGCGGCATTCCTCGGCGCAGCGACGGCATTCGTCGGCGCATTCCTTCATGTCCGGAATGGGATCGCATTCCTTGGCGCAGGTTTCGCATGCCTCGGCGCAAAGCGCGCAAATCTGTTTCGCCTGCGGCGAATTCATCAGCATCATCTGCGCGCTGTCGCGGCACATATCCGCGCAGGCGATCATGGCTCGAAAGTGTTTCGGCTTTACATGTTCGCCGCCCTGCTCGAGGCAGTGGGTCATCGCCATGCCGAAACACATCTGATGGCAGCTCAGGCAGGCGTCGATACAGGCCTGCGCTTCCTTCGGGATCATGCGCATGATTGCTGGTTCCTTCTAAGGCTCCTCGGCTCGCCGCCCTGCACGCAGCTAGTTCAGAGGCTTCTCGGGTCAAGATTGGCGCATCGCGTGACGCCGCATAAGCTTGCGCTTACTAAGGGCTTGACGTCGCGGCGCTGGGCGCCGACCTTTGAGAAGCGCGAATGACTGAGATCGCGCTAGTCATCGCCCTGACATGATTGAGAGATTGAACCTGAGACGCTTGGACCAGATTTGGCGGTCAAGAGGATTGTGCATTGAGCGCTCCGAAAGCCGGCGGCGAGCGCGAGGCCTCTGAATGACTTCGCATGATAACGACTTGATGGAAGACGCGGCTCGGCGGCTGCCCGTCGTCAGGCCAGCCGATCGCGGCGGATTCATGGGGGCGCTTCGGGCGCGGCTGCCGAAAGGTGCGCTCAGCGCGCTGGGCGTCGCCGCCAGTCTCGCCGTCTTTGCGCTCGCCGCCTACATTCTCGGCAAGACGCTATCGAACCTCAGCTACGCCGATCTGCTGAACGCCTTTCGCGCCACAAGCGGCGCGCAGATCCTTGCGGCGTTAGCACTGTCGGTGCTCTCCTACGTCTTCCTGACGGGCTATGACGTCGTGGCCCTGCGCCACATGCGAGCCTTTGCGCCTTACCGAGTTTCGGCGCTTGCGTCCTTCGCGAGCTACTCCATTTCGTTCAATCTCGGATTTCCAGTCATCACCAGCGCGGCTGTGCGCTACTGGATTTATTCGCGCGTCGCGCTGAACGCGCTGCAGGTGGCCAACATCACCATCTTCGCCGGCGTCACATTCTGGCTGGGGATGACGCTGATGATGGGAATCGGCTTCGTTTACGGTGCCGACGCGCTGGCCGCGCTCGACGGCTTGCCCGCCTTTCTGCACATTATTCCAGGCGTGCTCATCCTCGCTGGCGTGCTGTTCTATTTCGTCTGGGTGACGCTCGCCCGGCGGAGCATCCGGCTTCGCGGCCACGCTTTGGAGTTGCCGGGCTTCGCGCCAACTTTGGCGCAGTTCACGCTCGGCGTCGCCGATCTGAGCTGCGCCGCCGGCGCGCTCTATGTGCTGCTGCCCGAGGGCGTCCCGCTCGACTTCATTCCCTTCGTCGCGGTCTATGTCGTCGCCTGCATTCTCGGCGTGATCAGCCATGCGCCCGGCGGCATCGGCGTCTTCGAGGCGACCATGCTGCATGCCATTCCGGCGGCTTCGCAAGAGAGCGTGCTGGCGTCGCTTCTCCTTTTTCGGATGATCTACTACTTCATTCCGTTCGTCGTCGCGCTTGCGCTTCTGGGCGCAGACGAGGGGGCGCGCCGCTGGGGACCGCTGCGTGAGGCGATCGCACGCATCCTGGAAGAGCGCTCCAATTGAGCGGCGCCGGACCAGTCGCCATGACCCTTTCCGGTCCGCCCCTGAAATGGCGCAACCAGGCGCTGGATCTCCTCGCGCCAGTCATCAATGCGCTGCCGGAGCCGATCTTCGTCATCGACTCGGAAACGCATGTCGCCGCCATCAACACCGCGGCGCAGGGGCTCTCGCCCGCCATACGGCTCGGCGAACCGCTCTCGCGCAGCCTCCGCTCCCCGGACATGCTCGACGCCGTCGCCCGCGTGCTCGCCGGCGGCGAGGCGGAGAAGACGGTCTGGGTCGAGCGCTTGCCAGTTGAATGTTGGTTCGAGGCGCATGTCGCGCCGATGCGGATCGAGGGATTCGAGGCCGCCGCCATGGTGAGCCTGCGCGATCTGACCGAATCCCGGCGGGTCGAACGTATGCGGGTCGACTTCGTCGCCAACGCCAGCCACGAACTGCGCACGCCGCTCGCGTCTCTGCTCGGCTTCGTCGAGACCCTGCAGGGCCCGGCCCGCGAGGACGCGGCGACCCGTGACAAGTTTCTCGGCATCATGCGCGAGCAGGCGCAGCGCATGGCGCGGCTCGTCGATGATCTGCTGTCGCTGTCGCGCATCGAGCAGCATATGCATCTGCGGCCGGCGACGCCCGTCGATCTGACGCTGCTCGTCACGCATATCGTCGACACCTTGTCCCAGATGGCGGAAGACAGAGGCGTCGCCATCAATCTCGATCTGCAACCCAATGTCGTCGCGCCGGGCGATCGGGACGAACTCGCCCGCGTCATCGAGAATCTCGTCGAGAACGCGCTGAAATACGGCTGCG
This sequence comes from Methylocystis sp., assembly GCA_051061385.1. Lineage (GTDB taxonomy): Bacteria > Pseudomonadota > Alphaproteobacteria > Rhizobiales > Beijerinckiaceae > Methylocystis. Next base: position 97,292 of record JBPFDX010000094.1, read on the forward strand.
CGGAGGACGGCGCCTGCAAGCCCATCGACATCTCGCTCGTTCGCGAGGGCGGGCTCGTCATTCTTTCGGTGCGGGACTATGGCCCCGGCGTCGCGCCGGAGCACATTCCGCGGCTCACGGAGCGCTTCTACCGCGTCGATGCGGGAAAGAGCCGCGCGAAAGGCGGCACCGGATTGGGACTGGCGATCGTGAAGCATATCGTGCTTCGCCACCGCGGCCGGCTCGGGATCGAGTCCGCGCTCGGGGAGGGGACGCTGTTTCGCGTCATCCTGCCAGCCGGCGACGACTGACGATAAGCAACTGATATCGCTTACGATTAATTGTCATAAGACTGTAATCTTTTTGTCACAAAAACCTATTGTCGGATGGATAGTTTCCCGCTGGCGATGACGCGGGGCGGCATCGCCAGTCTGTTCTCGAGCGAAAGCGACCCTTCAAATGATCTCGATGATTTTCAGGCGCGGCGCTGGCGCAGCGCTCGCCCTTGCCGCTACGATCGGCGTGGCAACGGCGCTGGACATTTCCGGCGCCGGCGCCACCTTCCCCTATCCGATCTACGCCAAATGGGCGGAGGCGTATAAGAAAGAGACCGGCAACGGACTCAATTATCAGTCGATCGGCTCCGGCGGCGGCATCAAGCAGATCAAGGCGCGCACGGTGACCTTCGGCGCCACCGACCAGCCGCTGAAGCCCGAGGAGCTGCAGTCCGCGGGTCTCATCCAGTGGCCGCAGGTGATCGGCGGCATCGTTCCGGTCATCAACCACCCGGGTATGTCCGGCGGCGAGCTCACGCTCGACGGCGACACGCTCGCCAAAATCTTCCTTGGCGAAATCGTCAAGTGGGACGACCCGGCGATCAAGAAGCTCAATCCGAAGGTGAAGCTTTCCACGGAGGCCATCGTCGTCGTTCATCGCTCGGACGGATCCGGCACGACCTTCAACTTCACCAATTACCTGTCGAAAGTTTCGCCTGACTGGCAGTCGAAAGTCGGCGCCAACACCTCGGTCGAATGGCCCGTTGGCATCGGCGCGAAGGGCAATGAGGGCGTCGCGAACAACGTCGCCAACACCAAGGGCTCCATCGGCTATGTCGAATACGCCTACGCCAAGCAGAACAAGCTGACCCACACCAAAATGGTCAACAAGGACGGTAAGGTCGTCGCGCCGAGCATGGATACGTTCCAGGCGGCCGCGGCGGGCGCGGATTGGGCGCATGCGGAGGGATTCTATGAAATCCTCACTAACGAGCCCGGCGCGAAGGCTTGGCCGATCACCGCAGCGACCTTTATCCTTCTCCCCAAGGAGCCCAAGGACGAAGCGGCCGCGGCGGAGGCTATGAAATTCTTCTCCTGGGCCTTCGCTCACGGCGGGAAGATGGCCGAAGAGCTCGATTACATTCCGATGCCCAAGACGGTGGTCGAGCTGATCAAGAAGACATGGACGGGCGTCAAGGGACCAAGCGGCAAGCCGCTGTCGTCGCTGTGACGCGGCCTGACTGACGACATTGGAGATCCGACGGCCGTTTGGCGGCCGTCGGCGCGATGAGAGCCAATGTTCGCGAGCGGCGGTGGGAGTTGAGCGGATGCACTCGATCGAGCCGAGCCGGCGCAACGCGAACGGAACCGGCGAGGAGGCGGGTTCGGCAATGTCGGAAATAGTCTTGCAGCAGGCGTCGTCAACGTCAGTCGCTCCCGATCGAACGCGCGTCCTCAGCCGAATGGCGCTCGCGGACAAAATCTTCCGCGAAGTGACGCGCGCCGCGGCGGTGATCGTCCTTGTGATCCTGGGCGGCGTGATCGTTTCGCTCGTATACGGCTCGCTGCCGGCCATGCAGGCCTTCGGCTTCGGCTTTCTGATTTCGCAGGCCTGGAATCCGGTCACCGAAAATTTCGGCGCGGCGGCCCCGATCTACGGCACGGTCATGACGTCGGTCATCGCCATGCTGATCGCCGTTCCCGTCGGCCTCGGCATTGCGGTCTTTCTCACCGAGCTTTGCCCGCACGTTCTGCGCCGGCCGATCGGCACGGCCATCGAGTTGCTCGCGGGGATTCCCTCGATCATTTACGGCATCTGGGGCCTTTTCGTTCTCGCGCCGTTTCTCCAGTCGCATGTTCAGCCCGCGCTGATCGCGGCCTTTGGCGACATTCCGGTGTTCTCCACGCTGTTTGCCGGGCCGCCTTACGGCATCGGCATGCTCACGGCGGGCTTCATTCTCGCGATCATGGTGCTGCCCTTCGTCGCGTCGATTTCCCGCGACGTCTTCGAGACGGTGCCGCCGGTGTTGAAAGAAGCGGCGACCGGCATCGGCTGCACGACGTGGGAAGTGATGCGCTACGTCGTGATGCCATATACGCGCGTCGGCGTGATCGGCGGCGTCATGCTCGGACTGGGACGCGCGCTCGGCGAGACGATGGCGGTCACTTTCGTCATCGGCAATGCTCACAAGATTTCCGGATCGCTGCTCGCCCCCGGCACGACGATCTCGGCGACCATCGCCAATGAGTTCACCGAGGCGGTCGGCGATCTCTACACGTCGGCGCTGATCGAACTCGGCCTCATCCTCTTCTTCATCACCTTCGTCGTTCTGGCGATCGCGCGTTACATGCTGATGCGCATCGAACAGAAGTCCGCGTAGCGAGGCGCTTCATGTCCCTTTACGCATCAAGACGCAGCGCTAACTCCATCGCGACCGCGCTCTGCTGGGCCGCGGCGATGTTCGGACTGACATGGCTGCTCCTGATCCTTATGGCGCTTCTCTATGAGGGGGTTCGCGGACTCTCGCCTGCGGTCTTCACCGAGATGACGCCGCCGCCTGGCAGCGACGGCGGTCTGCTCAACGCCATCGTCGGTTCGCTGATCATGACGATGATCGGCGTTGGCGTGGGCACGCCGCTCGGCATGCTCGCAGGCACCTATATGGCCGAATATGGCCGCTATTCGAAGCTCACCACCGTCGTGCGTTTCATCAATGACATCCTGCTCAGCGCGCCGTCTATCGTCATCGGCCTTTTCGTCTACACGATCCTCGTGCACCCGATGGGTCACTTCTCGGCGATCTCCGGCGCCGTGGCCTTGGCGCTTCTGGTCATCCCCGTCGTTTTGCGAACGACGGAGGACATGCTGCTGCTCGTGCCGGGCTCGATGCGCGAGGCCGCTTCGGCGCTCGGCGCCCCGCGCGCGCATGTCGTCGCCAGCGTCGCCTATCGCGCCGCCAAGGCGGGCATGATCACCGGCGTGCTGCTCGCCGTCGCGCGCGTCTCCGGCGAGACGGCGCCTCTTCTTTTCACGGCGTTGAATAACCAGTTCTGGAGCACCAATCTGGCGGCGCCGATGGCGAGCCTGCCGGTCGTCATCTTCCAGTTCGCGCTCTCGCCCTACAAAGACTGGCAGCAGCTCGCCTGGACGGGCGCGCTGCTGATCACCATCGCAGTTCTCGCCCTGTCGATCGCCGCGCGCGCGTTAAGCGCAGGCCGGAGGAAATCGAAATGAACGCCGCCGTCCAAGTCAAAGAGCCGCCGACGAAAATCTCGGTCCGCAGCCTCGATTTCTATTACGGCGCGGAACGTTCGCTCAAGAACATCAGCCTGCCGCTGCGCGCAAACAAGGTGACGGCCTTTATCGGACCTTCAGGTTGCGGCAAGTCGACGTTGCTGCGCGTGTTGAACCGGATGTACGACCTCTATCCGGGTCAGCGCGCAGAGGGAGAAGTGCTGCTCGACGGCGAGAACATTCTCGACCCGGCGATCGACCTCAACGCCCTGCGCTCGCGGGTCGGCATGATCTTCCAGAAGCCGACGCCTTTTCCGATGTCGATCTATGAGAACATCGCCTTCGGCATTCGGCTTTACGAGAAGCTGTCGCGCGCCGACCTCGACGCGCGCGTCGAAGCGGCGCTGCGCGGCGCCGCCCTGTGGGACGAGGTGAAGGACAAGCTCCACGCGAGCGGCCTCGGCCTCTCGGGCGGGCAGCAGCAGCGACTCTGCATCGCCCGCAGTGTCGCGGTGCAGCCGGAAGTCATTCTGTTCGATGAGCCCTGTTCGGCGCTCGATCCGATCTCGACGGCGAAAGTCGAGGAGCTGATCGAAGAGCTCACGAGCCGCTACACGATCGCGATCGTCACGCACAACATGCAGCAGGCGGTGCGCGTCTCCGATTACACCGCCTTCATGTATCTCGGCGAACTCGTCGAATTCGGCGAGACCGACGACGTGTTCAACAAGCCGAAGGAAAAGCGGACGCTCGACTACATCACGGGCCGTTTTGGCTGAACCAGCATTCGAGGACGGCGCTCATGAGCGATCACATTGTAAAATCCTACGACCGGGACCTTGAGGCGCTCGGACGCCGCATCGCTGAAATGGGCGGCGTCGCGGAAAAAATGTTGGCGGAGGCGATGGACGCGCTCTCCAACTTCGACGTCGACCTCGCCCATCGGGTCGTCTCCAGCGATCCGCGGCTCGACGCGCTCCAGCGCGAAATCGAGGAGAACGCGATCCTCACCATCGCGCGGCGACAGCCCCTGGCGGTCGATCTGCGCGAATGTATCGCGGCAATCCGGATCTCCGGCGATATCGAACGCGTCGGCGACCTCGCCAAGAACATCGCCAAGCGCACGCTCAAGATCGTGTCGGAGGCGCGGGTGCCGCGCGCCATCGTCGGACTCAAGTCGATGCATGAAGTCGCCGCGATGCAGCTCAAGGACGCGCTCGACGCCTACGCCCTGCGCGACATCCAGCGCGCGCGCGCGGTGTGGCAGAACGATTCCGATCTCGATGCGCTGGAAGACTCGGTGTTCCGCGATCTTCTCACCTTCATGATGGAGGACCCGCGCAACATCTCCTTCTGCACGCATCTCCTGTTCTGCTCAAAAAATCTGGAGCGGATCGGCGATCACACGACCAACATCTCGGAGACGGTCGTCTATGTCGTCACCGGCGAGGCGATGCCCACCGAGCGGCCGAAATCGCGCGTTCCCGACTTCGGGCTCAAGGATGAGGCGACGCAATGAACGAAGCGGTGACTTCCGTCCTCCCGCGCAGCGGGAAAAGCGATCGCGCGCCGCGGATCCTCGTCGTCGAGGATGAGACCTCGCTCGCGACGCTGCTCGTCTATAATCTCGAGTCCGAAGGCTATCAGGTGGAGCATGTCGACAATGGCGATGAAGCCGAGTTGCGGCTCGCCGAGTCGCCGCCGGACCTCGTCATTCTCGACTGGATGCTGCCTGGCGTGTCGGGTCTCGAAATCTGCCGGCGTCTTCGCGCGCGCGACAACGCCAAGGACATGCCGGTGATCATGCTCACCGCGCGCGGCGAGGAGGGCGAGCGCGTGCGCGGCCTCTCTGTCGGCGCGGACGATTATGTGGTGAAGCCGTTCTCGACTCCGGAACTCATGGCTCGCGTGCGCGCGCTGCTGCGCCGGGCGCGGCCCGAACGCGTCGCCTCAAGGCTGACGCTCGGCGACATCGACCTCGATCGCGACACCCGCCGCGTGCGGCGCTCGGGCCGCGAAATCCATCTTGGTCCGACCGAGTTTCGGTTGCTCGAATATTTCATGGAGAAGCCGGGCCGCGTCTTCACCCGCGCGCAGCTGCTCGACAGCGTCTGGGGCATGTCGGCGGAGATTGACGAGCGCACGGTCGACGTCCACGTCGGGCGGTTGCGCAAGGCCCTGATCCGCGGCCGCGAGAAGGATCCGATCCGCACCGTGCGCGGCGCCGGCTATTCCTTCGACGAAACTTTCGGACACGAGTGACGGGCCGCGGCGCCCGATTATGCGTAACGCTGCGCCCGGAGCTGATCGCGCGCGCGGCGGCGATCCTGCGCGGGCTGATAGGCGACGCGCGCGTGATAGGCGCAGTAAGGTCCGCCGCCGATCGTCGACTTGCCGCCGCAGAAGCGGAACTCCGGCGACGTGGGGTCGCCCATCGGCCAGCGGCACATGGATTCTCGCAGCTCCATGAGCGTGACGCGCTCGGAGATGGGGATCACCACCTCTTCCTCGCGCGCAAGCCGCGGCGCAGCCAACACGTGCGGCGCGAAAGCGAGCGCCAGATTGCCATGCGACGAGACGCCGTTCATGCGCGGCTGCGTCTGACGCGGGGCCTTGGCGACGCGCGGACGTTGTGCGTTCGCCGTCTTGGCGCGCTCGGCGAGTCCGAGGCGATGGATCTTTCCGATCACGGCGTTGCGCGTGATGCCTGGTCCGAGTTCAGCCGCCACTTGGCTGGCGCTCAGGCCGTCGCTCCAAAGCTTGCGGAGCAGTTCGACGCGTTCGTCGGTCCATGACATTAGGCTTCTCCATTCTTTCGGGTCGCGCGCGGATCGGAGTTTTTTTCCGAGCAACGCAGGCCTGAAGCCCAGCGGCGATGTGACGCGCATCAACACTCGAGAGAACGCGCCCCAAACAAACGACGCGGGCGCCGACTAGAAACTTTCTGTTTACTTTGAATCACGCGCGAGTCGCGCTGGCAAGCGCGCGGTCGCGTTCTCAACAGCCTTTCGCCCGGACTGTTGCCCTCAGGACTCACCCTTTAGGTCCCGCGCTGCGCCGGGCGTCGACGCCAATGACCGAACGGCGTCATTGATTTGACCGCATCGGGCGGCGCGCTTAAAATCCATTCTGAACTGCCGCCCTTAAAAGGGCGGCGCTTTGTTTTTCGAGCTTCCTCTGGCGGGGCCAGCGACGGGAGCATGGAGCAGGTCTTTTGACGTCAGCGCTTTATCCGACCTATCCGCGCGCCGATCTCGCATTCAAACATGGAGAAGGCGCCTGGCTGATCGCGGAAAACGGCGACCGCTATCTCGATTTCAGCGCGGGCGTCGCCGTGCTGTCGCTCGGTCACAACCATCCCCATCTCGTCGAGACGCTGAAGCGCGCGGCGGAAGAACCCTGGCACGTCTCCAATCTCTTTCGCATCCCGCAGGCTGAGCGCCTCGCCAAGCGGCTCTGCGAGGCCTCTTTCGCCGATCTGGTCTTTTTCACCAATTCCGGCGCGGAGGCCGTGGAGTGCGCCATCAAGACGGCGCGTCGATTCCATGCGGCCAACGGCCAGCCGGAGCGATATCGGCTGATCACCTTCGAAGGCGCCTTCCACGGCCGCACGCTCGCGACCATCGCCGCCGGCGGCAATGCGAAATATCTCGAAGGGTTCGGACCGCCGGTCGAAGGCTTCGATCAGGTCCCCTTCGGCGATTACGACGCCGTCAAAGCGGCGATCACTGAAGAAACGGCGGGCGTGCTGCTCGAGCCCATTCAGGGGGAGGGCGGCCTGCGCGTCTTTGCGCCATCGTTTCTGACGCGGCTGCGGGCGCTCTGCGACGCGCGCGGCCTGCTGCTCGTGGTTGATGAAGTTCAATGCGGCGTCGGCCGCACCGGCAAGTTCCTCGCCTGCGACCATGCCGGCGTCGCGCCCGACATCGCAGCGCTCGCCAAGGGACTGGGCGGGGGCTTCCCGCTCGGCGCCTGCCTTGCGACGCGCGAGGCGGCCAAGGGCATGACGCTCGGCGCGCATGGCTCCACCTTCGGCGGCAATCCTCTCGCGGCGGCGATCGGCGGCGCGGTGCTCGACGTCGTGCTTGCGGAGGGCTTCATGGCGCGCGTCGCTCAGCTCGGCGCCTTGTTGCGCCAGCGGCTCGCGGAGCTCGAGGACCGCTATCCGACGCTGATCGAAGAGATCCGCGGCGAGGGACTGATGTTCGGCGTCAAGACGCGCATTCCCAACGCCGACTTCGCCGCCGCCGCCCGCGCGGAAGGCCTGTTGACCGTGCTCGCCGGCGACAATGTCGTGCGCCTGTTGCCGCCGCTCATTATCGACGAGAGCGACATCGCGGCGGCGGCGTCCCGCCTTTCCGCCGCCTGCGCGCGCCTGACCGCGCCCGCCCAAAAGCTCGGAGCCGCGTGATGACCGCCCATTCGCTGACGCGGCCGCGCAGCTTTCTCGATCTCTCCGATCACTCCGGCGAAGAGCTGCGCCGCATTCTCGATCTCGCCAAATCGCTGAAGGCGCGCCGCGTCAAAGGCGCCGAGCCGAGCGAGCGGCCGCTCGCCGGCCAATATCTCGGCATCGTGTTCGACAAGCCGTCGACCCGCCCGCGCGTCTCCTTCGATATCGCGATGCGCGAACTCGGCGGCGAAACGATCATGCTGACCGGCGCCGAAATGCAGCTTGGCCGCGGCGAGACCATCGCCGACACGGCGCGCGTGCTTGCGCGCTTCCTCGACGCCGTCATGGTGCGCATTCTTTCGCATCCCGATCTCATGGAGCTGGCGCGTTACGGCAATCTGCCGGTCATCAACGGGCTGACCAAGCAGTCGCATCCCTGTCAGGTGATGGCGGACGTCATGACCTTCGAGGAGCATCTTGGCCCGATCCAAGGCCGGACGGTCGCCTGGACCGGCGACGCCAATAATGTGCTCACGAGCTGGGTGCACGCCGCCGGCCGCCTAGGCTTCACGATCAATGTGGCGACGCCTGCCGATTTTGCGCCTTCCGACGAACTCGTCAGCTGGGCGAAAGCCAATGGCGCGAAGATCAATCTGACGCGAGACGCCTATGAAGCGGTGGCCGGGGTCGACGCCGTGATCACGGACTGCTGGGTGTCGATGGGCGACGCTGACGAGGACGAGCGCCGCGCCGCGCTTGCCCCCTATCAGGTCGACTCGAAACTGATGCGCGCGGCGGCCAAACACGCGCTCTTCATGCACTGTCTGCCGGCGCATCGCGGCGAGGAGGTCACCGCGGAAGTGATCGACGGGCCGCAATCGGTCGTCTTCGACGAAGCCGAGAACCGCCTCCACGCGCAGAAGGGCGTGCTGTGCTGGTGCCTCGCGCCGGGGCAGGTCTGATGCCGCAAGGCGGGGGCCCGGCGCCAAGCCGGCCGGTTGCGCTTCATTCCGAGGATGACCGGGTGCTGCCTTTCGCGGTCGAGGCGCTCGACCTGCGCGGCCGCGTCGTGCGGCTCGGCCCCACGGTCAATTCCATCCTCAGCCATTACGCCTATCCGCCGCAGGTGGCGCGCCTGCTCGGCGAGGCGGTGGCGCTTGCCGCGCTGCTTGGCTCCATACTTGAATCGCACGGCCGCTTTCAGCTGCAAACGCGCAGCGACGGGCCGGTCGACATGCTCGTCGTCGACTATGACGCGCCGGGGAAGCTGCGCGGCTTCGCCCGCTTCGACGCTGAGCGCGTCGCCGAGACGCGCGACGCTGCGCCGGCGGCGCTCTTTGGACGCGGCCATCTCGCGCTCACGATCGAACGCGAGGAAGACGCGGCGCGCTACCAGGGCGTCGTGCCGCTGGAAGGCGAAAGCCTTGCTGAGGCGGCCCACATTTATTTCCGTCAGTCGGAGCAGATCCCCTCTTTCGTCAGACTCGCCGTCGCTGAAAGCGTCACGCCGCAGGGCCGCAGCTGGCGCGCCGGCGGCTTGCTCCTGCAATATCTGCCGTCCGGCGGCGCGCGCGCCCGCGATCTTCCGCCAGGCGACGCGCCCGACGGCGCCGAGGAGCTTTCGGAAGATGAAAATGATCATTGGACCGAAGGCCAGGCGCTCGCCGCTACTCTCGAAGATCACGAGCTCGTCGATCCGGCGCTCTCGGGCGAACGCCTGCTCTACCGGCTTTTCCACGAGCGCGGCGTCAAAGTGTTCAACGAACGCGCGGTCGAGGAATTCTGCCGCTGTTCGAGCGAGCGCATCGACAAGCTCTTGCGGAGTTTCTCGCCGCAAGAGCGCAGCGACATGATCGGCGATGACGGCCGCATCGGCGTCACCTGCGAATTCTGCGGAACGCTGCGCAGTTTCGATCCCGCCGACTTCGACTGATCACGCCTTGAGTGGCGCGACGAGCGATACTCGCGCGCCTTTTCCACGTCCGCTCTCGATCTCAAGAGTCGCGCCCGCGGCGCCGGCGCGTTCGCGCATGCCGGCGACGCCGAAATGATCGGGCGTCGGCGCGTCAGGATCGAAGCCGACGCCGTCGTCTTCGATCGTCAGCCGCGCCGCCTCGCCGTCGCTGGTCAGACGGACCAGAACATGGCTCGCGCCGGCGTGCAATTCGATGTTGCGCAGGGACTCGCGCAGCACGCGGGCGCAGAGCTCCTGAACGTCGTGCGGCAGCGCCGCCTCGTCGAACTCCCATTGCGTCTCGACGGTGGGAGGCTGCTGGCCATGTCGCTGCGCCGCAAATTCTTCGACGATCGCGCGCAAGTCGATGTCCTCGCCGCGCGACTTGCGCATCTGCGCGATCGCTTCCCGCGCCTCCTGCAATCCCGAACGCGCCTGCGACTCTAATTCTCGTAGCGCGGTTCTCGCCTGCGCGTCCGCCGTCGTCCTGGCGATGACCCTTACCTGCGCGATCGTCGCCACGATCGAGCGCACCAGCGTGTCGTGCAGATCATGAGCGATGCGCAGCCGTTCATTGGCGAGCGCCGCGGCGCGCGCTTCTTCGCGCGCCTTGGCGCGTTCGGCGCGCAGCCGCCGGGACGCGGTGGCGTCGCGGGCGACAGCCTGAAATTCGCCGCCGCCTTCCTCGCCGATGAAACGCACGCTCCATCCGAGCCACCGCAGCGCGCCGCGAGCATCATAGGCGGGCGCCTCGAAGGAGATGGGAGCCGCGGGCGCCATGTCGAGACGCCAGGGATCGTCTCCAGCGAAGGGCGGAAATAAATCGCCGATCGCGCGCCCGACAAGCGCGTCCTGCGGCGCGCCTAAGAATTCCGCGGCATGGCGATTGGCGTAGATCACCTTGAGGTCGACGCCGAAACGCAGCACGAAATATCCCGAGGATTCGACCATGTCGCGATAGAGCGCGTCGGCGGCGCGAAGCCGCGCGCGCGTCGCCTCCGCCTGCTGCTGCAACACTTGCTTCTCGCGGCGCTCCGGCGCGAGCAGCCGGTCGATCTGATCGGCGGCGTAGTCGGGCGTGGTGACGACAAGAAACTCTCGCCGCGCCGCGCGATAGCGGATGGCGATGTTGGCCCGCGCGGCGTTCTGCGCCGGCAGACGCATGGAGGGCAGGACGATCTCGCCGCCCTCCCGACGCAGCGCGGCGAAGCTTTCCTCGAAATTCAGCAGCAGCGGCGACGCGCAGGCGGAGTCGCCCTCAGGCGGCAGCCAGTCGCTGAGGCGTCCGAGGCGGCGGAGAACGACGCACGCATCGTCGAGAAGCGCCAGACCCAGCCATCCGTTGGCGAGCGCTTCGGCGAAGGCGTCCTCGGCGTCCAGCGGATTCATCGAAGCTCCTCGACGCAGATTAGCCAAATGCGCGACGCGGCTTTATGGGGAACGCGGTTCTGGAGCAAAGAAATGTCCGTTGAATTTATCTTCCCGCCGCCACCTTGCCCAAGCGTCGCCATCGCGCAAGACGCGCGGCGTTTTCCCGTGCGGCGGATCTTCTGCATTGCGCTGAATTACGCCGCGCACGCGCGCGAGATGGGCAAGGAGCCGGCGAAAGGCGGCGACGCGGAGCCGCCAGTGTTCTTCGCCAAGCCCGCCGACGCGATCGTCGAGAGCGGCGCGACCATCCCCTATCCGACGCTGACGCATGATCTTCACCACGAGATCGAACTGGTGGCGGCGCTCGGCCGCGGCGGCGCGGATATCCCGGCCTCGAAGGCGCTCGACTGCGTCTTCGGCTACGCCGCCGGCATCGATCTGACGCGCCGCGATCTGCAAACGGCGGCGCGTAACGCCGGCCGGCCCTGGGACATGTCGAAGAGCTTCGATCATTCCGCGCCGATCGGCCCGATCAGCCCTGCGGCCGTCATCGGCCATCCGACGCGCGGGCGCATTTCGCTCTCGGTGAACGGCGACCTTCGGCAGGCGGGGGATCTCAGCGATCTGATCTGGAGCGTGCCTGAGATCATCGCGGCGCTTTCGCGCAACGTCGCGCTCGCGCCCGGCGATCTCATCTTCACCGGCACGCCCTCGGGCGTCGGCCCCGTCCTTCCCGGCGACCGGGTCGACGGCGAGGTCGAACATGTCGGGTCCGTGGCCATAAGCATCGGAAAATAGGGCAGGTTGCGCCGGGCAGGCAAACCCGGCTATTTGCAGAAGGGTGAAACGCCTTCGCGCGATCTATCGCAACCGTCGTTGCGCCTCTGCGGAACCGCCCGCGCGCGAGGCTCTGGACATGCCGGTCAATCTTGACCCCGAGGACTGGGACGAATTTCGCGCCGAGAGCCATCGCGCGCTGGACAGGATGCTCGACTATCTGCGCGACATCCGTCAGCGCCCGGTCTGGACCGAGCCGAGCGACGAAGCGCGCGAGCGTTTCAAGCGCAACCTTCCTCAGGAGGGCCGCGACTTTTCCGCCGTGCTCGAAGATTTCGACCACTACATCAAGCCCTTCGCGACCGGCAACACTCACCCGATGTTCATGGGCTGGGCCCAGGGCGCCGGCACGCCGGCGGGGATGATCGCCGAAATGCTCGCCGCCGGCATGAATTCGAACTGCGGCGGACGCAATCACATCGCGATCGACGTCGAGCGCCAGATCGCCGCCTGGATGGCCGAGGCTTTCGGCTTTCCGGCCGACGCGAGCGGCGTCTTCGTCACCGGCACGTCGATCGCCAATTTCCTCTGCCTGCTCGTCGCGCGCGACCAGGCCTATGGCGACAGCGACGTGCGGCTCAACGGGCTCTGCGCGCAGTCGGGTCAGCTGATCGCCTATGCGTCCCGCGAAGCGCATAATTGCGTGCGCCAGGCGATGGAGCTCGCGGGGCTCGGCGCGCGCCATCTGCGCCTCATCCCTTCCGACGAGCGCCGGGCGATGAAGATCTCCGATCTTCGCCGCGCCATCGCAGCCGATCGCGCGGCGGGCTTCAGGCCCTTTCTGATCGTCGGCACGGCGGGGACGGTCGACGCTGGCGCGATCGACCCGCTCGATCGGCTCGCGGACGTCGCGCACACCGAAGACATGTGGTTCCATGTCGACGGCGCTTTCGGCGCGCTGGCGGCGCTCTCGCCCGCGCTGAAACCCCTGGTCAAGGGGCTGGAGCGCGCCGACAGCGTCGCCTTCGACTTCCATAAATGGCTGCATGTTCCCTATGACGCAGGCTTCTTTCTCGTTCGCGACAACGAAGCCCATAAGCGCGCCTTCGCGGCCAACGCCGCCTATCTGACGCGCGCGCCCCGCGGGCTTGCGGCGGGCGACACCTGGCCCTGCGATCTCGGCCCCGACCTGTCGCGCAGCTTTCGCGCGCTCAAAACCTGGATCACCATCGAAACCTTCGGCGCCAGGCGCCTCGGCCAATGCATCGAGCAGACCTGCCGCATGGCGAAACGTCTCGAAACCTGGATCGCGCAATCGGACAGTTTCGTTCTGCGCGCGCCGGTGACGCTCAACATCGTATGCTTCGGCGTCAAGGATGACGACGACGGTTCGCTGGCGCGCGAAATCGTCATGGAGCTGCATGAGCGCGGCGAGGCGGCGCCGTCGCTGACCATTCTCGACGGCGTTCCGGCGATCCGCGCCGCGATCATCAATCACCGGACCGAGGCGCGCGACATCGACGCCTTCACGGAATTTCTGGAGGCGGCGCTGCGCCGCGCCCGCAAGGAGCCGCATGATTTCGGCGCGCTCGTCGAGCCGCACGGGCCAGGCAAGACCCGGCTATCCGAGGATTGACGCGGCGCTTGTCGTGAGCCTGTCACAATTCGCCGGGCTGTCTTTTAGAACTGTCCCGTGAGCGCCGCCATGATGAGAGACCGCATCGCCAAACCGCCCAACGCCGACATCCCCGGATGTCTCTGGTTCGTGCGGTTTAGCGGCGCGGGCGAGGCCGAAGCCGGCACGCTCGTAGACTTCGAAAACATCGGCGCGCCGCGCGAGGGATTCGTGTGGCTGCACATGGATCTCGCCGACGTGCGCACGCGGCCGCTGCTGGCGCGCATCTCGGCCCTTTCCGAAGACGCGCGCGGCTCGCTATGCGATCCGGTGGACCACCAGCATCTCGAATATTCGGAAGGGATGGTGAGCGGCGCGCTGCTCGATTACGAGCGGGATCTGAGCGGACCGACGTCCCGCACCGACTATGTCCGCTTCGCCTCGGGCGCGAGCTTTTTCATCAGCGCGCGCAGGCTGCCGATGGACAGCGTCGAGGCGACGCGCGTCGCCATCGATCGCGGCGCGCGCCTGACGTCGCCGATTCATCTCTTCGAACTGCTGACCGATGCGCTGATCGACGGGCTGGCGCGAAAGGCGGCCGAACTCGGCGCGGCGTTCGATCGGGTGGAGGACCGCATCATCGATCAGCGCGGCCGTCAGGCGCGGCCCGCGCTCAGCGCCGCCCGCCGCGACGCAGTGCGTCTCGCGCGCCAGATCAGCGGCCTGTCGGCGACGGTGGCGCGGTTGGAGGCGATCGAAGAGGAGGTCGGCGAACAGCGGGACAATGACCTTCGCGAAGCGGCCGCAAGGCTCGTTCAGCACGCCGGCGCGCTGACGCAGGACGTCACGAGCCTTCAGGAGCGCGCCCGTCTGCTGCAGGACGAGCTGAACGCCATCCTCAGCCTGGAGACCAACGACCGACTCTACGCGCTGACGGTGACGACGATGCTGCTGCTGCCGGCGACCTTCGTCACCGGCTATTTCGGCATGAACACCAGGAATCTGCTCTTCGCCGAGGACGAGAACGGCACGTTCTACGCGACGATCCTCTGCGTGCTGGCCTCGGCGACGGCGCTTTTCCTGATGCGCCGCTGGGGACTCGCCGGCGCGCCCGAGAGCGAGGACCAGAAGCCCGCGACGCGCGCCGATCGACCGGCCGACAGGAGCTTTTGACGCTGGCTGAACGGCGTCTCGGGGTTTACAGGCGCGCCCGCGCCCCCTAATTTCCGCGCCGACTGGGGCGAGCCCGCCCGCTGAATTCAATTGGGAAATGCATGCGCGCCGAACCGCTAGCGCTGAAAGCCGACATCGAGCAGTCCATCGGACTGCTGAGGAGGCATCTTTGACGTCGACGCCTCGCAGCGGCGTCTCGCCGAACTGAACGTCAGGGCCGAAGACCCCGCCCTCTGGAACGATCCCGAAACCGCGCAGAAGCTGATGCGCGAGCGCACCCAGCTCGAAGAGCAGATGGGAGCGCTCTCCAGCCTGGATCGCGAGCTCGAGGACGCGCTGACGCTTGTCGAACTCGGCGAGGCGGAAGGCGACGCCGAAACCGAAAAGGAAGGCGTCGAGGCGCTGAAAAGCATCCTCAAGACGGCGCGCGCGCGCCAGATCGAGGCGCTCTTTTCCGGCGAAGCCGACGCCAACGACACCTTTATCGAGGTCCATTCCGGCGCCGGCGGCACCGAAAGCCAGGACTGGGCGCGCATGCTGTTCCGCATGTACGCCCGATGGGGCGAGCGCCACAAATTCAAGGTCGAGGTGATCGAGGAAACGCCCGGCGAAGAGGCCGGCATCAAATCCGGCACGATTCTGGTCAAGGGCCATAACGCCCATGGCTGGGCGAAGACCGAGTCGGGGGTGCATCGACTGGTGCGCATTTCCCCCTTCGATTCGAACGCGCGCCGCCACACGAGCTTCGCTTCGGTCTGGGTCTATCCCGTTGTCGACGACCGCATCGAGGTGAATGTCAACGAATCGGACTGTCGTATAGACACGTATAGATCATCCGGCGCGGGCGGGCAGCACGTCAATACGACGGATTCGGCGATCCGCATCACCCATATTCCGACCGGCATCGTCGTCGCCTGCCAGGCCGAGCGTTCGCAGCACAAGAACCGCGCCACCGCCTGGAACATGCTGCGCGCCCGGCTCTATGAGCTGGAGCTCGAAAAGCGCGAGGAGGAGGCCAACAAGGCCGCCGCGTCGAAGACCGAGATCGGCTGGGGCCATCAGATCCGCAGCTATGTGCTGCAGCCTTATCAGCTGGTGAAGGATCTGCGCACCGGCTTCACCTCGGGCACGCCTTCGGACGTGCTCGACGGCGAGCTGGACGATTTCATGCAGGCCTCGCTTGCCCAGCGGATATACGGCGGCGGTCCGGAGAAGGTCGAGGACGTCGATTAGGCGCTTACGCCCATTTTTCTACCGTGAGCCCGGGGATGTCGTCAAAATCCTCGGTGTTAGCCGCGACCAGCGTGAGGCCGAGGCCGAGCGCCTGCGCCGCGATCATGCGATCGAGCATGCGGCGGCGCTTCGGCTCGACCCTGCGCAGCAGCGCGCCGTAGGCCTCGGCCGCCGCTTGATCGAGCGGCAGCACATCCAACGTCTCGGCTAGGAGCGAGATATTCTCCGCAGTCCGTCCGTCGTTCTCAGCGCCCGCCAGCGCCTCGGCGAGACTGATCGCCGAAATCGCGACGTCGCCGATCTCCAGCGCGGAGAGTCGATCGAGCACGCCCGGCAGGCCGAGCGCCGCCGCGATCACGACATTCGTGTCGAGCAGATAGCGCGCCATGGCGCTAGTGGACGTCAAAGAGCCGCTTGGGCGGCTTGAATTCTGGGCGCGCGATAGAGGCGGGCGCCGGCGCCGCGCCGAGACGGGCGACGAGGCCCGCCATGTCGAGGCGGGCTGGCGTCACCACGAGACTGTTCCCCTGGCGCCGCACGACGACTTCCGTGCCTTCCTCGAAGGCGATGCCGCGCGGCAGTCTCACCGCCAGGCTATTGCCCGATTTGAAGATGCGAGTCGCGCTCATGACGTAAAGCTGCCAGCCAATCCGCCCACCTGTCAATCTGTGTATATATCTTTTCCGCCACGCCCATCGCAGCCTGGTTTTCACGCTGGCTCTGTCCGCCTCTGCCCGCTCCTCGCAAATTGCTCTGCGCAAAGGCGGGTTCGACTTGATCCACGCGCGCCGCGCATGCTATCTGCGGCGGCCCATGGCCGCGGAGAGGTGGCTGAGTGGTTGAAAGCACCGCACTCGAAATGCGGCATACGGGCAACTGTATCGGGGGTTCGAATCCCTCCCTCTCCGCCAGACTATGTAGTTATGCTATTGTAATTAAATCGTATTCTCCAACATGAAATTCACCGAGCCAACATTTTAACCCTCATTTCTTCCCCGACTGCGCTGGACGAATTCGGCCACTTGGCACGCTGCACAGACGCTGGGTCCATCCCCGCGCATGGCGCCGGACCCCATTGCCCTGCGCCGTCGCCGGAGAGAACGAGGGTCCATCCCCGCGCATGCGGGGGCGCCTGCTGATCGAAGCCAATGCCGTTTCCGCTGAAGGGTCCATCCCCGCGCATGCGGGGGCGCCTCGGCTAGCGCGTCTTCGTTGCTCGCATACCAGGGTCCATCCCCGCGCATGCGGGGGCGCCAGCAATAGTGTAGGCGTCGGGCAGTCTGTAGAGGGTCCATCCCCGCGCATGCGGGGGCGCCGGGTGATCGCGCAGCGCCAGGAAATTCGACCGGGGTCCATCCCCGCGCATGCGGGGGCGCCTTGTCCTGGCGCAGCAGGCCGGAATGCGTGAAGGGTCCATCCCCGCGCATGCGGGGGCGCCAATCCTTCGATCCACGCCAGCCATTCCGGCGAGGGTCCATCCCCGCGCATGCGGGGGCGCCTTGAGATAGTCGACGGCGGAGCGGCATTAGACGGGTCCATCCCCGCGCATGCGGGGGCGCCCTTGAGATGCGTGCCGCGCCACAGCAATTCGAGGGTCCATCCCCGCGCATGCGGGGGCGCCGCTACGGTGTGCGCCTGGTAGCAGATCACGCCGGGTCCATCCCCGCGCATGCGGGGGCGCCGTCGTGTAGAGCGCGGTATTGGTGGGATGACCGGGTCCATCCCCGCGCATGCGGGGGCGCCCGTGATCGACCCGGAAAGATTGGCGAAGCTCGGGGTCCATCCCCGCGCATGCGGGGGCGCCTCTGGCCTCTGGCAAAGATCAAGCGCAACAAGGGGTCCATCCCCGCGCATGCGGGGGCGCCTTGTAGCGGGTCGAGGAATCTGGGCGCGCCGGGGGTCCATCCCCGCGCATGCGGGGGCGCCTTTGAGCGTCGTGCACGAACCAGAGCCAGCTAGGGTCCATCCCCGCGCATGCGGGGGCGCCCTCTCCGGGGCTGTATCGGGATTTTTGACGTGGGGTCCATCCCCGCGCATGCGGGGGCGCCGATCTACAAACGGCCGAATCCGGAGTGGTCGAGGGTCCATCCCCGCGCATGCGGGGGCGCCGTCATGTCGTCGATATTGACGTCGGCGGAGCCGGGTCCATCCCCGCGCATGCGGGGGCGCCGGCCTCGGGCCCGCGACGGGCGGCGCCGTGCGCGGTCCATCCCCGCGCATGCGGGGGCGCCATCTTCTCGAATGCGCATCCCTGTGCCGTCCAGGGTCCATCCCCGCGCATGCGGGGGCGCCGACTATATCCCCTCTGACGGGCGCGAGGAATGGGGTCCATCCCCGCGCATGCGGGGGCGCCTGAGCCAGCCCCGGTCCATGCCTGCGTCGTAGGGGTCCATCCCCGCGCATGCGGGGGCGCCCGAGCTTCTTCGTCTTTGTCCAAAGTTCCATCGGGTCCATCCCCACGCATGCGGGGGCGCCGCAACGGCGCGCATGACGGCTTGCTTCTTTTCGGGTCCATCCCCGCGCATGCGGGGGCGCCGTCTGCCGTTCCTGCGCGCGCTGCGCCTTCTCGGGTCCATCCCCGCGCATGCGGGGGCGCCCATTGACCAGCCTGCTGGCGCGCCGCCGCGTCGCCGAGAAGGGTCCATCCCCGCGCATGCGGGGGCGCCAGGTCCGCGCCGCTCAGGTCCGCGTCGCGCAGGGGTCCATCCCCGCGCATGCGGGGGCGCCGGAGTAGAGACAATGGCAAGCCTTGGAAGAACGGGTCCATCCCCGCGCATGCGGGGGCGCCGTGCGCGCCCAAGAGCTATAGTTAGCGAAATAGGGTCCATCCCCGCGCATGCGGGGGCGCCTCGATGATTTCCCTCTGAATGCGATCTTCCTCGGGTCCATCCCCGCGCATGCGGGGGCGCCGCAGCATCAGTCGTCATCCTGTAAGCAAGCTAGGGTCCATCCCCGCGCATGCGGGGGCGCCTGCTTCAATGAACGTGGCGACGTCTTCGTGCTCGGTCCATCCCCGCGCATGCGGGGGCGCCTCCGGTGTGCTCCGGGAAACGTGCGCCGCAACGGGTCCATCCCCGCGCATGCGGGGGCGCCTGTCGCCGGAAGCCATCACGCCACCTCATAGCGGGTCCATCCCCGCGCATGCGGGGGCGCCCCCGGCGGCGTCGGAAAGTCATCCCTGACGATCGGGTCCATCCCCGCGCATGCGGGGGCGCCCGGATAGCCGAAATTGGCGATGGGGGAGTGTCGGGTCCATCCCCGCGCATGCGGGGGCGCCTCTTGGGTCCAAGTTATTCGCATCATTCACGATTTCAAACAACACGCGACGCACGATAGCGCGACGCTCCGGGAGCGTTAAGTCGAAATAGACCGGTCTTTAGTCTTTGGCGGCCGGCGCTTGACGACCATAACCCCATCGAGTTCCACCAAGTCCACAGCCGGCAACCCGAGGGTCTCAAGTCCGAGCCCACTTATCGTGGCGTTGTCCTTCCAAGCCATCACGACCGAACCGCCGGGCAAGGTGCGCCACCAATCGGTCAGCACGCTCCACACTCTGTCGCGCACCCCCTTGCTAAGTTCCGGCGAAACATAGACGCCCGGAGCGACTTCGGGCATCACGGATGCGAGAAAACCGCGATAGCGGTCCGCGACGTCACGGGTCACGATTATCGTCGTCGGCATTTCCGATACTCTGTTCGACATCGGCTTGAAGACCGGCCAAATTGGCCGGGGTAGATTTTCGGGGTCGGCGAGGGCCACTCTCGCCTTCCGCACTTCCTTCGAAGAGTTCCTTAATCCGGTCGATCATCGATGAGATTACGGTCTGCCGGCGCAGGATTTCTCCGGTCGTGCGGCGCACAAGGCGCTCGACGCTTAACTCGCGTGCTTTCTTGAATGCGGCTGCCGCCCTAAAGGCCGCCGGCATCGTGATGGTGTCGCGAAACAGGTCCGCGACATCCAGCACGAAGCTTTGGCCGGAGTCCTCGTGGATAAAACCGAGCTGGGGAATGGTCGCGGTCGCCGCCACTGCTATGGCCGCTGCGGCTTCCACTGCGCTCGCTGCATGATTGATGGCCTGATTCGGAATATCTGCCGAGTTAGGGTCGATTCTGTCATAGCGTCGTCCCCGCCATTCGACGCCATAGCGGTTAGCCAGACTTGAGTAGAGCGCCTTCACTCGCGCCCCTTCGATGCCGCGCAGAACCGCGATGTCGCGATGAGGTAATATCTCGCCAAGTCGCCAAGCGTACATCCGACGCGCCACGTCCAGCCGCCCGCGTTTCTCATCTGACCATAGCGTCACTTGCCTGCGCGCGAGATTGGAGAAATCCGGCAGGAGCGGAGGCGCCGTGTAGAGCCGCACGCCGTCATCTCCGACCGCCGCCAGCCCAACGCCGTGGCGCGCCAGCAACCGCAACGCGTCATGACTTACGGTCGAACCGGGTCCTAGAAGGACAAGCGATATCGACTGATGGGGAATCGTGTATTCGCCGGCTTGAACCACTCCTCCACCGGCCGAGGTGAAACGCAGGCAACCTTCCTCCACCGAAAGGCCGCCTCGGTCGAGAAATATAAGTCCATGCCGGTCCGAATGGGGGAGACGGGCCGTTTCCAACCCGAGGCGTCCGAGAAGCACTGACACATTCTCCTTATGGCGGTTTCAGTAGCAACATCCCGAAACCGAAAGCACGAAAACGTCCAATGCCGCGTCGGAGTAATTCCGCGAATGCGGAGCTGTCCTTCACACGCAGGACGCCCGAGAACGTCGCGTCCGGTCCGACCAAAATGCTGACCGACCTTCGCTCACCCTGATTCCGCGTCATTAGCCGCGTTTGGAGCAGCGTCTCTATTTGGTAGGTCTCGACCTCGGCCGCAGTTGAGCGCGCGAATTGCTTTTTGAGCCAGCGACCATAAAGGTCGCCGCGCGTAGCAGACGCTGCTTCTCCCTCCCGCGCGCCCGAATAGATGTCGCGCTCCTTCGCCGCCGTTTGCCCATCTCGCGAACGACCTGTTCGTCGCACGGGACGGATGCGGACCCGAAATCCCAGAGGCGTTCCAGGGGCAAAGTCGTGCGGCATGACTTTGGCCTCCGCCTCATCGAGATTCAGAACGCCCGAAAAGGTCGGGTCCGAGAAAGCGGCAGCGTGAGCGCGTAAATCTTCCAAAGACGCGGAGGAATACGCGAGAAGACGACCAGAGGGGCCGCCCCCTGGTTCCCCCGGCGCAAAGAGCTGGAATGGTTTCGGCGCTCTGTCACCGAAACTCGCGGCGAAGACT
Organism: Methylocystis sp.; assembly: GCA_051061385.1. GTDB lineage: Bacteria > Pseudomonadota > Alphaproteobacteria > Rhizobiales > Beijerinckiaceae > Methylocystis. The sequence goes on from JBPFDX010000094.1 coordinate 118,574, forward strand.
GCGTGCACGGCGTAACCCGCATCATCGCCGGGGGGGAGGAGGCGTTCACGCGCCGCGAGGCGAGCCAGTCGGCCGAAGTCGGGGCGGAAGGAGAGGAGATGAAGGCTCATCAAACTCTATCCGCCGGTAAATGCCGTTCGTGGCAGACTGCCGGACCAGCGCACAGTGTCGCCGGCATGGACGCCCGCAACCCAGTCGCGACTGTCGCAACGGTGGATGGCGCGGAACCGCTCGGGCCGATGATCGCTCGCTGGTAATTCGACGAGGACGTCGGTCTCTCGGCCCCTGCGTTCCGGCGCTAAAGGAACGGTTTTCAAGGCGTCGAGCAGTGTGTCCGCCTCCACGAAGCGGTCGAAAATCGGCGCTGAGGGAAGACAGGGCTTTCGCCCAATGAAGAGGGGCCGGAACGGTTCCCTGAGAGCGGCCGCAATCGCGTCAATGTCGGGCGTCTCGTCTAATGGAGTGAGATAGATAGCCACGAGTGCGCTCGCGTCGGCGTCGTGGTCGCGATATCGGATATGCGGGGCGGAATAGGTCCCTTCGCCGCCGGCGCGTTCATCTGGCTTGGCGCGAGTGGTCCAACCTTTATCGGACTTTTCCAGTTGAACTGTCTGGAACTCGGTAAATCGTCCCGCTCTCCGGTCGAGCCGCGCAGCGTAAACCAGTCGGTCCTGGAGACGTTGATGGAGCGTCCGCTCTTTCCGTTGGTAACCAAGGGCGTTCGCAATAAGGCCGGTCAACAGGGACGCCGAGGGCAGGTCGGATATCGGACCAAAGGCATCAACCATCACATCGCCGAAAGCGACAAGCGGTGCCTCCAGGCGCAAAATGAGGAAACGTGGCATGCTTATGCCTCGGCACGTTCGACGACTTCCCTCGCCCAGACGCCGAGTGCGTCGAGGCTTTCGGGCCCCGTCACGCCGTCGCGAGCGTGACCGCCCACCGAGAGATAACGTCGCGCCTCTTGCGCGCCGTATGAGTTGTCGAAAGCAGCGAACTGGTCGAAGAGCGCATTTTCGGCTTTGGCGGTGAGGCTTCCATCTCTGTCAGCCCGAACCGGCGCCTCAAACGCCGAGGCGAGTGAACGGGGTTGGCGTGAGCCCGCTTCTACCAGGAGCGTGCGCGCGTAGGCATATGGCGCGGTAGAGCCTTTCTTCGCGCCCGGCGAAACAGTTGCGATGAGGTGGATGAGATGCTCCACCACTTTGGCCGGCATGGCGCGCTCGGTGTTCTCCGCGTTCCAGGCTGTGGCTTCCACGCCCGTGATGTTGGAGATGAGCAGCGGCACGTCGACTACGACGTACTCGTAAAATAGACCCGAGGTCAGCTCCGTATCGAAAATGCCGGCGGAGCCGGAGTCCTCCGTTTCTTCGCGCTGTTTTAGGTCATCGACGACCGTGAAATAGTCAGTTTCAGATTCTTGTTCGTTCACCGTGAACGCGTGAGCGACATGAATAGCAGCGTCGGTGTTGGCGGACGGGTCGGACGTGATCATCCTGCCGAAGAGCGCTGCTTCAAGGCCGGCGGCGAGCGACCCAGCAGTCGCTTTCATAGCTGCGAAATTCGCCTTGGCGTCCTTGCCCTTGAAGCGCTTTTCTGCCGCCTTTGCGACTGCTTCGGCGCTCCCGTGGGCGCGCACGAGTTCGACGACTTCGCGGGTCAGGAAGTTAAGTTCGGGCCAGCCAAGCAGGAGTGCCTGCCGATTGCGAACCTCGTCCGCCTTTTCACCATAGATTGCTCGCGAGAGCGCCTTCCCTGCCATATTCACGGCGGCCTCGTCCGCCTCAGGCAGAGCCTTGAGGACCTTGGGCCGGATTTCGTATTCAAAAATCTCGCGGGAACGGACGGAGAGTTCGAGCCCGGTATGGGCGAGGCTCCATTCGTCCTCTGTCGTGCGCCAATGTCGTTTTAGGCATTGAGACGAGACGCGGGTGCGCACGGCGCCACCATAGGATATCCGCTTTGCGAGCCCGGCGTCATCACGATTGAGAAGAACGGCGGGATACGAAACGAGTGAATGAATTTGCAGGAAACGCGGCGTCGTCATGGACTTCTCTCTGAAAACGTATCAAGCGGATTTCTGTTGTCGGTCGCCTTTGGCGAGTTCTCGGTAGTAGTCCTGCGCTATTCGAAACCGAAGCCGTTCCGCCCATTTTTCGTTTCGCCCTTCCGCGAAAAGAAGTTCGCCGAAATCGGCCCAATCGATGGGCGTTTGCTTGGCGGCGACATAGCGAGCCACGATGGCGAGCTGGTCCAGGAACGCCTCGCTCCTGGCCGCCATCAACTTAGCGAAACGGACTTCGGATAAATTGGCGGCCGCGAGCGCCTTGCCGGCGGGTAGGCTGCGAGCATTTCGTGCTGTAATGGCGATGACATGAACCAAGGTGGCCCAGCGTGGGGCCTCCTCTTCGCTCGCCCACTGGTCAATATCGGCCAAGAGCCGATGAAACGCCGGTTGCCCCGCCACCTGAAATCGGTCGTTGCGCCGGAGGCTAGCGAGATTACCGGGGCCGAAGTGCTCGCTAGAGACAATGGCGCCTATTTTCGCTATGCGCGCCCTTAATGTGATCTGCTGGCGTTCGGGATTGTGGTTCATGTAATCTCGTCCTCCAACGCGTTGTTCGGCTCCTTCCCCAGGGCGGCTTCTACTTGGTCATTGAACGCCCTACGAAAGCGGGCGTTGAGCACCTCTTGGGCGCGCACCCTCACGCGCCAGTGGCGAGCGGCGGCGTCTGGGGCGGCGGCAATTGTGTCGTCCAAGACATCCTTCCCGAGAGGTTTGAGCACGTCCCTAATCCAATAGGCGCGCACACGGACGGCTTCGCCCTCTTCATCGAGAACGGCGAGTTCCTTGTCGAGGTCTTCGAAGAAACGCAGGTCCAGCCAGGCGTCGTAGCGCTTTAGAGCCGCATTAGCGCGGTCCTTAGCCGACTGGTCGTCGCGTGCCCGCTCGCCGGCGTCTGTGCGCGGAGCGCCCGTGAAGACGGTCATGATGGCGGGATAGAGAACCTTGCGAGCGAACTTACCGGCGTCCCCAACGCGGTCATGAGCGACCTTAGCCGCCTCCTCCATCGCCTTGGCGGTCCCGAGAAAACCGCGCAGTTCCTTTGAGACCGGGATTCGGCGTTCGTGGAAGCCCTCCGTCTTTCCCTGTCCGCGCACGAGGACGCGAGCGATAAATGAGAGCCCCTTCTCGGGGTCAGCCGGAGCGATGGATTGGAGTGGAGAGCTCTCTACCCCCGCTCCTTTCTCGTCTAGGTGAGGGAAAAGGAGCCGGACGAGTTGCTGGTAGGTCCAGCCGCGAGCATCGAGCGTGAGGGCCTTGGCGTCATTTTTTTCGATGACCAACGGCGTCCAGGCGTCGCCCGTGACGCCCTTCATCGCCTTCGCCTCGATGCGAGCGACTTTTGAGCCGGCGGCCCGCGCCAGCAATTGCCCGTTTTGCCGATCCAGCCGCACCCGCCGGCAGACCTCGATGTAGAACACGTCGAGGTCCTTTGGCGACATCGACGTTGTCCCGTCCCAGGGATTTAGCCAAAGCAGGCCAAGCCCGCCCTTGGAAGGGTACCCACATCGAGCGCTCAATTCGGCCCTCAGGCTCAACAATCGTTTGGCGTCGCGTTGAAATCGTTCGGAAGCCCCGCCATCTGGGCCCACCCCCAGAGCTGGCCGGCTGGCGAACCCACCATTCATTCGGCTGATTCCGTAATTTCCCTGCCCGAGAAACCCCTCTTGAGTTTGCAGACTCACCAACGCGTAGACCCAGAGCTCCGGGTCATCGGAGGGCAACGCTCCCGCCTTGAGGTCGTGATTTTTGGCCATGACAAGCATGTCCAGCTCGTCAGGTGTTTCGAAAACCCGTTTGTAGCCGGATAGGTCGACGCCAAGGATGGGTGGTTGGAAGAACGCGGGCCGGTTAGGTGGGGAGACCAGTGACCAAGCCACGCCGTGCGGATCATCAGGGCTCATGCCCGTGAGGAGATTACGCCATGTCTCTTCATCATCGGGTAAGGCGCTCCGCGAGCTTCCAGAAAGAGCGAGCGTCGCCGCCTGGACGAGAAAAGCGTGCCAGACATGGCGCTGGTGAGGTCTGACGCGGGGAAAGTCATCGATTTCACCGCGCGTCAGGGCGGCAAAAACCCCAGGCAGGGTCCGCCGGATTTTGCCCGCGCCGCCCGCAGAAGTCGTGAGAAAAGCCTCAGTCAGGAGATTAAGTTCCAGCACCTATATCCTCACGCCCTGTCTAGCCCTCTGCGACCATAACACAGCCTCAGGGATCCGAACTCAAACCGGAGCGAACCGTTTTCCACCACCAAATTTTCCGGGGTCGCGCCGGTTGCCGGGCGCCACCATGCCGGTATGTTCAGTCTCTGAATTTTCTCTCCGAAGGGCCCGATGACGCCCTCAGTCATGTTGACAATCATGCTATGGTCGCCCAGGCGCGTGGCGATATGCTCGTCATCCAAAAAGAGGTTCTTCTCGTCCGTGAACGACAACTCGCGGTTCAGGACGCCGAGGTTGGCGAACACGTTGTCGGCGTGCTTCGCTCCGGCGATTTCATTGAAGTGCTTTTTCCACTCTGCCCTTTCGCCCGCCGGCAAAGTCTCGATGAGCGCTATGAGCGCATCCTGGTGAACCGCCATTTCGACCAACTCTCGGTTCATCACGGGAATTTGCCAGACAGGTCTTTGCAGGCAGAGGCGGCGGGTCGCTTCGAGCGTGAGAAGGTCGGGGTAAACGCCGCGCGGAACACCGTCGGTTCGATTCGGTCCGAGGCCATGTCGCCGTCGTCCCTTCGTCAGCTTACTGAGAAAGCTGAACAGACCGTCGACGGGCGTCAGGATGATGGCTCTTGGCTCTTTGAACTCCTGCGTGCGACGGCGAGGCGCACCGTCTTTCTCGGCGATGTGACGGTGCAAGCGGCCCATGCGCTGCAAGAGCACATCCATGGGCGCGAGGTCGGTGATTAGAAAATCCGCATCGATATCGAGGCTCTGTTCGAGAGTTTGCGTTCCGACGAGAACGAGACCTCCGGGTGGTCGATTCTTGCCAACCACTATCTCCACCTCTCGGTCGAGCAGCCGCCGGTCCTCCCGAGCGAAGCGGCCGTGATGCAATGTCGCAACGCCGTTGACGCGAAACAATTCCGGTGCGTCCAAGCCCGCGAGGGTCTCCAGAGCCTCCGCCACGGCGATTGCACCGATCACCGTGTTGCGGACGACGAGCGTCTTCGCGCCTGCTCTTGCTGCTTCGAGCGCTGTGGCGGCGATGGCGCCAACGTCATCAATTTGTGGGGCGACCGCAATGGAAATCGTCTTGGTGCGCTCTCCCGCCTTCACCCCCGCGAGTCTTGCGGGAACGCTAATGGCTGGATAAGGCGCGTCTATTGCCTCGGTCAGACTTGGAGGGCGGAAGTCAGCGAGGTTTGTCTGTTCGCCAACCGCGAGGTAGCGCATGCGGGCCTCGGCGCCGAGCGTGGCCGAGAGGAGCGCCGCCTCGCCGCCGGCCGCGCGATGGGCTCGGAGTAATTGCCCTAAGACACCCGACATGTAGGCGTCCGAGGCGTGAACCTCGTCGACCACTAGCATGTGCCGCATTAGCGCGGCTCCGCGCATATGCGCATGTTTGACCCTGAGCGTCGCTAGCAGGGCTTGGTCGATGGTCCCAACCGATATGAGCGCGGAGAAGTATCGCTTTGGATGCTCCGTCGCCCAAACGGGAGCGCCGCGCGCATCGCCCTCAACTTGGTCCAACCCATCGGCGGCGTTCGGCAATACGCCCTCGCCACCCTCATCGAGATAGCCGGGAACGGCCAGAACGCAGGAAGGCGGGCATGTCGGCCAGAGAGCGCGGGATAGTTTATCCACGCGCGAAAAGAGTTGGACCGCCGCGGTTCGCGTCGGAAGCGCAAAGTAAAGCCCATCCACCCGGCCGGCTCGAAAACGTTCGACGAACCGCCAGAGAGCCGCCTCGGTCTTTCCCGAACCGGTTTCGGATTCGAGGATTGCGAACGGGCCTTCCACATTAAAAAATGCGGCTTGCGCCGGCCGGGGAGCGAAGCCGAACGCCCGCTCGAAAACAACTGGCTCATCGGAGAGCGCCTTTCGCCAATGAGCGGGGTCGAGACCGATGCGTGAGAGCCATCCCTTGGCCCATGATTCAACGACGTGCCCCGAGGGACTGTTCGGCCAATCGGAAGAGGCAATCCAGTCGGCGAGCATTGTGAGCCCGGCGAGCGCATGGATGAGAGGATTGGTGAGCGGCAGAGGTGGGCCGCCATCTGTCAAAGCGCCTGAGAACATCGTATCCGCAACGAGGCGCAAGGCTTCCACTTCCTTCAGCGGGTCGTAATCGGCCTTGCGCTCCCAGTACTTCCAAAATTTCGCGACCTCATTCTTGTCCTGGGTGGGCACCCAAGGTTTGCCGTGGTGAGAAAGAACTGCGATGAAGAACTCACTCAACAGCGTCTGTTCACCCCATTTCATGAGCCTTTCAGGCGACAGTCGCGCGAAAATTTCTTCGCTCGCGCCGGCGATTGGGGCTATGTGCCCGACGCTAGGCGCGTTGGGGTCGCGGCGCGCCTGGAAGCCTGTGTTTACCTTGCCCAGGTCATGCAGGAAGACGAACCAGCCGAGCCGCTCTATCCAGACGTCGTGAAATATGTCCACCTTCGCAAGGCGGGCGAGCCGCTTCCTGATTCCTTCGAGCCGAAGTAATCCGACGAAGATGGCGGCGACGTCCCGGCAATGGCCCGCAAGCGACTGCTCGCGTCCGAGCAGCGAGCCTTGGCCGAGCTTACCCCACGGCGGCGAGCACAAGGCAAGTTCGTCGCTTTGCTGGGTGGCGCCGCTGTGCTCAAGGCTCGGCATGGAAACCGGTCATGTTGGGGTAATCCTGGACGTTTCTTCTCTATCCAGTCATACACTGCCCGCACATCAAGACGAGGACAGGCGTTCCTCACCAAACCTGCTCGCCGCAGCAAGGCGGTTCGCGCGAGAAGGCGCTTGCGGTAGTATTCTTCATCTACAACATCAACATACCAGCCTATGTTGCATTATTGATGCCCCCGCTCAATTTCCTTCTCACGTAACCAACGCAGCGCGAATCGCGTTTTGGTTCAAGTTAGATATCCGGACGATATTAGATCGCGGACGCAAGCGGATACTATCGCCGATGTCGAGCAACAATGACGATCCGGCGGCGCTCAGGCGCAAGCGTCGATCATGGGCTCTGGAGAAGAAGCGCCGAATCGTCGACGAGAGCCTTGAGGATGGGGCTTCGATCTCCGAAGTCGCGCGACGGTACGACCTCAACGCCAACCAGCTCTTCAGCTGGCGGCGGCAGTTTGGCGTCGAGCCGACCGTGCTGCAGGAACTCGCGCCGATTCTGCCCGTGACGATCACGCCGGACGCGACGGAATATTCCGCTCCAGGGCCGACCGGCCAGATGGAGATCGTGCTCGCCGAGGGGGATCGGATCATCGTGTGGCCCGATGTCGAGACAGCAGCGCTGTCGCGGGTCGTGAAGGCGCTGCGGCGATGATCCCGCTGCCAGCGGGCTGCCGGGTCTGGATCGCGACCGGCCACACCGATATCCGACGCGGCATGCATGGTCTCGCCCTTCAGGTGCAAGAGCAGTTGAAGCGCGACCCGCATGCGGGCGATCTCTACATCTTCCGCGGGCGCCGCGGCGATCTCGCCAAAATCCTCTGGCATGACGAGATCGGCCTGTCGCTCTACGCCAAGCGACTCGACCGCGGAAAGTTCATCTGGCCTGGTTTTACTCCGCCCCAATGGCAGGAAATCTCTCCGCCGTTGACATGAGCCGGCACGCCAGGCTGCTTTACTGCGCCGGTCGCAAATCCTGGATGAGATTCGATCTCTACCTCAGTGCCCTCATGCCATCGCGGCGACTCTAAGGTGTCCAGGAACATTCCCAGTGACACCGCCACGTCGCTAGACATATTCGGACCAGGCGTAAGAAACTCTTCACGAGTCATCTGCCAGATAATCATCTCTTTCCTCGGCCATCCGTCCTCCATGCTGTAATTTCGTCGTCAGGCGGCGAAAAGGCTATTAAGAGCTCGGACCAAAAGTTGGCGAGCAACCTCAAGGTATACCCTGATACGACGTAACCCGAGGCGAACACCGTTATGTAACATGCGGGTTGACGGCGACTATTTGTGACACTGTAGGGTCGGGCCTAAACCTTGAGGTGACACGCCATGGCCCGAATTGGTTACGCCCGCGTCAGCACGATTGACCAAGACCTCGACACGCAGCTTGTCAGGCTCAAGGCCGAGGGTTGCGGCGTTATTCGCTCTGAGAAGGTATCAGGCGGCAGCCGCGAAGGCCGCGCCGAGCTGATGACGATCATCGAATTCCTGCGGCCAGGCGACGAACTTGTCGTTACTCGCCTCGACCGGCTGGGGCGCGATACCCGCGATGTGCTCAACATTGTGCATGAGTGCGATCAGCGGCAGGCATTCGTCACTGTGCTCGATCCACACGTGACGACGCGAGGCGAAACCGGCAGGATCGTCATGACCGTTCTCGGCATGGTGGCTCAATTGGAGCGGCGGTTTATCAAAGAGCGTCAGCGCGAGGGTATCGAAAAGGCGAAAGCCGACGGCGTCTACCGAGGAGGTAAACGTCGACTCGACCGCAAGCAGCTTGTCACCATGGCCAACGCCGGGCATGGGGCCGCCGCGATTGCGAAGTCTTTGGGATGCTCGCGTATGCACGTTTATCGCGTTCTTGCCAGCGAACGCGAGAAGCAAGCCGTCGGCTCTAGATTCGGATCAGCTCCTTGAGCGACCTCGCACCTCCTTAATGGTAATAGACGAATCAATTCAAAATTGCTCATGATTGCTTGGCTTTAACCGTCAAAATATCTGCTTATGACCCAATGCAGACCTTCCGAAAGATAGGCCCTCCTCATCAGGCTTTTGTTGTCTCAGGAGGCAGCGAACCGTCACTGCGATTCTGGAATTGCCATGAAACCTCCGCCGCAGAACCACGCATCGTTCGCCAGGTCTCGATAGAGCGCATGTTGCCAGGAATTGAGCCGCCCGGAATGGATACTAGCCTGTTCCAAAAGATGACCGCGCAGTGCTACGCTGCTGCCTGTGGCGAACAGTCTCGCCAAAACCGGCTTGATCACGACGAGTTCATCGTTCGCGTTGGCGCCATATAGAGACGCTAGCTTGTAAACGGCGAAATGGTGAACAACACGTTGAGCATCAACCGTATTCCATCCAATAGGCGCGCTCGCTTGGAAGCTAACCGTTAGGGGCGGGCCTTGATGTATCCCGGCATGAACCCACTGAGCATGTGTGAAGTCGTCAAAGTATGGGTGGATTGTTTGCTCGCCAGGAGTTTTCGGAAACTTTGCTAGTTTGGCTTTGTTGCAGTCAGCGCAACAGGGAACCAAGTTTAATGGGGAGACTGTTAGGTCTGGGTATTTGGACTGAGGCAAATGATGATCGAGAGTTGACACAACTCCGACTCCACACAATGGACATTTCTTGTTGGGAGCTGAATTCCGGAGCGCATCGTAATAAGCACGACCTTGCCCGTTTGCGGAACTCATTTGTGTCTTGTAGAGCGCCTTCATCTCATCGGCGCTGACGACACCGCTGATTTTAGGCACGCGAACGACAGCATACAGCGTCTTTGCAACGGCGTGCGCTTCGAATTGAGCATCAGCCGCTGCTATAGCAGCGGCCACGCGGGTGAGCTTCATCCTAGTGGATGCGTCGGCTACTCCCGCTACACAATCATTGTAGACTTGGTTAGCCATGAACGGAGGCTTCGGCAGAACTCGCACAGGGGGCTATTCGTCCTCGCTGTCCGGATCAGTTGGCTCTTCTGGTGGTAATAGTGTGAGCATGCGCGCAAGACCGCGCCCCTCAGCACCGAGGTTTCCACCAAACCGCTCGACGACTCCCTCGTAATTACGTAGCTCCGCCGATGCTTGGGCGATCATTCGGTGGAAGCCTGACTGGGTCACCTCTAGGCCGAAGACTTCCCTAGTCAGAATCCCAACGTTTTCGCCGAAAGTTTCGATTTCAGGACGATCTGCGCGAGTGGACAGACCTGTGGTAGGCATCCGGCGTGGGCCGCAGGGGATGATCTCGCGCTGCGTCAGACACCAGGGCGGGACCTCAAGTCTTTGTGGATTTCGATTAGCTCGACGAGATTTTCGATGCCGAAGTCGGTGAACGCGAGAACGCCGTCGTCC
>JBPFDX010000095.1:0-3042 GCA_051061385.1 Methylocystis sp.
CCTTATGCTCTCTTGACTATGCTGTATCGCTCGACGCACCGCCTCTGTCGTGCGGGCGCTCCCGTGAAGTATCTCACCCATAATCCATCCCGATCGACGGCATCCGAATCTGCGCCATCATACTGCGGGACCAAACACCTAAAGGAGTCCAAACGCGAGAACAAGGCGTTGCACAACTACGCACGTTTCTGGGCCGCCTCGAGCGCGACATCGCGAGCAGGATCAAAGGCGACTTCTCGTTGGGCGCGATTTTCGCGCGTCCCGCCGAGCGCAGCAGCAGCGGGGCCTGCACGCGCCCCAAGTCAATGCATCGGCAAGGCAAGGCGCCATTTGCTCACCGACAACGGCATTCAGTTCGTCTATCTGCCCAAGAACCGCAACGGCCCAACGGCCCAATCTGCGACGCACATGTTTCCCTGTGCTGCCGCCAAAAACGGCATCGCGCATCGCCGGCCACGCCCAATCATCCCTGGACAAACGATCAGGTCGAACGAACGAACCAAACGCCAAAAGAGGCGACAGTTGAGCGCTATCACTACGACAGCCACAATCAGTTGCGTGAGCATCTCGCAGCCTTGTTGGCCGCCTACAGTTTGCCAAACTGCTGAACACTCTTCGAGGCCCCGACGCCTCATGAATATGTCTGCAAAAAATATGGAAATCTGAGCCCGCCGTCTTCAATATAAATCCAATCCAGCTCACTTGGGGACTATATACCCTCGGGTTGCTGATTAGCTGCGCGTGTTCGGTGTCTTTCAGCTTTTCAGATCGACGCCAAGGTAGATGGGCGGCTCGGCTTAATATGCGACTTGCAGCGCACGTCTGAGCGCAGATCGTTGGTTCTTCTTGCGTACTCGGTAGCGTGCGGATCGTTTGGAGGTCGAGGGCGAGGCCGAGCTCCAGCGTCGGTGGGGCGAATGACCGGCTCGGCGGCGAAGGTACTCCTCCTTTGGCAAGCCGGCACGTTCGCCGATCTATAGAGTCTGCGTTGAACGCGAGCGCGTGTTGTGCTATTCGCAGTTGCCTCCTTATCATAAAGGGAGGTTTGTGAAGCCTGCGCAAGTAAGAGTGGCGCGAGCAGATCCAAACAAATCACTTGCCGCCCTCGCCGAAGCAGCCGGCATTCACCGCAACACGATATCGAACTTCGGAACCGAGAAATACGCAAGTAGCGAAGAGCACTCGCCGCCATCCGCTCTGCCTTGGAAGTGCGGGAGTCGAGTTAACCAACGGCGACGCGCCGGAGTGAAACTGAAGAAGAACAAGGCATAAGCTGTAGCGGGGCTTGCGGCTCAAAAAGACCCAGATATGAAAGCGAGCGACCTGTTCACGACGTTGGTGGCGATCGCCCTCGGAGCTACTTTCATCGGCGCTCTCGCGATTCTGGGAGTCGCCTATGCCTTTCTCAAATAATATTTATCGAGTTATCGAGGGCGGGGAGAAAGGTTGAGGAGGTGCGACAAATAGCTCTGACGGAGCCGTTCCACCACGCCCGCAGCTTTCACCTATTCCATGATGCCGTGCTGCGAAGGGAGAAGCGCGATGGCGACCATAAAGCGAGAGAGAAAAACGCATGCTATTTCTCGCAGCTTTGGGCGGATCTATTGGCGCTCTCATCGGCTACTTATTCTCCCTTTGCGGGGAGCACAATAGGGGGCCTTTATCGGCGCGCAGACCCGAGCCGCACCCCTCGAGCGAAGTGCGAACAATGAAGCCCATCGAGTTAAGAGCTGGCCTGGCAAATTCGGACAGTAGCTTGAGTGGATTTTCTGCCTGACGGCGGCGAGGATTCTCGCCGCGAATCAGGAGCATTCGATGACGAAGCGAAGCCGCCGGACGCATTCTCCGGCGTTCAAAGCGAAAGTAGCCTTGGCCGGGATCAAGGGCGAGAAGACGCTAGCCGAGCTGGCGCAGCAGTTCGACGTTCATCCGAACCAGATCACGACTTGGAAGGGTCAGTTGCTGAAAGGCGCGGCGGGTCGGGCAGGAGAAGACGGAGCCGAGAGAGGCATCCGTGGATTTGAAGGTGCTTCACGCCAAGATTGGCGAGCTGACGTTGGAGAACGATTTTTTTGTCCGGCGCGCTCGGCAAGGCCGGCCTGCTGAGCGCAAAAAGGTGATTGACCGCGACCATGATCTCACGATCGTCCGGCCGGCGAAGGCGCTCGAGCTTTCGCGCAGCACGGTCTATTACAAGCCTCGGCCGGTTTCAGCCGAGGATTCGCAGCTCATGCGCCGCCTCGACGAATTGCATCTCGATTATGCCTTCGCCGAGGCGCGGATGCTGCGCGATCTGTTGTGGAAGCGAGGGCGTCGTCGTCGGCCGCCGGCGTGTGGCGACGCTGATGAAGCGAATGGGGATCGAAGCGCTCTATCGGCGACCGAATACGAGCAAGCCTGCGCCGGGGCCAAGATCTACCCCTATCTCCTGCGTGGGGTGACGATCGACAGGCCCAACCATGTCTGGGCGATGGACATCTCCTACATCCCGATGCGGCGCGGCTTCGTCTATCTCGACGTGCCGAGCCGGCGCGTGCTGGCGCATCGCGTGTCGATCACGATGGAGGCGGAGTTTTGCGTCGAAGCTGTGAAAGAAGCGCTGGCGAAGCATGGCAAGCCCGAGATCTTCAACACGGATCAGGGCAGCCGGTTCGCCAGCCTCGACTTCACGCGGGTGCTGCTCGATGCAAAGATCACCATCAGCATGGACGGCGAAGGCGCGTGGCGCGACAATGTCTTCGTCGAGCGGCTATGGCGCAGCGTGAAATACGAGGAGGTCTATTTCAAGGCCTATGACACCGTGTCCGAGGCGCGCGCCTCGATCGGCCGATATCTGGCCTTCTACAATGAGCGGCGCCCGCATTCATCCCTTGACGGGCGCACGCCCAACGAGGCCTACTTCAGCATTAAGGAAACGGCGTGGCCGCATGATCGTCGCTTCCGATTTTGTCGCAGCTCTGGTCCGGCTACGCCCTCCCGATGCCGCGACAAAATCGAAACGCCCCGCGTTCAGCAAACCCCGGCAGGAATCCACTTGAAATC
>JBPFDX010000096.1:0-39229 GCA_051061385.1 Methylocystis sp.
TTCGCGCGTGACCACGAAGCGACGGCAGGTCTCCTGGCTCGCGGGTTATCGCCTTGGACCGCCTTCCCAGAGCCTTCCCGGCTCCAGTGGCTTATTGGTCTTCGGCTCGCCGCTTACAGTTGCGGGGGCAGCCGCGGAATCGCGCGCCAAAGCGCGCTCACCGCATTCCCATTTTGATCCCGTTGGGAACCGTCAGCTGCAAAGTAGAGGACCGATGCCGCTGCGAGTCAAGAGCGTGGCTATAGCTCATCACCTTTCTTCGCTACTACGCCGCCGCGAGCGCGTGCAACACCCGCGCCCAGGAGCGCGCGCCCTTGTGGAACGAGGTGTAGGAATATTTCTCGTTCGGCGAATGAATGCGGTCGTCGTCATGCGCGAAGCCGATCATCAGCGAATCCATATTTAGGTCGCGCTTGAAGCTGCCGACGATCGGGATCGAGCCGCCGCAGCCGGCGAGCACCGGCTCCTTGTCCCATTCTTCCGCCAGCGCGCGGCGCGCGCGATTGAGCGCCTCCGAACCGAAGGGGAGCTGCAGCGCGTTCGAGGCGCCATGCGAAATGAATTCGGCCTTGGCGTCCGCCGGCAGGCGCTCGCGCACGAAGCTGCGGAAGCTTTCGAGAATCGCTTTCGCGTCCTGCTTGCCGACGAGACGGAACGAGAATTTCGCGGAAGCCTGCGCCGGCAGCACGGTCTTCGAGCCCGCGCCGGTGTAGCCGCCGATGATCCCGTTCACGTCGCAGGTCGGCCGCGCCCAGATCTGCTCCATCACGCCGCGGCCGGTTTCGCCGGCGACGCGCGTTAAGCCGATTTCCGAAAGCCATTTGGCCTCGTTGAAATCAATGGCGCGCCATTGCGCCGCAATGTCTTCCGGAATCTCGGACACGCTGGCGTAGAAGCCCGGCAGCGTCACCTTGCCCTCGGCGTCGTGCAGATCGGCGATGATCTTCGCCAGCACATGGATCGGGTTCAGCACCGGCCCGCCGAACATGCCGGAATGCAGGTCGCGGTTCGGGCCCTTGATGATCACCTCTTCCAGCGCGAGGCCGCGCAGCATCACCGTGATCGCCGGCGTCGTGGCGTTCCACATGCTGGTGTCGCAGACGAGCGCGAGATCGGGCGCCGAGAATTCGTCCTTGTTCGCCGCGAGAAAGCCCGGCAGCGAGGGCGATCCGGTCTCCTCTTCGCCCTCGAACAGAAAAGTGACGTTGCAGGGCAGGCCGCCGTTCGCCTCGAAGGCGCGACACGCTTCGAGGAAGGTCATCAGCTGGCCTTTGTCGTCGGAGGCGCCGCGGGCGACAATGTCCTTGCCGTCATTGCCGTCGGCGAGGCGCGGCGCGAAGGGCTCGGTCTCCCAGAGCTCCAGCGGATCCGGCGGCTGCACGTCGTAGTGGCCGTAGAACAGCACATGCGGCGCGTCCTTGCGCTTCGCCTTGGCGTGGCCGACGACGATCGGATGGCCGGGCGTCTCGCGCACCTGCGCCTCATAGCCCAGGCCATTGAGCTGATCCTTGAGCCAGTTCGCCGCGCGCAGACATTGCGCCGCATAGGCAGGATCGGTCGAGACGGACGGAATGCGCAGGAGATCGAACAGGCGTTCTCGGGAAGCGTCGAGATTGGCGTCTATCGTGGTGAGGACGGCGTCGATCGTGGCCATGCATGGAGCTCCTGGTCAGGAGCCGAAACTAGTGCGTCTGCATGGCGAGGGGAAGGCGCGAGACGCGAGGCGCGCATACCTCCCCCTTGCGGGGAGGTCGCGCTGCGCAGCAGCGCGGGTGGGGGGTGACATTGGGGCCGCGAAAGCCGACACCCCACCCCGGCGCTTCGCGCCGACCCTCCCCGTCAAGGGGAGGGTGGTTACGCAATGCTCACGCGTTCGGCGCGAGCATGTTTTCCGGCCGCACGATCTCGTCGAACTCGACTTCCGTGACCTTGCCCGACGCGAGCGCCTCTTCCTTCAGGCTCGTGCCGTTCTTATGCGCGGCGCGCGCGATCTTCGACGCAGCGTCATAGCCGATCTTCGGCGCCAGCGCGGTGACGAGCATCAGCGAGCGATCGAGGAAGCGCTTGATGTTTGCTTCGTCGGCTTCGATGCCGTCGACGCAGCGCGCGACGAAACTGTCGATGCCGTCGGCGAGCAGGATCGTCGACTCGAGCAGCGCGAAACCGACGACCGGCTTCAACACATTGAGTTCGAGATGACCCTGCGAGGCGGCGAAGGTGATCGTCGCGTTATTGCCGAAGACGCGCGTGCACACCATCGTCAGCGATTCGACCTGAGTCGGATTGACCTTGCCGGGCATGATCGACGAGCCGGGCTCGTTCTCCGGCAGCTTCAGTTCCGCGAAGCCGGCGCGCGGCCCCGAGCCAAGCAGGCGAATGTCGCAGGCGATTTTATAGAGGCCCGCCGCCAGCGCATTCAGCGCGCCATGCGCGAAGACGATGGCGTCGTGCGCCGCGAGCGCCTCGAACTTGTTGGGCGCCGAGACGAACGGCAGGCCCGTCTGCTCGGCGATATCGGCGGCGACCTCCTCGCCGAAGCCTTTGAAGGTGTTGACGCCGGTGCCGACCGCCGTGCCGCCCTGAGCGAGCTGCAGCAGATCGGCGAGCGTCGTTCTGATGCGCCTTTCCGCGCATTCCGCCTGCGCCGCATAGCCGGAGAACTCCTGACCGAGCGTCACGGGCGTCGCGTCCTGCAGATGGGTGCGGCCGATCTTGATGACATTGGCGAATTTCACCGCCTTGGCGTTGAGCGCGATATGCAGCCGCTCGACGGCGGGAATCAGCCGGCCGGAAATCGTCGTCGCGCCGGCAACGTGAATGGCGGTCGGAAAACTGTCGTTCGACGATTGTCCGAGATTGACGTGATCGTTCGGATGAACCGGCGATTTCGAGCCGCGCGGCGCGCCTAGCATCTCATTGGCGCGATTGGCGATGACCTCGTTGACGTTCATGTTGGTCTGCGTGCCGGAGCCGGTCTGCCAGACGACGAGCGGAAAATGCTCATCGAGCTTGCCGTCGATCACTTCCCCGGCGGCCGCTATGATGGCGTCGGCGATCTTGGGGTCCAGCAGGCCTTTTCTGGCGTTGACCTTGGCGGCCGCGAGCTTGATGCGCGCCAGCGCATGCACGATCTCGATCGGCATGCGATCGCCGCCGATTGGAAAATTCTCGCGCGAACGTTCGGTCTGGGCGCCCCAATAGGCCCAGGCCGGCACGGCGATGTCGCCAAAGGAATCGCGTTCAATTCTCTGATCGTCGGTCATCAGCTCGCTCGCATGGAAGGGCGCGTGTCGCGCGCCTTCCTATGCGGCATTTCCGACCGGCGTTCAATCGCGCGTGGCTTCCGTCAGATGCTCGGCGGCGGACCATTCGCGCGACTCCGCGGTCGGCGGCGCCGACATCAGTTCCGAGAGCCGATTGCGTGCGCGGTTCACGCGGCTCTTCATCGTGCCCGGCGCGCAGCCGCAGATTTCGGCGGCCTCCTCATAGGACATGCCGGAGGCGGCGACGAGGATCAGCGCCTCGCGCTGATCGAGCGGCAGCTTCTGCATCGCGTCGCGGAAGTCGAGGAAATCCATATGCGCGTGCTGCGATTCCGGCGCGATCAATCGACCGGCGATCACGCCGTCGGGGTCCGGCGCTTCACGCCGGCGCTTGCGATATTCGCTGTAGTAGATGTTGCGCAGGATGGTGAACAGCCACGCCGTGAGATTGGTGCCTTCCGAGAAAGTCGCGAGACTGCCCCAGGCCTTGACGAGCGTTTCCTGGACAAGGTCGTCGGCGCGATCGGAATTGCCGCAAATCGACACCGCGAAGGCGCGCAGGCTCGGAATGGCCGAGATCAGCTCAGCCTTCAATCCCTGTCCCGGGGCATGCGCTTCTTGGCTTGCCGTCACTCACTCTTCCTCGGCGCGCTCGACGTCGCCGGGGAGGATAGCACATTCGTTTCGAGTTGGTTCAAAAGTTTCAGAAACCGATCGGGAACGGGTTGCGATACGACGTCGTCATAAAGGTTGCGAAGCTCCTTTCCGATCGAATCCTGAAATTCCACCGGCCGCTGTCTCTGAGCCGGCTTTGCGCCGCAGCGCGCTTCCCCCACTCCTCGGCGTCGATCGCCGAGTTCGTCACGAGTCATCACCCACCCTGCAAACGTCTCCAGCCTACGAGGGCCAGGTCTCGGAGAATACCGCCCCTCGCCCGCGAAAGCATCGTCGTCTGCTTTCGCGCGCGCAACTATATTCTCCGGATTCTTGTTCCCCATGGAGCCCTCTATTTTAATATGCATGATTTCTGGAGCCGCCGCGTTATAGTGCGCCGCAAGGACGATAGGCAAAACGCACCGCTAGAGGATTGGTTCCCTAAAACGCCGAGCAGTTTTGACGCATTGTCCAAGTTCTGATTCTGCTTAGCGCGCACTCCGCTTATCTGAGGCTCGATGCTGCTGGAGTTGTAAGACATGTCGGCGTCAAAGGAAATTTCCGCGCATATTCCCTATCTGAGACGCTTTGCGCGCGCATTGGTCGGCGATCGGGAAGGCGGCGACGCATATGTGCTGGCCACTCTCGAAACGGTGGTCGCCGAGCCGGACCGCATCGCAGAGTCCGACGACCTGCGCATCGCCGTTTATCGTTTGTTCCTTGACGTCTGGTCGGCCTCGCCGATCAACGCCCATATCGACCGCTCCGGCGCGGGAGCGGAGGGCGGACGCCGCAATCTCGACGCAATCTCGCTGAAGCCGCGAATAGCCTTTTTGCTGCAGGCGCTCGAAGGCTTCGATCTCGACCAGATTGGCCAGACGTTGAAGGTCTCGGAAAATGAGGCCGGCGCGCTGATCGAGGCGGCGAACGGCGAGATCGCCGACCAGATCGCGACCGACGTGCTGATCATCGAGGACGAGCCGCTGATCGCCCACGACCTGAGAAGCATCGTCGAGGAGCTCGGACATCGGGTCGTCGGCATGCCGCGCACGCACGCCGAGGCGGTCGCGGCCATCAGGGAGAGCAATCCGGGACTGATCCTCGCCGACATCCAGCTCGCGGACGGCAGTTCAGGGCTCGACGCCGTAAATGAAATCCTCGGCACGCTGTCCATCCCGGTGATTTTCGTCACCGCCTACCCCGAGCGGTTCCTGACCGGCGAGCCGCCGGAGCCGGCCTTTCTCATCGCCAAACCCTTCAATGTTGAAAGCCTGAAGGCCGTGATCAGCCAGGCGCTGTTCTTCGATCGCCGCGCCGGACGCCGCGAACAAGCCGCGCCGCGGGTCGGCATGTGACGTAAGGCGCCGGGATTGCTGTATTTATTGCGACCGTTTTTATTTCTGGCGCGAACGCCCTCCTCCTCGCCAACCGATCACGAGGGACTGCGAAGATAAATCGCACTTCGCAGAAACATTGGCCGTCCCGGCGAGTTATAGCCCAAGGCGCTGGGAAAACTGAGAGGCGGCCCATGGAGGAACACAAGAAATCCAGTCGCGGCTTTGCGTCTATGGATCCTGAAAAGCAGCGCGCTATCGCGCGTAAAGGCGGGCAAAGCGTTCCTGACGAAAAACGTAGTTTTTCGCAGAATCCCGATCTTGCGGCCCGGGCAGGGCGTAAGGGCGGTCAGAGCGTGAATCCGGCCAAACGAAGCTTCTCGCGCGATCATGCGCTCGCTTCCGAAGCCGGCCGCAAAGGCGGACACGCCTCTCACGGAGGCGGCGCCCAAAAACGCAGCGCGCCGCTCTAAGGAGCGGCGCAATTTTTTAAGCCGCGAACGGCTTTGAGCGCTGCGCGATGAGCGAATAGAGCGCGTCGTCGTCGCGGGTGGCGCGCAGCGTCGCCACGAGTCCCTGATCCCTCAACATGCGCGCCGCGCAAGCGAGCGCCTTGAGATGGTCAGCGCCCGAGGTCTCGGGCGTCAGAATCATGAAGATGAGATCGACCGGCGCGCCGTCCAGAGAGCCGAAGTCGACGGGGCGGTCGAGACGGCCAAAAATCCCGTAGATTCCCTTCAACTTCGATAGCTTGCCGTGAGGAATGGCGATGCCTTCGCCAATTCCCGTCGAGCCCAGCCGCTCGCGGTGAAGAAGCGCGTCGAAGATTTCACGCGGCGGGAGCCCGCAGATTTTAGCGGCCTTCTCGCTGAGTTCCTGTAGAAGGTGCTTCTTCGTCGTCGCCTTCAGCGAGGCGCAGACCGAATCGGGCGAAACCAAGTCCGTTGGCCGCATGCGACGATCATCCTGCTTCTCATTGGAGGTCTAGGGCCGCCGAAGGCTTTGACCATCCTTGAAATTTCAACGTCTCGCGATTTTCGCCAAAACCCGAAGGCGCCTGGGAAAATGGCAAGATACATGCCGAGCAGGCCGTATTTATGGCCGTCGGCGACGTTTTTTGCGTTATCGCGAGTCGCCCTCGGATTCGGGGGTGTCGATCCACCCGATGTTCTCGTCGCCGCGGCGATAGACGACATTCACGCGGCCAGTGTTGGCGTGCCGAAACACCACCACGGGCGCGCCGGTGAGATCGAGGTCCAGCACCGCGGCCGAAACCGACAGCCGGCGCAATCTGGTCGTCGATTCCGCGATGATCGCGGGGCTGAACTCCGCCGGCGCGTCAATTTCCTGATCCGGCGCCTCGAGGACGTGATAGGCGACGACCTCGGCCTGAGCCCCGTCGCCTGTGGCTTGGCCATGTTCATGGTGGCTCTTCAGCCGGCTTTTGTAGCGGCGCAGGCGCTTCTCTATGCGCTCCGCCGCCTGATCGAAGCAGGCGTAAGGCTCCTGCGCGCGGCCGTCGGCCTGCAACACGATTCCCGAGGCGAGATGCAGGCTGCAATCGGCCCGAAAGCCGGAGCCCTCAGGCGAAATGGTGACGTGGCCGTTCACACGGCCATCGAAATATTTGGCCGCCGCCGTCTCCAGCCGCTGCGTCACATGAACGCGTAGGGCTTCGCCGATATTGATGTTCTTGCCGGAAACCCTGAGAGACATTTTTCAATCCGAACTTTCGTTGCGAGCGAAGTTTCGGCTGCGGAAGGGCGCCGCCGCGCGCTGCCGCGCCGCCGTCGGCCCCCCGCACATTCCGCCATCCGCCCGAGACTTTCCGCCTGAACCCTCAGCGAAACGCCGACGACCTAGCCAAAGAGCGGAAATTCCGCGCAGCGTTAGAAGTCTCGGCGCCCGAAGTCAATGAAATCCTCGGCTGCGGCAAAGCTTCAGGCGCGCAGAGGCTCCAGAACAATTAATGGGTCGCCATGCGTGACTGCGCAAGCTTGGCGCGGCGGCGATCGACCGACGACGGAATCCGCAAACTGTCCCGATATTTAGCGACCGTGCGCCGGGCGATGTCGATGTCGCTCGCCTTCAGCCGCTCGACGATGGCGTCGTCGGACAGGATGTCGTCGGGCGTCTCCCGGTCGATCATCTGCTTGATGCGAAAACGCACCGCCTCGGCCGAATGCGCCGCGCCGCCGCTCGTCGTCGCGATCGAGGCGGAGAAGAAGTATTTGAGTTCGAACACGCCGCGCGGCGTCATCATGTATTTGTTGGACGTCACCCGCGACACCGTCGACTCGTGCATGCCGATGGCGTCCGCGACCGTTCGCAGGTTCAGCGGCCGCAGATGTTCGACGCCATGGGTGAGGAACGCATCCTGCAGCCGCACGATCTCGGAGGCGACACGCAGGATGGTGCGCGCCCGCTGCTCGAGACTCTTGGTCAGCCAATTGGCGTTCTGCAGACAGTTCGAAATGAAGCTCTTGTCCGCGGCGCCCGTGGCGGCGGCGCTGACCTGCGCGGCATAGCTGTGATTGACCAACACGCGCGGCAGCGCGTCGGCGTTGAGTTCGACGTGCCAGCCGCCGTCCGCCGCCGCCCGCACGATGACGTCGGCGACGAGCGGCTGGATCGGCGCGCCGCCGAACGCCCGGCCCGGCTTGGGCTCCAGCCGGCGTAGTTCCCCCGCCATGTCGGCGATGTCTTCGGCGTCGACGCCGCAAACCTTGGCGAGCTGCGCGAAATCGCGTCGCGCCACGAGCGGAAGATTGGCGACGAATGCCTGCATCGCCGGATCATAGCGGTCGCGCTCCTTGAGCTGGATCGCGAGACATTCCGCAAGATCGCGCGCGCCGACGCCCGAGGGGTCGAAGGTCTGGATGGTCGCCAGGACCCGTTCGGCCTCGGTCAAGTCCGTCTCGAGACGCGCGGCGATTTCGGCGAGATCCTCGCGTAAATACCCGCTGTCGTCGATGCCGTCGATGATCGCCTGGCCGATGATTCGGTGGCGTGGATCTGGACAGGCGAGCGCCAGCTGTTCGGCGAGATGCTCATGAAGGTTCTGCCGATCGGCGACATAGGCCTCGAGATTGGGCGCTTCGCCGTCCGTCGACCCGCCGCCCGCCGCGCCCGACCAGGACGTCGCCGACAGGCCGGCGCCGTCAGGGGCCTCGTCCCGCGCCCGCTCGCCGATCGAAGGACCTTCGGGCTCGAAGGCGTTGCTCATGTCGGCGCCGAGATCGGCTGACAGCGTCGCGGAGTCGACGGCGAGATCCTGACGCGCCCAGTCGCCCTCCTGCGGGCCTTCGGCGATGTCTGCGGCGCCTGGCTCGGCGCCCCGATCGGAGTCGGCCGCATCAGCGCCGCCATCGCCCTCCTGCGCCTCGAGCAGCGGATTGCGCTCGAGCTCCTCGTGCAAAAAGGCGGAAAGCTCCATATTCGAGAACTGCAGCAGCTTGATCGCCTGAAGCAGCTGTGGCGTCATCACCAGGGCCTGGCCCTGACGCATCATCAACTTGGTGGAAATCGCCATTTTCGCCCGACCTACTCGAACGCCATTGCCGCCTCTGTGCGGCCCGGTTTTTGCTTATATCACTTCGGCGGAGCCCGCACAGGGCCAAAAAAACAGCGCTCGGAGGCGCGAAACGCCCAACCCTTAATCATCGAACGTTCCTGCGACTTGCCCCGGGCAGCTTATGGGGGCAAGGATCGCCGCTCGTCGTCGCGAGCGCGTTTTCAATGACCGACCCGATAGGATTCGAGATCAGAAAGGCGACGTCCGAGGGATTTCTCGAGGACGGCTATCTCTCGGTCAATCCGGACGTCCGGGTCGCGGTCGCCGAGGGCAGGATCGGCTCCGGTCGCCAGCATTTCGATCTGCATGGCCGCAGGGAAGACCGCTCGCAGCGCGTCCCGCTCGGCCCGCTGAAGGAGATGCGCAAGGCCAAGCTCGACAGACTGAAGCCTTTCCTGCGGCGCGACATGCCGGTGCGTCGGCGTGACGGCAAGCTGGATTTCCTCACGGCCGAACTGCGCAAATCTGCGGGCCTCGCCGAGGTGGAAAACGTCTCGAGCCACAATTACGACGAGGTCGCGCGCGGCGTCATCGATAAATATCCGCAGGGGCTCGTGCTCGATTGCGGCGCCGGCCGCAGGGACTGGTATTTTCCCAACGTCGTCAATTTCGAAATCGTCGATTACGACACCACCGACGTGCTCGGCGTCGGCGAAGAGCTTCCCTTCGTCGACGGCGCGTTCGACGCGGTCATCTCAATCGCCGTTCTCGAACATGTGCGCGACCCGTTCCGCTGCGCGAAGGAACTCGCGCGCGTCCTCAAGCCTTCCGGAGAGCTGTTCTGCTGCATGCCGCTGCTGCAGCCGGTCCACGCCTATCCGCATCATTATTTCAACGCGACGCCGCAGGGCCTATGCCGACTGTTCGAGACTGACATCGCCGTTGAAGACGGCGTGTTGACGCCGATCCACCCGCTATGGGCCGTTTCCTGGGTGCTGAACAGCTGGTCGCAGGCCCTGCCCGAAGACACGCGGGCGAAATTTATGGAGACGCCGGTCGGCGCGCTCACCGCCGACCCACTGACGCTGCTCGGCGCGCCCTTCGCCGCGGAGCTGCCGCGCGAAAAACAGCTTGAACTCGCCTGCGCGACGATTCTCGTCGCCAACAAGCGCGCCGTCGCCATGCCTGAGCACAAAACCGCGGCGCCGTCGCTGGTGGACCGCATGCTGTGGCGCTACATGCGGAAATCTTCGCCGAGATAAATCCGCCGAACGTCCGGATTGGCGACGATTTCCTCGGGCGAGCCCTCGGTCAGCACATGGCCGTTGTAGATGATGTAGGCGCGGTCGGTGAGGCCCAGCGTCTCGCGGACGCTGTGATCGGTGATGAGCACGCCGATGCCGCGTGCCTTCAGGTGCCGCACGAGATCCTGAATGCCGCCCACGGCGATCGGATCGATGCCGGCGAAAGGCTCGTCGAGCAGCATGAAGGAAGGGTGGCCGGCGAGCGCGCGGGCGATTTCGCAGCGGCGTCTTTCGCCGCCCGAAAGCGCTACGGCGGGCGTATGGCGCATGCGGGTGAGGCGGAACTCTTCGAGAAGCGCGTCGAGCTCCTCCTCGCGTTTTTTGGGGTCCGGCTGGGTGATCTCGAGCACGGCGCGGATATTGTCCTCGACCGAGAGGCCCCGGAACACCGACGCCTCCTGAGGCAGATAGCCGATCCCGAGCCGCGCGCGGCGATACATCGGCAGCGGCGTCACGTCGTAGCCGTCGAGCGAGATCACGCCCCTGTCAGGCTTCACCAGCCCGGTGATCATGTAGAAGACGGTGGTCTTGCCGGCGCCGTTCGGTCCCAGCAGGCCGACCGCCTCGCCGCGCGCGACGTGCAGGCTCACGTCCTCCACGACGCGGCGCGTCTTGTAGGACTTGGCCAGATTGTGGACCGACAGCAGGCCTTCGCCGTCCATCCCGGCGGGCTCCCGATAGGCGGCCCGCGGCTCGAAGCCCGAGTCTCCCTGTTCCGCCGCCGCCGGAGAGGGTCCCCAGAAGTCCCTGTCGCGCGCGGCCTCGTCGGAATCGGCGCCTATATTTTGGGCGCCGGCGTCGCGCCACTGGCCTTCAGCCAGTTCGTCGGGCTTGCGGGAACGGCTGACGCCCTGAGCCAGCCGCGCCAGCGACTGGCCGACGGCGCGAAAACGCGTGGAAAGGGCGGAAAGATAGCTCAAGCGCGCGCCTTGTCCGTCGCTCTGAGTGTCCAGGGTCGAAGCGACGCTCGCCGCTGCGGTAAGGGTGCTCTAAACTATAAGCTCCGCTTCGGAAACCTCGCCGGCGGTCAAGCCCAAGGGCGTTTCGCGGCGGCCTGTTTTTCGTAAACGTCGATCTTATCCGCCTTTTGGAGGGTCAGACCGATGTCGTCGAGCCCGTTCAGCAGGCAGTGCTTGCGAAACGGATCGATGTCGAACTTGATCACGCCGCCGTCCGGGCCGCGAATCTCCTGCGCCTCGAGGTCGATGGTGAGCGTGGCGTTCGCGCCGCGCTGGGCGTCGTCCATCAGCTTGTCGAGCTCGGCCTGGCTCACCGTGATCGGCAGAATGCCGTTCTTGAAGCAATTGTTATAGAAAATATCGGCGAAGCTCGTCGAAATGACGCAGCGGACGCCGTAGTCGAGCAGCGCCCAGGGGGCGTGTTCGCGGGACGAGCCGCAGCCGAAATTGTCGCCGGCGACAAGAATGCTGGCCTTGCGGTAGGCCGGCTGGTTCAGCACGAAATCGGGGTTGTCGGAGCCGTCGTCGCGATAGCGCATCTCCGAGAAGAGGCCCTTGCCGAGGCCGGTGCGCTGGATGGTTTTGAGATATTGCTTGGGGATGATCATGTCCGTGTCGACGTTCATGATCGGCAGCGGCGCGGCGACGCCGGTCAGCGTGGTGAACTTTTCCATGATTCTTTCGATGTGACGCGAGGAAGCCTAGCGCCCTTTACCAAATCGCCGCAGTGAGGCAAAGCCGCGGACGCGAAGCGGGCGCGCCGCTAAGCGCGGGGTGAAGGCTCCGCCGCCGGCATTTCCCGCCTGACGCCGCGCAGAAGCAGGAAGCCGATCAGCAGCATCGCCACGCCCCAGATGATGAAGCCCGCGTCGTAGATCGGCCATAGCGCCCGGTCCACCCGTTCATTCACATGATGTATTTCGAGGACAAGGTGGTTGATGACGCCGTCGAAGATGTTGAATCCGCCCCAGCCGATCAGAACGGCGCCCAGGAGCCGTCGGCCGGACCACATGCCGCCAGCCTGGCGCGCGGCGCGCCACAAAAGGAACAGGCCCACGGCGACGCAGACATAAGCAAAACTGTGGAGGAGACCGTCCCAGTAGGTGTTGAACGCCATGCGCTCGACCGTTTCGGCAGGGCTCCAGTTGCTGACGAAATGATGCCACTGCAGAATCTGATGCAGCACGATGCCGTCGAAGAAAATGCCGAGGCCGACGCCGAGGATCACCGCGCCGGTCGGAAAGGCGGCCCGCAGGCGGTTGACGCGATAATCGGCTGCCTGTGTCATGTCGGATGTCCGTCTGGCGCGTAGACCGTTGGAACGCTCCGTGCGCAAGCGTGTTCCGCCCCTCGCATTTTTACGAAGGCTTCTGCTAAAGGTGTTGAGCGAAGCTGAAGTCAAGACGATCCGGCCATGACGCTGCAGCGTTTGATCATCGAAGCGATCGGCTATCTCGCCGCGGCGGCGAGCGTGTTCGTCTATGTGTCGAACACCATGATCCCGCTGCGCATCGGGGCCATTCTGGCCAATGCGCTCTTCGCCCTCTACTTCTTCCTCAAGGGCCTCTACCCGCTCTTCGCCCTCAACGCCTTTCTCGTGCCGGTCAACGTCGTTCGGCTTCGTCAGATGCGACGCCTTGTCGAGGACATTCGCGCCGCCGCGTCGGAGGATTTCGATTTCGAATGGCTGCGCCCCTATATGAAGCCGCTCAAGCTTTCCGAAGGCTTCGTTCTGCATCGCAAGGGCGATCTCTCGGAGGAAGCCTATCTCCTGGTGCGCGGCGAGATCCATCTGCGCGAACCTGACGTCACGCTGAAACCCGGCGCGCTGTTTGGCGAGATGGGCATGTTCACCAATGAAAACCGCCGCACCGCCACCGCCGTCGCCGCGACCGACGTCGAGCTTCTCTGCGTTCGCTACGACGATCTCCTGCAGCTCTCGGCTCAGAATCCGCAGTTCGGCTTTTACCTGATGCGGCTAATGGTTCGGCGCATGCAGCACAATGTCGAGATCGCGCGAACAGGCAAGGGGTGACCGTTATTGCGACGCAGCCGGGTGACGGATCGGCGTCTTTCCGCGCGCGTCATGCCCGCGCTTGTCGCGGGCATCCACGCGGGTATCGGCTACGCTTGAAAGGCTGTAATAGGCTTCGCTGACCAGGGATTGCGCAGCATCATGGCGTGGATGGCCGGGCCAAGCCCGGCAATGACGAACTCGAAGGCGTCAGAAGAATAATGTCGCAGAAAATCTACCCCGTCACGGACGACTGGAAAAAGAACGCCCGCGTCGACGAGGAGACCTATCGCCGCCTCTATGAACGCTCGATCATAGACCCGGAAGACTTCTGGGCCGAACAGGCGCAGCGCATCGACTGGATCACGCCCTTCTCCAAAGTGAAGCGCACGAGTTTCGACACGCATAACGTCTCGATCCGCTGGTTCGAGGACGGCACGACCAATGTCTCGATGAACTGCATCGACCGGCATCTGCCGGAGCGCGCCAACAAGGTCGCGATCATCTGGGAAGGCGACGATCCTTCCATATGCCGCCACATCACCTACGGCGAACTGCATGAGCAGGTCTGCCGCTTCGCCAATGTGCTCAAGAAGCACGGCGTCAAGAAAGGCGACCGCGTAACCATCTATCTGCCAATGATTCCCGAGGCCGCTTTCGCCATGCTCGCCTGCGCCCGCATCGGCGCGATTCATTCGGTGGTCTTCGGCGGCTTCTCGCCGGATTCGCTCGCCGGGCGCATCGAGGATGCGCAATCCGACGTCATCGTCACCGCCGACGAGGGGTTGCGCGGCGGCAAGAAAATTCCGCTGAAAGCCAATGTCGACGCGGCGCTCGACAAGGTTTCCGCAAAGTCGGTCATCGTCGTGACGCGCACCGGCGCCGAGATCGACATGCAGCCCGGCCGCGACTTCCGCTATGAGGAGGAAGCCGCGCGCGTTCACGCCGATTGCCCCTATGCGGAGATGGACGCGGAAGATCCGCTGTTCATTCTTTACACGTCAGGCTCGACCGGCAAGCCGAAGGGCGCGTTGCATACGACCGGCGGCTATCTCGTCTACGTCTCGCTCACCCATGAACTCGTCTTCGACTATCGCGAGGGCGACGTCTATTGGTGCACTGCCGATGTCGGCTGGGTGACTGGCCACAGCTATATTCTCTACGGTCCGCTTGCGAACGGCGCGACGACGCTGATGTTCGAAGGCGTGCCGAATTATCCGAGCGTGTCGCGCTTCTGGGAAATCGTCGACAAGCACAAGGTCGATATTTTCTACACCGCGCCCACAGCCATTCGCGCGCTGATGGCGGCGGGCGAAGCGCCCGTGAAGAAGACCAGCCGAAAGTCGCGGCGCCTGCTCGGCTCTGTCGGCGAGCCGATCAATCCGGAAGCCTGGGAATGGTATCACCGCGTTGTCGGCGAAGGCCGCTGCCCGATCGTCGACACATGGTGGCAGACGGAAACCGGCGGCGTGCTGATCTCGCCGCTCCCCGGCGCCATTGATCTGAAGCCTGGCTCGGCGACGCGGCCCTTCTTCGGCGTCGCGCCGGAGATCGTCGACCAGGCGGGCAATGTTCTCGAAGGCCAATGCGAAGGCCTGCTCGTCATCGCCGATTCATGGCCGGGGCAGATGCGCACTGTCTATGGCGATCACGAACGTTTCGCGCAGACCTATTTCTCCGCCTTCCCCGGCAAGTATTTCACCGGCGACGGCGCGAGGCGCGACGCCGACGGCTATTACTGGATCACCGGCCGCGTCGACGACGTCATCAATGTCTCCGGCCATCGGCTCGGCACGGCGGAAGTCGAAAGCGCGCTCGTCGCGCATGAGAAAGTGTCGGAAGCGGCCGTCGTCGGCTATCCGCACGAGATCAAGGGACAGGGCATCTACGCCTATGTCACGCTCAATCAGGGCGTGACGCCGAGCGAACATCTGCGCAAGGAGCTGGCGCAGTGGGTGCGTCACGAGATCGGCCCGATCGCGACGCCCGATATCGTGCAATTCGCGCCGGGCCTGCCGAAGACGCGCTCGGGCAAGATCATGCGGCGCATTCTGCGCAAGATCGCCGAAGGCCAGTTCGGCGCGCTCGGCGACACCTCGACGCTCGCCGATCCCGGCGTGGTGGATGAGTTGGTGAAGGAGAGGCCCAAACCTGTTCACTGACTCGTAGGTCACCAACTGACGGATTTAGCGATGGGCGTTTTCTTACACGGTTTAAAACTGCAATTTTATCGAGGAATCGGCGATCAGACACAGACCATGTATCCGTTTAAGCGTTTCAATTTTTTTATCGGATCGAATAATTCCGGGAAATCGACTGTTCTAAATTTTATCTCGAAACATTTATCTGAATATCCAGGAAGAGAAGGTACAAAAGCAACCCAGCTCGATTCGCTGGATAGACATTTAGGTTCGAACCAAGGAGCATTGAGTACCTGTCTTGCGATTCCATCGGTGCAATTCCGAGAAAGCGTACTTGCAGCCTTGCCGCCTCAACTCGTCCATCGAGGCCATCTATCAGAACTCATCATCAAATTAATCGCCTATTTCGATGAAAACGGCGCAATTTGGCTTAAAACTCCGATTCCTGCATCCACAGGAGCTTATGCGCTGCCGGCTTTTGATTTCGACAAAGCAGTTGACGCTCAAATTGGACTAACTGTTATGTCCAAAGGGGAGTGGCAATCTCTCTGGTCTTCCCTGACGGGGAAAAGCGCCGGGGGGTATGAACAGCACTGGCTCCCCGAAGCTGTTCGAGCGCTAAACTCGCGAGCACAGGTCCGATTGCCTCAAGCAGGTTTAATTCCCGCGATCCGGCAAATCGGACCAAAGGGTGAAAACTACTCAGATCTGAGCGGGCAGGGCTTGATAGACCGTTTGGCCACGCTGCAAAATCCTGATTACGACAGACCCAGAGACAAAGACGTCTTTGAGAGAATAAATAAATTGCTGGTCGATGTGAGTGGAGAGAAGTCTGCGCAGATTCATATTCCTCACAACCGTCAACATATTCTAGTCGAAATGAACGGAAAGAAACTACCTCTCTCAGCGCTCGGAACGGGTATTCATGAGCTAATTGTCATCGCTGCGGCGTGCATTTCACATGAGAACACGATAATTTGCATTGAAGAACCGGAGCTTCACCTTCATCCGATTTTGCAGCGGAAGCTCGTTTCATATTTGCAGAAATACACATCGAATCAATATTTTATTGCAACTCACTCCTCCTGCTTTATCGATACTCCTGAGTCCGCTGTCTTCCATGTGAGCAACGATGGAACCCAGACGCAGATTACAGAAACGATTCTAAAGCGGGAACGCTTCGGAATATGCGTGGATCTCGGGTACAAGGCTTCAGATCTGCTTCAAGCAAACGCAGTAGTTTGGGTCGAAGGGCCCTCTGACAGAATCTATCTTAAACACTGGATAGCGTCGCTCGATGAAGAACTCGTCGAAGGCATCCATTACTCAATTATGTTTTACGGCGGTAGACTGCTCAGCCATTTGTCGGGTGACGACATGGAATCTGACGAAGAGGTTGAGCAATTTGTAAATCTAATGGCCTTAAACCGGAATAGCGCCATTCTGATCGATAGCGACAAGCGCACTGAATCTGACGCTTTAAATCAAACCAAGTCTCGCATAGTCGACGAGTTTTCCAGATCACGGGGACCTGCCTGGGTTACAGCCGGGCGGGAAATCGAAAATTATGTTCCCTACCAGACGCTGCAGAATGCGGTGAAAGAAGTTCATTCTAGAGTTTACGGTACGCACCATAAGAATGGTCCTTTCGAACATGCGTTGTACTTCAAGCGGGTAGACGGCGAAGGTCAGTCGAGTAATGGGATTGTCAAGGAGGTCGATAAAGTGCGCGTCGCGCAGCGCGTATGCGAAATTGCCGCAGACCTGTCATGTCTCGATCTTCGAGACCGAGTCGTTGAATTGATCAGCTTTATCCGAAAGGCGAATGGGCTAGAAGTTAGCGTGAACGGCTAAGTTAGTCTGGGCACATCGACCTCTGCGGATATAGGCCGAAAGCTTTCCGGCTTGTGCAACTGGCGAGAAACCGCCCCTCATTGGCGCCCATGCGCCTGTTGCGCGGCTCCAACCCGCTTCATTCTCATGTCTTGAGGAAGAGGATCCAGGAGATGCGGCGATTGCTTGTCATCCTCGCCGGACTGATCGCGGTTGCCCCCGCACGCGCAGATTCCGACGTGGAGCACGCACGGTATTCGGTGGTCGCCTCCCAAGGGGCCATCGAAATACGCGATTATGCGCCGCAGATCGTCGCAGAGACGACGGTCGCCGGCGAGCGCGGCGCGGCCGTTAGCGAAGGCTTTCGCCGCCTCGCCGGATATATTTTCGGCGACAATTCTCCGCAGCAGAAGATCGCCATGACCGCGCCGGTCGGACAGGCGCCGGAGAAAGGCGATTGGAAAGTGCGCTTCACAATGCCCGCCGAATTCAGCATGGCGAGCCTGCCGAAGCCCAATAACGCCGAAGTCAGGCTCGTCGCCGCGCCGGCGATGCGCATGGCGGCGATCCGCTTTTCCGGCCTCGTCAGCGAAGACGCCCTCGCCGAGAATCAAGAGAAGCTGTTGGACTATGTGAAGCGGCAGGGGCTCTCGCCCAAGGGCGCGCCGCAATACGCCTTCTACGACCCGCCCTGGACGCTGCCCTGGAACCGGCGCAACGAGGTCTTGGTCGAGATCGGACGCTAGCGGTAGAGCCGGGCCGCAAACTGAATTCATTGGCGAATTTTAGCGCTGCATTGGCGAGGTTGCAGCTATCTCAAGCCACGCTTTGGATTTTTTATCTTCCAAGCTTCGTTTGCAGAAGGAAGTGCGGCGGGTTTGTCCCTCGCTCGCTTGGCGCGGCCGCCCCCCGTTCGCGCAATTGCGAGACGCCAAGACGACGGTTTCGGCGACGCTCCTCCCGCGTCGTGAGGATCGGCGTCGATGCGCCGCAGATCTTTGCTGTGACGCGGCGGCCGGCGAGCGCGGCGTCAATCCAAGCTTGCGTCGCCTCGCCGGCGAAACATCCCAAAACGCCGCGGCAATCAGGCGCGGCAGAACGGATCACTTCTTTGCAAAAAGCGCCAGCGCTTCCGGCGCGAGCACGCCGCCGGTGATCTCGACCGTGGCGAAGGGCGCGGCCTGCGCCACCGCCTTGCTCGTGATCATGATCTGGCCGATTCGCTTTTCGAGCTGCTCGATCGAAGCGGCGTAGACGACGCGCCCAATTCCGCACCAGACGATCGCGCTCATGCACATCGGGCAGGGCTCGCCTGACGTGTAAAGCGTCGCGCCTTTCAGCTCCTTCGCCGGACGGTCGGCGGCGAAGCGGCGAATCGCGACCATCTCGCCATGCGCCGTCGGATCATTGTCGGAGACGCCAAGATTCCGTCCTGTCGAGACGACCTTGCCGTCGCGCACGATCACGGCGCCGAAGGGAAAGTCCCCCTTCGCCGCTTCCGCGATCGCAAGCCGCATAAAGCCTTCATCCTCAGGGCGGATGGGAGACCGCTCGGCTTTCGCATGCGCGGGCGACGTGGCGCCAATTGCCGCGGCGAGTCCGCCGCCGATCGTCGCCAACGCGCCGCGCCGGTTGAATCGATCGGCGCCGCCGGCGCGTGTCTTTCGCCTCATCTCCCGCCTCCGGCGCGCTTCCCGTTGCTAACGCCAACTTGACACGGCGAACCGCCCGATGCCACTCGCGTCGCATAAACAATAAAGAACGGGGGCGGTTACGCATGGCGAAGGCTTTCATTTTTCCAGGTCAGGGGTCTCAAGCGGTCGGCATGGGCAAGGCGCTGTTCGACGCCTCGGCGCCGGCGCGCGCAGTGTTCGCCGAGGTCGACGAGGCGCTGTCGCAGCCGCTTTCGAAGCTCATGTTCGAAGGCCCTGAAGCGGAGCTGACCCTCACCGCCAACGCGCAGCCGGCGCTGATGGCGGTCTCGCTCGCCGCGATTCGCGCGCTGGAGGCGGAATGCGGGCTCGATCTCGCGCGCGACGCCGCCTTCGTCGCCGGACATTCGCTCGGCGAATATTCCGCTCTTGCCGCCGCCGGCGCGCTGACGGTGTCGGACACGGCTCGGCTTCTGCGCATCCGCGGCGACGCGATGCAGAAGGCGGTTCCGGTTGGCGAGGGCGCGATGGCGGCGCTGCTCGGCGCTGATCTCGATCAGGCGCGGGCGATCGCTCAGGAGGCGGCGACTGCCGCAAATGGCGTCTGTCAGGTGGCCAATGACAATGGCGGCGGCCAGGTGGTGATCTCGGGCGCCAAGACGGCCGTCGAAAAAGCGATCGACATCGCCAAAGACAAGGGAATCAAGCGCGCGGTGCTGCTGCCGGTGTCCGCCCCCTTCCATTGCGCGCTGATGCAGCCCCCCGCAGACGCCATGCGGGACGCGCTCGCGAGCGCGACGATTAGCGCGCTGCGGGTTCCTGTCGTCGCCAATGTGACGGCGGTGCCGACGCAGGACCCCGAGGCGATTCGCCGCCTGCTTGTCGAACAGGTCACCGGCGCGGTGCGCTGGCGCGAATGCGTCGCCTATATGGCCGAGCAGGGCGTGACGAAATTCGTCGAATGCGGATCCGGCAAGGTGCTCGCGGGGCTGTTGAAGCGAATCGCGCCGCAGGCGACCGGCATCTCCGTAGGCGCTCCGGCCGATTTCGACGCTTACCGCGCCTTCGCCTAGCGATTCTTTCGACGCAAAAGAAAAGGCC
This sequence comes from Methylocystis sp., assembly GCA_051061385.1. GTDB lineage: Bacteria > Pseudomonadota > Alphaproteobacteria > Rhizobiales > Beijerinckiaceae > Methylocystis. Next base: position 19,770 of record JBPFDX010000096.1, read on the forward strand.
CGGTCGCGAGGACCGGGCCCATTCTCTCGACCCTCAAGGTCGATCGTCGGATCAGTACTTGGCCAACACCGGCGCCGGAGAGCCGAAGTTGAAGTGGTAGTTGATGCCGGCGCGGATCGTGTGGAAGCGCGTGCGGTTGTTGGTGCTGTTGAGGCCCCAACCCGGGTTGAACGCCCACAGCCAGTTGTTGTTGTTCCCGGTGCCGCTGATCTGAGTATACAGATACTCGACCTTGGCCGACCAGTTCGGGAAGAACATCCACTCGGCGCCGCCGCCAGCGGTCCAGCCCGTCTGCACCGCAGAGTTCTGGTTCCACCAGCCATTGCGCTGCACTTCGCCATAGGCGAAGCCGCCCGTGCCGTACACCAGCAGTTGCGGGCTCAGCAGGGTGATGCCGACGCGGCCGCGAACGGTGCCGAACCAGTTCAGGCGAGCCGTGGCGCCGCCGTTGCCGAAGCCGGGTCCGAACAACCACCAGTTGTTGTTGTTGTTGCCGCCCGAACCAAGGCTCGTGCCCTGGAAGTCGGTCTCGGCGCCAATAACGAACATCGGCGTAACCTGGAAGTTGTAGCCGATCTGGCCACCGCCGATGACGCCGCCGGTGTTGTTGTTGCCGTTGTTCCAGCCCCAGTTCCAGCCCTGGTTGGACGAGTTGGAGGCGTAGAAGCCACCGCCGAGGTTAAGACCGGCGTAGAACCCGGTCCAGGTCATGATCGGCGGCGGGGGGATATAGGGCGGAGGCGCCTTGTGGGAGGGTAGGTCGGCGGCGCTCGCAGCGCCGGCGAAAAGCGCCGTCGCCAGAGCCAGGGCCGAGATCGCTGTCTTCATCTCTCTATCCTTCAGTTCGAGCCAACTTAAATTAATAGGTGCGCGTCAGTCCTGTGACTCTTGCGGACGTTCAAGGACGCTGACCCCCAAGCACGGCGGAGTGTGGTCAAATTTCTCGCGGGAAACAACAAACAGAAGGTAAAAACAGGCCCGAAACGGCCAAAAGATTTGCAGTGTTGCAGTTGGGTCACATGAAGTTTTGAGTACAATTTCAATGCGAGAACTCGACAATTCAGCCTCGAATCCGCCGCTTGCGGCACGAAGCTCAGCTTTGGCCCGCAAATCTCCCCCTTTCCGACATAGGTCGCCGTCTCCGGCCGAAGCCCCTTCTGAGGTTGAACCACGGCTGAAAAGAGGCCACTCCCGCGAACTGAGCTATAAGGCTCGCGCATCGGCACGAGGGAGGAGAATAATGTTCGATCTTAAAGGCAAGAATGCGCTGGTGACCGGCGCAAGCGGCGGAATCGGCGCGGCGATCGCGCGCGCGCTCCATTTGGCCGGCGCGACCGTGGCGCTTTCCGGCACGAGGAAAGAGGCGCTAGAGGCGCTCGCCGGCGAACTGGACGGCCGCACCCACATTCTGCCCTGCAATCTTTCTCAGAAGGAAGAAACCGAGAAGCTCGTGCCGGCTGCGGAAACGGCGATGGGCGGTCTCGACATTCTCGTCAACAACGCGGGCATCACCCGCGACATGCTGTTCATGCGGCTGAAGGACGAGGACTGGGACGCCGTCATCAACGTCAATCTGACATCGGCCTTCCGTCTCTCACGCGCGGCGCTACGGGGAATGATGAAAAAGCGCTTCGGCCGCATCATTCAGATCACCTCCGTGGTTGGCGTGACCGGCAATCCCGGACAGGGCAACTACGCCGCCGCCAAGGCCGGCATGATCGGCATGTCGAAGTCGCTTGCGGCCGAGGTCGCCTCGCGCGGGGTGACCGTCAATTGCGTCGCGCCGGGCTTCATCGAGAGCCCGATGACCGATGCGCTGACCGACGCGCAGAAAGAGGCGATCCTTCGGATGGTCCCCACCGGCAGGCTTGGAACGGGCGCCGACGTCGCCGCCGCCTGCGTCTATTTGGCGAGCGAAGAGGCGGCCTACGTCACCGGCCAAACCCTGCATGTCAATGGCGGCATGGCCATGATCTAGCCGCGAGGATTTGAAGGCGGAGCAGCGCTTGCGGCGACTTTTCGCCGCGTCGTAGCGCGCTCTGCGCGCCTCTCGCCATGCTCGGGGAAGTATGCTACCAGACCTCGCCGCTGAGGGGCGGCGTCGCTGCGATTTCAACCCGGAAAGCAAGCCGCCAAGCGTCTTGCGGACACCAGGGCGGTCGGCGAGCGATTGCAAGTTCAAGGGACGAAGGCGATCATGGAGCGCGCCAGCCGGCTCGCACCAGGTCGCCAAAAGGCGCGAGCCAAACGCAGACAGGGATCAAAGAAGATGAGCGATGTCGCCGAGCGCGTGAAAAAGATTGTTGTCGAGCATCTCGGCGTCGAAGCCGATAAGGTCGTCGACAAAGCGAATTTCATTGACGATCTGGGAGCTGATTCGCTCGACACCGTCGAACTGGTCATGGCGTTCGAGGAAGAATTCGGCGTTGAGATTCCGGACGACGCCGCCGAGACGATTCTCACTGTCGGCGATGCGGTGAAGTTCCTCGAGAAGGCCAAAGCCGCCTGACGGACTAAAAGAGATCCAAGCGCGCGCGGCGAAATCTCTTAAGAGGCTTCGCCGGCGTCGCCTTTTCCGACAACAATAAGAGTTCGAGAGTAGAGCCATGCGCAGGGTGGTCGTCACCGGTCTTGGCGTCGTATCTCCTTTGGGCTGCGGCCTGGAGACGAACTGGCGCCGTCTCGTCGCCGGGGAATGCGGCTTCAAGCGTATCGACACATTCGAGGTCTCGGACCTCGCTTGTCAGATCGCCGCGGTCGTGCCGCGGGGCGACGGCCAGAACGGCACATTCAATCCCGACGACTGGTTCGATCCCAAAGAGCAGCGCAAGGTCGATGATTTCATCATCTACGGCGCAAGCGCGGCGACTCAGGCGCTGAATGACGCCGGATGGGTGGCCGATACGCCCGAGAAGCAGGAATCGACGGGCGTTCTGATCGGCTCCGGCATCGGCGGACTCGGCGGCATTTACGAGACCTCCGTCACGCTGCGAGAGAAGGGACCGCGGCGCGTGTCGCCCTTCTTCGTCTCGGGCCGAATCATCAATCTCGCTGGCGGCTATGTGTCGATCATGCATGGCCTGAAGGGACCGAATTCCGCGGTGGTCACGGCCTGCGCCACCGGCACCCACGCCATCGGCGACGCCGGGCGCATCATCGCCATGGGCGACGCCGACGTGATGGTCGCGGGCGGCGCCGAATCCCCGGTCAATCGCATTGGCGTCGCCGGCTTCGCCGCCTGCCGCGCGCTCTCCACCGGCTTCAACGATCGTCCCGCAGCCGCCTCGCGGCCTTACGACAAGGACCGCGACGGCTTCGTGCTCGGCGAAGGCGCCGGCTGCGTCGTGCTCGAGGAATATGAGCACGCCAAGGCGCGCGGCGCGAAAATCTACGCCGAACTCATCGGCTACGGCATGTCTGGCGACGCCTTTCACATCACCGCGCCGACTCCGGACGGCGACGGCGCCTATCGCTGCATGAAGGCGGCGCTGAAGCGCGCCGGCGTTTCCGTGACCGACATCGATTACGTGAACGCGCACGGCACATCGACGCCGCTCGGCGACGAGATCGAACTCAAGGCCGTCGAACGTCTCCTCGGCAACGTCGAACCGAAGCTCGCCATGTCGTCGACGAAGTCGGCGATCGGCCATCTGCTCGGCGCCGCCGGCGCCGTCGAGGCGATCTATTCGATCCTCGCGATGCAGGCGAATGTCGCGCCGCCGACGCGCAATCTCGACAATCCTTCGGTTGAAACGGCGATCGATCTCGTGCCGCACAAGGCGCGCGAGAAGGAAATCAATATCGCGCTGTCGAACTCCTTCGGCTTTGGCGGCACCAACGCTTCGCTGTTGTTTCGCCGCGCGTCCTGAGCGTTGAGGCGCGCAAGCTCAATCGAGCTGCGCCTCTCGCCACGCATGCAACATGCTCACCGAAGCGGCGCGTTCCTGAATTCGCCACAATGAGGCATAGTGTAAGTGCTCGGCGATAATCGGACTGCGCGAGTTCTTCGACTTTGATGGGCGTGTTGCGATGAGCGAAGCGGACGAAAAAGGCGCGCCCGAAAAGCAAACCGACGCTGCGGCGGCGCCCGCGGCCGATCCGGCGCCGGTGAAGGCTGAAGCGGTCGCGCCGCCGGAGCCTCCGACGACCGTCGAATCGACGACAAGCGCCGCCGAGCCGCCGAAACAAGTCGCGCCGCCTGCTCCGGCGCCAGTCCAGGAGCCTGTCGCGCCCGTCTCTGCTCCAGAGCCCGCGCCAGCGCCAGCTCCAAGGCCCATCGCGGTTTCGTCCACGCCCGCGCCTGCAGGCGCGCCGCCAATTGCGGCCAGCGTCGCGACGCCTCCGGCCGAGCCGCCGAAGCCGGCCGCTCCGCCGGCCCCCGAGGTTTCGCAGCCTGCTCCCGCGCCGGTCCAGGAGCGGATCGCGACGGCGGTCAATGAGCCTGTCGCCGGCGCCTCTGCGCCTGCGCCCGTCATTCCTGCGAAGACCGAAGAAGCGCCAGTCGCTCCCGCCGCGCCGAGCGAGGCTCCAAGGCCTGTCACAGCGCCGGCCGCAGCTCCCGCTCCGCTTTCGCCCGCGCCCGAAAGCGCGCCGTCCGTTGCGGCCAGCGTCCCGGCGCCGCCTGCCGAGCCGCCGAAGCCCGCCGCTCCCCTTGCCGCGGAAATTCCGAAGCCGAGCCCTGCGGCCGCGTCGCTAAGCGTCGCGCCGGCGCCGGCCCCCGCCCCCAAGGTCGTCGCGCAACCCGAACAGCCGATAATTCCCGCCGCCGCGCTTGCCTACATCACGAAGCCTGCGCCGGCTAAACCCGTCGCTACGCCGCCAGCGCCTGCGCCTGAGCCGCCGCGCCCGCTCGAACGCTCGCCAGTCGTGCAGCCGGTCGCTCCCGCGGCGACGTCTGCTGACATCCCGAAGCCCGCGCCAGCGCTCTCCGCTCCGCCCGCCGCAGCGCCGGTCCCGCCGGCGCCTGTGATCGTCGCGTCACCTGCCGCGAGAGTTGAACCGCCCGCGCCCGAAGGGCCAAAACCGTCCGTTGCATCTGCACCTGATCTTCCGAGACCCGCTCCAGAGCCGGTCCTGGCGCCCGTCGCCGAGGCGCCCGCGCCGACGGCCCCAGCGGCGCCGCCAGCGGCCGCGAGAGTCGAAGCGCCTGTTTCCGAGCCTCTGAAGTCTTCGGCCCCACCTGCGTCCGAAGTTCCAGCGCGGGCGGCGGCGCAACCCGCGACGCCTGTCTCCGCTCCTGTGCCCCCGCCTCCGATTCCACGGATGGAATGGGCTGAAAGCACGCCTGTGGCGCCCGCGCCGACGCCTCCAACTGCGCCGCCAGCGGCCGCTAGAGTCGAAGCGCCTGTTTCCGAGTCTCTGAAGTCTTCGGCGCCACCCGCGTCCGAAGTTCCAGCGCCGGCGCCGGCTCAACCCGCGACGCCTGTCTCCGCTCCTGTGCCCCCGCCTCCGATTCCACGGATGGAATGGGCTGCAAACACGCCTGTGGCGCCCGTCCCGCCGCCCGCCAGCACGCCGCACGCACCGGCGCAGGCTGCGCCAGCGCAGGCGCCTAAGACCTTCGCCGCGCCTACACGCGAAACTACCGCGCCCTTGCCCACGCCGCCGGTTACGCCAACATCGCCGCCTCTTTCAGCGCCTCGGACGGCGCCGACTCCGCCCGCGATGGGCGAAGCCCCGGCGCTTGGACCCGCCGGCCAGCCTTCGGCGGCAAAGCCCGAGGCTCCCGCCGCGCGATCAGGTCTGTTCCGGCGCCGCGCCCCTCTCCAAAGCGGCGAGCAGGCGCCGCAGCGGACCGCCGCGCCGCCGCCGAAGAAGCGCAAGCGCCGCGAGGGCACGCTTTCCATGGCGAGCGGCTTCCTGAGCTTTGTGCTGGTCGCGCTCGTCGCGGGGGTCTTCGGCGTTATCGCCGTCCTGCACAAGTTGAAGGCTCCCGGCCCGCTCGCCGCCGACAAGGTCGTCTATATTCCGCCGCGCAGCGACTTGATTGAGATCATCTCTCAGCTCGAGCGCGAAGGCGTCATCTCCAGTTCGACGCTCATGCAGCTGGGGCTGGTTCTCGAGGGCAAGCTCGGCAAGCTGAAGCCGGGCGAATATGGCTTCAAGAAACACATGAGCCTGCGCGACGTGATCGAACAGATCGCGTCCGGCCGCCAGATCATGCACAGCGTGACCATTCCGGAAGGTCTGACGTCGGAACAGGTCGTGCAGAAGCTGAAGGAAGCCGAGCTTCTCGTGGGGGACGTCGTCGATCTTCCCAAGGAAGGCGCTCTGCTGCCGGAGACCTATAAATTCCCGCGCGGCTATCCTCGCGCGCGCCTCCTCGCCAAGATGCAGGAGGATCAGCGCAAGACGCTCGACGCGATCTGGGCCAAGCGCTCGCCGGACCTGCCGCTGCGCACGCCTTATGAATTGGTGACGCTGGCGTCGATCGTCGAAAAGGAGACCGGCAAGGTCGAAGAGCGGCCGCGCGTCGCCGCGGTGTTCGTCAACCGGCTGCGCAAGGGCATGCGCCTTCAGTCGGGTCCGACGATCATCTACGGCCTCGTCGGCGGCAAGGCGACGCTCGGCCGGCCGATCATGCGCGCCGAGATCGAGAAGTGGACGCCCTACAACACCTACGCCATCGACGGGCTGCCGCCGGGGCCGATCGCCAATCCGGGCCGCGCGGCGCTCGAAGCCGCCGCGCATCCGGCGCCGACGCGCGATCTCTATTTCGTCGCCGACGGCACGGGCGGGCACGTCTTCTCCGAATCGCTCGACCAGCATTCGCGCAACGTCCAGAACTGGCGGCGGCTGGAGAAGGAAAAGACCGATGGCGCGGTCGATCGCGCCACGCCGGGCGTCCCCGCGCCCGCCGCGCCCAAGCCCGAGAAACGAACGCAGGCTCCGATTGGCCGTCTCGTTGCGATGGCCCAGAGTCACGAGGATTATCCGCCTAGCCGCGCCATGGCGCCCGACGATGGACCGACGCACCGGCTCGGCAAATTCGCCTTCGCCGAATCTGATTTTTTGCTCGGGGGCCATGGCGATCGCACGCAGGCTTATGCGCGCGAGTTCGCCGCCCTTAGGCCCGTCCGACCCTTCTTTACCGAACAGTCGGCGCAACTGCCGGCGCAGGCGTTGTTCGACCCGACCGTCTTCGCCAGCCGTCAGCCGCCGGCCGAGGTGGAGGAGGAAGAGCGACTCAATCCGGACATGACGACGGTGGCGCGCGGTCCGGACGCACAGCAGGGCGACGGCGGCGACATCGCGTCCTATCCAGTGTCGCCGGCGCAGCGCGCGGAACTAAAGGCCCGCGCCGCGCGCCTCGGCCTTGCCGCCGCCTCCGACGAGCTTCCGGGGGAGACGCTCGGCGATCGAGGCCTCCAGGACGGCGCGCCGCCGGCGGGCGCCACGGCCCTGGCGCCGACAGGCGGTCGGCCCTTCCGTCCGCGCGCCTTCGACGCCTCGGAAGGCACGCCGCTCGACCCGCTACGCGACAAGAGCTGGGATCTCACCTCGGCCAAGACCGTCCCGTCCACGACCGATTTGCGGTAAGGCCAGCGCGGCGATAGTGAGGCGCGGCGGGTCCGGCCTGACGCCGATCCGCCTTTTCGGAGTCGCCGCCGCACATGAGCATTCTCAGCATGACGGGGTTCGCCCGGAGCCAGGGCGCCGTCGCCGCCTTTCGTTATTCGTGGGAGCTCAAGAGCGTCAACGCGAAAGGCCTCGATTTGCGGCTGCGCGCGCCGCCGGACTTCGATTCCGTGGAGATCAAGGCGCGCGAAAAAATCGCCGCGAGGCTCGCGCGCGGGGCGGTCTTCGCCAATCTCGTCGCAAAGCGCGAGGACGAGGCGCAGAGCGCGCGACTGAACCGCGCCGCTCTCGACGCGCTTCTCGCCGCGCTATCCGAAACGCCACCGCCCGCAAACGTCGGACCCGCGACGCTCGACGGCCTGCTCGCCATCCGCGGCGTGGTCGAGCTTGTCGAGCCGGAGCTTTCCGGCGCCCAAAGGGCTGATCTCGAATCGCATATTCTCCGATCGCTGGACGAAGCGCTCGACGCGCTGATCGCCTCGCGCAAAGCCGAAGGCGGCGCGCTGGCGACGGTGCTTTTGCAGCGGCTGGATCGCATATCGACCCTCGCGGCGCAGGCCGACGCCGCGCCGGCGCGCCAGCCCGAAGCGATTCGCGCGCGACTGCAGCAGCAGCTCGCCCGCCTTCTGGAAGGCGCCGATTCATTGGATCCTGCGCGACTGCATCAGGAAGCGGCGCTGCTGGCGGTGCGCGCCGACATTCGCGAAGAACTCGATCGGCTGAAGGCCCATCTCGAAAGCGCATCCAAACTTCTCGTGGCCGGGGGACCGATCGGCCGTCGTCTGGATTTCCTCGCGCAGGAGCTTGGCCGCGAAACCAACACGCTCTGCGCCAAATCGAACGACGCCGGACTTACCGCCATCGGCCTGGAGCTGAAGATCGAGGTCGAGCAATTTCGAGAGCAGGTTCAGAATATCGAGTGAATAGCGCGTAGAAGCAGGTGAGTGGACAGGAGCGCCGCTACTCACTACTCACTATGGCCAATCGCCATTCGCAAACTCGCTTCATGACTCCCACTCCTTCCAGCCGCCGCGGCATCGTCCTCATTCTTTCCTCGCCCTCCGGCGCAGGCAAGACGACTCTGACGCGGATGCTGCTGCAGGATCGCGACCTGGATCTGACGCTGTCGATCTCGGTGACGACGCGCGCGCGACGTTCAAGCGAAGTCGACGGCATCCATTACACTTTCATTCGCGAACGCCAATTCGCGGCCATGCGCGACGCCGGCGAACTTCTGGAATGGGCTGAGGTGCACGGCAATTTCTACGGCACGCCGCGTGGGCCGGTCGAAGACATTCTCGCGCAGGGCCGCGACTGCCTCTTCGACATCGATTATCAGGGCACCCGGCAGGTGCGCGAGAAAATGGGCGCCGACGCGGTCACCGTCTTCATTCTGCCGCCGTCCATGGACGAATTGCGGGCGCGCCTGGAGCGGCGCGCTGAAGATCCGCGCGACGCGATCGAGCGGCGTCTGGAGAATGCGCGCAAGGAAATCGCGCGCTGGAAAGACTACGATTATGTGATCGTCAACGACGATCTGCAGCGCGCCTTCAATGATCTGATCGCGATTCTGCGCGCCGAAAGGCAGCGCCGGCCAAGGCGCGACAAGGAAATCGAGAAGTTCGTCGCCAAGCTTTTAAGCGAATAGTCCTTCGCGCAAAGCGCGCTATTTCCTCCTCATGGCGGCGATCGCTCTCAAACGCGTATACGAGCCTGCGGAGGCGGAAGACGGAACGCGCGTGCTCGTCGACCGTCTCTGGCCGCGCGGCCTGCGCAAGGACAAAGCTGAAATCGATCTCTGGGTGAAGGACATTGCGCCAAGCGATGCATTGCGCCGCTGGTTCGGCCATCGGCCTGAGCGCTGGGAAGAGTTTCAGAAGCGCTATCGCGACGAGCTTGCCGCGCCCGAAGCGCAAGCGCAGGTCAAGACGCTACGCGCCATGGCGCGCAAAAATCATCTCACGCTGCTCTATGCGGCGCACGACGAGACGATGAACAACGCCGTCGTGCTGAAAGATCAGCTGCGCAAGCGTCACTGAGCCGAAAACGCATTGGCGAGAGCGACGAAACCCGCGACATCGATTTCTTCCGCGCGTCTGGTTTCGTCTATGCCGGCGGCGGCAAGCAGCGCCGGCGCGTCGACGCCGAGCGATTTCAAGCTCTGACGCAGCATCTTGCGGCGCTGCCCGAACGCCGCTTGCGTGACGCGCGACAAGGCGCGCGGCTCGCAGTCGAGCGGCTTGGCGTTGGGCGTCAGCTCGACGACCGACGACGTCACTTTCGGCGGCGGCGTGAAAGCCGCGGGCGAGACGTCGAACAAGATGCGCGCCTTTGTGCGCCAGCCGCAGAGCACCGCAAGGCGGCCGTAATCGGCGCGCTCTTTCGGCGTCGCGACGATGCGCAGCGCCACCTCTTTTTGAAACATCAGCACATAGCGATCGAAAACGGAGGGCCATGGCTCCGCTTCGATCCATTTCGTCAGCAGGGCGGTCGCGACATTGTAGGGAAGATTGGCGCAGATGCGCGCAGCGTGAGGGCTGGCCTTCCCGACAGGCCGAAGGCCTGATCGGGAATCCAGAGTGACGGCGTCATCGGGATTTCCTTTCGATTCGCGCGCGCCCGCGCGCGCCTCGGGAATGACAGGCGCATGAGCGCGCACGAGATCCGCGACGTCGATCTCGAGCGCGTCGCCTTCGACAATCGTCAGCCGGCCTCGATAATGCGCGGCGATTTCTTCGAGCGCCGGCAGACACCGCGGGTCGCGTTCGATCGCGATGACGCTGGCGCCCTGCTCGAGCAGCGCGCGCGTGAGGCCGCCAGGACCTGGACCGATCTCGACGACGGTTGTGTCGTCGAAGGGTCCCGCGGCGCGGGCGATGCGCGCGGTGAGATTGAGATCGAACAGAAAGTTCTGTCCGAGCGATTTTCTCGCGTCGAGCCCGTAGCGGGCGACGACGTCTCGCAAAGGCGGCAGCGCGTCGGCCACTTACGTCATGCGTCCTGCAAGTTTGATCGCCTCGATCAGACTCGTCGGATCGGCGACGCCCTTGCCGGCGATGTCGAAGGCCGTTCCATGATCGGGCGATGTGCGCACGAAGGGAAGGCCGAGCGTGACATTGACCCCGCGCTCGAAGGCGAGCGTCTTGATCGGGATCAGCGCCTGATCATGCGTCGGACACAGCGCCACGTCATATTTCGCGCGCGCGGCCGCGTGGAACATTGTGTCGGCGGGAAAAGGGCCCGACGCATGCACGCCGCGCGCGCGCAATTCGGCGATCGCCGGCGCGATGACGTCGATCTCCTCACGGCCGAGCGCGCCGTCTTCTCCTGCATGAGGATTGAGACCCGAAAAGGCGAGGCGCGGCTCTTCGATCTGGAAGCGCGACTTCAAATCATGCGCGACGATTTCGCCCGTCTCGATGATCAGCTCGCGCGTCAGGCGCTTGGGCGCGTCAATGAGCGGAATATGAATCGTGATCGGAACGACCGCGAGTTCCTGCGACCACAGCATCATCACCGCGCGATAGTCGCCGCCATAATGACGATGCGCGAGTTCCGCCAAAAATTCGGTATGTCCCGGATGTTTGAAGCCGGCCTGATAGAGAACCGACTTTGCGATGGGATTGGTGACCAGGGCGCGCGCTTCGCCCCTGGCGATGCAGTCGACGGCCTGCTCGATGGATCGCAGCGTCGACGGCGCGTCGCCCGGATCAGGACTGCCGGGAACGCCGCTGACGACGTTGCAGCCCGTGTCGACCACAGGCAGCGCGCGGGAGAACACGTCGCAGGCATGCGCCGTCGTCGTGTTTTCGATCTGTATCTCAAGCGCCAGAGTGGCGGCGGTGCGGGCGATGAACGCGGGATCGCTCAGCAGAAAGAACGGCGGCAGATGGTTCAAGTGACGCGCCACATAGGCCATGAGCGCAAGCTCCGGCCCGATGCCTGAGGGGTCGCCTTGCGTGAGGGCGATGGGGGCGGGCGTCACGACTCTTAACCGCCTCGTAAAAGCCGCGCGAGTGAGAACAGGCGCAGATTGGTCATAAGCGACAGTGTCGCAGGGGCGCTGCGAAATCAAACTGGGGGCGCGGACAATGCATAGCTTTAAACTATGAAATCACCGACTGTGCTTACGCTCGAATGTCATGGCGAGCGCAGCATCGCCTGGCTATGCCGCGCCGCAGGGAAAATTTATTTCTGCGAAGGCGTCTTATTGCGCGCTTCCCGGCGCCATGTCCGCCAGAAAAAAGAAGCTCCGGTGGACCGCTGCGGCCCACCGGAGCTTTTGATGATCCTGAGGACTATTGTGCGCCTTCGAGGATGATCCGGCCGCTTGGATCATGTGCGCCCCCATTGCTCAGCTGGCGCGGATAGTGTCGCATGACGTCGCGCGGGGCTGCGCTCAGCGCTTCGTCGCGCCGGTGCTCGCGCACCGCGTCGCCCCAAACCTGGCCGAAATTATAGTGCCGCTCATAGGCGAAGGCCGATCCGGCGGAAAGCGCCACGCCGAGCGCTGCGGCGGCAAAGACGAGTTTAAAAGACATCGCTTGCTCCAGCTGTAACAGGCGGTCACGGGCGGGATGCTCGTTGCGCCCCTGTAGGGAACAGGATGCTTCATCTCTCTGTCATAAAAAAGTGTAGGATGTTTCTCCCTTCCGTCGGCCGTTGTGCCGTGCAGCAAACTCTCTTTGGCGACAACTCATCGAAAAAACAAATGCTCGGCCGCAAAAGAAATGCGCGCCGCTCGGAGAGCGACGCGCACCAAACTGCTGGAAAGGCCGATCGGGTTTAGGCCTTGCTCGACTGGGCGTGAGGCACGCCTTCCTTATCAAACAGCGCGACGAGTTCGCCGCTCTGGAACATTTCCTTGGCGATGTCGCAGCCGCCGATGAATTCATTCTTCACGTAAAGCTGCGGGATCGTCGGCCAGTTCGAATAGGCCTTGATGCCTTCACGGATCGCCCCGTCGGCGAGCACGTTGATCGCCTTATACGGCACGCCGAGGTGATTGAGGATCTGCACCACCTGCATGGAGAAGCCGCACTGCGGGGCCTGCGGCGTGCCCTTCATGAAGAGCACGACATCGCTCGATTCAATTTCGCTTTTGATGCGGGCGTTGGTGTCGTCGGACATTTTCATTTGCCTTTGTTGCGGCGTTCAAGGCGCCGGTGAGAAGAATTTACGGCGCCCGCGTCGTCAGCTGCAACGCATGCAACTCGCCGCCGAGACGATCGCCAAAAGCGGCGTTGACCATCTGATGCTGCTTGACGCGCGGCAGTCCGCGAAAGCGCTCTGAGACGACCGTCGCCGCCCAGTGATCGTCGTCATTGACGAGCGCAGTGAGCTCCACTTGCGCGTCGGGAATCGCGGCCTTGATGAGTCGCTCGATTTCAGCGGCTGGCATGGGCATTTTATGACACCTGTGTCGGGAAAGCGCCCGAAAACGCGTTGTCTTCGCCGGCCATGAAGGCCGGCAGCGGAGTTTCATGCGCCTTTCGCAGCTCGGTGAGCAATATCGGCGCCTCGCCCGGCAGGATCAAGGCGTCGCCGCCGGTTCGCCCGATCGCCTGGACGGGCACGCCCGCGGCGGCGCCCTGCTGGGCGATTCGCGCAGCGTTCCCATGGGGCACGCTAAGGAGATAGCGCGCCTGGTCTTCGCCAAAGAGCGCGGCGTGTGAAAGGCCAGACGGAAGATCCATGATCTCGGCGCCGATGTCGCCGGCGAGCGCCATTTCGGCGAGCGCGACGGCGAGGCCGCCATCGGAGAGATCATGCGCCGCGCTGACGCGCCCGGAGAGAATCAGCTCCCGCACGAGGTCGCCGTTGCGGCGCTCGGCGGCGAGGTCGACCGGCGGCGGCGCGCCGTCCGTGCGTCCGCAAAGATCATGCGCATAGGCGGACTGGCCGAGCCAGCCCTTCGTCTCGCCGATCAGCAGGATCGTATCGCCCTCGCCCGCGAAGCCGGTTTGCGCCGCCCTGGAAACGTCGGCGATGACCCCGACGCCGCCGATCGCCGGCGTCGGCAGGATGCCTGCGCCCTGCGTCTCGTTGTAAAGCGACACATTGCCGGAAACGATGGGGAAATCGAGCGCGCGCGCAGCATCGCCGATCCCCTGCAGGCATCCGACGAACTGGCCCATATATTCGGGCAGCTCCGGATTGCCGAAATTCAGATTGTCGGTCAGCGCCAGCGGCGTCGCGCCGCGCACGGTGATGTTGCGCCAGCTTTCGGCGACCGCCTGCTTGCCGCCCTCGTAAGGATCGGCGGCGCAATAGCGCGCGGTGACGTCGGTCGTCAGCGCCAGACCCTTCGGCCCCTCCTTCACGCGAACCACGGCGGCGTCGCCGCCGGGCGGCCGGACGCTGTTGCCGAGAATGAGGTGATCGTACTGCTCCCAGACCCACCGCTTGGAGCACAGGTTCGGCGTCGCGAGAAGCTTCAGCAGCGCGTCGCGGGTCGAGAGGGGCGCTTTGATCGACGTGGGATCGATCGCCGGCTGTTTCGGGGTCGGCGTCCAGGGGCGGTCATAGACGGGCGCTTCGTCGCCCAATTCCTTGATCGGCAGATCGGCCTTGACCTCGCCCTTATGCTTGACGACGAAGCGCAGCGTGTCGGTCGTCTTGCCGACGATCGCGAAATCCAGCCCCCATTTTCGAAAGATCGACTCCGCCTGCTCTTCGAGTTCAGGCCTCAGAACCATGAGCATGCGCTCCTGGCTCTCGGAGAGCATCATCTCATAGGCGCTCATGCGCTCTTCGCGGCAGGGCACGGCGTCGAGGTCGAGCTCGATGCCGAGATTGCCCTTCGCGCCCATCTCCACGGCCGAGGAGGTGAGCCCGGCGGCGCCCATGTCCTGAATGGCGATGACCGCGCCCGACGCCATCAGCTCCAGGCAGGCCTCGAGCAGCAGCTTTTCCGAGAACGGATCGCCGACCTGGACGGTGGGCCGCTTTTCCTCGGCGTCCTCCTCGAAAGAGGCGGACGCCATGGTGGCGCCGTGAATGCCGTCGCGGCCGGTTTTCGAGCCGAGATAGACGATCGGGTTCCCGACGCCGGCCGCGGCCGAGTAAAAAATCGAATCGGCGCGCGCGAGGCCCACCGCCATGGCGTTGACGAGAATGTTGCCGTCGTAAGAGGCGTCGAATTCCGTCGAGCCGCCGACGGTCGGCACGCCGAAGCTGTTGCCATAGCCGCCGACGCCGGCGACGACGCCGGCGACGAGCCGCCGCGTTTTTGGATGCGCGGGACGGCCGAAGCGCAGAAGGTTCAGACAGGCGATCGGCCGAGCGCCCATGGTGAACACGTCGCGCAGAATGCCGCCGACGCCCGTCGCCGCGCCCTGATAGGGTTCGATGAAGGATGGGTGGTTATGGCTCTCCATCTTGAAGACGCAGGCGTCGCCGTCGCCGATGTCGATGACGCCGGCGTTCTCGCCCGGACCGCGGATGACCCAGGGCGCCTTCGTCGGAAGCTTACGCAAATGCACGCGCGAGGATTTGTAGGAACAGTGTTCGTTCCACATCGCGGAGAAGATGCCGAGTTCGGTGAAGCTGGGCGTGCGGCCGATGAGCTTCAGGAGGCGCTCGTATTCATCCGGCTTGAGGCCGTGAGCGGCGGCGAGCTCCGGCGTGACGGCGGGTTCAGTCGCGCTCACTTATCCTCTCATGTGGGCTGAAAACCACGGCAGGCACCAATAATCTGCCGCACTGCGGCGGCGGAAGGATTACTTCGCGCCGTTTGATGCGGCAAGCCGTGCGTATGCTTGAGGTCAAATCTACCGGCCTTTCCTAGGCAGCGCATGCAGCAAAGCGGCGCCGGCTATCTCACATGAATCGCAAGGGATTGTTGCCGCAGAGCCACAGCCGCCAAGAATGAGCATGCCACAGCCCAAATTTGCATCAGAGTTAGTTGCATTACCAAAATTTTATAGCAACGTGACAGGGACTTCGGCGCCTTTGTCGTCGACCGTCGACCGCAGAATTTAATCCGGGGGTTCCGATGAAGAATTTTATTCGCGGCGCAATTGCCGCTCTCGTGGTCGGGAGCGTCGGCGCCGCCCAGGCCGCCGACCTGCCCAGCTATAAAGCGCCGCCGCCGCCGCTGCCGCCCGCGTTCACTTGGACGGGCCTCTACGGGGGAGTCAACATCGGCTACGCCTTCGGCGACAACAGCCAGGAGACAGGCGGCCTGGGCTATCTCACCGGCATCCCGGTTGTCGGCGCGGCTCCAGTCACGTTAGCGCCGTTCGGCTCGAGCTGGAGCGTCGGACAGAATCTGCACGGCGTCGCCGGCGGCGGACAACTCGGCTACAACTATCAGTTCAACCCCTGGCTCGTCCTCGGCGCGGAGGCTGACATCCAGGCCACCGACGCGGTGTCCCACAGCAGGTCGATTCTCGGGCTCCTCGACGCCACCGGAACCCACCTGCAGAGCATGAATTCGACGAAGAACGTCGATTGGTTCGGCACCGTGCGCGGCCGGGTCGGCTTCACCCTGCCTTCCATGCCAAACCTGATGGTCTATGGCACGGGCGGTTTCGCCTATGGCCAGGTCGTCAACAATGTTGGCTTCGCCGATAATTTTCTCAATCTGGGTATAAGCGCCATTGGCCACGGCTATTACGACAACACCAAGGTCGGCTGGACCGCGGGCGGCGGCATCGAATGGTCGCCCTCCATGTTCCCTTCTTGGTCGCTCAAGGCCGAATATCTCTATGTTGATCTCGGCTCGACGACCGCCAATTCCGTGCCGCTCAACGCTTTGCCTGGCGTCGCTGCGGGGATTCCGCTATTCGCCGCGACCCACAACTCGCCGACCCGCTTTCAAACTGTCCGCGCTGGCATCAACTGGCACTTCGATCCCTTCGCGGTCGCAGCGCCTTCGCGCGTGGGCGGCGCTCTCCCCTCCGTCAAGGGACCGCCGCCAGCATTTGTGGATAGCTACCAGCCATTTCAGGTGCGCCTGAAGGTTGCCGGCGTCATTCCGCTCAACGGCCATGGCACGGTCTACGACTCGGGTTCCGGATATCCCGGCTTGGGCTCTGTTGGCGTGCTTTCTGGCCTGACCGGCTATAATGGCGTCATTGCCGGCGCGAGCACCAATACCTCGTCGGCCATCATCCCGATGCTTGACGTGGCCTATTACCTCACAAAGAACTGGGCGATCGAAGCGATCTGCTGCGTCGCGCCCCATCATATCCAGGGTACCGGCACAATCGCCAGCGACTTTGCCCGCGCCTGGCTGTTCCCGCCATCCATCATGGCGCAATATCACTTCACCAACATCGGCGCTTTCCAGCCCTATCTCGGCGTCGGCGTGAACTTCACCACCTTCTGGAACACCCGCGTCAACAACGATACTTGGTCGATTCCTTTCGCCCCCGGCGCGCCGCTTGCCGCCGCGCAAGGTGTCCTCAGCACGTTCCAATACGCCACGGTCGCGCCGTCTTGGGGCCCGGTCGGACAGATCGGCTTCGATTACATGCTGAACGACCATTGGGGCGTGAACGTCGACTTCAAATATATCGGGCTGCATCCGATGGTTCACTCCACCGTCGTCTCGTTCGCGCCGGTCGCGGGGGCGGGGCTCGGAGCGATCTACATCCCGGTCAAGGTGTCTCTGCCGATTAATCCGGTCGTCATCTCGGCGGGCCTCACCTATCGCTTCGGCGGCAGCCTCCTTTCTCCGCTGTTCTAACGATTGACGACGTCCCACTGGCCCCGAGGCCGGTGGAACTGAACGAAAACCCCCGGCTCACGCCGGGGGTTTTTCACTGGTGTTGCGCCCAGAACTTCCACAGGTAAACAGTCATCGCCATAATACCGTGTCTCGAAGATCGAGACTCGGAGTGGCTTCCCGAATCAGCGTCGGATTGATTCAAAGTGGCGAACGAAGGAGGTCCGCCATGCCTATTCCGCTCGGGGTTGACTATGATGCGCAGACGACACGGGCCGTGCCCGGGCGCTCCAAGGATGGCCCACAGGCGCGGCGGCTGTTGGCTCTGGCGGCCATTTACGACGGCGCGACGCGGACGGAAGCCGCGAAGATCGGCGGCGTGACTGTGCAGATTGTTCGCGACTGGTGATAAATTCGATGCGCTGGGTCCGGATGGCCTAGGTCGTGTGGACAGCTATCGCATCCACGGGACGATTGCGGCGATTGTTGCGACTGCCCAATAATTTTGGGCGGTCTTCTCGAAACGGGTTGCGACGCGGCGGAACTGCTTGAGTTTTGAGAAGCAACATTCGACGAGCTGTCGCAGGGCGTAGAGATGTATTTGATCGCACGCGACGGGTTATTCGGATGACAGCGAGCGCTCCCTTGAACACGCTGTTCCAATCCCCAGACGCTTCTGGAAGGTCACGCCAGGGAGAGCCCGTGCGCACGATCTACAGTACGCCCTCTACAAACATCCGGTTGTCACGGCCGGTCGAGCCCTTCTGGTCAGGCCGGCCTATGATCAGCGGCGCCATCCGCTCCCAAGCCGCGTCGGTCAAAACCAGTCGATCCATCACACCCAAGGCGGCCTCCCCAAAGGCAGCCTTGAACCTGATTGCGCCTAAAGTGGAATCCTTAGGGTCCACACGACTTAGAGTATCCGTTATACGCAAGGGGCGTTTTCGGCCCATGTGCGGTTATTGCGCAAGAGGGCGTTGGCGAGGACGATGAGCTTGCGCATGACGGCGGTTATGGCGACCATGGCCGGTTTTCTGGCCTCGACGAGCTTTTGATAAAGCGCTCGACTCTTTGTTGAACCTGCAAGCGGCGAGCGCCGGCATATAAAGGGCTTGGCGAAGGAAAGCCCTGCCGCCGCGAATGTATGTGTGGCCTTTCCAGGAGCCGGATTGTCTTTGCACGGGCGCGAGGCCAGCGAGGCTTGCGGCCTGTTTGCCTTCGAGGTTTCAAGCTCCGGCATTTCGATCGGCAAAGCGAAAGCGGTGATCTTGGAGACGCCGGGGATGGAGAGGAGAATCTCGAAGCGGCGAGAGAGTTTCGCGTTATCGAGGATGAGCTTTTCGATCGCGGCGTCGATCTCCTCGCGTTTGACGTCGATCTCCCCTCGGCGGTTTTTATTCTGCTTTTCGAGCAGAGCAAGCGTGATCGCGTTGGCGCGATTTTTGGCGGCGGTGCGGTCCTTGATGAGCGCGGCGCGCGCCAGATGCGGCTCCTTCAGTTCAGCGATGGTCTGGCTGACGCAAGGCCGTGGTTCGAGGCCGAGAACCTCGCCCATGCGCGCGAGCATGGCGGCGTCGACGCGATCGGTTTTGACGAGCTTGCCGGCCGCCTCGGCAAAACGGCGCGCTTGGCGGGGATTGATCTTGACGATCGGCGCGCCGGCGGCGTCGAGCGCGCGTTCGAGCGCACGGTGATAGGGGCCTGTTGGCTCGAACACAACGCTCTTACCGGCGCGGCGGTCAGCCATTTGAGCAGGGCTTTGCGACCGGTCTTGTCATTGGCGAAACGGCGCGAGGCGCCATCGGCAAGCCGGTGAACATCGAGAAAATCTTTCGAGACATCAACGCCAACGGTAGAAAGATGCATCTTTTCCGCGCCTCTGCTTGTCATTCGGGCCAAAAGCCCGAGTATCCGTCCAGGCCGAAGGAAAAGACGAGGGCGATCAAACTCTAGCTCGACCCGTCAAACGGTCCGCGGTTTCCCGATCCGTCCCTCGCCGCTGACGAGAGGGCGGCAATCCTCTCCCAGCGGTTCCTTCTCGCCCAAGCGGTGCCGAAAGTCATAAGACAAGCAGTTTTTTGTCTGATTGAATGGAGAGGGCTTCCTGAATCGGCGTTGGTCTGATTCAAACTGTTTGCTGGCGAAGGCTGCTGGCAGGCATGTCGGAGAAGACCCTTTCGCTTGATCTTCGAGAACGCGGTGTGGCCGC
>JBPFDX010000097.1:0-26681 GCA_051061385.1 Methylocystis sp.
CTCCACCATCGTCCTTGCCGTCCGACATCCGCGATAGTGTCCGCTTGTATTAGAAATGGACACGATCACCGCGCCATTCATGCGCAATCTATCCAAGCGCAGCGCGCTCAGCGCCAGACGGTTCTCGCCGGAGGCTTACGATTGACCTAGCGCGCCACGTGCGCGCCTCGAGGCGATAGGCGGCACCGCCCAACTTCTTGTCCCTATCAATAGGAAGACGCCGTCATCGAAGCCTATCGCCGACCCACAGGTCAGCCGAACAGGGAGATGGCTGAGCATTATGGCGCCCCGCCGTTTTGCCAGCGCGGCCGAGAAGACCAAGGGACGACGCAGGAGCAGGCTGTCCTCTTCATCGAAATGGCTTCTCCGGCGGCTGCGCCTCCGGACCTGGCAAAACTGTTAATTCATCCAATCGAGGAGCGGCCATTGGCCGAGTCTGCGCAACGCATCGGATTTCTAGAAGGGAACGATCGCCTAGCGAAGAAGGCCTTGCCGACCGGGACTTATGAGTTCATTGAATGGCGGACGTGCCTGGCGCCGCGGAAGAGCGGACCATTGATACTCCGCTCTTCCGTTCTTTAAGTATGCGCGCACTTTACGGAGCGATAGTAACGCGGTTATCGACCTTGATGACCCCGGGCGCCCGCCACGCGGCTCGCTCGGCCTCCTGACGCTCGGCCCAAGAGCGCACTGAGCCGGTGAGCGTCACCTCGCCGCCGCTGGTCGTTACAGTGATGCGGTTGGCATCGACCTCGGCACTGCGCTTGAACGCGTCTTCGATCTTCGCCTTGATCTCGGATGGGGCTACATGCGGCTTCAGCGTGATCAGGTTAAAGATTCCCCTTATCCCTTTCAGCCCACGCACCGCCCGTTCGGCCCGTGTGCGTTGATAATCCCACTCGACGCTGCCTTCCAGCGTCGCCCAGCCGCTCCTGACAATCACCTTGATGCTCTCGTACGCATATGGAAGCTCAGTCTTGATTGCGGCGACGGCCTCACGCGCTAGTTCGGGATCTGGACGCTGGTTCTCAGAAGGTAGTCGCACCTCAATATCATTCGCCACGCCAAGCACGCCTAATACACGCTTTGCTGCCCGCTCCGCCTCATATTTTTGCGCATAGCTGCGCACGAAGCCCGTAAGCGTAACGACGCCCGACTTCACGGCCACGCCGATGTCGGCAGCGTCGATGTCAGGGTCCCAGTTCAGCTCGCTTTCCACATCGCGCTTGATGTCGCTGTCGGATCTCATTGTTGTCCTTCCTTCTTTTAATAGAACATGGCCGCGTCACGAGGCCGATGATCGGCCTTCCGCAACATGGAGCGAACGCTACTCTCTACTAGGTGGGAGCGCGCTGACGTGCGTCAGTATTGATTGAGAGGTACGTGTTCACTTAAGACTGCATTCGAATAAAAACGCGAACGATAGCGAAGATAGCGGTTGAGCTACGACGAGACATGAATACGAAAGAGCAGACAGACACCGTCCGGCCAAATGTCTGCAAAATCACTCGGTGGCCTGACGATGCCTGGCGCATCAGATCCAGGAACAGCTGAAGCGATCCTCACGTGAGCGATCTTTCATCTTCCCCGGACGTGGCGTCGACTCGCAAAGATTGCTTCGCACCGACGGCGTCGGGCTGTCGTTCTTGTTATCGGCAGAGTGATCCTTGCCGCCAGGGCGGAGGTACAGGGAATTCCAATATATAAAAAGGGCCCTTTTTATATTGGCGGCGAAACAAGTTTTTGCCGCTACGCCGAGAATTTCAGGTTTGCTCGACAGGCTGAAGATCGACCGATGCTCTTTCCGACTTCGCACGCGGACAATCCAGACGGCTTATGGCTCATTCAACAGCGAGTGGTCCATGCCACCGAGAGATTGTCGATGCGAAAGATCCGCGATGTCTTGCGTTTGAGATTTGAGAACGGCCTGAGCGAGCGCGCGCATGATCCCCTTGCTGCGCTGGCGGAGCCGATTGCCCGCGGGAACAGGCTAGAAGCGCATCGACGCGCTTGCGCAGCTCGAGAAGGTGGTCGACAGAAAGACGCGGGGAGTGGGGTGAGGACGGATGAACCGGCCGTCTCATCGGCCATCCCCGCGGGGATCAGGGCGAGCGTGCCATCCGGCTGGACGACGACCAGATGATCGACTCCAGCGAACCTGCGTCGAAACATGATCGAAACCAGTTGGCCGCAGCGCGGATGAAAAGGATAGTGGATCCGGACACCCGGCATTGTGGCGCTGCCTCGCTCGGCAGCGGCAAAACTTGGATTCCTTGCGCGCTCGGCCAGAACGGCTGTCGTGAGGGGAAAAGCGTTTGTATCATTGCGCGCCGCGCCTCTTCGAAGCGCTGGCTCTCGCTTGCGGCGATGGACGCTATTCCCTCTCTTGAAAATGCGCGCGCGCGCATGCAGCTCCTGATTCTGGACGATTGCGGTCTGTCGGCGCTCCAGCGTTGCGATCTTCTCGAAATCCTCGAAGATCGTCACCAACGCGTCTCGACTGTCGTCACCAGTCAGGTTCCGGTCGAGCAATGGCACGAGATCATCGGCAATCCGACGCTCGCAGACGCCATTCTCGATCAGATCGATCATAACGCTCATTGGCTTCCGCTGACAGGAGAAAGCATGCGCAAGCTCTCAGCCAAAAAGCGTCTCCTTGACGCCGACGCCAAGGCCTGGATCGATGTCGCCGTGCGCGACGCGCCAGCACGATCGCGTGGAACGTGGTACGCGCACCTTACGGCCAACTTGCGTGAAACCGTCCTGCAAGTCGAGCGAGGCCCTCTGTGGCATCCCCATGGCGTGTCCTTGTCTAATCGCCCCTGGAGTTCGGTTCAGCGGTCAATGCGCTTATTCGAAAGCCGCAGCCTGATGCGCTCCATCAGACTGAAAAGAAGATTACGCTCGTCATGCGTCAGATCTTGCAGGATGCTTCGCTGCAGACGGTCCCGTCGAGGCGCGAGCCTACGCAGCGCCTTCTGAGCTTTCTTGGTCGTCGTGATGACCTGAGTGCGACGATCCGTAGGCGAGGGTGTTCGGTAAACCCAGCCATTCGCGACCATTCGATCCACCAGTTGACCGGTCGTCGCATTGGCAAGCTCCAGTCTGCTCGCTAGGTCCGTAATAGACATTCCTGGAGTTTCGCCTAGATGTCCGGCCGCAATCCATGACAGGCGCGTGAGGCCGCTATCGGCGATCTCCTCGTCTATGCGCTGCTGGACAAGTTGGGCGACCCGGTGGATCGTCGATCCGATCAGCATGTCTTCCACGGAACTCACCTCGCTCCCCTCGCGGCTCTGCGTATGTGTTCGGACCGGGACGGTCCGACGCTGCGAGCGTTTCACCTACAGCGATCCCCTCAGTCAGGGAAATTGCATCGTTCGTGGTTTTATGCTAGCATAAATTATGCTTGCTCAACATCTTATTTGGCATAAGATCGTGCGCCGCCCGACATCCGCTGCCGGATCCGCAAGGAGCCTAGAGACTGGAAAGCGGGAGCAATCGGCAAAAAAATGTTGGGGCTTTGCTGAATACTCTCAGGAGGCGACCAATGCTCTATCCGACATACACGCGCCGCAGCGATCCCTTCGTGCAGATGAGCGCAATGATCGGTGACTTCGACCGCAGGTTCTGGCCAATTGCAACCCAGCCCGTATTTCCGGCCATCAATATATGGCGAGGCGCCGAGGCGATTGCGATCACCGCTGAACTCCCGGGTGTCGAGCCCAGCGACGTTGACATTACTGTGAAAGACAACGTGCTCACGCTCTCAGGCGAACGGAAAGCTCCGCAAGCGCCTGAAGGCGCTCGTTGGCATCGCAATGAGCGCGGTTACGGCAAGTTCACCCGCGTCATTGGCCTGCCGTTCGCGGCTTCCGACGCCAAGGTCGAGGCGCGGATGACGAATGGCGTGCTGCGGATCATCGTCGGCCGACCCGAGGAGGACAAGCCGAAGAAGATCGAAATTAAGGCGGCCTAGGAGGAGGACCGGAGAAATGAGCGTCGAAGTTACCGAGACACCCGACAAGACTCCGACCGAGGCGCCCGAGACCACCAGCGGCCGTCGGATCTATCGGCCCCTTACCGACATCGTGGAAACCGATCAAGGAGTGTCGATGATGCTGGAGATGCCCGGCGTAGCGCCGGAGGACGTCGAGATCACCCTTGAAAAACGGGTTCTGACCATTCGCGGCAAGGTTGCGCCGACTCGGCCGAAGAGTTTCGAACTCGCCTATGCTGAATATGGCGAAGGTGATTTCGAGCGGGCCTTCACCATGTCAGAGGATTTTGACCCTGACAGGATCGAGGCGCAGATGCAGGGCGGCGTCCTCACCTTGACGCTGCCCCGCACGGCCGAAGCTCAGCCCAAGAAGATCGCCGTTAAAGGCGCCTGACAAAAGGAGACGAAAGCATGCAGATCAAGGATCTAATCCCCTGGGCGCGCAAGGATCAAGCGTCTGAACCGAGATCCGGCGAGGATAACCCGATCGCCACGCTTCAGCACGACATGAACAGCGTGTTCGAAAGCTTCTGGAATCGCGTCGGGCGTTTCGATTGGCCTTGGGGCGGCGGCGAAGCCAAATCGGACGTGGTGGAAACTGACAAAGCTATCGAAGTATCGATCGAACTGCCCGGCATGGAGATGAAGGATATCGAAGTCACCGTGTCTGACGAGATGCTCACGGTGAAGGGCGAGAAGAAAATCGAACGGCAGGAAGAGAAGAAGGGTTATTATCTTTCCGAACGCAGCTATGGCGCGATCTACCGCACGATCCCGCTGCCTCCGGGCGTCGATGGCGATAAGGCCCAGGCCAGCTTCAAAAACGGCGTGCTGACCATAAAACTACCGCAGACCCCCGAAGCGCAGGCGAAGGTCAAGCGTATCGAGGTCAAGAACGGCTGATATGTCAGGCGGATGCACCGTCCCTCTGTCGGC
Source organism: Methylocystis sp. (assembly GCA_051061385.1). Lineage (GTDB taxonomy): Bacteria > Pseudomonadota > Alphaproteobacteria > Rhizobiales > Beijerinckiaceae > Methylocystis. Next base: position 4,937 of record JBPFDX010000097.1, read on the forward strand.
GATGATGATCTTCTGCGACCTGACGCGTCTCCGCTGGGAGCGCACAACATTGAACAAAAAACAAGGCCCCGGGGTGACGCCTGGGGCGCCTGCTCGGAGAAGACGATGCGCACAACCCAAGAGAAAGGCCTCAGAGGGACCGGGGAAGAATGGTCAGCGATGTCGCTTTACGAGAAGTTCGAGCATGGTGTGATTTTTCTCCTCAGCGGGATCATCGCTGTCATCATTGTCGCCGCGATCTGGTCGCTCCTACGCGAGGTTGTGATCCGTCTAGTACTGGCCGCCCGCGGCCCGCTCGACTACGCCACGTTTCAGGTGGTGTTCGGGATGATCTTCGCTGTGGTGATCGCGCTCGAGTTTAAGCGCTCGCTGCTTGTCGTCGCAAAACGCAGCGTTGGTATCCTCCAGGTGCGCACGATCGTGCTCATCGCTCTTCTGGCGATCGTGCGCAAGCTCATCATCATCGACCTAAGCGAGACTGATCCAGCCAAGATCGCGGCCCTCGCCGGGGCGGCGCTGGCGCTCGGTGCGGTGTTCTGGCTCGTACGTGATCAAGACCGCCGCGAGCAGGAGAGCGATCTGCCAACGGGCGATGGCGGCTAAGCGATGCGATCCTTTTCAATGACGAGTTCGATCTCGTTCTCCGAACACCGGACGTGTGTCTGGATCCGGCTTCTTCCGTGACCAGCGAGGCCGTGTTTGAGCGCGTTGATCGTCCCTTACCGACGACAACGAGCCCCCCGATACACTTGGCGCGCGCAGTCAATCTCAACATCGCCGTCAAAAGCCGAATGCAGGATTTCAGCGACAAGCCTAACGAATGCGCCGATGTCAGGAGCCATTTTGGCCTGACAATGCGCTTATAGGAAAATCAATGATTTAATCGAAGCCATCATGGCTGGGAATATCCATTTAATTTGACAATATGGCTTGCAAAAGCCGCTTAATTTGAGAATTTGAAGCCGTAACCTTTTTCGAAAAATCCGACAGGCGGCGATGGGCGGCGAAGACGACTTTCCTGACGATGAGGAGGCTTCTCGGCGCCGGGAAGAAGGCTGTCGGCGCGAAGAGGCAATTCGTGACCTACTGAAGCGGCACGATGACAAGAGGCTCTCGATCGGCGCCGTCGATGAAGTCGCGCAGGAATTGGGCGTCAGTCGATCAACGATGTACCGCTTGATCACCGCCTACCGAGCCAAGGGCACGGTGTCGTCAGTCGAACCGCGCGCGCTAGGGCGACGCAGAGATACCCTCGTGTTGGACGACAAGCGAGAGAAGCTCATTGCTGCGACAATCCGCGAAATTTATATGAAGCCCGAGCGCCCGACCATGACATATCTGATCGAGCAAGTGCGGGCGCGGTGCGCGCAAAAAGGCTTGCCGCTTCCAGACCGCCGGACAATCAAGGCGCGCGTCGATCGAATTGATCGACGAACTGTTGCTCTAAAGCGCAAGGACCTAAGAGGCGCCAAAGCCACAAAGGCCGTGCTGGGCCAGTATGTGGCGTCGCGACCGCTTGAGGTCGTGCAGATCGATCACACTGAAGTCGATGTTTTCCTGGTCGATGAAAAGACAAGGGAAACAACGAAAAAGCGACCTTGGTTGACGCTCGCTATCGACGTGTTCACGCGCATGGTCGTTGGATTTCATTTGTCGATGGACAAGCCGTCGCGCGTCTCACTCGGCCTCTGCATGTTGAACGCGGTTTACGATAAGAGCGCGTGGCTGAAGGAGCGCGAGATCGACGCGTCGTGGCCGGCCGCCGGATTACCTGAGGCCGTGCACGCGGACAATGGCGCTGATTTTCGCAGCCGTGCTTTTGCATGGGCCTGCCGCGAAGAGGGCATCAAGCTCATCTTTCGGCCCCCAGGCGCTCCTCATTATGGCGGGCACATTGAGCGCCTTATTGGAACGATGATGGGGCGCGTGCATTTTTATCCAGGATCGACTTTCGCCAATCCAATCGCCCGCCAAGGCAACAAACCGGGGCGCTTCGCGGCGATGACATTCCGCGAATTCGAATGCGCGTTGGGATGGGAGATCGCGGGGCGCTACAACGAGGAAATTCACAGCGCCCTGCTCCGCCCGCCCATCGCTGTATGGCGCGAACATGAGGCTTCGCTGGCGTTGCGCATGCCGAAAGACCGAATGGCGTTTTGGGTTTCGTTCCTGCCTGACGCCCATCGTACGCTCAGGCCAGACGGAATCTGGCTCCATGATATTCCCTATTGGTCGAATGCGCTCTCTGGCCTGGTCGGACGCGCGAAAGACGAGCTTCTCGTCAAATTCGATCCGCGGGACGTTTCCCGAATATTCGTTCAACACCCCGATGGGCGCTTTTTAGAAGCCCGCGCGCGACCTCTTGGCTTCCCTGTCATCAGCCTGCGGGAGTGGAAACAAGGTCGGAAAGCGCTGGGTGGGAAAGGCCGTAGGGAGCGGAACGACGAGCAGATCACCAAGACCGCGCTGACGCAACGCAAACTGATCGACGAAGCCATCGCTAAGACCGCCGCCGCACGACGGGCGCCGATCAAAACAAAAAATGGGGATGGCGTGGATTTCGGCTCGATGAGCGGCATCGACTCGCGCATACCAACTGTGTTGGAACTCGTGGAGCGGCAACGTGACCGGAACACCCGACCATCTGACGGATGACGCCGGCGCCGTTTTGGCCGAGGGCATTGACGAACGCATTTATTTTATCCGTTCGAAGCGATGGATCGCTTATCCGAAAGCGCTTGAAATACTTGGACATCTGAACGCGCTGCTCAAACATCCGCGGACAACGCGGATGCCGTCTTTGGCTGTTTTTGGCGACAGCGGCATGGGCAAATCCATGCTGGTGGAAAAGTTCAAAGACGACTACGTGCTCAGCGCCCGCGAAAAGCCACACGGACCAAAGGCGAAAGTGGTGGTTGTCGAACTGGCGGGGCGACCAAACGAACGCCGGCTCTTCGCGCAAATTCTCGCGGTGCTCGGCGCGCCCCTGAACGCACGCGCTACAATCGTCGAACTCGAAAGGACCACGGTCCGTCTGCTGGATGACCTCGGGGTCCAGGTGTTGGTTTTGGACGAGATCCACAACGTTCTCGCCGCCTCCTGGCGTGACCAGCGCGTCGTTTTCAACACGCTTCGCTATTTGAGCAATGAACTGAAACTGTCTCTGGTTTGTTTTGGGATCATGGAAGCACGCCAGGCGATCAATGGCGACGTTCAATTGGCGCGACGCTTCGACTCCATCTCCTTACCGCGATGGATAGCTGACAAAGAGTTCGAGCAGCTCATTCTCGCCATCGTGCGAAACCTGCCACTGAAAGAACCTAGCGTCCTGACGGTGAAAGGCTTGCGGCGCATTCTCTTGGTCAGCGGTGGAGTCAGCGCACGGATATTCCGCATGCTGAATGACGTGGCGATCGAAGCCATCGAAACTGGCGCCGAACGGATCACCGACGAAGCGCTGGAACGCTACAAACCCGTGGGGGAGGACGAGGCGGCTTTCCAATGATCGACGACGAGGACGACGCTCATAGGCCGTTGCCAGTGGTGCTGAGGCCGGTCGACGACGAGCTGCTCTCGTCGTGGTTGGCGAGGCACGCGGCCTACTATGGGGTGTCCAAGCCGTTTTTCGCCAAATGGCTGATGCCCGGCACACGCAATCTCTCGCTTCTCGACTATCGGCTGGGGTTAGCGCAGGTCGCGCGATTATCTGAAAAACTCCGATGCGATCCGATCGCGCTGATCGAGATGACGTTCATTGAAACGCCAGCAGGTTCCGCCGAATTAATTTGCCGCAACAGAGCGCCGCAGATTTGCCGACCCTGCGCAGACCGGCACGCGCGAGACGGAGCGTCCGGCGCGGTCCCGAAGCATTGGCGAAAAGCCTGGCGCATCACCTGCCCCGCTTGCGGCGCGCCTTTATCGGATACGAGCGAGCGCCCCGATACTGGCGAAACATTGCAGGACACGAGCCCCTTCGCTGATGTGTGGAAAGAAGCTGTTGCCGGCGAGGCAATCGTCGAGCGCTTCCTTCGTGGCGATAACTCGTTCGATTATTCGCCGATCGCGCTCATGCGCGCGCTGCTCGTGCATACGTGGCGGCCATGCGGCGCTAATGGCCGTGAACCTGCAGCCGGATGGGCGCTCGGCACGATCTTTCCCGAATTCGACAATCTTGCGCGGCCAATCAAACGCAGGATCAATCATGCGGCTGTTGCGGCTCTTCCTATCTCGTTCCGCCCGGCGCTTTTGGCTGGCATCTCGCAAGCGATCGCCAATCCCGCCATCGTCAACGCGGTTCGAGATGAGACGACCCTGCGAGGGCGAAGTGCATTCGAGCGCCTATGCGAGACAGCTCGTCTCGAAGCTCAAGCCGCGAAGGAAAGCCATTAAACGTGAGAATATTAAAGGTCGATATTCTCAAGTTTAATGGCTTTTCCGATTCGAAATTGGATATTCTCAAGCCAAGATGGCTCCCGACAGCGGTATAAGAATGTCCGACCTGACAACGGAATCGTAGCGACGGCCGCCGGTCGATTTCCGACATGACTCCCCCACACGTCGGACATGAGAATCACGCCCCTATCTCCGTCGCAATCATTCTCAAACGGTCTCTCAGGGCTGCTCCATCAGCTCCTCGGCCGAAAGCCGCGAGAGCGACTGTTTGCGCTTCTTGGACGCGTAGCTTGGATAGGCGAGCCAGACGACTCCCGAGAGCAGGACGAAAGCCATCGCGCCGAACAGAAAGACGTCGTTGAGCGCCAGGATCGCCGCCTGCTGTCGAATGAGCTGCGCCGCGCGGCTCTGCGCGGCGGTGGGCGACATGCCCATCGCCTGCATGCGATCCAGAAACGAGGCGAGCAGATCGAGCGAGGCGAAGCGCCGTCCGCCGAAATGATCGGCGAGATCGAGCTGATGGAACGGCGTTCGGCGGAAGAAGAGAACGCCGAGCAGCGAGATGCCCAGGGCGCCGGCCACGGTGCGCAGCATGGCGAGTTCTTCCGCAGCGCGGATCAGTCGCTCGCCGGCGAGCCCGGTCATGGCGAGCGTCGCAAGCGGCGCAAAGAACATGGCGAGCGAGAAACCGAAAAAGAACATCGGCGTCTTCACGTCGTCGAAATAGGCGTTCTTGTCGTATTGGCCGAGCCAGACAAAGGTCACCGCCAGACCGACGAAGTTGAGGAACACGATCAGTCGCGCGTCGACGTTCCTCGTGATTTCATGCACCACGGCCGCGGCCGCCATCGCCAGAAAGATCATGATCAGATAGACCATGCCGGCAAGCGAGGAGGTGTAGCCGAGCAGCACCTGCAGTTGCACGATGAACACCGAGAGCAGGCCCTGAATCACCAGAAAGCCGACGATCGAACAGAATGTCGCGATGGCGAAGTTGCGATGCAGAAACAGACGCAGGTCTAGCGCGGGCCGCCGCTCTCCGAACTCCCAAAAGACGAACATCGGCAGGGCCAGCAGCACGACGAGCAGCAACCATCCGAGGAGAGGCTCCGCGAACCAGTCGAAATCATTTCCCATGTTGAGGATCGTCTGCACGCCGAGCAGGACCGTGGCGAGCAAAATGAAGCCGATCGTATCGAAGCGCGTCATGCGGCGCTGAAAGCCGCGTCTGTAGAACAGCGCCGAAATGATCGCCGCCACCGGCAATACGACCAGGACGTTGGAATAAAACAGCCAGCGCCAGTCGAAATATTCCGCCCAGAAGCCGCCCATGAACACGCCGATGGTGAAGGGCGCCATGCTCATGACGCCCCAGAAGCCGACGCCGAGCGTGCGTCGGTCATCCGGATATTGCGCAAGCGTCACCGATTGAGCGAGCGGAAGGGCGACGCCGCCGGCAAGACCAAGGAGAAAGCGCATCGGCGCGAAAAACCAGATCGTTTCGCTCGCCGCGCACATCACCGAGAAGATGGCGTAGAAAATGAGCGCGCCGACCAGCACGCGATAGTCGCCAAAGCGTCCGGAGAACCACCGCGACAATGGCAGCCCGAGCGCGATTCCCACCATGTGGTCGGTGGTCGCCCAGGTGCCGAAGCTCGGCGTCACGCCCTGCAGACTGCCGGCGGCATAGGGCGCGAGCACCGTGTAGCCCGGAACGTTCGAGAGCATGACGACATTCGCCGTCCCCGCCGCGCCATTCAGCAGCAGGAATCGCCAGCCTATCATTCGGGCCGGCCTATCCATGATCGCCACCCTCGCTCCGTTCTATAATCGCTACTGGGCGGTATTACGCGACATCAACCGCGGTTGTCGACTAGAGCAACGACGGAGTCCGACACAATGTAGAGCAGGGGTCATCAGCCGCAGGCGGTTGAGCGCGAACTCTATCGCCGGGACAAGGATAACTGAATCGGACCTAAGCCTGTCAATGGTGAAAGTAGCAGGAAGAACATCAGACGGGACGCCATCCTTGGCGAAAGACAGAAAATTGCTCACCGATCACGCAAGCTGCATCTTTGCCGTCTTCATCGGCTAATTGCGTGCCTGTTGTTGGATTCAAAATTGGCGGGTTGATACAGAGGCTTGGCAAAATGGTAACGTGGCTGTTTGCTATTAGTATCAGCCTCAGTCATCTTCGTCCCCGCCATCGTCATCTGCTATTTCATGGTCGGCAAGTCGTTCTGGATCGTATTCCTAGCACTACTTTGGCAGTTTATGTTCGAGGGCTTTGTCGATGAGTCTCTCACAATACGGACATGCCGGGCGAAGAGGTCGAGAATGGCCTGACGAATGGCCGGCATGCTCGGTTGTGGCGGCGGTCCCCCGACTCTTTTTTTTCCGCCCCGCAGCTTTGAGGCGGCGAGACTGGAGGAAGGCGTAGGCGATCATTGTCATTAAGGCGTGTCGATGCAACCCGGTCCAGGACCGACCTTCGAAGTGATCGAGGCCGAGTTCCTCCTTGAGCTGCTGATGCGCCTGTTCACAAACCCACCGGGCCTTGATTGTCGCAGCGAGCTTTTTCAGGCTCACATCGCCCGGCAAGTTCGACACATAGTATTTTTGTTCGCCGGTCGACCGGCGTTCGCCAACGAGCCAGACCTCGTCGCCCGGCGTGCACTGCATACGATTGTCGCGCATGCGGTGTTTATGCCCATCCGCAACGCGAACACGACGTGCAGCGAAGAGACATGTCAGCCGGCCTTTCGTGCCCCGCCGCCAACTGACCTTTTGCCATTTGACGTTGGCCAACGCCGCTTCAGCCGAGACCGGCGGTTGATCAGGGATATGGTATTTGCGGCGCTTCCCTGCTTTTGCGACAGGGAAAACCAAGGCGACGTCAGCCGGGTAGACGTTCTGGCGTCGCGACAGCCCCACCGCCCACAGCAGACCACGCGCGCTCAGCGCCTGACGGAAAGGCCCGCTGGAGCCGTAACCTGAATCAGCAAGGATGCAGCCTCGCGCGCTTGCACCATGCGCTCGGGATCGCTTGCCCAGCTTTCGGGCAGGAAGAGCCGCAGGCCCACCATCACCGGAACCTCGCGCGACGCCAAAGTGAGCGACACCAATGACTGGCAATTGGCGGTCTTTCCAAGGGACGAGGCGTATTGCGGCGCAACGCCGACCGAGTGCGCGCCTTTTTTCGGCAACGCCGTATCGTCGACGATCAACCACGCGTCGGCGCCGCCGACCATCCTATCGGCTTCGGCGAGCAGCGCCTTCTCCAGCGGCGCGGCGTCCCATACGCCGCTGGCGATGAAGTGATGAAGCTGATCGTATCCGACGCCGCCGTCGCGCGCCGCCATCGGCTGCATGCTCTTGCGATCCCCTGCGCCGATCAACCCCGCGACATAAGCCGGGCACATCCGCGCCCGCGTCTTGTGTCGAAGAGCGCTAATAAAAGGCGCCAGCCACCGTTCGAGATCGGACTTCCAGCTCCCTTCCATGGTCGGCCCTCCATTCGCCGGCCTCCTATGAATCACGCAAAACGATCCGACGGATCTCAAAAGCGCCTGACCTCTCAAAAATATGCCATAGTAGTGCTAAATGCCGACAGCGTCGAAAAGGGCGCCGGCTTCGACGGGATCGAAGTCCGCAATGCGCGACCGCGCCAGTGGATCTTGCCCTGAGACCCATTGTTCGAGCGCATTCGGCGACGAGAGCGCGCAATTGAGAGCGCCGCTGACCTCATAAAGTCCCCAGGCCAGCCCGGAACGCCGGAGCGCCGCCATCATGGCGTTCTGCACGACGCTGCGGACAAAGAGATGCGCGGCCGACACCGGCGTTTCGACGGCCTCGCCCCCCGCGGCGGCGACGCATGAGGCCTTGTCAAACGCCGCGTGGCCGCGGCAAGCGAGCGGACGCACTTTATAGGCGAGGCACAAGTCGCCTTCGATGAGCGGACAGGCGTATTGGATGGACAGTCGCTGCTCTTCGGACAACCGGCCAATCGCCCGGTCGGCGGCGGCGATGCGCTTGAGGAGCATTACGCCACGTTCGGCGAAGGCGGCGGCGTTAACCGAGACGAAGCGCGCGAGCAGAAAAATCTCCGGAGCCGTAGCGGCGACGCGAAGGCGACAGCAGGCGGCGCATTCTCCATGGCAGGCGAGCGCCGGTTCGCCCTCCGACTGAATCGCGACGTTTTGCGCAAAGCCGTTGAAGGCTTGCGCGCAGAGCAGCGCGACCAGTTCCGGGCGCGCACGGCACGAGTCGATCGTTTCGCCAAAGGCGTTAGAAGCGGCTCTGAAGAAATCAGAAGGGCTCGTGTCTTGCTTCACTGTCCTGTTCCGCCATACGCCGGTCAACGCCAACGGCGACACCCGCACGGCTAGGCTCGATCGCTAGCGCCGGCATGACCTGCTCGCCACCAAGCCGCCAAGGCTCCGATGTCGGACGCGACATATTCCGCCAACCCGCCCGCAAAGCAAACCCAATCCTGCGCGACAGGCGGGGATACGGCCGTTATGACGGGGATGTCGGCGAGGATGGCGGCTTTGAAGGCGTCGCACAGGCCGCTTCGCGAGGCTTCCAGCCTGCCAAATTGCTCAGCACGACCACATCGGCGCCGCGTTCGATCGCCTCTTCCACGAGTCCGCATGCCAACGCCAGTCCGCCGGGATGGAGATTGCACGCCTCGGACCCGGCGCCGAGCTTCTGCGAAATCACAATCGTTTCACCCGAGGCGATATCCTTCACGCTGAGGCTCTTGCAGGCGCCCCTCGCGCCGCAGACCTATTCTTCGCTAACGCCGGCGACCCGGAAGCCTTGGGACTGGAGCTCTCGCGCAAAAGCCGCAAGCGCGCCCTGGAGTTCGCGACTCGTCGCGCCGTCAAGCGCGGCGATGCGTTTTGCTGGCCGATCCATCGACGCCTCCGGTCTCGCTAGTGGAGTTTCGAGAGCTCCCGTCGCAACACGCGCGTTCGCGACGGCGTTTTTTCCATCGCCGCGACGACAGCTTCGGCGATCCTGCGCCCGCGCTCGTCACTGCCTGTCCAACGCGCCGAGCGGCCCCTCGGATCGATCTCGACGAGCTTCACGCCGGCGACCGCGTGGACGCCGTCCCGCGCGACGCCTCTCAGATAGCCGTCCATCGGCGCGCACACCGCCACCCGATCTTGATAGCCGAGCACAAAGCCACGAAAAACCAGGGCGCCGACGTCGAGCGGAGTCCGCCACACGCCATCGCATGTCGAATAGACGAAACGCTCCCTCCCGACGCCGCCCAGCGTCCGCGGGACGCCGTCGCCGGGCCGCGTTTCGCCATCTTCCACGAGCGCGCCCGTGCTGGCCGGATGCGTTTCGATCGCGATATCGCAGTTCTCATTGACCGAGAATTTCGGGCCGACGCCGATGGTCAGCCGAGCGAGGCCGCGCAGATCCGGCGTGGTCCGGTTCTTCTGCATTCGGGCGTCGACGACGACCGACGGCGACTTCAGCGTGATGATATCCGTCAGCTGCCGGTGCGTGACAACGACCTTGCCGGGCTCGCCAAGCGCCTCGACGATCTCTATCGCCGTCTCCCCGCGTTGCGCGACAATTCCATCCACCTCGGCGCGATCGTCATAAAGCGCGTCATGGAAAGCCATGCCGCGTCGGATGACAGGCGGGAAAGGATCGTGGCTCATCACGACGCGGAAGCGCTCCCAGCACAGCCTGACGGCGATGGCTGAGGCGATCTCGTTCGTTCCAAGCACAATCGCGAAACGATCGGCTCTGCTCGCTAGGAAACCTCGGTCGGCCTCTGCGGTCATCAGAAAACTCCTTCTCGAGTCTCCGAGCAAGGACCGAGCCACCGCTATAGTCTCGCTATATATAGCGATCAGCGATGATCTTAAGGTCGGCTGTCCGACATTTGTCGCAAAGCATACAGCCTGCGCCGAGAATCGCCTCAGACGAAGCCGACGAACGAACAATTAAGCCACAGCACCTCATTCGAACTGGGCGCTGGCCATGCCGATAGAGCGCTCGTCGAGTGCGGCCGTCTTGAACAGCGCATAAACCTTGGAGCCAGCCTCCAGGCCGAGAGCTTCGAAGGCGCCTCTCGTAACCGTCGCGAGAAGCTGGCCATCGCCCTTCAGCGCAATGGCGATCGTTGCGATCGGGCCGTCGAATTGTATGTTCGCGACCTCGCCCGACAGAAAGCTGCGGGCGCTGATCTCGTGAGGCGGAACAAGCGACAAGATCACGTCGGTCGCTTTGACGATCACATGCGCGGGGCTCCCAACCGCGCCTGCCCCGCCCGCGACCCAGATCGTCCCAGCGGGATGTTTCAGCTCGGTCAGGCCATGGGCGATGGACGTTCCGCCGACCGTGGCCGTCAAGACCGATGAACGATCGAAGCGAGTCGCGGCAGGCGCATAGGCGAGACAATTGAAGGCGTCGGCGGGATCGCCAAAGAACTTCACGCGCCCGGATTCGATCATGACGACGCTGGAGGCAAGGCGAACCACCTCTTCGACAGCATGGGAGACATAGACGATCGGGACGTCGAACTCGTCCCTGACACGCTCGATCAGCGGCAGGATCTCGAGCTTGCGCTGCATGTCGAGCGCCGCCAGCGGTTCATCCAGGAGGAGCAGCTTCGGGCAGGACAGCAACGCGCGTCCGATCGCCACCCGCTGTTTTTCGCCGCCCGACAGACGAGCCGGCGGGCGCGAGATCAGTTCTGCAATCCCCAGAGTTTCAACGACAGCGTCGAAATCGATCCGCCGCTCGCCGCGCGGCGCGAACCAACGCCCGTAGAGCAAATTCTGCTTTACGCTCAGGTGCGGAAAAAGGTTTGAATCCTGGAAGACGAGACCGATGCGTCGTCGCCACACGGGAACGAACACGCCCCTTTCAACATCGACAAGCGTCCGACCATCCAGCCTGACGTAGCCCGCGTCCGGCTTGGCCAATCCGGCGATGATGCTGAGCGTCAGCGACTTGCCGGATCCGGACTGGCCGAAAAGCGCCGTTACGCCCCCGCCATTCGCGAAGGCGACGTCGAGTGAGAACGTCCCCACCTTTAGCCTGACGTCGATCTCGATCATTCGGCGTTTCCGAGACGCTTCTCCGCCCGCCACTGGATGATCTCGGACGCCACGAGCGCCAAAAGCGCGATGACGACCGCAACGACCGTCAGCCGCATTGCGCTTGCATCGCCGCCAGGGATCTGTGTGTAGGTGTAAATCGCGGCCGAAATCGTCTGCGTCTCACCGGGGATGTTCGATACAAAGGTGATGGTCGCCCCGAATTCTCCCAGGGCCTTTGCAAAAGCGAGAATGGCTCCAACGATAATGCCCGGGACCGCGAGCGGGAGATTCACCAGGAAGAAGGTCCATATCTTGTTCGCGCCCAGCGTCTCGGACGCCGACTCCAGGCGACGATCGATCGACTCGAAGGATAGCCGCATGGCGCGCACCATCAAGGGAAACCCCATGACGGCGCAGGCGACCGCCGCGCCGGTCCAGCGAAACGAGAAGACGATGCCGAGCTCCGCGAGTGACGGACCGAATACGCCCTTGCGTCCGAGCAACGTGAGCAGCACGAAGCCTGTGACGACCGGCGGCAGGACCAGCGGCAAATGAACGACGCCATTGATGAGGGTCTTGCCGGGGAACTGGCGGCGCGCAAGCGCATAGGCCGTGACAATCCCGAAGGGGAGGCTGGCGAGAGTCGCCACTGTGGCGATCCGCAAGGATAGCCGTATCGCGGTCCATTCCGCGGGCGAGAGTTCGAAAAAGGCGAGAGGCGGATAGTCTTGCAATGCGGTCCTTTGGCGACGTCAGATTCTACGGGCTGAGGCGCATCGCCTGTCGTAAACCCTCAGCCTGGCTCGCGCCCGCAGCGCGCGGCGATAGGCGAAAGGCGTGCGACGCTCGCCAGCGGCGACGAACTTGAGGATCTCGCTATATTGACGGAACAGAGAGGCCTTGGCTACTCCCGGAGTCATCGATCAGCGCAAGCCGTCATTCGGTTGGCTGTGTAATTAGAAATTCTGACGAGAGCCTGTAGCAAAAAGAACCTGGCCGCCAGGGTCGCCCCTGGCGGCCCTTGGCGAGTTAGCTCACCGCGATCATGACGTCAGAAGATTTGATGACGGCCTTCACCTTTGCGCCTGTCTTCAGGCCGAGCTCGTCCACCGATTCATTGGTGATGGAGGCGGTGAGCGTTGCGCCGCTCACCTCGATCAACACATGGGCGGTGGTGGCGCCCTTCTTGACTTCCTTTACCGTGCCGTCGATCACATTTCGAGCTGAGATCTTCATCGCTATCTCCCACGTTAAACTCAAGAAGCTTATTCAGCGGACGTCGGTCCCGCAAATCTATTGAGACGTCGTCCGCTGATATGAGGTAGTGTCAAGCGCATATCGCCTGCAATATGCGAAAACACAGTATTTCTTGCATTTCGCGCGCCAAGAAACGCTCCGTCACGCCGCCTGCTTCGATGTGGAGCGCTATCGCCGGAAAGAAGGCATAATGGCGCAGAAACTCATTTCACCTCGGCGAGGCTGATGAGATCGAAGTGACGATTGACGCCGGCATGGATCAGATTGCCATTAAAGCGCGTCGAGCTCGTCGCGCCATAGGCATAGAAGCCGTTCGGCTGCACAAAGAACGTCGACGCCTGAGCGGTTCCGAGATCGTAGCGCAGATAGTCGACCTTCACGCTCCAGTCCGGCGTGAACATCCACTCGGCGCCGCCGCCCGCCGTCCAGCCGATGAGACTGTCCTGATAGACCGGATTGACCAAGGTCTGGTTGGTTCCGCCGATGCGCCTTGTGAACAGCGCCGCGTTGGAGGTCACGCCGCCATAGGCCATGCCGCCCGTGCCATAGACGGCGAGCGCCGGCGTGACGAGATAGCCCAAGCGGCCGCGAATCGTGCCGAGATAGTTCAGCGTCGCCGTGCGCTGCGCATAGGTGGCGAAGCTATTGCCGCCGCCCTGGGCGAGAGAGGCTTGCCACTTCGTGTCGGTATTGCCCGAAACGCCGTGAAGATCGGCTTCCGCGCCGACGAGGAAGCTGTCGGCGAACTTCCAATTGGCGCCGATCTGCAAGCCGCCGATGAAGCCGGCGAGATGGTTCGTCTGGTTGATCGGAGTCGCGCTCGCGGCGATCGCCGGACTTGCCGCCGCCGGGCCGAAGGGCCAAGGCTGCACGATCGAGCGCGGATTCGACCGGGAACCGCCTCCGTTGAGCCCGACGTAAACGTCCGACCAGCTCGGCGGCGGCGCAGGCGGGGAAGGCGGCGCGTTCGGCGTAAAGAGCGCGAGAAAATCCGATCCCGGCGGCTTGGTGATCGGGTTGCCGTCGCCAAAGGCGTTAGCCGAGACTTCGAGATAGAAGAAGTCGGTCGGGCGCGCGGTCAGACCGTTGGTCGTGGTCGTCTGTCCGGGAAAGGATTGCGGGAAGTAAGGCTGCCAGGCGACCGGCGACGCGAAGCTGGAGGTGAATGAACCCGGCCAGAACCTTGAATAGCTCGCCGTCAGATTGATGAACGCATTCAGCTTGTAGCGAATGCGCAGATCATATTCGGTGCCAAGGAACGTGCCCCTGTTGCCGAGCGGCGCGAAGAGATTGGCGCGATCCCAGGCAGCGGCGGCGCTGGCCAGCCAAAAGGCGCCGAAAGCCGTATCGATCTGAAGATTCTTGAACGGCGAGAATTCGAGACGCGCCTTCGGCGCCTTCATGTTGTTCCATGCGAAATAGTCATTGCGGGAGAACGGCTGATTGAAGCCGTAGAAGATGTCGAAGGTCTGATTGACGCTGTCGAAGGGGCTCTTGTTGCCCGAACCATAAGCGTAATTAGCGCTGATGCGCGGCTTCCACGGAAGATCCGAAAATGTGTAGCCCGCCTCGAACGCATAGGCGATGGCGTCGTGCTGGACCGTCGTCTGAATCGCGTTGCGGCGCGCGCCGAGATCGCGGAACTCGCCGATCTCGCCAAACTGCTTGTTGATGTCGAAATCATAATCGAAGTCGCCAAGCACCCCATAGACGCGCAGGCCCGGCGCATAGGTGTCCCTGTGGACGCGCAACGCATTCGACGTGTTGAGGAGATCCGCATATTGCTTGCGGCCGAGGAAATAAGGCTGGATCGTCGCATATTCCGACCAGCGGCGAATGCTGAACACGCTGCCGTAGATCCAGTTCGACCACTCGGGCCGATCGAATGCGTAAGGGTAGCGCACCAGGGGCCGCATCAGAAAACTGTCGATATCCCAGTCATTGTCCTTCTTGCCGATCTTGACGCGGAAGCCCTCGAACGTGTTCGTCGTGTTGCGGAACTCGTTTTCCGCAATCAGTCTTCTATCGAGCAACTCCAAATGAAAGCGTCCGGCGCGTAGCGTCAGCGGCCGGTCATTGCCGAGATCGTCCTTGCCGAACGCGTCCTTGAAGAAGAGTTCGCCATAGGCGGAGATCAGTTCGGTCTGATTGATCTCCTGTCCCTGCAATTGATAGAGGCTGTTGTAGGCGCGCGAATCCTGAAACTCGACGACGAAGCGCAGCGGATCCAGGATGTTCTGGACGCCGAGATAGGCGCGCGTTCGCGATAGCCATAGCGAGTTCGGGAAATACCGCCGCTGAGATACGGGGGGATTGACGGTGTCGTCGGTCCAGGGCCGATAGTCGTTCTTGCGGTATTCGAAGCGCACGCGCGATTCGAGGCCCACGTTCAGCCAGTCGACGCCTTCGAACTCCTTGTAGGTCTTGCCGAGATTGCGGACATAGGGCGGGATATCGGGCTGCGGCTCCAGACGGTAGCCGCGCGTCGGCACGTAGTAGCTCTTCTTTTGCGGCGGCGGGGGAAGCGCCGCCGGCCCCACGACCTTTGAATCGATCTTCGGCTTCACCGACGCCTTGTGTGACGCATCCGCATTCTCTGCGCCGCCTGGCTGGCCTGACTTCGCCGAGATCGCGCCGGACGGCTCTTTGTCTTCGGCGAGCGCTAGATCCGGCGAACCAAGGAATGCGCCGAGACATGCGCTGAGCATGGCGGCCGTCGGCGCTTTGTTGTCGTGGCCTGTCGACATCCCCTTCTCTCCGCAGAGCGTTCAACGATCGGCGCTTGTCCCGAACGGTTAGGGACCGCTCGGCGAGCGCAATGTAGCATCAATACATATCGTTCCAGCGAACTTAAACGTCACAATTTGAGCAGATGTCCCGACTGAAGTTTTTTTAGCTGAACTGTTGCAAAATAGCCGCAGTAAAACGCCTTCTCAATTCTCTCGCGCTGACGACAAGCCTTCGCCCCGCGGGCTCACACCTCCGGGGAACGACTAGTCTTATTCCGCCGACCCGCGGGCGTTCAACGACGCCCCTTGGCTTTTCTCAGTGTAGCGCCAGAAATCCCTGCTCCACGAAGACCGCCTTTGCGTCGGAACTTTTGAGGAAATCAAGAAACTTCGCCGGTGCGTCGCCTTTGGCGGTCGCGGTAAGCGCGACCGGATAGACGATCGCCGGATGCGAAGACGCAGGAAAGGTCGCCACGACTTTCACCTTGGGCTCGGATTTGACGTCGGTGAGATAGACAATCCCAAGCGGCGCTTCCTCGCGCGCGACAAACATCAGCGCGGAACGAACATTATCGGTGAAAGCGAAATGAGGCTCGGCGACGCTCCAGAGACCGAGCTTCTCGAGCGCCGCCTTTGCGTATTTGCCGACGGGAACCGAGGCGACGTCGCCGGTCACGATCTTGCCTGAGCCGATCGCCGCGGCGAAGGCCTCTTTGGTGAGGGCGACTTTCTCCAGCTTCGATGTCCGCGGCGCGATCAGCACGAGCGTGTTGCCGAGGAGATTGAAGCGCGTCTTCGGCTGGATAAGGTTTTTTTCGGCGAGATAATCCATCGAGGCGGCGTCCGCGGAAAAGAATATTTCCGCAGGCGCTCCCGATTCGATCTGCTTGGCGAGCGCGAGCGACCCCGCATAGCTGATCGTCGCGTCGCCGCCAGTCTTGCTCTTATAGGCGGCGACAACCGCATCAAGAGCGTTTTTGAGGCTCGCCGCGGCAAAAATCGTAACGGAGGGCGGCGGCGCCGAACCCTTCGGGGACGTCGATGCGGCCCGAGCCTCGGCGCGGACCTGAGTGGCGCACAAGACAATCGAGAGCGCAAAAACGCAGCTTCGAAGATCAACCATGAGCGCTCCTTCTGGGCAGAACGCAGCCGGACGGCGACGGTCTTTTTAGTGTATTTTTTTCGAAAAGCTGAGTCTTGCGGAAATTTCGTGCAAGTTCGACATTAAAAGCGGCACGCCCAGGTGAGGCAATAATCACCAATAATCGGGGCATGGGGAGCTTCTCGCGCCATTCCGGATCATGTTTTTTTAGGTTATTTGTACGCGTGTTCAGGACAGAGTGGATGACGGATTTTCTCACGACCCGCGAATTGGCGGCCCTGCTGAGGGTGAAGCAGCGAAAGGTCTATGACCTCGTCTCGGAAGAAGCGCTGCCTTTCCGACGCGTGACGGGAAAGCTCCTTTTTCCGAAGAAGGAGATAGAGGATTGGATCGCGGCCAGCGGTCCGGATAGGGACCCGTCATCCCAACGAGCGGCGGCGACGGATTATCCGCTGGTGATGGCCGGCGGACATGACCCTCTACTCGAGTGGGCGCTGCGAGAGTCGCGCTCGGGGATCGCCGCCTTGCTGGACGGCGCCCTCGACGGGTTGGCGCGCATGCAGGAAAACGCCTGTATCGCGGCCGGCCTGCACATCCCCACGACAAAGTTGGAAGAGTGGAATATTCCGGCCGTCAGGAAATCCTTCGACAAGCAGCCCGTCGTGCTGATTGCGTGGGCGAAACGCACGCGCGGATTGATGTACGCGTCGAAGTTGAAGCGTCCGATCAAGAGCCTCGCGGCGGTCGGCGAGCTGCGATTTCAGTCTCGCCAGCCGGAAGCTGGCAGCGAACTGGTGCTGGCGGCGCTGTTGTCCAAGGAGGGGCTGCGTAAATCCGATCTTAACTGCGTCGATGCGATCGAGCGTTCGGAAACCGATCTCGCCATGGCGATCGCGGCTGGACGGGCGGACGTAGGACTGGGGATCGAGGCGGCGGCTCGCCAATTTCAACTCGAGTTCACGCCGTTGGTCATTGAGCGCTTTGATCTGCTCGTTTGGCGCAAGGCGTTCTTCGATCCGCCATTCCAGAGACTGGTTCGATTCTGTGCGAGCGCACAATTCCAAGAGCGCGCCAAAGCCTTTGGCGGCTATGATTGCAGCGAACTTGGCGTGGTGCATTTGAATGGCGGCGGGTGAGATCGCCAAGCAAGCAGAATGGCAGATTCCTACCCGGCGTGCTGATCCGGTTTGCCGGCGCTGCGGTGGACTCCGATCTTGCGCCGTCAGCGCTTCTTCTGCGGCGCGGGCGGTTTGCCGGAAGGCATGCGGGCGGCGAGCGCGCGCTCCTCCTCCGTTGGCGGAAATCCCCCCGCTTCATCATCGGTCCCCAGCGGCGCGGCGGCGGGATCAGGAGCCGCGACCTTGTCGCCCGTCTCGCCCTTGTCGATGCTGACGCGGAGCTGATCGGTAGTCGGGGGCCTCTTCTTCTTTTCGTCCATCTTGACGCTGCTCTTAAGCTCGCTCCCGCGAGACTTCAGAGAGGTAGGAGTGCGCGCGGCGCGGGCAAACGCAGCATCAGGAAAACGCCGTTCAGAATTTGACGTCGCCGACGCGCAAGGGCGACGCCGAGGCTCAGGCAGAAGCCGTTCCGCCCGGCTCATTCGACCGCGATCGGTTCGAGCAGCGCCTCAATGGGTCAAGGCCATGGCCTCTTCGGGAACCCTTGTGAGGCAGGCGATCGAGCGCAGCCCTGAGGGGAAAGCCGAGGCGAGCCACATGATGGCGTTCTGGCCGGCCGAATGTCTGAAGAACAGGCTGTTCAGCGGCTTCGCGACGCGCATCTGCCTTTTGACAATGCCGCTGAAGCGTCGATGAAACTCATGCGACGTCGCGCCCTCCAGAAACATGTTGGCCGCCAACCGCGCGCTGCAGCTCGCCATGCCCATGCCGTCGCCGGTGAAAGAAGGGATCACCGCGATCTGATCGCCGAGCCGCCAAAGATTCGTCGCATCGCTTGGGGACGAGTTGTGGACGAAGCCATAGGGAATGCGGCTGATCGCGAGCGGGCGATCGAACAATGGTTCCGCGCCCTGCAGGTAGTCGGCGACATAGTCCGACTCCCTGCAGAGTTGCTTGAGCAGACCATCCCAGCTTCGCCCTGCGTCATTGAATCGCCTTTCGCTGATCGTAGGACAGAAGTTGACGTGATCGTCCTCGACGAGCATCACGCCGAGATAGCATTCCTTCAGAAGGATGAGTTCGGCCACCGACCGCAGATGCTCGGTTTTTCTCCTGTCGAAACGGAAGTGCATTTTCAAGGCGAGATAATCGCTTTGACGCCCTGTCGCCACACGCTTCGCGCCGCGCAAATCGTGCTTGCCGGTCGCGAGAAAAATCGTTCGAGCCGCCGCATAGTCTTCACCGCCGAAGGAGACGACGAAGCCGCCGTCATCCGATCGCTCTATGCTCCGGGCCGTCTTGCCGCGAATGACGTTGGCGCCGGAAGCCGCCACGCGCTCGAGCAAAGCTTCGTCCAGAGTCTTCCTCGATAAAGCCAGGGCCGGGAACGGCAGCGGCTCGTCGACGCTGTGCGCGCCGCGAACCAAGCGCACACGCGTGATCGGCCTCGCGCCAAAATCCACCGGATCCACCCCGAGCGCGCGCAAATTCGCGCTGACCTCCCGACTCAGGAACTCGCCACAAATCTTATGGCTCGCCGACGATGAGCGTTCATAGAGATCGACGTCCCGGCCCGCACGAGCCAGGGCAAGGGCGGCCGTTGCTCCCGCGACGCCGCCGCCGATGATCACGTTTGCTTCCGTCATTCGACCCATTCACCTCTCTGGCGAAGCGCTTCCGGGGCGATTGGCTCTTAAGGGGCTCGGCGCAGTCCTTTACCCTTCTCGACGACCGTCGCCGCCGCGTGCAGAGTCACGTCCATTACAGAAAGTCGCCCTGAGGCGCGCTTCCGCCGTTGGTCGATCGCCGCGCCGCGAAGCAATGCGTGAAGGGCATTGCCGGCGTCTCCTCGAGAACCCATCCGTTCTGATCCGGCCACAGCCTGGACAGATCGCAGTCGTTGAAGCCCGCGCGAACGCTGGCCTTCGCATCCCATTGCGTAACGTCGTTGCAGCCGATCACCCAGACGAGGCTGCTGGCCAAAAGCGAAAAACGGTCGCGCCGCGGTTCGCACGCCGCGAACAGCGTCGTGCGCGCCGACGCCATTTTGAGCAGCCGGGCGAGGTCCGGGTTTTTGAAATGATGCAGGAAGAGATTGGCGGAGATGATATCGGTCGTCGACGTATCGTGCGAAAGATAGTCGAAGACGTCGGCGGTGACGCTCTCCGCGCGCCATCCGACCGCTTCAAAGGCTTGGCGAGTTTCGTCCGTGACAATGTCCTGCTGGTCGAGCAGACGCGCGGTCACGCCCGGCCACTTCGGCGCCAGACGCTTTGCGACGCCGAGCATCAATGTCCCGTCGCCGGAGCCGAGATCAAGAATCGTCTGCGGCGGCCTGTCAAAATGGCGCAGCAGCAGCGTCGCCATAATCTTACTCTGCAACATCCACGCGTTGAGGCGCTGAATGTCGCGACGCGACTGCATTGCCAGGGCGTCGTCGCCCGGAGAGAGTCCAAAAGTTCCGGATATACTGCGCGAGCCAGCCCAGCCATATTGCTCCTGCCTTTTATCGCACCACTAAAATCGCGGCGTTCAATTCGAGATTTGCTAATCAAGAAACGACAATCTCCTAAGGCGCGCATATCTGAAGGGCCGATTGGCCGCTACGGATTCCTGGACCGAGCAAATTTTGAGCCGCCGGCATGATGCGATGCAACATCCTTCCGACAACGTTCCAGCCCGAGAATGGTTGCATCCCGGCGGGTCTTTTGGCTGGCCTTCTCGCCCGGCCGAGCCTCAGACGGAGCATCGGGCGGTCATCAAGAAGGGCGCGGCAGTTCCTGACCCGGCGCGCCGCGGAGGCTGTCGGCGCGATCGCCGGCGGTTGGCCGCTGATACGGGTTAGCGTAATAAATGGCGGTCGCGCCTGCCGGCCTTTTCCGGCGATTGGCCCGCTTGGCGGAGGCGCGCAGAGCGGAGCGGATATATGCAGCGCGTGACGATAACCATAGACGAAGAGCTGATGAGCGCGCTCGATCAATATATGGAGACGGGAGGGCACCGAAACCGTTCGGAGGCCGTGCGCGATCTTGTCCGCGCCGGGCTTTTAAAAACGCCCGAAGTGGACGAACCCGCGCGCTCCTGCGTGGCCGCGCTCGTCTATGTCTATGATCATGAGACTCGGCAGCTGTCGAAAAGGCTGATGCACGATCATCACTCCCACGCCGACATGTCGATCGCCACGCTGCACGTGCACATGGATGAGGCGACCTGCCTCGAAGTGTCGCTGCTCAAGGGCCAGAAGTCGGACGTCGAACATTTCGCCGGCCATGTGATTGGCGAACGCGGCGTAAGATACGGGCAACTCGTCGTGCTGCCTGCGGGCGTCGAACAGGGCGAAGCGGCGCCCCATGTCCATGGCCTTCCGACGGGTCGTCACGCCCATTCCAGCTAGAGCCATCGTCTGTTGCAAATCGGCAACGCTTACGGCAAATCGTTTCCAGCCGATTGACCCGGCGCGGCGCGTAAGACAATTTTCAAAAAAGATCACAATGACGCGCACGCCGGTATTGCCGAATGATCCGCAGAAACGCCGCTTCCGTATCCGCTTTCGCCATCGCCATTTCGCTGATCGGCGCTGAGGCGCAGGCGCAATTCACCGCGCTGCCGACGATCAATGTCGGCGGTCACCGCCCAGCGGCCAGCACCGCCCCGAGGCCATCGCGCTCGAGCGGTCAGGCGACGCGCGGACCGGTTCGTCCCACGCCAGTCATTCAGGACCCTACGGTGTCGGTCGCCCAGAAGCCGCCGCCGCTCACGGCGTCGAGCGACAAGTTCTTCACCGGCGAGGAAGTGACCGCCTATCCCTATTCGCGGCCGAGCGAGTCGCTTGAAATCGTGCCGGGTTTGATCGTTTCCCAGCACTCAGGCGAGGGCAAGGCGAACCAATATTTCCTGCGCGGCTTCAACCTGGACCACGGAACGGATCTCGCGTTCTATCTCGACGGCATGCCGCTCAACATGCGCACCCATGGACATGGGCAGGGCTACGCGGACGCCAATTTCCTCATTCCGGAACTTCTTTCCTATGTGCTGGCGCGCAAAGGCCCTTACGATGCGCAGGACGGCGACTTCTCC
>JBPFDX010000098.1:0-76596 GCA_051061385.1 Methylocystis sp.
ATGGCCGCCTATAATTTTGCGAAACGGCTGAAGACCCTGCGAGGCCTGACGCCTCATGAATATGTCTGCAAAATCTGGAAAGCCGAACCCGCCGTCTTCAATAAGAATCCCATCCAGCTCACTTCAGGACTATACACCTAGTAATAAGCTCGTTGTTGTAGAAGGTTGTGACTTGCAACTGTTCGCATTGATTACATCAAAAATGCACATGGCATGGACGAAATTCGTCGGCGGTAGGCTTGAAAGTCGTTACCAGTATTCGCCTGGGATCAACTACAATCCGTTCCTCTGGCCCCATGCTACAGCCGCCCAAGAGAAAAAACTCGCCGATCTCGCTCAAGCCGTGCTCGACGCCCGCGCGGCGCATCCCGGCGCGACACTTGCCAATCTCTATGACCCCGACATCATGCCGACCAATCTGCGCAAGGCGCATCGTGCCCTAGACGCGGCTGTGGACAAGCTCTACCAATCCGCCCCTTTTGGCAGCGACCGCGAGCGCGTCGAACATCTTTTCGGCCTTTACGAAAAACTTGTCGCGCCGCTTTCCGCAGTTGCCGCGAAGCCGAAGCGCGCTGGTCGTCGGACGGTGCCGGCGTGACGCTGTTCATCGAAGCGGACGGTCGGCAGCGTAAGGAGCGCGCAGGGCGTGAATGGCGGATGGAAAAGGGCGGGTGGTCTTTCCCTTTCCCGCGACGCGGGGAATGGTAAAGACCCGCAAGCGAAGCGCGGCGGGAAGCTCGCGCCTTCCGCGTTGACGCCCTTGGCCCCTCTCCCTACTGTGCCGCGCTTCCCACACAGATTGCACCGCACAGAAGGCCCATGTCCGCACCGCTCCTATTGTCGCCCGAACTCGTCGAAGCCGCGCGCGTTTCGCCCGCCTGGCCGTTCGAGGAGGCGCGAAAGCTGGTCAAACGCGTGGAGGCCAGCGGCCAGAAGAGCGTGCTGTTCGAGACCGGCTACGGCCCGTCCGGCCTGCCGCATATCGGCACTTTCGGCGAAGTCGCCCGCACCAGCATGGTGCGCCGCGCTTTTGAGATCCTGACCGAGGGGAAGGTCGCGACGCGTCTCCTCGCCTTCTCGGACGACATGGACGGGCTGCGCAAGGTCCCCGACAACATCCCGAACAAGGAACTCGTCGCCGCCAACCTCGGCAAGCCCTTAACGCAGGTGCCGGACCCTTTCGGCACCCATGACAGTTTCGGCGCACATAACAACGCGCGGCTGCGCGCCTTTCTCGACGCCTTCGGCTTCGAATACGAATTCGCCTCGTCGACGGAATATTACAAGAGCGGCCGCTTCGACGCCGCCCTGAAGCACATGCTCGAGCGCTACGACGCGGTGATGAAGATCATGCTGCCGAGCTTTCGCGAGGAGCGCGCGGCGACCTATTCGCCCTTCCTGCCCGTCCATCCGAAGACCGGCATCGTCATGCAGGTCGCGCTCGACGGCTATGACGCGGACGCCGGCACGATCTCCTGGACCGATCCCGAAACGGGCGAGAAATTCACGACGCCCGTCACCGGCGGCCATTGCAAGCTGCAGTGGAAGCCGGACTGGGCGATGCGCTGGTATGCGCTCAATGTCGATTACGAGATGGCGGGCAAGGACCTCATCGACTCGGTGAAGCTGTCGGGCGCAATCGTGCGCGCCCTCGGCGGCCGTCCGCCGGAAGGCTTCAACTACGAGCTGTTTCTCGACGAAAAGGGCCAGAAAATCTCGAAGTCGAAGGGCAACGGGCTGACGATCGAGGAATGGCTGACCTACGCCAGTCCCGAGAGCCTCGCGCAATTCATGTTTCAAAAGCCGACAGCGGCGAAGCGGCTCTATTTCGACGTGATCCCGCGCGCCGTCGACGATTATCTGAATTTCCTCGACGCCTATCCGCGTCAGGACTGGAAGAACCGTCTCGGCAATCCCGCGTGGCATATCCACGCCGGCGATCCGCCGGCGGCGGAAACGCTCGAACATGCAGGCGAGGCGAAGGGGACGAGCGTCTCCTTCTCGATGCTGCTCAATCTCGCCGCCGTCGCCAACGCCGAAGACCCGGCCGTGCTGTGGGGCTTTCTGCGCCGCTATGCGCCGTCTGCGACGCCGCAGAATCATCCGCGGCTCGACAAGCTCGTGGGCTACGCCGTCGCTTACTTTCGCGATTTCGTGAAGCCGGCGAAACTCTATCGCGCCGCCGACGAAGTCGAGCGCGACGTGCTGCAAAGGATCGACAATGCGCTCGCGGGCATGGAGCACGCGAGCGCGGAAGAGATTCAGGCGGCGCTCTACGACGTCGCGCGCGCCGTACCGCGCTACCAGGACTTTGGCGCCAAGGGCGCGACGCCCGAGCGGCCCGGCGTCTCCAACGACTTCTTCAACATGCTCTATGAAGTGCTGCTCGGCGAGAAGAAGGGCCCGCGCTTTGGCTCCTTCATCGCGCTTTACGGCGTCGCCGAGACGCGCAAGCTGATCAAGGACGCGCTCAGCGGCGCCTTCGCGCGCGAGCCAGCCTGATGCGCGCCGCCGACGCAGACATTCTCATCGTGCCGGGCTGGAGCGATTCTGGCTCCGACCATTGGCAAAGCCGCTGGCAGGCGAAGCTTTCGACGGCGAGGCGCGTGACGCAGCGCGATTTCGAGAAGCCGATCCGCGCCGAATGGGAAGAGACGATCGCGAGCGAGGTTCTCGCCTCTGCGCGGCCTGTGGTGATCGTCGCGCATTCGCTCGGCGTAATCGCCGCGCTGCATGCGGCGCAGCGCGTCGGCGACAAGATCGCCGGCGCCTTTCTCGTCGCGCCGCCCTCGGAAGCGGTGGTCCGCGAGCTTCCGTCCGTCGATTCCGCGTTTCTGCCGATACCGCGCGCGAAGCTCCCCTTCCCGGCGGCGATCGTCGGGAGCAGCGACGATCCTTACGCCGACCTGCTCTTTGCGCGTCAACTCGCGCAGGATATCGGCGCTGAGTTCATCGACGCCGGCGCGAGCGGCCACATCAATGTCGACAGCGGCCATGGGCCGTGGCCGGAAGGCTCGCTCGCCTTCGCCAATTTCATGGCGAAGCTCTAGCGGCGCCCTGTCCTTCAATCGCGCCAGTTGAAAGCCGCGCTGGACTGCGCTAGAACAAACTAAGAACATAGACGAGAGCCGAGGTCATGCTGACGCGCACCGAAAAGCTCGCGATCCTCGCTGACGCCGCGAAATATGACGCCTCCTGCGCCTCGAGCGGCGGACCTAAACGCAATTCCCTGGGCGGCAGGGGCGTCGGTTCGACGAACGGGTCGGGCATCTGCCACGCCTATGCGCCGGACGGGCGCTGCATCTCGCTCCTTAAAATTCTGATGACGAATTTCTGCGTCTTCGACTGCGCCTATTGCGTCAACCGCGTCTCGTCGAACGTGCGCCGCGCGCGCTTCTCCGTTGAAGAAGTCGTTTCGCTCACCCTCGATTTCTACAAGCGCAACTATATCGAAGGGCTGTTTCTTTCTTCCGGCATTATCCGCTCGCCCGATGACACGATGGCGGCGATGGCGCGCATCGCCCGATCTTTGCGCGGCGATCATGATTTTCGCGGCTATATCCATCTCAAGACCATTCCCGAAGCCGACCCGGCGCTCATTGAAGAAGCTGGACGCTACGCCGATCGGCTGTCGATCAATGTCGAACTGCCGAGCGCGGCGAGCCTGTCCCGACTCGCGCCGCAAAAGCGTCTCGGGGAAATCAAGAAATCCATGGGCCGGCTGCGGCTTGCGATCGACGAACATCGCGAGGAGCGCAAGAAGAGCCGCAAGGCGCCGGTCTTCGCCCCTTCCGGCCAGTCGACGCAGGTGATCGTCGGCGCCGACAGCGCGCGCGACATGGACATTCTCTCGATGAGCGAAACGCTCTACGCAAGCTTTAGCCTGCGGCGCGTCTATTATTCGGCCTTCTCGCCGATCCCGGACGCCTCGAAAGCGCTCCCGCCTGTTGCGCCGCCGCTCGTTCGCGAGCATCGGCTGTACCAGGCCGACTGGCTCATTCGCAATTACGGCTTCGCGCTCGACGAAATCGACGCGGCGGCGCCGGACGGCATGCTCGATCTCAAAGTGGATCCAAAGCTCGCCTGGGCGCTCGCCAATCGCGCGCGCTTTCCGGTCGACGTCAATCGCGCGCCAAAGGAGGCGCTGTTGCGCGTGCCCGGCCTTGGCGCGCGCGTCGTCGAGCGCATCATCCGCACGCGGCGTTTCAGGACGCTTCGCCTCGTCGATCTCGGCCGGCTCGTCCAGTCGCTCGAGAAGGTGCGGCCCTTCGTCGTCGCCGCCGACTGGCGCCCGACCGCGCTGCTCGATCAGGCGCGCCTGCGCGAAAAGCTGATCCATGCGCCCCGACAGCTCGACCTCTTCGCCGCGTGACGTCTTTCTTTCCGGCCGGGAACAAGGCGCCGACAGGCGCCTCGTTCGCGTCGCGCTGCCGCGCGAAGATGACGTCGAAGCGTTTCTCACTTACGCGCAGGCGCTGCAATCGACGACGACGCCCGAGAACGTGATCTGGTCCGTCGGCGAAGACGCCGATCTCTTCGCCGCCTCAGCGCACGCGCCAGACACATCAGACGGCTCGACGCCTCCTCCGGAGCCATTCGTCGCGCTCGCGCGGAGCGCCGGCCTGCACAGCGACCCTGAGCGTTTCGCGCTGCTCTATACGCTGTTATCGCGCATGCGGCGCGCGCCCGATCTTCTGCAGATCGATTCCGATCCGCTGGTGGCGCGCGTCCAGAGTTTGGCCAAGGCGGTCCGCCGCGACATTCATAAGATGAAAGCCTTCGTGCGCTTTCGGCGCGTCATTGCGCCCGACGGCGAGGAAGCGTTCATCGCCTGGTTCGAGCCTGATCACCACATCGTCGCAGCCGTCGCGCCCTTCTTCGTGAGGCGCTTCGCGAATATGCGCTGGTCGGTTCTCTGCCCCCGCGCGAGCGCCCATTGGGACGGCGCAGCTTTGACGATCGGCGACGGCGCGAAACGCCACGATGCGCCAAACCATGACGAACTCGAACGCGAATGGCGCGTTTATTTTTCCTCGATCTTCAATCCCTCGCGTCTGAAAGTGAAAGCCATGACCGCGCAGATGCCTAAGAAATACTGGAGCAATTTGCCCGAAGCGCCGCTGATCGCCCCGCTGATCCGAGACGCCGCCGCGCGATCGTCACAGATGGTTGCGGCGACCCCGACGCGACGGTCGCGCTACGCCCGCGCGGCCATGGCCCCGGCGGGCAGGGCGGAGAGCGGGGCTGGATCGCTGTCGGCGCTTGCCGAGCAGGAAGCCGGCTGCACGCGATGCCCGCTCTACAAGAACGCGACGCAGGTCGTTCCCGGAGAAGGATCGCCGCGCGCCCGCGTGCTGCTGATCGGCGAGCAGCCGGGGGATCAGGAAGATCTTTCGGGACGCCCCTTCGTCGGACCCTCTGGCAAGCTCCTCGACATTGCGCTGGAGCGCGCCGGCGTCGCCCGCGACAAATGCTTCGTCACCAATGCGGTGAAGCATTTCAAATTCGAGCCGCGCGGCAAGCGCCGCCTGCACAAAAAGCCGGACGCCGGCGAGATCGACGCCTGCCGATGGTGGCTCGATCGCGAGCGCGCTCTGCTCCGCCCCGGATTGATCGTGGCGCTCGGCGCGACAGCGATTCGGGGTGCGCTCGGACGCTCCGAGGCGGTGTCGCGCCTGCGCGGCGACATCATCGATCTCGACGACGGCGCGCAATTCCTGGCCACCGTTCATCCCTCCTCTCTGCTACGCTTGAAGGATGAATCGGATAAGCGCCAGGCGTGGCGAGGCTTCCTCGCGGATCTTCGCAAGATCGCCGACTGGATCGAAAAGGACGACGCGCTGCGCGCAGCGAGCTAAACGCGCCGCGCTGATCGCGGCGCTGGCCTTCGCTGGCCCGTCACATGGGGAGCTGCTGAAATTCGAAACGCGGCCCGATGGCGCGAACGAGACGGTTTCCGTGACGGTAAAGCTCGACGGAACCTCGTACGAAATCACGGGAACGCTGGCGAGACCCCCTAAACCGCCAAGCGGCGACGTGAAGTCGATGCTGATCGAGACGCAGCAGAGCGACGACGTCAGGCCGCTGGCGCTGGACCGCGGTCTCGCCGTGCTGACGCTGGATTTCGGCAAGCTCGCCGAGAAAGTCAGGGAGCCGGCGCTGCGCGATGTGCTCGGACATGTTCGCGGCGCGCTCAAAATGAAGCGCCTGGTTGGGCGCGCGCAGGGCGCCGACGCCGATTTAATGTCGGACGCAGCCTCGGCATTTGACGGGCTGTTGCTTCACGACGCGAGCCGCGAGCCCGCCGCGCCGACGCGATACATCGCGACCTGGGGCGCCGACGCCTATTGGCGCGAGAAGCCGCGCGTCGAATTCGACAAGGGCGCGCCGCCGAACGGCCGGCGTTTCTATCTCGCCGGCGTCGCTGCTTCGGGCGCGTCAGCGAATTGCGCGGCGCCAGTTAACGCCCGCCCCCTCGCGCCGCCGCAGCGCGCACTGTTCGCCGCCCTCGACGCATGGACCGCGAAGGGCGTCGCCCCGCCCGCCTCCCGCGCGCCTCTCGACGCCGATCTGACGTCGGCGCAGGACCTCAAATGGCCGAAAATTCCCGGCCTGCCCAAGCCGCCCGAGGGCGCGCGCCGCGTCCCGAAAATCGACGCGGACGGCAATGACGCTCCCGGAATGCGCCTGCCCGATCTGGCGCTGCCGATCGCCACCTTCACCGGCTTCAATGCGCAAAAGGATAAGAAGGGACCGCCCTGCGACGCGGGCGCGGCCATCTCTATCGCCGCGACTAAAGCGGATCGCGAGAAGAACGCCGATCCGCGTCCCTCGCTTGTCGAGCGCTACGGGTCGCGCGCCTATTTCGTCGCGACGATGCGGGTCGTCGCCGACAAGCTCGTCAAGGAGCGGCTGCTATTGCAGGCGGACGCCGACGCCTATGTCGCCGCGGCGCGGTCGGCGCCCTTTTAGGAATTGAGGACGAATATCCCGGCGTTCAGATAGGTCGCGAAGGCTACCCACAACGCGGTTGGCGCCAGAGTGTATCCCGCAACCCGGTCGAGCCGAAAGAAGAGGACGATCGTCGTGATGACGAGCGCCTCCATCGGCACCACGACGATAAGTCCGAGCAGCGGACTTCGCGCCGCGAAGAAGGCGAAGGACCAGGCCGCATTCAACACGAGCTGCGCGAAAAAAACGGCGATCGCGGCCCGCCGCCCAGGCGTTCCCGGCTCGAGCCGGAGAATGCGGTAAAAGGCGTAGGCCATCAGAATGTAGAGCGTTGTCCACGCCGGCCCGAACGCCCAGTTCGGCGGGTTCAAAGGCGGCTTGGCGAGCGTGTCATACCAGGGGATGTTCGGCGTCGTGGCGAAACTGCCGACCACTGCGGCCACCACCACCGGCGCGGCGGCGGCCACGCCGGCGACGAGCCGTGACGGACGGTCAGTCAAAGACGTCAAACTGCTCATTGCGCCTCCTCACGCTGCGTCGCCCCGCATATCGGGCGCGGCGCGGCGGCTTCAAGGCTGCTGCAGCGGCCGAAAAAAGACGGGTGTCGCGCCGGCCCGGACGCTGTTCTGCGACGCGAACATGTCGTCCTTCAGCCAGTTGGGCGCGCCGTCTTCGCGGTGGCGGCTGATGAGAGTCTTGTCGCTCCCGCCGAGATAAATACGCACGCCGCCCCAGACCGCCTTGTAGTCATTCTCGCCGACGCGGCCTTCAACAAAGCCGGTGACCGCGGAATTTCCAAGATTCCAGACGAGCGCCTCGCCGCTGAGCGCCGCCGCGTGACGACCACCGACATATCGGTGGCCGACCGAGATTTTGACGTTGTAGGTCGGATAGACGCTGATATCGAACATGTCGAAGAAGCGGCCGCGCCGCGGCTGCCACTGATAGGCGAGATATCCCGGCCCATAGCCCAGCGGCGTAAAGAAGTGACCCGAACTCTCCTCGTAGCCGGCGACGCTCGAGAGTGAGAACGGTCCGTAAAAATAAGCCCCTTCGGCGCCGACGCGGAAGCGCGTGTCGTCGAGGCGCTTGTCGTGGGCGATCGCCCCGTAGCCGCCGATGAGACCCACGCTAGGGTCGCGCCAGAACGCGTGTCCGGCGCCGCCGCTGACGAAGAAGCCGCGATGGGCCGCCGCGATTGCGTCGATCTGAAATCCGAACCGATCGCCGACAGGCGCGGTGATCGATCCCATGCCGCCGGCCGAGGCGTTGTTCAAGCGCGCGAAGCCGAGCCACTCCGAGCCGCCGCCAAAGCCTTCGAGCTTGCCGTTGACGCCGTCGACCGCGCGCTTGGGGCCGGGGTTGTCGGTCAGCGGCGGCGTCCACCACGACGGATTTTCGGCGCGCGCTGCAGAAGTAGCGAAGGCCACCGCCAGAATGGCGAGAAGCTGACGCTTGAATGACATGTCGATCGAAGTCCCCTGCGGTGTTTGAGAGCCTTTCACCCTAACGAGGTTCAGCGTCGCTGACTGTGACATTGCCGCAACAGCCTTCCAGAATAGAACCGTTCCAACAGCCTCATCCACAGCGGTTAATATTGTGGATCAAAGTGTTGGGTGGCGGCGCCGAGATGTTCGCCCAGATTGTCGCGCGTCGCCGGGTCGACGATGGCGAAGGGCGCGGCGACCGCCGCTCCGGCCACGCCGCCCACCGCCGAAACCGCGCCCGCGGTCGCGAGTCCCAGGTGATCGCCGAGGCCCGCCTGGCCGTCCCTGAGCGGCTGACCCTGCGCCAGCCTGGCGCCGATGGAGCGCACGACCTGGGGGGAGGATGCGAATTTGCTATGCTCCAAGGGATCGCTGGTGGCGATGCCCGTCAGATCGACGACCTTCACCCGGTCCCTGTCGAGGACTTCCTGATAGGGGGACGCCTTCGGGTCGACTGCGCCCAACCGCGTATTGCCCCAGAACCGGCGGGACGCCGCGAGCGCGTCGTCGTCGCGCGAGGCGAACAGCGTGAAGATCGAAGGTCGAACGCCGCCGATTTCCGCTATCTGGCGGCGGAAGACGTCGAAATCGACGTCCGGCGAGGCAAGCATGACGTTCTGGATTTTCGATCCGATCTGGCCGTTGCGGATCGCCATCTGGCGCAGCGCTTCGAGCGTCACCCAATTGCCCATGGAATGCGCGAGGATCGAAATCTCGCCGACGTCGCGATCGCGCTGCAGGGCCTGCAGCACGCTCTCCAGCGCGTCACGCGAGTAGCTGGCGCTCTCATGGTCATAGCCATATTGCAGCAGCCGGCCGCGGGAGGGCCATGTGAACAGCACAGGCGTAACGTCGGCGCGCGAGTCGTGGACGATCTGCGCGAAGCGATAGACGGCCTCCTCGAAACGCGTGTTGAAGCCGTGCACGAAGACCAGCACTTGCCGCCTGGGCGTCTTGCGAATGCGGGCGTTGAAGGCCGCGAGCGCCGCGTCCCGGCTCAGCACATCGGCGTGAACGGTGGTGAATTGGGTGGCGGGATCAGGCGGGGCTTGCGGCCATTGCACGTCGCCGACCGTGCGATTGGCGTCGGGGGGGATAGAGACCGCTATGTCGGCGAAATGGACGCCGTGCCCGCGTTCGCCCGAGAACATGACGCCCGGCTCGGATTGATCCGGCTCTCGGGTGGTGACGACCAGAAGATCGACGACGCTTCCCCCAGGCGCGACCTGATTGGTCGCGACGAGCGTTCCATGCGGACGGCTCGCGCACGCGCTGAACGTTAGCGCGAGAAGCGCCGCCAATACGATCCGCCCGCGCCCCATACGCCGCCCGTGCTCAAGTTTCTACGCGACGCCGCCAAGGCGAAGCCAAACACGCTCCGTCCCGCATCTTTGCGGCTCAAATGCGACGCTCACGCGCATTGTGCGCAATCGCACTGATTTCTAGAGAGGACTGCGTCATTATGGCCATGCTCGCGTAAGAAGCGAGCGTCGGAGGCGGGGCTGGGACGAATCGCCTCCGACTGCGCAGGGGAAGGCCTAAAGCTTTCCCCTGCCTTTCAGCCGCGGGTCAGCGCCTTTTCGATGTCCTTGAGAGGGTGTCGGGTCAAATCCTTGGCGAGTTCGCCAATGACCTTGCCTTGCGCCTTGACCGACAGCTCCTTGCGAATTTCGCCAAGCGACTTCGGTGGCGCGACAATGGCGATCGCGCTCAATTCGCCCGATTCCGCCGCCTGATTGATGCGATCCGCCATGGCGCGGGCGAAGCGCTCCTCCTCCAGCTCATGCCAGTCGGCGTCATCCACGGCGCTGCGCACGCCGCCCTTCGAGGCGAAGCTGCGGCCGGGCTTGTCCGAGCCCTGCTCGCGCGTCGCCGGGTTCTCGTCGATACGCGTCTCGACGACGCGAAGGTCGAGGAGTTCCGCGTCGCCGTGGTTTTGAAAAAACAGCGCCCGGCGGCCGTCTCCGACCAGCACCCAGGCGCCATTGCCGACTGAAAATCCACCCATGACGTTCCCTCGCCTTCCAATGTCTTTCTGACGCTCGTCTGCGGAGGGGAGGACCGGTCGGTCCGCCAACGCATAGCCAAGCGTCGCACGATGCACGAGTTTCGTATCGTCGCGGGGGATCGATCACAAGAGCCGCAGTGCGCGCGCCCCCTGTCTGGAGGTAGCGCGCCGCCGGGCGCGTTCAAATCGCGCCGCTCGCCTCAGGCGGCGAGCTGGGCGGCGTTCTCTTCCTTGCCGGGCGCGGCCTTCATCTCGCGCAGCGCGGCGTCGAGCGCGTCCTCGCCGGCCTGCGCCGCAGCGGCCTGCAGACGAACCGCGTTTCGCCGGATCGCCCGCTCATTGACAGCCCAGAGCAGCCAGCAGGCGGCGACGATGCTCAACAGCGCCGTATAGGGCTCGCCGAACGCGAAAGACTTGAGGAAGGACAGGTCGGGCGCGCATTCCTTGGCGTATTCGCAGGCGTCCGACCAGTCCTGAAACCACTGTTTGACCGCTTCCATCGTGACCTCCTTGGCGCCGCGCCGATGTTCGACCGACGCACGCCCCGTCAGTCGAATCGCATAGCGCAGCTACTTGGCGATGATTGTGCGTTGCAGCATATCGCACGTCAACCTGGCGCGGCGCGGTCAAATTGGCGCACCGCCTTGAAACTAAGCAGAAAACTCCCCTGCGGCGGTCATGCTTACGTCTCTGCGTTCCTCTCCAGTTGGGCGCGCTGTTGTGACGGGCGCGCACGCAAAACGCGCGCCATCCCCTAGAGCTGAAAAGCAGCGATTCAGGCAGACGCCAAGGGCGATTTTCTGACAAAAAGGGACGTATTGCCGCCACTGGAGGACGAAAGATGCGAACGCCGCTCGTCATTTCGATGTCGCTTCTCGCGATCGCCCTGGCGCTCTCGGGCTGCGGAGTGAATTATCATTTCAATCCGGGGCCGCGCACATGGCCCGCCGCGCCGCCCGCCCCGAGCAAGTGAAAACTTCGCGCATCAAACGAGAGAGATCATGGCCACTGTCCGACTGCTTGCCGACGACGAACTCTCGCCGCAGGCGCGGGACGTCTTCGCCGACATTCGCGCGACTCGCAAAAGCGATTTCGTCAATAATTTCTGGCGCGCGCTCGCGCATGATCCCGTGACGCTGAAGCGCACCTGGGAAGGCGTGAAGCAGGTGATGGGTCCGGGCGTGTTGGAGCCGAAGGTGAAGGAGATGCTCTACATCGCCGTCTCGATCGCTCACGCCTGTCCCTATTGCATCCATTCGCACACGGCGAACGCCCGCGCGAAGGGAATGAGCGAAGAAGAATATGGGGAGTTGCTGGCGATCGTCGGCATGGCGTCGGAGACGAACCGCCTCGTCACGGCGCTCGGCGTGCCGATCGATGAGGAATATGAGGTGGCGTGAAGCGGGAGTACCAGCGCTCGGCCGTGCGCCGCTTCACTTGGCGGATTGATCGCTTCCTCTCCGCGTCATGCCCGCGCTTGTCGCGGGCATCCACGTGATGGAGCCGCGCACGCCTCGCCACAGTTGCGCAAGGCCCCCCGGCGTGGATGGCCGGGACAAGCCCGGCCATGACGTGCGGGGTTGTCTCTCCGGGGCGACGCCATCACCATGCGCTCATGCGCGGGGGCTGGGTTTACATCATGACGAACCGGTCAAATGGGACGCTCTATCTCGGCGTCACCAACGACCTCGCGCGCCGCGCTTTCGAGCACCGGGAGGGCCGCAGTCGCGGTTTCACACAGCTCTATGGTCTGAAGCGTCTCGTGCGGTACGAGCCGCACGACGACATCCGGGCCGCGATACAGCGCGAGAAGACAATGAAGCACTGGCCCCGCGCATGGAAGGTCCGGCTCATTCTCGCAATGAATCCCGACTGGCGGGACTTATACGACGAATTGGCGAACTAATCATCGTGAACCAGTCGCGAGGAGGCTAGCCCACCCTCTCCACGTCATGCCCGGCCTTGGGCCGGGCATCCACGTGTCACCGCCACTCAAGGCTCTCAGCATTCGCAGAGCGTCTCGGCATGGATGGCCGGGACAAGCCCGGCCATGACGCGCCGTAAAAGGAAAATGCGCGCTCACACCAACCGGCTCTGCGCTTTCGCCGCGGCGATGAAACTCGCGAAGAGCGGGTGCGGCTCGAAGGGGCGCGATTTCAATTCCGGGTGATATTGCACGCCGATGAACCAGGGGTGCTCCGGTATCTCCACCGTCTCCGGCAACAGCCCGTCGGGCGAAGAGCCCGCAAACAAAAGCCCGCAATTCTCTAAGCGCTCGCGATAGGCGACATTCACCTCGTAGCGATGGCGGTGGGGCTCGGAGATTTCGCTCGAGCCATAAATGCCGGAGATGCGCGACCCAGGTTTCAGCAGCGCGGGAAAAGCGCCAAGCCGCATGGTGCCGCCGAGACCCTCGCCGACGCCGCGTTTTTCGAGCTCATTGCCCTTGAGCCATTCGGTCATCAGGCCGACGACCGGCTCCGCGCAGGGGCCGAACTCCGTCGAATTCGCCTTGTCAATTCCGGCAAGCGCGCGCGCCGCTTCGATCACCGCCATCTGCATGCCGAAACAGATGCCGAAATAGGGAACGCCGCGTTCGCGCGCGAAGCGCGCCGCGAGAATCTTGCCCTCGGCGCCGCGCTGGCCGAAACCGCCGGGAACGAGAATGCCGTGCACATGTTCAAGATGCGCGGCCGGATCGGCGGTCTCGAAAATTTCCGATTCGATCCAGTCGAGATTGACCTTCACGCGGTTCGCCAGCCCGCCGTGCGCCAAAGCCGCGATGAGGCTTTTATAGGCGTCCTTCATCTCGGTGTATTTGCCGACAACCGCGATGGTGACTTCGCCCTCGGGATTGTTGATGCGCTGCGTCACCGCGTTCCAGCGGCTCATGTCGGGCTTCGGCGCGGGCTCGATGCCGAAGGCGGCCAGCACTTGCGCGTCGAGCCCCGCGGCGTGATACGCGCGCGGCACGTCATAGATGTTCGATGCGTCGCGCGCCTCGATCACCGCCTGTTCGCGCACGTTACAGAAGAGACCAAGTTTGCGGCGCTCCTCACGCGGAATTTCGCGGTCGGTGCGGCAGAGGAGAATGTCCGGCTGAATGCCGATCGAACGCAGCTCCTTCACCGAATGCTGCGTCGGCTTGGTCTTCAATTCGCCGGCGCTCGGGATGAACGGCAGCAGCGTCAGATGGATGTAGATGCAGTGATGCGGCGGCAGATCGTTCTTGATCTGGCGGATGGCTTCGAAGAACGGCAGGCCCTCGATGTCGCCGACGGTGCCGCCGATCTCGATCAGCGCGAAATCGACGTCCTCATTGCCCTCGAGGATGAATTCCTTGATGGCGTTGGTGACATGCGGAATGACCTGGATCGTCGCGCCGAGATAGTCGCCGCGCCGCTCCTTATTGATGATGTCCTGATAGATGCGGCCCGTGGTGACATTGTCCTGGCGCGAAGCCGGACGGCCGGTGAAGCGCTCGTAATGCCCGAGATCAAGATCCGTCTCGGCGCCGTCGTCGGTGACGAAGACCTCGCCGTGCTGATAGGGCGACATCGTGCCTGGATCGATGTTGAGGTAGGGATCGAGCTTCCTCAAGCGGACCGTGTAGCCGCGCG
Organism: Methylocystis sp.; assembly: GCA_051061385.1. Lineage (GTDB taxonomy): Bacteria > Pseudomonadota > Alphaproteobacteria > Rhizobiales > Beijerinckiaceae > Methylocystis. The sequence goes on from JBPFDX010000098.1 coordinate 14,067, forward strand.
CCTGCAAAAGCGCGCCGAGCACCGCCGACGCCAAGCCCTTGCCAAGTGAGGAAACCACGCCGCCGGTGATGAAGATGTACCGCGCCATGGGGCTTAACGCCTAACGCCTTTCCAGCGATTCTGATAGCGAATTTTAGCGGGCCGGGGGCGGTCGCCCCCAGCCGAATGCGTCGGATGGACGACTGAACTTAAGGCTTACTGAGTCGGCGCTTTCCAGATGGTCGGCGGCGCGGACTTGGTTTCCGGCTCGGCGGGCTTGGCGGCCGGGGCTGCGGGCTTGGCCTCGGACTCCGCCGGCTTCGATTCAGCAGGCTTCGACTCCGTGGCGGCCGGCGGCGCTTCGGTCTTCGGCGCTTCCCACTTCAGGCCGTCGGTCTTGGACGCGTCGTTCTTGGACGCGTCGGGCTTCGGCGCCTCGGCGGCCGGAGGCGTCACCGGCGCGGCGGGGGCCGTCTGGGCCGGCGCGGCGGGCGCTTCGCTCTTCGGCGCTACAGGCGTCGTGGATTCAGGCTTGGGCGCTTCCGCCTTCGGCGACTCGGCTGGCTTCGGCGCTTCCGCGGCCGGAGCCGGCGCTGTGGGCTCCTGCGTCGGGCGCAGCGCGGGCGCTTCGGCGGCGGGCGGAGTCGTCACGGCGGGCGGCGTCGCCGCGGCCGGCGGGGTGGTTGTCGCGGGGGGCGCAGCGGCGGGCGGCGCCTCTGCCGGCGCGCTCTGCTGGCGCTTCTGCTGCGCGCGCTGGAGCTGGTCGAAAATGCTGTCCTTGCCGGGCTCGGGCGCCTTTTCCGGCGCGGCCTGCTCGCCCTTGCCGTCGCCCTTGGGAAGCTCCTTGATCTGGATCGATCCAGGATCGATCGCCTTGGTCCAGTCGTCGCCGCCCTCGCTGCGCCGCTCCCAGGCCGGCAGCACGGTCAGCGCGATGCTGGTGATGAAGAAGATCGTCGCGAGAATGCCCGTGGCGCGGGTGAGCGCATTCGCCTGGCCGCGGCCCGTGAAGACGCCGCTGCCGCCCATGCCGAGCGCGCCGCCCTCCGACTTTTGGTAAAGCACGAGAATGACCAGCGCCGTCACCACCATCAGGTGGATCGCGATAATGACCTGCTGCATGTGAACCCTTCCAGCCGCGCCGCAGCCGAACTCGGCGCGCAATCCGTTGGGCGCCTTCTACACCAAGCGCCGCGCGCACGGAAGGGGCGAAACACCGTGCGATCAGCCGCTAAACGCAAATCGCGAGCCTGACGGCTCGCGATTTCTGGCGTCCCTAACGGCTCGACGCCGTCAGTACATATTCCCGTCCTGGCCCTTCCACTTCGAGCCTTCCTGGTCGAAGCGCGTCTCGTCCTTGAACTCGATGACCTTGCCCGGCTCGATATATTGCTTGTCCTTGATCATCTGGTTCTGGATCGTCGTCGAATAATAGCTCGTATTGTCCGAGCAGCCGGGCTTCGGCGCGCCGCCCTCGGGCTTGCATTCGAGATTGGCGCCGTTCGGGAAGCGCACGTTCGCGGTATAGTAGAACTCATAGCCCGCATGGCCCGCTCCTTCGACGTCGAGCGGCCAGAAGCGGGTGATCTCGAACTTCTCGATCACCGCGTCCTTGTCGAATTTCTTCTTGATCAGATTTTCGAAGACCTGCTTCGCGTGCTCGGGCTTGGGCTCGCAATTGATGAGGCAGAAGGCCTTGGCGGGCGCGGCGCCGGCAAGGGCGCCGAACAGACCAAGCGCCGCGATTGTCATGATGGTTTTGTAGCTCTTCATTTGCGTCTCCCAACTGCGCAGAGCGTCTGCGCATCGCTTCCCGCCGACGTCGTTCGTTGATCTGACGCGTCTCGCGCGAAGCCCCCTTGCGTTTGACATTTTTCAAGCTGCACGGCTAAGCGGGCTGCGGCAAGCAAAGAGTGGCGGGCGAATTGTCGCACGACCAAGAGAGTTTTCGCGCGGTTGCGTCGCTTGGCGCCGCGCTCTATTGACGGCGCGAGTTTCAAGCCGACGAAGAGGTATTCATGGCCACATACAAGCTCCTGCTCCTGCCCGGCGACGGCATCGGTCCGGAGATTTCCGCAGAAGCCGAGAAAGTGCTTGCGCTTCTGAACGAGGCGGGCGTCGCCAGCTTCGAAGTCGAGCGGGGGCTCGTCGGCGGCGCGGCTTATGACGCGCATAAGCAGGCGATCAGCGAAGCCGACATGAAGCGCGCGCATGAAGCCGACGCCGTGCTGCTCGCCGCGGTCGGCGGCCCGAAATGGGACGGCGTGCCTTACGACGTGCGGCCCGAAGCCGGGCTCCTGCGCCTGCGCAAGGAGCTGGCCCTGTTCGCCAATCTGCGTCCGGCGATCTGCTATCCGGCTCTCGCCGACGCCTCGTCGCTGAAACGCGAACTCGTCGACGGCCTCGACATCATGATCGTGCGCGAATTGACGGGCGGCGTCTATTTCGGCGAGCCCAAGGAAATCACCGAACTCGGCAACGGCCAGAAGCGCGCGGTCGACACGCAGGTCTATGAGACCTACGAAATCGAGCGCATTGGCCGGGTCGCTTTCGAGCTGGCGCGCAAGCGCGGCAACAAGGTCACGTCGTCCGAGAAGTCGAACGTGATGAAGTCGGGCTATCTGTGGCGCGAGGTTATTACGGCGCTCCACAAGCGCGAATATTCCGACGTGAAGCTCGAACATATGCTCGCCGACGCGCTCGCCATGCAGCTCGTGCGCTGGCCCAAGCAGTTCGACGTCGTCGTCACAGACAATCTCTTTGGCGACATGCTGTCGGACGAAGCCGCGATGCTCACCGGCTCGCTCGGCATGCTGCCGTCGGCCTCTCTCGGCGCAGCGGATGCAAAGGGCAAGCGCCATGCGATGTATGAGCCTTGCCACGGCTCGGCGCCCGACATCGCCGGCAAGGGCGTCGCCAATCCGATCGCGATGATCGGCTCGCTCGGCATGGCCCTGCGTTACAGCTTCGATCTGCCGAAAGCCGCCGACGCGATCGACGCGGCGATCGCCAATGTGCTGGCGAAGGGGCTGCGCACGGCGGACATCAAGGGCGACGCGCCTTCGACTGTCTCGACCAGGGAGATGGGCGACGCGATCGTCGCGGAGCTGAAGACGACGCTGTCTTAAGGAAAGTCCGCGCGATTTACTTCCCGTGCACCATGCCGAGGAATTCCTCGCGGGTGCGCGGGTCGTCGCGGATGACCCCGAGCAGCCGGCTCGTCGTCAGCAGAGAGCCCGTCGTGTTGACCCCGCGCAGCGTCATGCAGCTGTGCTCCGCCTCGATGACGACGCCGACGCCCTGCGGCTCCAGAATGTCCTGGATCGCCTCGGCGATCTCGGCGGTGAGCTTTTCCTGGATCTGCAGACGACGGGCGAAGGCGTGCACGACGCGCGCGAGCTTGGAGATGCCGACCACGCGGTTGCTCGGCAGATAGCCGACATGCGCCCGGCCCGTGACCGGCAGCAGATGGTGCTCGCAGAAGCTGACGACGCGAATGTCCTTGAGGACGACGAGTTCGTCATAGCCGCCGACCTCGTCGAAGGTGCGCTTGAGATAGTCGCGCGGGTCGACCTCATAGCCTGAGAAAAGCTCGCGATACGAACGCGCCACGCGCTCCGGCGTGTCGATCAGCCCCTCGCGATCGGGATCGTCCCCCGCCCATTCGATGAGAACCCGCACGGCCGCTTCGGCGTCAGCTTGGGTGGGTTTGGCCATGCCTTTCTCTCCAGAATCGTTGATGCGACGGTGAGCGCGCAATTGTCTGGATAAAGTCACAGGCCACGGCGTTTGGCAAAGGCCACCGCCGCTCGTTCGTCAAAAGAAAACGCCGACGCGTGAAGCGCCGGCGTTTCGATGCTCAATTCGTCCGATCAGCGCACCAGGCCGCCGATCGCCGATCCGACCGCATTCACCGAGCGTTTGACGAAGCCGAACGCGCCGTCGCTTGCAGGCGGCGGCGGAGGCGGCGGCGCGACCGGCGCGGGCTCCGGCGCCGCGACGGCGACCGGCGCCTCGACGGGTCGCGGACGGCTGGCGACAGGCTTCGCCGGCTTTTTCTGCTTGGCGACCTTTGCGCGCGGCGCAGGCTTCGGCGCGTCCATCGTCTCGGCCGCGGTAGGCGGCGGCTCCGAAACGGGCGCGGCCGGCGCAGCAGCAGCTGGCGTCGGCTTCGGCGCGGCCTTCGGCGCGGGCGCTGGCGGCGCGGCTGCCGCCGGCGGCGGCGCCGGCTCCTCGGGGAGTGCGGCGGTCGTCGCGGGCCCCGTGGGGAGCGGCGCGAGTTGAGGCGCGGCGGCGGAGCCGGCGGGAACCGGAATGGACGCGCCTAGCGACGGAACGGCGGCGCCCGCTTCCGCGGGCTTGGCCATTGCGGCGGCGTCCGCCGGGGATGTTTCTCCGGCCGGCGCGGCGTCGATGGCGGCGGAGGCGGGCGCGGCCTCAGCCGGCGCGAGCGCAGCGGCGTTTTCTCCGACCGCAGGCGTTTGCGCGGCCTCGGCAGGCGCCGGCGCGGCGTCCTGCGGCTGCGTGGCCGCGCTGTCGAGAGCAGGCGCGGCGGCTTCCGGAGCGGCCAATGGCGGCGCCGCGGCCAATGCCGGGTCCTCGCCCGGATCGACGGCGTTCCACGGCCCCAGGACCCATGTCAGGGCCGCCAGTCCGGCGATGACGACGGCCGCGGCGGCGAAGAACAGGGCCCGACGGCCCCCCTCGCGTTCGTCCTCCGGCTCATCGTAGAATTCTTCCTCGGTCGCATGGAGCGCGCTCCAGGCTTCCTCCGCGCGTGGCGCTTGCGGCGAGGGACCTGGATCGATTGTCGCGCTGATGGGCGCGTGCTCATTGGCGGCGTGAACCGCCAGGGGCGTAGACGGCTCGGGCGCGTGCCCGAGATCGCGGCGCAGCAACTCTTTAAACTCGGCAAATTCAGCCATCAGCTCCTTATCGTCGCCGATATCTCTCATGCCTGAACCCTTCCATTGGCCACGCGCCAGGAACTCCCTGACGAGTCGCGCGCGGTCACACTGTTCGCGCTCAGACAAACGTTAAAATGTGGCTGTACTGCGCCGGGGAGTTTTGACCCGTAGAAAACTGGTTAACATCAGCTTGTTAGGCTTTGGCTGAGGCGGCCGCGTCTTGGCTCCTTGCGGCGGATGCGGCGTAAATACGCACCCTTGCTGGAAGCAATCCAGGTTAACGAAATTGACCTTCGCCCCACGCGATTTCTAAAGTTTGGAGAGGCGCGACAGCGCATTCCTCTCAACGGCGGGCTGCCTTAAGTGACCCTCCCCTGCCTGCGCAAAGCGCGCCAAGCGGCGCTTTGCGTCCTCTTTGCATTGGTCAGCGCGCCGCTGTGCGCAGAGCCTTTCCCCTCGGGCGCGGTCGCGCCGGACGAGCGTAGCCTCGCGCCGCTGGAGCTCCTGGGCAAGCGCGTCTTCGAAGACGCGAGCCTGTCGCGTCCGGCGGGCGTCTCCTGCGCCTCCTGCCACGACGCCCAGAAGGCTTTTCAGGGCAATAACGGATCGAGCGTTCCCGCGATGGCGCGCGGCTCGTTGCCGACCTCGCTCGGCAAGCGCAACACGCCCTCGATCATGTATGAATCCTTCGCCCCGCCCTTCGGCTTCATCGACGAGAAAGACGAAGAGACGGGCAAGGTCGAAAAGATCCCCGCCGGCGGACAGTTCTATGATGGCCGCGCGCGCGATCTCCTCGCTCAGGTCGAAGGACCGATTCTCGATCCTCTCGAAATGAACGCGCCGTCGAAGCGCTTCATCGTCGACGCGGTTCAGGGCGGCGCCTACGCCGACCTCGTCCGCCAGGTCTATGGCGACAAGATTTTCGCCGATCCGGACGCGGCGTTCGAGAAGCTCGCGCAGGCGGTCGTCGCCTTCGAGTCGACCGCGCGCTTTCATCCCTTCGCCTCCAAATTCGACGATTATCTACGCGGCGACGCGCAGCTGACGGCGCTGGAGAAAAGAGGCTTCGAGCTCTTCAAGGACCCGAAAAAGGGCAATTGCCTCGCCTGTCACGCCGGCAAGGAGGAGTCGCGCAACCCGCAGGACTGGCTGTTCACCGACTTCACCTATGACGCGCTCGGCGGTCCGAAGAACAAGGCGATCCCGAGCGCCGCGAAGCCCGACTTCGCTGGCGATCTCGGCCTCTGCGCGCGCCCCGGACTCGCTGAAGCGGCGCCGGCGGGCTTCAAGGTCGAGAGCGTCTGCGGCGCCTTCAAGGTTCCCACGCTGCGCAACATCGCCGTGACCGGCCCCTATCTGCACAATGGCGTCTTCGACAGACTGCGCGACGTGGTCGCCTTTTACGCGACGCGCGACACCGATCCCGGCCGCTGGTACCCGAAAGACGCGCGCGGCAGGCCGCAGAAATTCGACGACCTGCCGCGCTCCGCGCATGAAAACGTCAACGTCGACGAGGCGCCCTATGATCGCAAGCCCGGGCAAAAGCCGCGACTGTCCGAAACAGACATCGACGCCATCGTCGCATTTCTCGAAACATTGACCGACCGCCCGAGACCCTGACGCGCGACACCGAGTCGCGGAGGCGTTGCGGCTCTTGCGCGACGCCCTGGGCCCCTTAACTCTACAAAAGCGGAGCTGACGGTAGCGGTCAAGCCCGCGTTTACCAAGGGTTTCGGGAGGAAACTATGATACGCAGAGCCTTCATCGCCTTCGTCGCGCTGTCCGTCGCGGCGTTGTTCTCGCCAATTGCGCTCGCGCAGGAAAATCATGTCGCGGAGGCGATCACCCACACGCGCGCGGCCGTGGACGCTGGCCTCGATGGAAAGGCGGACGGTGTCGTCGAACACGCCAAGCAGGCCTTGGAGCACGCCCAGGCCGCCCAGAAGGAGAAGTCCAACCGCTTCGTGCGCGCCGGCATCGTCCATCTGAAGCAGGCGATCAAGTTCGGCGAAAAGGGCAACGCCAAGGGCGGCGTCAAGCACGCCAAAGAGGCGCTGGCGAAACTCGACCACGCGCCGCATTAAGCGGTTGAGGCGAAAGCGCTCCACGCAAGGCCGTAGCGCGCGAGCGCTGCGGCGAGCGGCGCCGGAGGGAGCACGCCGCTCGTGAAGATCGCGCTTCGGGAGGCCGGCAGGTCTCCCGAAGCATCGGGACCAAACCGCTCCGCAAGCAGCTGATCGGCGCGACGCGCAATCGCAGGCGCCGGATCGATCCATTCCACCGGCCACGGCGCCAGACGCCTGAACTCCTCGACGAGCAGCGGGTAATGCGTGCAGGCGAGCGCGACGGCGTCGGTGCGCCTGCCGTCTTCTTCCCTGAAGCAGGGCGCAATTTCTGCGGCGATGTCGGCGTCGCTCACCCGTTCACCGTGCATGTAGCTTTCGGCGAGGCTCGCCAGACGCTTCGAGCCGACGAGAGTGACCGAGCAATGGCCGGCGAATTGCGCGATCAGCTTTTGGGTGTAGTCGCGCGCCACCGTGCCTGGCGTCCCCAGCACAGAGATCATTTTCGACTGGGTTCTTTCGGCCGCCGGCTTGATGGCCGGCACCGTGCCGACGAAGGGCAGGTCCGGCCAATGCACGCGCAAATGAGGCAGAACGATTGTCGAGGCGGTGTTGCAGGCGATGACGACCATGTCCGGCGCATGATCGCCGATCAGTTCCTCCATGAGCTTCATCACGCGTTCGACGAGTTGCGGCTCGTTCCACGAACCGTAGGGAAAGCCGGCGTCATCGGCGCAATAGAGATATTCCGCATGCGGGCGCAGCTTGACGATCTCCGCGAAGACCGTGAGGCCGCCGAGGCCGGAGTCGAAGACGAGGAGTTTGGGCGGACGGGTCATGCGGCTCGAATCTCGAACTCATAGGACAAGCTTTGCGACGCAAGATCAACGTCAGTTGACGGGCTTGTCGCAGATCAGTCTAACCGAGGCATGATCTCAGAAATGAAGGACTCAGGCGCGAAAGCTCACACTGGAGACTGCCAATCGCCGTCGAACATGGGAAAGAGATCCTCATCGCCCCGCGCGGGCGCCGCATCAAGCGCGCGCCTGGAGCCTGAAACACATCTCGGACAGGCCGCGGCGGATGGCGCGATCGACGATCTGGCGAAGTTCCGCGAACGCGCGAAAAAAGCGCCGCTCGCGGAGGCGCTCGGCGCACGCCATCAAGGCCACAAATATTAAGGGGCCTCAGACGCCCAAGCTCGGCGAGCTGTGCGCTTGCCGACGGGGACAACCGCGCGCTGCCATCGACGCTGTCGAACGCCTCCCGGCGAGGGCGTAGCCCCTGTCGAATAGGCTCAGAACGGCAGGTTGAATACCCGCGCCGGCGCGAGCGCGCCCTGGACGATCTCGCCGAAGGCGACCGGCACGCCGCCGCAGGCCGCGTAGACGATCCCCTCATGCGGCGCGTCGCGGCCGCGCAAGATCACCGAGCCGCCGCGCCGCAGCCGCGCCGCCGTGTCGCGATCGACGACCACGCAAGGCAGCTCGGCCAATCCCGCCTCGACCGAGAGCAGCGCCTCTGCGGCCATGTTCTGATTCTCGATCTCGTCGAGCGTATAGACGTCGTCCTCGACGAAAGGCCCGACGCGCGTGCGTCTCAGGGCCGTGACATGGCCGAAACAGCCGAGCATTTGGCCAAGATCGCGGGCGACCGCGCGCACATAGGCGCCCTTGCCGCACTCCATGACGAAGGTGGCGTCGTCCTGAGACGCGTCGATCAGCGTCAGCGCGTGGATCCTAACTGCGCGCGGCTTCAGTTCCACATGTTCGCCTTCGCGGGCGATGTCGTAGGCGCGCTCGCCCGCGATCTTGATCGCCGAGAATTGCGGTGGGGTCTGCAAAATGTCGCCGGTAAACTGCGGCAGCAGAGCTTCGATCGCTGTTCGCTCGGGGCGCGCCGCGCTCTCGCGAATCATGCGCCCGTCGGAGTCGTCGGTGTCGGTCTCGACGCCCCAACGCACGGTGAAGCGATAGGCCTTCTCTCCGTCCTGAACGAAAGGCACGGTCTTGGTCGCCTCGCCGAAGGCGACGGGAAGAATGCCGGACGCGAGCGGATCAAGCGTGCCCGCATGGCCCGCTTTCTGGGCGTTGTAGATGCGCTTGAGGCGCGATACCGCCTGCGTTGAGGTGAGACCCACGGGCTTGTCCAGCGCCACCCAGCCGTCGACGACGGCGCGATTGGATTTTTTCTTGCTCATCCGTCGGCGCCATCCTCGGCGTCATCGCCAGCCGCGAGATCGCGCTTGACGCGCTCGGAGCTGAGCAGCGCGTCGATGCGCGACACATTGTCGAATGTGTCGTCGATGCGAAAGCGGATCTCGGGCGCGAATTTCAAATTGACCTCATGCGCAACTTCTCCGCGCAGAAAACGCTTGTGGCGATCAAGCGCGGCAAGCACTTCCGGCTCGTCCTGGCCGCCCAGCGGCATGACGTAAATCGTCGCGAGCTTGAGATCGGGACTCATCTTCACGCGCGAAACCGTCACGACATGACGTTCCAGCACCGGGTCGCTGATTTCGCCGCGCGCCAGCAGCCGGGCAGCGGCATGACGCACGAGTTCGCCGACCCGCAACATGCGCTGCGACGGCGCGCCGGTGTGTGAGTGATGCGCTCTGGACATTTTCAAACCCGATGACTGCAATCACGCGTCATGCCCGCGCTTGCGGCGGACACTGCTCGTAGGGGGTAACGAATGAAGCTAGCGCGGCGGGACGCGACGTGGATGGCCGGGACTCGCCCGGCCATGCCATTCCCGGCGCTGCGGCGCCGCTTACAGCGTTCGCTTGATTTCCTCGACGCGGTAGCACTCGATGACGTCGCCGGCGCGCATGTCCTGGTAGTTCTCGAAGGCCATGCCGCATTCCTGTCCGACGACGACCTCCTTGACCTCGTCCTTGAAGCGCTTGAGCGTCGAGAGCTTGCCTTCATGCACGACGACATTGTCGCGGATCAGCCGCACATTGGCGCCGCGTTCGACGGCGCCGTCGGTGACGCGGCAGCCCGCGACCTTGCCGACCTTCGAAATGTCGAACACTTCGAGGATGGTCGCGTTGCCGAGCATGGTTTCGCGCAGCGTCGGCGCCAGCAGGCCCGACATCGCGGCTTTCACGTCATCCACGAGATTGTAGATGATGTTGTAGTAGCGGATCTCGATGCCTGCGCGTTCGGCCGCCTCGCGCGCCTCCTTGTGGGCGCGCACGTTGAAGCCGATCACCGCGGCGTTGGAAGCTTCGGCGAGGGAGATGTCCGACTCCGAAATGCCGCCGACGCCGGCGTGCACGACTCGCGCCCCGACCTCGTCGGTGCCGAGCTTTTCAAGCGCCGCCGCGATGGCTTCGACCGACCCCTGCACGTCGCCCTTGATAACGAGCGGGAATTCCTTGCGGCCCGCCGTCTTGAGCTGGCTCATCATGTCGGACAGCGAACCGCGCGCCGAACCGCCGCGGGCGGCGAGCTTGTCGCGCTTTTGACGCTCGCGATATTCGGCGATCTCGCGGGCGCGGGCTTCCGATTCCACGACCGCGACGCGGTCGCCGGCTTCCGGCGTGCCGCTGAAGCCCAGGATCTCGACGGGGAAGCTCGGGCCCGCCTCCGGACGCACCGCGCCCAGATCGTCGAGCAGCGCGCGTACGCGGCCCCATTGCGTCCCAGCGACGATGATGTCGCCGACGTGGAGCGTGCCCCGCTGGACCAGCATGGTCGCGACGGGACCCCGGCCCCTGTCGAGGCGCGCCTCAATGACGGTGCCTTCGGCGGCGCGCTCGGGGTTGGCCTTCAGGTCGAGCACTTCGGCCTGCAGCGCGATAAGTTCGAGCAGCTTGTCGAGATTGGTCTTCTGCTTCGCCGAGACTTCGACTTCGAGCGTCTCGCCGCCCATGGATTCGACCTGCACCTCATGCTGGAGCAGTTCGGTCCGCACCCGTTCGGGCTTGGCGTCCGGCTTGTCGATCTTGTTGATGGCGACGATCAGCGGCACATGCGCCGCGCGCGCGTGATTGATCGCCTCGATGGTCTGCGGCATGACGCCGTCGTCAGCCGCGACGACCAGCACGACGATGTCCGTCACCTTGGCGCCGCGGGCGCGCATCGCCGTAAAGGCGGCGTGGCCGGGCGTGTCGATGAAGGTGACGGCCTGACCGTTCGGCGCCGTCACCTGATAAGCGCCGATATGCTGGGTGATGCCGCCCGCCTCGCCGGAGACGACATTCGCCTGGCGAATGGCGTCGAGCAGCGACGTCTTGCCGTGGTCGACGTGGCCCATGATGGTGACGACCGGCGGACGCGCCGCGAGATCGGCGTCGACGTCGGGCGTGTCGAACAAGCCTTCCTCGACGTCAGATTCGGCGACGCGCTTGACGGTCTGGCCCATCTCTTCGGCGACGAGCTGCGCCGTGTCGGCGTCGATGACGTCGTTGATCTTGTGCATCTCGCCCTGCTTCATGAGCAGGCGGATGACGTCAACGGCCCGCTCCGACATGCGGTTGGCGAGTTCCTGAATGGTGATCGTCTCGGGAAGGATCACCTCGCGCAGGACCTTTTCCTTCTGCTCCACCTGACCGCGGAACAGCCGCTGCTGGCGGCGCTTGAACGAGGCGACGGAGCGGGTGCGCTCTTCGTCGGTTCCGGCGGTGGCGGTGGAGACCGTCAGACGGCCGCGATCCTTCATCGCGCCGCCGCGAGAGGGAGTCGGGCGTGGCGGCTGGGGCGGCGTAAAGCCGCCGATGGTGCGCACCGGCGGACGACGCGGCTGCTCCGACTCGCCCGCAGGACGGGCGGCCGCCGGCCGAGGCGACGCAGCCGGCCGAGGCGCCGCAGCGCTGGGCGCGGGACGCGCAGGCGCGACGCCAGCGGCCTCCGACGGCAGGCGGCGGCGGGCTTCTTCCTCGGATTTTCGCTTAGATTCCGCCTCGCGCGCGAGGCGCTCTTCTTCTTCGCGCTTGCGCGCGTCGGCCGCGGCGCGTTCGGCGCGCTCGCGCTCATCGCGTTCCGCCCGCGCCTTGGATTCTATCTCGGCGCGGCGGCGATCTTCCTCTTCCCGCGACTTCGCGTCGACCAGCGCCCGGGCGCGCGCTTCGCGCTCCTCGTCCGTCAGCGCGCGCAACACGACGCCGGAGCTGGAACGCGGCGCAGGCGCCGGACGCTGGGTCTCGGCTTTCGGCGCGGCCGTTGGCGCCGCCGGCGCAGGCGCAGGCGCAGGGGCCGGCGCGCCGGCCGGCTTCGCCGGTTCGACGTGTCCAGGGGCGCGGCGCTTCACCTTCTCGACCACGACCACTTTCGAACGGCCGTGGGAGAAACTCTGGCGGACCATTCCGTGCTCGACGGGTCGCTGCTTCAAGTGCAGCGTCTTCGACGGCGCGACGGTCAGAGTTTTGTCGCCGCTGTTCTCGCCTTCGCTCATCCAGTTCCCAATCCTAGGTCGCTATGACCCGTTAACTTCTTTCGCGCAGCCGCTCGGCTGCGCATCGATTTCGTCGCCCGTCGCCGTCGCGCCGTCGATGCTTACGCCCCGGTAGGCTGCGAGTCGACGGCATCGCGCAACAAAAGCGGACGTCGGCCCGCCCTCGGCGAGGGCAGCATGTATCACATTTGTGCGGCCCAACGCCAAATCCAATTGCAGCGAGGAAAATAAGCCGATAACGGGCGCCGTCGACCCGGCGCGCCGGGCCGCCTGGGCAAGCTTGCGCTTGCCGTCATCTCGCCCGTCGCACGCCTCGACGAGCGCGCCCACGGCGCCATGCGCGAGGGCGTCGGCGGATTTTCCGAAGCCGGCGACGACGGCCCCCGCCTTATTGGCGAGCGACAGCATCTGCAGACAATCGGCTTCGAGCAATCGGTCGACCTCGTCAGCCAATTGTGGCGCAGCGTCGATCTGCGTCTTCAGCGAGCGCGCGAACAGACGCTTGCGCGCCGCCTGTGCGACGAGGTCGGCGCGCGCCGTCACCCAAACGCCGCGGCCAGGCAGACGCGCCTTGATGTCCGGCGCCAGCGCGCCGTCCGGTCCGCGCACGAAGCGGATCATCGCATCGGGCGCGCCACGTTCGCGCGTCACGATGCAGGTCCTCTCCGAATTATGCGGCTCGCGCGTCATCGCTTCGATCAATCCGCTATTCGCCTTCCGCCTGAGCTTCGGCCTCGACCTCTTCCGCCGCGACAGGCTCCTCGATCCAGCCGGCGCGCACGCGCGCGGTCATGATCATCGCCTCGGCCTCTTCGCGCGACAGATCGATGCCTTCGAAAAAGCCTTCGTGCTTGACCGTCTCGCCATCCTTCTTCTCGCTCCAGCCGACGAGGTCGTCCGGCACGCAGCCGGCGAAATCCTCCATCGTCTTCACATCGTTCTCGCCGAGCTTCACCATCATCGCGGTCGTGAGGCCCTCGATCTCGCGCAATTCGTCGGCGACGCCAAGCTCCTTGCGGCGCGCTTCATTCTCAGCCTCGATGCGCTCCAGATAGTTTTTCGCGCGGTTCTGGATTTCACCAGCGGTCTCTTCGTCGAAGCCTTCGATCGACGCGAGTTCCGAGAGCTCGACGTAGGCGAGCTCCTCCACCGAGCGGAAGCCCTCGGAAGCCAGCAGCCGACCAACGACCTCATCGACGTCGATCGCGCTCATGAACACTTTCGTGCGATCGACGAACTCCTTCTGCCGGCGCTCCGACTCTTCGGCTTCGGTGAGAATGTCGATGTCCCAGCCCGTAAGCTGCGAGGCGAGACGCACATTCTGTCCGCGGCGTCCGATCGCCAGCGACAGCTGATCGTCGGGCACGACGACCTCGATGCGGGAGCTGTCCTCGTCGAGCACGACCTTGACGACTTCCGCCGGCTGCAGCGCGTTGACGATGAACGTCGCGGCGTCGGCGGACCAGGGAATGATGTCGATGCGCTCGCCCTGCAATTCGCCGACGACCGCCTGGACGCGGGAGCCGCGCATGCCGACGCAGGCGCCGACCGGGTCGATCGAGGAATCGCGCGACACCACGGCGATCTTGGCGCGCGAGCCGGGATCGCGCGCCACCGACTTCACCTCGATGACGCCGTCATAGATTTCCGGCACTTCCTGCTTGAACAGCTTCGCCATGAATTGCGGATGAGTGCGCGACAGGAAGATCTGCGGCCCGCGCTGCTCGCGGCGCACGTCATAGACATAGGCGCGAACGCGGTCGCCGGGGCGGAACATTTCGCGCGGAATCATCTCGTCGCGGCGAATGACGGCTTCTCCGCGGCCAAGGTCGATGATGACATTGCCGTATTCGACCCGCTTGACCACGCCGTTGACGATTTCGCCGATGCGATCCTTGTATTCTTCATACTGGCGGTCGCGTTCGGCCTCGCGCACCTTCTGCACGATGATCTGCTTGGCGGACTGCGCGGCGATGCGACCGAAGTCGAAAGGCGGCAGCGTTTCAGAGATCCAGTCGCCGGATTGCGCCGCCGGATTTCGCTTGCGCGCGTCGGCGAGCGATATCTGCGTCGCGTCATTGTCGACTTCGTCGACGACGAGCAGCAGCCGGGAGAACCTGACCTCGCCGGTCTTGGCGTTGATCTCCGCGCGCACTTCGGTTTCCTGGCCGTAGCGCGAGCGCGCCGCCTTTTGCAGCGCGTCCTCCATCGACGCGATGACGATCGAACGGTCGATCGACTTCTCGCGCGCGACGGCGTCGGCGATCTGCAAAATCTCAAGTCGGTTGGCGCTGACGGCCATCGTCACTCTCCCCTGGAGCGGGCGGGCGGCTTGGGTTTGCCGCCGGCCTTCTTGAACTGGGTTTGCACGCCGGCCGGAGCCAGCGGCTTTTGTTTCTGTTGTGCTGGGCCGCGAAAGCGTCCCGGTCCCCGGCGCGGGCGCTCCTCCGCCTCCTCGCCGCCCTGCGTGTCTTCAGCCTGCTGGAGCTTGCCGGCGCGAAGCGACTCGCGGATCAGCGCGTCGGTCAGCACCAGCCGGCCTTCGTCGAGATCGGCGAGAGGCAGCGACACGGTCTTCTCCTCGTCCGAACGCGCGTCGGTGCGCTCGAGCGTAAGCGTCGCGCCGCGGCCTTCGCCTTCGACGGCGCGAATGACGCCGCGAAAGCGCTTGCGTCCGTTCTCGAGCGGGTGCGTCAATTCGATCTTCGCCTCATGCCCGACGGCGCGGAGAAAATCCGACAGTCGCACGAGCGGGCGGTCGACGCCCGGCGAAGAAATCTCCAGCCGATATTCATTGGCGACGAGATCGGCGACATCGAGTTCCGGCGACAGCGCCTGGCTCGCCGCTTCGCAATCCTCGATCGTCATCGTTGCGTCCGGACGCTCCGCCATGATCTGCAGAGTCTGTCCGTTCTGCTGCAAGAGCCGCACGCGCACGAGGCGGTAGCCCAACTGCGCCAGCACCGGCTCTGCAAGATGCGCCACGCGCGCCGCGACGCCCGTCTCGGTGACGAGACGCGGTTCGTCGAGTGTCGCGAGGGCGGCGGCGTTTTCCGTCAAGCTTTGTCCTTGAAGCTCCCGGGGCGTTCAAAACAAAAAGAGCGGGTCCCCGGGGGGCCCCACTCTCAATCGGCGATCATCCGAGAATGATCGTTATGAGATGAAGTTAAGCCCTATATGGCAGGAGAAGCGCGGAAAATCAAGAAAAACCGTTGCCGCAGCCCCCGTGGCGGGACGCGCGCCGAAGACGCCGCAGCGCTCTGAATTCACATCCGCTTTTGCGAGAACTGCGCGCGTCCGCGCATGTTGACCTCGCCTCGATGCGCTCATAGGTTCCGGCCGGGTCTGACGTAGTTCTTTGATTGCGGCCGTTTGGGCGCGGCCGCCGCATGCGACATTGTGGAGATTTATTATCGGAACGCCTTTGTCCGCCGGCGCCGGATCCGCCGTCGACCCCACTCGACATCGCTCGCGCGCTTGCGCCAGACTGAGGCGCTGAATTGCCGCGGCCAGACTCTGTCAGCGACGCCCTGTCCCTCGACGTCGCGCTCGACGTTCGGCGCGATCGGGAAGAATTCCTTGCGCTGTCGCGGGAGCCTTGGCTGCGCTTTTGCGATATGCAGGCGTTTCCTCCCGGCCAATTCGTCGAGCTCCGCTATGCGGCGAGCTTCTATGACGAGCCGGCGCGGCCGATCCTGCGCTTCTGGATCGGCGATAAGTTCAAAGAGCACATTCTTCCCGGGCCCTGCGAAGGCGTCGGCGTCTGGATCGGGCGCGTGCCGCGCGCGACGCGCGAGGTTTGGATCGGCCCGACGAATCGCGCCGGTCCGTTCAACTTCCGCATCCTGAGCGCGCGGCGGGTGAGCCGCTTCGACGCGCTGCGCAGAGCTGCGGCGGCGCCCAAACGTCTGTTCTTCGCGCTCTCTGCCGGCATGGTCGGACTGACCGAAGAGGCCGAACTCAACTGGCGCTGGGCGTTCGGCGCCGCGCCTATGTCAACCTACCCGTCGTGGCGCGCCGCGCGAACGCGCGAGAGCGACCCCGATTTCGATCGGCCCCGCAGCGACTGGACGAAGGGTCCGAGAGTGGTCGCGCTGGTCGACGGCGCGGGGGCGGCGCCGCGCGATATCGAGATGACGCGCGAGAGCGTCGCGGCGCAGACCTATCCGCATTGCGTCATCTTGCGAGAGACGGATGGCGCGCAGCTTGACGCGCGCGATCTCGTGCTGCCGCTCGTCGCCGGAGATCGACTGGAGCCTTGCGCCTGCGCCTGCTTCGTCGAACATTTCGACCGCCATACGCAACACGCCATTGTCTACGCGGATGAAATTGTCGGCGACGGCGACGCCTCGCGCCCGGTGTACAAACCGGGCTGGAACGCGACGCTTCATCGCGTCGAGAATTACGCCGGCCGCGCCGCCTGTTTTCGCGCGAGCCTTCTGGCCAAACATTCCGGCTGGCGCGACGCCGCGCCCGACGAACTGGTCGATGGGCTGCTGTCACGCGCAGGAAACGACGAAGTCGGCGCGCTGCGACGGCCATTGTTTCGACTTGGGCGCGCGGCGCGCGCGCGGCTTACGAATGTCGACGCCGTGTTCCGCGGCGCGCCGCCTGCCGTGAGCGTCGTCATTCCGACCCGCGATCGCGTCGATCTGCTCGCGCCCTGCCTCGACAGTCTGCTGCGCAAGAGTCTCTACCCTCGATTCGAAGTCATTGTCGTAGACAATGACAGCGTCGAGCCGCGCACGCATGCGCTGCTTCGTGAGCAAGAGGCAAGGGACTCCCGGCTCAGGGTCTTGCGGATACCGGGACCCTTCAATTTTTCCGCGCTCTGCAACGCGGGCGCGCGCAAGGCGAAGGGAGACGTCCTCGTTTTCCTCAACAACGACACCGAGATCGTGACGCCGGACTGGATCGAGCGGCTGCTCTATTTCGCCGCGGCGCCGGATGTCGGCGCGGTGGGCGCTAAGCTGCTGTATCCAGGCGGGCGCGTGCAGCACGTCGGCGTCCTGCTCGGCATGGGCGGCGTCGCAGGCCATTTCGGGTCTGGCGTCAGCGAGGACGAAAGCGGCTGGACGGGCCGCAATATCCTGCCGCATGACGTCTCTGCGGTGACCGGCGCCTGTCTGATGGTCGAACGACGCAAGTTCGAAGCGGTCGAGGGCTTCGACGAGGTCGAGCTTCCCGTCGAACTCAACGACGTCGACCTCTGCCTGCGGCTGGCGGCGCGCGGCTGGCGCACGGTCTGCAATACGGAAACGAATCTGATCCATCGTCAGTCCGCGAGCCGCGGCGGCGGCGCGCTGCGTTTGCAGCGCGTCTACGAGACCGAGCGCCGCGCCTTCTACGAGCGCTGGCGCGCGGTCATTCGCGACGATCCGCACTTTCATCCGGGGCTGTCCCTTTACGCCAATAGCGAAGCTTTACCGTGACTTTACCCGCTTGCGCCTGAGCCTCGACCCGCTTAATTTGCGCCGGGAAATCGTCTGCTCCGCCCGCAGGATAGGGCCGCCGCCAGGAACCCGCGCCGCGTCGACGCGCTTAAGCGATTCAGCCTCAGTTAACATGCCGAGCGCATGAACAGACCAGGTCACCGACTTGAGGGTAGATGAGCACGCATCGGGCTCCAAGACCGCCTAAACTGTCCGAAGTCATCGCCACCGCGCAGAACGTGGCGCGCTTCTCGTCGAGCAAGGCGGTCGAGATTCTCGGGCCGCTGACGACGAAAGAGGCCGCCGGACGCCTTCCGGCGATGCTGCGCGAGAGCTTCGAGGGCATGACGGAGAAGCTCGCGACCGCCCGGGCGGGCGCGAGCGGCGGGCTCATCGGACGCAGCTTCGTCTTCGCTGTTATTCTGCCGACATTCCTGTTCTGGCTTTACGCCTGTTTCTGGCAGTCATCGCGCTATGTCGCCGAAACGCGGCTCACGGTGCGCGCCCAGCAGGAAAAGAAATCCGGGACCGATGCCGCGTCGATGATCAGCAAGATCACCGGCGGCGGCGGCGCCAGCACGGCGTCTCAGGACGCCTTCATGGTGCTCAACTATGTGAAAAGCCGCGCCATCGTCGCGGACCTCGGCGGCCGCGACTATATGGAGAAGAAGTTTGCGCGTTCCGGCGTCGACTATTTCTCGCGGCTCGGTCGGAACGCAAATGTAGAAGAGATCTGGAAATACTGGCTGAGCCATATTTCCGCCAGCGTCGACACCCTGTCCGGCATTTTGACGGTGCGCACGGACGCGTTCCAGCCCAAGGACGCGCTCGACGTCGCCCGCGACATCGTCAGGCTCAGCGAAGAACTCGTCAACAAGATCACGCTGCGCAACCGCGCCGACGCATTGAGCCGCGCGGAGCTTGAAGTGACGCTGTCGCGTCAGATGCTCGCTGACGCGCGCGAAAAGACGCTTCAGTTCCGCAACAAGAATTTCATCATCGACCCCGGTTCGCGCGCCGCGAGCATCGGCGAACTGATGGGCAAGCTCACATTGGAGCGCATCGACATCGTCAATGCGCTGTCAACCTTTTCTTCATCGCTCTCGGGCGACGCCCCCAGCCAGCGCCTGCAACGCATGCGTCTCGCCGCGATCGACCAGCAGATCGCGGATCTCAAAAGGAAGCTGACGGATACGCAGGAAGCCGACACCGTTTCCGCGCAGATCGCGTCCTATGAGCGCCTGAAGCTCGACGAGCAGTTCGCCGAAAGGCTCTATTCGATTGCGCAGACCTCCTACCATCGGGCGCGGCAGGAGCTTGAAAAGCAGCAGCTCTATCTCGTCACCATTGTCGAGCCGACATTGCCGGAATCGGCGACCTATCCGAAGGTCCTCGCCAACACCATACTGCTGTTTTGCGCGCTGCTCGTCGCCTGGGCGGCGATTTCGCTGATCTACGCGAGCATCGAAGATCACATGGTCTGAGTGTCGCGCGCGACGACGTCGGCGTCGTCTGAAAGCGCCGAGACGACCGATTCCTCAGCGAAGGAATAAAGCGCCAGATCGTCCTCGAGAAGGTCGGCGACGAGGCTGATGCGCGACAGCCGATCGGCGAGCGCGCCGATCGAAGGATGCACCACCGGCTCATAGTCGCCGGTGAGATCATGGCCGAGAATTCCGGTGAGCAGCGCGCCGAAATCGCGGAAACGGCTACGCACGCCGACGAGATCCATCGACGCGAGGTTTTCAAGCGCGGCGGTGACGTGGCGCCGCTCGGGCGTCTCGCCCGGAATGCAGCCGAACATTCTCGTCATCGGGCTCTTGAGGGCGTCGCGCTCCTCGTCGGTCACATTGCGGAATTTCGTGAGCATGCCCTTGGGGTCTTCGAGCGGCAGGTCGCGCACGAAATTGGTCAGCGCCGTGAGCCCGGTGAAAAGCAGCGGCAGCATATGCGTCGAATCCGACTTCTGGATCAGGCTGAGGATCACGAGCCGCTGCGCCAGCTCCTCGAAGGGATCGCCCAGCAACGCCGCCGTCGTGAATTTCGCGTTGGAAAGGAAATGCGCGTAGCGCGGGTAGCTCGAGCGTCCCGACATGAAGATCGACTTATTGAAACTGTTGTTGATGAGCACGAGCATCGTCTCGAACGCGTAGCGCTCGGTCGAGGGATAGGTGAGCGTAAACAGATTTCTCGACCGACCCCCCAGTTTCTCGATCGGGCGGATCGAACTGTCGAACAGAAACAATTTCCGTTCGATATGCTGTCCCTTCTTCAATCGGCGGTAGATCAGAATCCCAGTGTCAGCCTCGAGCAGTTCGATGTCCTCGACGCTCTTCAGGCCGTCGACGATCTTGTCGTCGACAATGAAACCAACGAGCCCGGTCGCGTGCACGCCGAGGTCGCGCACGTCAGGACGCTGGATGGTGGCCGAGATCTCAATGTCTTCCTCTCCCGGTCGCCGGATCAGGATCTTCGGGACGGCGGAAGGATTATCCGGCGCAAGCCAGCCGCGAATAGCGGCGCCGTCGTCGGCGTCAATGTTGAAGAACACGATTTCTCCAGTTCAATGAATGAGCGCAACCATTACGCGCTTCGACGCCCGCGATTACGTTCCCGCTGCATGGCCCATGTGCTTCTTGGCCATCTGCTGCTTGGCCATGTGCTACTTGGCCATGTGCTACTTGGCCATGTGATCACGCACGAGGAACGCCACGGCGACGAGCGCAAGCCAACCGATCGTGGCGGGAGCGACGATGATCGCCCATTCGATCCAGCGCCGCGGATAGAGCGATTTTTCCGCAAGCGTCGGGCGCAGGAAGGACACGAGATAGGCGCGCTGCGTTTCCATGTCGACGCGCGCATTTTCAAAGGTCGACGCGGCGAGCGCATATCTTTGCTGGGCAAGATCGAGCTCGATCTGATGCCGCGAAAGCACGCCCGCGCGCTGCGCCAGAGACCCGGTCCCCTTTTCGCCGACGGCTGCGATCTTCGACGAATATTCCTCGATCTGACTCTTGAGGCTTTGAACGCGCGCGTTCAGCAGCCGGGCCTGCGGCGAGTCGAGCGTCTCCGCGTTGCTATGCAGCGCGAGATCTTCCTCGGTCTGCGCCAGCTCAAGCTGCAGCGTCGTGATGATCCTGTTGATCGCCTCCGCCGCCGCCGGCGCGTCGAGCACGCCCTCTGCGTTGCGCGCGTCGCGCATGGCCGCGGTCGAATTCTTCAGCTGTTCCTCGGCGCGCGTCAGCTCGGTCCGCGCCTGAGCCAGCGCATCGCGCCGAGAGCGCGTCGACATTTCATTGACCAGACGCTCTGAAAGCTCGGTGACATTCTGCGCGACAAGGAGCGAATCGCGCGGCGTGAAGGCGCGGACATGGACGGAAATGATGCCGGACATGAGGTCAATGCTCGCGTCGACGCGCCGCTTCCAGTATTTTTCGAGTTCCTCAATGGAATCTTCCGGATCGAATTTCGAGAAATAATCGACGCCTGAACGCGAGAATATGGCCCGAAGGCCGATCTTGCGATCGAGCGCTTCGACCATCGAGCGGCTTTTGATGAAATTGACGAGAACCTGCCCGTCCTGCATCTGCTGGGAGGCCTGCGACCCGATGGCGCCGCCGCTCAGCAAATCTAGGCTCGACGCTTCGCCGGCGCGCAGCGCGAATTTGGTTTCGGTCACATATTGCTTGCTGGCGATCAGTCCCCAATAGATCGAGGCGACAAGGAAGGGCGCAATGACGAAGGCCGCGAAGCTGGCGAGGACGCCGAGGCGGAAGGCGCGGTCGCCGCGACGGGCCTGAAAGCCCCCGCCCCCGGCGATGACGCTGGACGGGGCCCGCGATTTGTTCGCCGCCCGGCGCAGCGCGCGCGCGATCGACTTCGCCTTGAAGGCCGCGTCCTGCGGGCTCAATGGCGTCCGCTCGGGTTCGGCGACCCTGACCGAGATCTCCGGCTGCTGCGCGTGGACGGCTTCAGGCATTGAGCTTCTTATAAAGTTCGATCGCGTCGTCGACGTTGCTGAAGACGTGCATTCGTCCGCCCGCCAGCACCATGCCGCGATCGCAATATTGCTGAATGGTCCCCATCGCGTGCGACACCATGATTACGTCCGCCGTGCGGCGGCGCTTGGAAAACTCCTCTTGACATCGCGCGGCGAAGCGCGCGTCGCCCACCGCCGTGACTTCGTCGATGAGATAGCACTCAAATTCGATCGAAAGCGAAAGACCGAAGGCGAGACGGGCCAGCATGCCGGACGAATAGGTCCGGATTGGCGCGTCGATATAGGCGCCGATTTCGGCGAAGTCCTCGACAAAGTCGACGACCTTGCGCGCATCCTGTCCGTAGACGCGCGCGACGAACTTCACGTTTTCGCGGCCGCTGAGCATCGGATGCAGGCCGCCCGAGAACCCCAGCGGCCAGGAGACCCGCGACGAGCGAATGACCCGGCCGCCGTTCGGCAGCTCGGTCCCCGCCAGAAGACGCATCAGCGTCGATTTGCCAGCGCCATTGACGCCGAGAATGCCATAGCTGCGCCCCGCCGCGAAATCGAGACTGACATGATCGAGCACGACCTTCCTGTGGCCGTGAGAACGATAATATTTAAAAACATTGTCTAGCTTGATCATGATTCCCGAGCGGCGGACGGTTGCATCCCATCGCCTTTCCCCAGGCGCAGCCCCCAAGCGCGCAGCGGGCCTTCGTTACGCCGGATTTCTGGCTAAGTCATGGCGAGGCAAGCGGTTTTGATATAAGCCGCAGTGGTTGAATTTTCTTAAATTTCCATCGCCGCCGGCTTGCCGCGAGCTCGAGTGGAAGGCGCCAGCATGACGGGCAAGAAATCCGAGACCAGGCTGCAATGGGCGCGCCGTCATCTGCGCAATGGCTACATTATCCTGACCACGCGGGGCGCCGTGGCGCTCTACGGCGCGGCGATGCGGGAACTGGCCAAACTGATCGATTCGCCGGTCGGCGTCTTTCTCGCGCCGCGGGATCTGTTGCGCGACGGCCCGCGCTTCGTGCGCGAACAGGGGGTGCGCGCCGCCTGCGGCGCCGTATTGCGTCAGATCGCCGCCCAATATGATCCGCCGCTCGGCCGGCGGCGCAACCCGATCAACGACCCGCTGCGTCAGGCGGCGATCAGCTATTACTACACCTATGAATTGACCAAGCCGGACGGAGTCGTTCCCTCCCGCCGGCCAGTCAATGAAATGGATTACGCGCTCGAAACGCCTTTCGCCTATGACGCCGCCCCTAAGCGCCCCCGCGCGATCGTCGCCGTCGTCCACGCCTTCTATCCGGACGTGCTGCCGCTCGTTCTCGAAAAGCTGCAGAATGTTCCCGGCGCGCTGGATCTTTGCGTCTCGACCGACACGGAAGAAAAGAAGCAGGCGGTCGACGCGGTCTGCACGAGTTGGCGCAAAGGCAAGGTCTTGACCCGCGTCTGCCCGAATCGCGGACGCGACATCGCCGCCAAATTCTTTGGATTTCGCGACGTCTACGCCGATTACGAACTCTTCATTCACCTTCACACCAAACGCTCGCCGCATGGCGGCGAGGCGCTGGCGCGCTGGCGCGATTATCTCATCGACAATCTTCTCGGCTCGGAGCGCATCGCGCGCTCGATTCTCTCGCTGTTCGACGATCCACGGCTCGGCATCGTTTTTCCGCAGCATCTCTTTGAACTGCGGGGCATCCTGAACTGGGGCTACGACTACAATCTCGCGCGCAACCTGTTGAAGCGGATGGGCGTCGAGATCGACAAGAATCTCACGCTCGAATTTCCCTCCGGCTCCATGTTCTGGGGCAGGACGGCCGCCATCCGCCCGCTGCTCGACCTCGACATCGATTTCGCCGACTTTCCACAGGAGAGCGGTCAGGTCGACGGCACCCTCGCCCACGCCATCGAGCGCTCGCTCTTGATGATCGCCGAATCGCGCGGCTTCGAATGGCTGAAAGTCGCGCAGCGCGACCTCTATCCGATGGGCCACACGCTGCTGCCGGTGCGCAGCGCCGAAGACGTCGCCAAGCATCGGCTCAGGGTCTTCCAACCCTCGCTTGCGTGCGTCGACTCCAATTTTCATCCCTTTGCGACCTTGATCGCCGAAACGCGGTCTCTGCTCTCCTATCCCTCGCGCAATGATCGGCCGCGGCTGACGCTGCTGACGCCCACCGTCAACCCGCAGCAAACCTTCGGCGGGATTGCGACGGCGATGAAACTCTTTTCCGCGCTGCTGAGCGAACTCGGCGGCGATTTCGACGCGCGTATCGTCGTCACCGACGCCGACATCGAACCCGAAGCCTACGCGACTCTGCCGGGCTACACGCCGGTTCCCTATGCGGCGAGCCTCGACGCCGAGACGGCGGCGCTGGTCGACGCCAATGAACGGGAAGGCGGCAGGCTGAATTTGCGCGCCAACGATATTTTTTTCGCGACAGCCTGGTGGACGGCGGAATTCGCGCTCGCCATGGAGCGCGACCGGGCGCGCTATTTCGGCGGCGAGCGCCCGTTCATCTACCTGATTCAGGACGACGAGCCGAATTTTTACGGACGCGGGGCGAAATCCTGCCTCGCCGAAGCGACCTATCATCACGGCGATCAGACGATCGCGATCGTCAACTCCGAAGAACTGTTCTCGGTCATGACACATAAGCATCGCTTCCGTGACGCCTATTATATTCCCTACGAGATCAATGAACGCATTCGCGCGCGTCTTGCGAGCGTCCCGCGCGAACCGATGATGCTCGTTTACGGCCGCCCGGCGGTGGCGCGCAACGCCTTCGAGCTGATCTGCGCGGCGCTCGTGATCTGGCAGCAGCGCGATCCTATTCGGTCGAGCCGCTGGAACATCGTTTTTCTCGGCGAGGACTTTCCGGAGTCGCTTCTCTATCCGGTGCAGAACGCGACCGTCGGCGGCAAGGCCCCTCTCGAAGATTACGCCGATTATCTCAATCGCGCGCTCGTCGGCGTTTCGCTGATGATTTCTCCCCACCCGAGCTATCCGCCGCTCGAAATGGCGGAGGCGGGTCTTGCGACGATCACCAACGCCTTCGAGGGGAAGGATCTGCGCCGCCGCTTCGGCAATATCGTCTCGCCTGCCCGGCTCGACCCCACATCGCTCGCAAATCTGATTGAGGAAACTGTCGCGAGAGTGGAGCCTTTCGTCGGCGCCGTCGTTCCGCGCCAGACTCACGCGGCTCCGCCGGCCGACGCGACGCGCCTCTTCGACCCCAAAGCCGTCGCCGCCGAGCTGCGTCGGTCCGCGGCCTCGCCGCTCTATGCGACGGGCGAGAATTCCCGCTCGGTTTCGGCGAGCACCTGCGAGATATATTGACCATAGCCGCTCTTGGCGAGTTTCGATGACGCGGCGCGCGCCTGCGCGGCGTCGATCCACCCGGCGCGGAAGGCGATTTCTTCGAGACAGGCGACGCGCTGGCCTTGGCGTTGCTCGATAGCGCGCACATATTCGCTCGCCTCGATCAGCGCCTCGGGGGTTCCCGTGTCGAGCCAGGCGAATCCGCGGCCAAGACGGGCGACCTGCAGTTCGCCAAGCTCCAGATAGATGCGATTGAGATCGGTGATCTCCAACTCGCCGCGGGGGGAAGGCTTCAGTTGCGCCGCAAATTCCGTGGCGCGCTCATCGTAAAAATAGAGACCTGTCACCGCCCAGTTCGATCGCGGGCGCGGCGGCTTTTCTTCGATCGAAATGGCGCGGCCGGCGGAGTCGAATTCGACGACGCCGTAACGCTCGGGATCGCGCACATGATAGGCGAAAACCGTCGCCGCGCTACGCGACGACTCGCTCAACACTTCCGGCAGGCCATGGCCGTAAAAGATGTTGTCGCCGAGGATGAGCACCGAGGGTTCGCCATCGACGAATTCGGCGCCGATGATATAGGCCTGCGCCAGTCCCTCCGGTCGAGGCTGCACGGCGTAGGACAGTGACAGTCCCCACTGCGCGCCGCTGCCCAGCAGCCGCTTGAAGGAAAGCAGATCTTCCGGCGTCGTGATGATCAGGATCTCGCGCACGCCGGCGAGCATCAGCGTGCTCAGCGGGTAATAGATCATCGGCTTGTCGTAGACGGGGAGCAATTGTTTTGACGTAACGAGCGTCATCGGATGCAGCCTGGTGCCGCTTCCTCCGGCGAGAATGATGCCGCGCATGGGGATCCTGTTCAGTTTGGAATTAATCGGGCGACGCAGGCGTTGACGGAGTCGCGCCACTGCGGCAACGCGATCCCGTAACTCGCTTGAAGTTTGGCGTTGTCGAGCCGGGAGTTCGCCGGCCGGCGCGCCGGGGTCGGATAGTCTGTGGTGGCGATGCGCTTGACGCGCACCGGCTTGCGGCCCTTCGTCTGCGCCGCGGCAAAGATGGTTTCCGCCATGTCGGCCCAGCTTGCTTCGCCCTGCCCGGTCATATGGAAGACGCCGCGCAAGGTGGGATCGGAGTCCTCGACCAGCCTGTCGGCGATGGCGAGCAGCGCGTCGGCGATGTCGAGCGCGGAAGTCGGATTGCCGATCTGGTCGGCGACCACGCCGATTTCATCGCGGGTCTCGCCAAGACGCAGCATCGTCTTGACGAAATTGGTCCCGAACGGGCTGTAAACCCAGGCGGTGCGCAAGATCACGCAATTATCGCAGCGCGCTTCGATCTGCCTTTCGCCTTCGAGCTTCGAGCGTCCATAAGCGCCGGTCGGTCCCGGTTCGTCGTCCTCGCGATAGGGGCGATCGAGCGCCCCGTCGAACACATAGTCGGTCGATAGATGCAGCAGCGGCACCTTCAGTTCGGCGGCGGTTTCGGCGACGAAGCCTGCGCCCGCGCCGTTGACGCGCATCGCCACGTCCGGCTCGCTTTCGGCCTTGTCGACCTGCGTGTAGGCGGCGGCGTTGATGATGGCGTCGCAGCGCACGCTGCGCAGCGACGCGAGAATCATGTCGCGAGAAGAGAGATCGAAGCTGGGGCGGCCGAGCGCCAGCATTTCGACGCCTCTCGGCGCGCGCTCGATGAGCGAGCTGACCACCTGGCCGGTGAGTCCGGTGACGGCGATGCGCTTCATCTTGCCCACGTTAGGCGAAAACCTCCGCCACGTCGCGCAGCCGCGGCCATTTGCGATCTTTTTCCGACAGCACGGCGCTTTCGGCGGCGATGGGCCAGTCGACGCCGATGTCAGGGTCGTCCCAGGCGACGCCGCAATCATGCTGCGGCGAATAGAAATTCGTCACCTTGTAAATGACTTCCGTATCGGGCTCGAGCGTGACGAACCCATGCGCGAATCCGATGGGAATGAACAGCTGCCGCCAGTTCTCCTTCGAGAGTTCGACGACGACGTGACGGCCGAACGTTGGCGACGACCGCCGCAGATCGACGGCGACGTCGAGAATTCGGCCGTTGACCACCCGCACCAGCTTGTCCTGCGCGAAGGGCGCGGTCTGAAAGTGCAAGCCGCGCACCGTGCCGACGTCGCGCGACAGCGAATGATTGTCCTGGACGAAGTCGAAATTCAATCCGGCGTTCGCCCAGGTCTTTTCATTATGCGTTTCACTGAAGAAGCCGCGCTCGTCGCCGAATTTTTTTGGCGTGACGAGCTTCAGCCCCGAAAGCTCAAGATCTTCGAACAAACGTCCCCCCTGTCGCGCGTCACGCGACGGCTTGTTCTTCCTGCTCGGCAAGCACGCCCAGCCGCTCGCCGCGATATGTGCCCGAGCGGATCGCCTGCCACCAGTCGGAATTGTCGAGATACCAGCGCACGGTCTTGCGAAGACCGGTCTCGAATCGCTCCGCCGGCCGCCATCCGAGTTCGCGCTCGATCTTCGTGGCGTCGATGGCGTAACGCAGATCATGTCCTGGCCGATCGGAGACGAAGGAGATGAGATCGCGATGCGGCCCGGCGCGCCGCGGACGGAACTCGTCCATCAGCTCGCAGATCGCTTCAACGACGTCGATGTTCCGCCACTCATTGCGCCCGCCGACATTGTAGGACTCGCCGACTTCCCCCTCGCGCGCCACGCGCATGAGCGCCGAGGCGTGATCCTCGACATAGAGCCAGTCGCGCACATTCTCGCCGCGGCCATAGACCGGCAGCGGCTTCTCTTCGATCGCGTTGATGATCGTCAGCGGAATGAGCTTTTCCGGGAAATGATAGGGGCCGTAATTATTGGAGCAGTTGGTGACGATCGTCGGCAGACCGTAGGTGTGGCGCCAGGCGCGCACGAGATGGTCGGAGCCGGCCTTCGACGCCGAATAGGGCGACGTGGGGGCGTAGGGCGTGTCTTCCCGGAAGAGCCCTTCCGCGCCGAGCGCGCCGAACACCTCATCGGTGGAGATATGCATGAAGCGGAAGGCGCGCGCGCGGGCGCGATCGAGATTGCGCCAGTAGTCGAGCGTCGCCCGCAGCATGACGAAGGTGCCGACGACATTGGTCTCGATGAAGGCCGCAGGCCCGTCGATCGAGCGATCGACGTGGCTTTCGGCGGCAAGATGCATGACGACGTCGGGCTGAAAATCCTCGAAGGCGCGCGCGACGGCGGCGGCGTCGCAGATATCGGCCTGCACGAAGGAGAACCGCGGGCTGTCGGCAACGGGCCGCAGCGAGGCGAGGTTCCCCGCATAGGTGAGCTTGTCGAGGACGAGAATCTGATCGACGCCCTTGCGGGTGATTGTGCGCGCTACGGCCGAGCCGATGAAACCAGCCCCGCCTGTGATCAATATCTTCATCAAAGCCCCGCTTTTCGCTATCGCTTCGCCCTGAAATCCGCACCATCACGCCCGCGCAGGCGAGCTTTATTGCGAAGGCGACGGTCGGCGCTTTCGCCGTTTACGCGCACTATGTGGCGGAACAACGTCATGGGATTGCATAACAATTTGGCGCTGTCGCAAGCGAGACGGCGCCGGCGGCGACGCGCGGCCGGCGAATTGCGCGACCGCAGGGCGCGCGGATATGCTCCCTCTGACTTCAGCTTCGCATGGCGGCGGCGCCATGCCTCACTCTCAGGCGCGGCCGTCAATGTGGAGAGAACAGTTCGACTATTTCTGGGACGGCCGGCGCAGGCTGGCGATTGGCTGGTTCGACGGCGCCGAACGCGCGGCCGCCGCCGCGGTTCGTCCGGAACTTACGGTCATCTCGGCGCGCGACGAGCGCTTCACGAGCGCGCCCGCGCTCGTCGACGTCATTGAACCCGCGCGTTGGCGCGCCCGCATCATCATCATCGATCTGCCGCCCGAACATCGCTTCGTTCGGTTGACCGGCGCCGACGGCGCCGAACTCATCCTGGCGCTCGTCGCCGAGCGCGAGCTGCCGCAAGGGGGCGAATGGCGTCTGCTCCTGACGCTGCTGCCGGACGCGGGCGGCGCCGATCCCGTCGCCTTTCGGATGGCGGCGTTTCCGGCGCGCGGCGACGTCGAACGACTATCGCGCGAGCAGACCACGGCGGCTGGCGCGCGACTGGTCTGGGCGATCGGCCAGCGCCGCGCCGTGGAGCGCGCCGACGGCGCCGTCGTCATTCGCCTTGCGCTGACGCGGCGCGTCTTCCCAGCCTATCAGAGCCGACTGGTTCTGGAGGCGGCGCCCTTCGAGACGGCGGCGGCCGGCGACGCGCGCGAGGCGCCGTTCGCCATCATGGAACATTGGCTGCGCGAGTCCGGCGCGCCGCGCGTCATCCTACGCCTGCGCATTCCCGATTCGATCGAGGAGAGCGCGACGCTGCTCGGCCGCTGCAGCGTGGCGCTCGCGATGAACCAGCGCCGGCGGCTCAAAGGCTGGACTCTCGATCAGCGGGCGGCGGGCGAACCCGCCGTCGATCCGCTGACCTTCGAAGACATTCGACAGGCGACAGGCGATCCGCATGAACATCCCGACGCCGCCGAAACAGCGGAGCCGGTCGTCGTCGGCAATCTTCTCGCGCTGCTGGTCGATCCTGAAGAGGCGGAGATCGACGGCGTCGCCCTGCGCCGCAGCCGCGAGAAAAGCGCGCCGGGCATGGGCGAAACCGTCGAGATCGAATTCTACGGCGCGGCGCTTGGCGACGACGTCGGCCTCGTCTGCCCGGCCGCGGGGCCCGGCGACCTCGGCGTCGCGCCGATCGATCCGGGCGGACCGCCCTTCGCCCGGCTGTTTCGCGTCGAGGGCGACGGGCTCGTGGCCCGCCGTGCGACAGACGACGAGGGAATGATCGATGAACTCATGCGCCGCGCCGCCGATGCCGCGCGCGCCGCGAGCGGCGCAGCGGCCCGCGCCGTGGCGGAGCGCGCCGCGGGGCTGAGGGGCCGGCGCGACAAGCTGGTGGCCTCGTTCAACGCCGCCTTTTCGCGCGCGGAAGTCGCCGCGCGGTTCGAGCCGCCGGGCCTGTGGGAGGCGCTCGAGCCTCTCGCGCAAGCGAGTTTCGCCGCGCTCCTCCTCGGCGCGCCGGCGCCGGCGCGCGCGAGGCTGCAGCAGCTCGGCGGCTATGGGGCGTTTTGCGCCGACCCCGTGCTTGCCGCGGCGATCGCGCAGGGCGGCGACTTCGCGCAATCGGCGCGGCTTCTCGCGGACGCCGCCGCAGCGCGCGGCGCGCCCTCTCTCCTCGCCCGCTATCTCGACGCCTGCGGCGCTCGAGGCATGGCGCCGGCCGGCGTCGACGCCGCGCAGGAAGCGCGACTCATGCGCGCGCTCTTGAAGGAGCCGGATCTCGCCGCGCTGCGCGAGGCGCGCATCGCTCTGGCGATCGACGACGGCGTGCGGCGCGAAGCGGCCAACGCGGCGCGACTCATCGCCGACGCCGCCGGCGTCGAACGGGCCCGCGCGCATTTCGCCGAAGAGGGCGCGATGGACGCCGCGGACATGCTCGACGCCTATTTCGATTTGCGGCGCATGGGCGGCTGGGCGCCGCCGCATGAAGCGCCGACGCTCGCCGCGCTCGTCGCGCGCGCCGGAGTCGAACTCGACGCCGCGCGGCTCGAAGCCGAAAGCCTCGCGCAGGCGCCGCCGCAGGAGCGGTCAAAGGGATTATTCGCCGCGATGCGCGGCCTGTTCGGCCGCTGAGGGCTGCGTCTATCCCCCAGGCATAATCTTCTCCGCGCGAAGGCGCCAAAGCAACAAAAGTCGCTTCCAGGGAATGTGACAACGAATTGGCGTATCGTGCCGCGGAACGCTTCGCGTAATCAAAGCTGATGACTTCGGTGCCCCATGCCATTTTCGGGATTGAGCCGGGAGCAAAAGCGCTCAGCGCTGAATGATCTGCGGCAGGCGCTTTTTCAGCACGAGCTCTGGTACGAGAATTTCAACAGAACCATCATATGCGGCCAAGTTCCGGACGAACGCGATCTCCAGGACGGCGCGAACTACAGTTGGCCGCTTGGACAATGGTTGCATGGCGTCGGCGCCAGTCGTCTGGGTTTGCACCCAAGTTTTTCCCAGATCTTGGCCGCGCACGAACTAATGCACCGCCATGCGGCGATCATGCTACGGATCGCGGCGGAACATCGGTCCATTCCCCTTGAGGACTATGAATTGTTCCTGTCGGCTCAGAAACAGGTTCGCGCACAATTGGTGACGATAAAGCACGAACTCGAGGACGCGCTCCGTAATCGCGATCCATTGACCGGCGCGGGCAATCACATCGCGATGTTGACAACGTTGCGTGAGCGGCAGGCGCTCGCGCAGCGACCCACATGCCTCGTGATGATGGACCTGGATCACTTCAAGGAGGTGAACGACACATATGGCCACACGCTGGGCGATGAATTTCTCGTGCAATACGCAGAATTTGTGATGTCCCACTTGCGGCCTCATGACGAGTTTTTTCGATTTGGAGGCGAGAAATTCCTCTACGCCGCCTTGGATGCGGACCTCGAGCAGGGTCACGCAATTGCCGAGCAGTTGCGCGAAGGCTTGTCGGACAGGGAGTTCTTCGTCGAGGGCTATTTGCCGCTGACGGTGACGGCTTCCTTCGGTCTTGCGATGCTCGACCCATCCGCGCCGGTGGAACAATCGATTGACCGCGCCGACCAAGCCTTGCATGCGGCAAAAGCCGCAGGTCGAGATCGGATCGCAATCTGGGAGACTCCAAATTAGGGGCAGTCCACAAACGGGACGAGTTCACGCGCTGCTGAGGCGGAATTCGACTCGCACAACGGCGCCGACGCTGCCGCCGCGTTACGCCAATCGACGAACCGCAAACTCGCCAGTCACGAGAACGTAACCGACAGGCGATAGCGATGCGGCTTTCAAAACCCGTAAATTTTCACCCCGCCGGCGCCGAGTCGGCGGGGAATTTCGCCGTGTTCACAGACCGTAACGAAATGGGAGGGTGTTGGGTTGGAAGCGTTGGGCGCCAGGCGACGCTTGCCCGAATGCTCGAGCGCCCATAGGTGGAGATCACATGCAACCCGGGAACTCCGTTTCCAAGAGTTTTCAACGATGTCTGGGTGCAGGGAGGCGGAGGTCGACGAACCTGGCGCTTGGAATCATGTTCAGCGCTGAGCGCCGTTCAATCGCCGCGAGATTTGTTCGCCGGGCTTCCGAAGGATTTCGTGGCGAGAAGCTGCTCGCCCACGTACGCGACGAATGCCCCGAAGCGACGCTGCGAGATCTGACGACAGGCGCTTTTCTAGCGGTCACTCGACAACAGGAGGACCAAGCTGCGGTTCTCGCCATTTATGACGTTGCCATTCTGCTTCGTAAGGCGAATAACTTGGGTATGTGATCCATCGTAGCCGACGCACATTTGGCTCTGCCATCGGTTCCATGCGACACAGCCGAAGGTTCAGAGGCGACATGACGGATAGCGAGAAAACGGAAGCGGAAATCTTGCAGCAGTGGATTGAGAGTGTCGGCGGCAGCGTTTCTCCGGGAGAAAGCCTGTTGAAGTCCGTCGAAGTGTCGAAAAAGGGCGACAAGCTGACGATCGTGCTCAAGAAAAAGAAGCCGAAAAAAGAAGCCGGCCAGACAGAGCCATAACTGCGAGCCGACCAAGCCGAAGCAGCGCCGGTCGAACCTACACGCCGCCATAAAAATGATATAAATTCGTCGCATGAGCGAGATCGAGCTGAAAATCCTGCTCGACGAAACAAAGTCGAGAGAAATTTGGGCGCGGGTGAAGGCGTCGAAGCTGGTCCACCGCGCGCCTGTGACGAAGACGCTCAGAAGCATCTATCTGGATACGCCGGATCACGCCTTGAATAAGGCCGGGATCGCGCTGAGACTGAGGCGCGATGGGCGGCGGTGGATTCAGGGCGTGAAAACCGGGAGAACTCTGCATGGCGGACTGTCCCAAGTCGGCGAATTAGAGAACCCGGCGCCCGGCGGGCGCGTGTGCCTCGATGAGATTCCCGATCAGACGATCCGGGAGGAGATCGTTCGCCGCGTGAACGGCGCGCCGCTTCAGCCTGTCTTCGAGACAGCGATCAAGCGCAGCGCGAGCGAGCTCACGCTTCCCAACGGCACGCGCGCGGAGCTTGCCGTCGACGTCGGCGAGGTTCGGGCTGGCGAACGCTCCGCCCAACTGTCCGAATTGGAGATCGAACTTCTCGCGGGGGAGGCCAGCGGACTGTTCGACATCGCGCATATCGTCGTGCCGGATGGCGGACTGCTGCTCTCCCGCCTTTCCAAGGCGGCCCGCGGCTATCTCTTGGCGGAAGAGGGGCGGATCGACCTGCCCCTCTCTCCCCGCAACGCTGAGAATCTTTCCCTCGATCCGGCGCTGACCGCCGAGCAAGCCGCGCGTGACGTCCTGCGCGAATGCCTCGATCAAATCGCGATGAACGTGCCGGTCGTTCGTCAGTTGGACGACGTCGAAGGTCCGCATCAGCTGCGGATCGGCCTGCGACGGTTGCGAAGCGCGTTTTCCGTCTTTGCGCCCGTGCTCAGAAGCCCGGAGATGGAGCGGCTTGACGCCGAAGCGCGCTGGCTCGGTCAGGAGGTCGGCGGCGTTAGAGATCTCGACGTCATAGCCAACGACATGGCGCGAAGGGAGGCTGAGATTCATCCGGACGTGCCTGAGCTTTCCGCTTTCGCCGATGTGGTCTTGCGGCAAGCGCGAGAACGCCGCGAGCTGCTGCGCGAGCTTCTCGACGGAGCCCGCGTGCAATCTTTCCTCATCGATCTTACGCGGTTCGTCGAAACGCGCGGCTGGCTTGTGCCCCAGGATTTCGACCAGACCGAGCGGCTGGCGGCGCCGATTGCGGCGCTGGCCGGCCAATCTCTAGACAAGCGCTGGAAGAAGGTCGCCAAGCGCGCTCATGGGCTTGCGACGCTGACGGTCGAACAGCGGCACGAGTTGCGCAAGGAACTAAAAAAGCTGCGCTATGCCGTCGAGTTTTTCTGCTCGCTCTTTCCGGCGAGACGCGTGGGTCCTTTCTTAAAGCGTCTCAAAAAGCTGCAGAATGTTTTTGGCGATCTCAACGACGCCGCCACGATGAAAGCCATGTTCACAGGTACAGATGGTTTCGGCGCCGGCGACCCGTCGATACAGCGCGCCGTTGGCTGGATGATCGGCGCCAGTCAGGCGCGCGCCGAGTTTGGCTGGACCGGCGCCAAGGCGCTTTGGAGAGACCTCGAACACGTCCGCCCCTTCTGGAAATGACGACGAAGTTCGCCGCTGTCTTGTTGATGAATATCGAATATTCGAGAGGCCTGAAAATCTATGCAGAGCGATCCTTTCAGCGAGATCAACACAACCTTTCGGACGCTCTACGGCGCAAATCGCGATGAAGTGTTCGCATCGGCGCCTCTCTCCGCGGTCACCTTGATCGGAACCGGCGAAATCTGGCGTATCGAGCATGGCGCGGTCGTGAAGTCCTATCCGCCAACGCCGTGGCTTCGCCAGATCAAGTCGTTGATGCATGCGGTCATCGGCGCGCAGGCGACCTGGGCGCGGCTGGTGCGCGGGAAGGATCTTGAGTCGGGGCGACTCGCCGCCGTCCGCCTGAATCAGGCCCTCGAGGAGGCCGTGTCGCGTTTGTCTCATGAGCTGCCCGCCGAGCTGGCGCCGCCGGCGCAAGTCGTTCTTGGCCAGCTTCTTCAGCTCTCCGGGAACTGGTCCGCCGGTCAAATGGCGACGCAAGTAGAATTCCCTGAGGCTCTCCGACAGGTGCAGCCGGAACTCGAAAAGATCATCACCGCGGTCGGAGAGGCGGTGTACGCGTCGATCGTCAGAGGGCTGCGCGCCTTCATCGACGAGAGCGATCCGGCTGTTTGGGAGACTTCCCTATTTTGCGTATGCGGCGTGGCTTTCGGACGCCGCGACAATATCGAGATCGCAGCCGCAATGTCGCTGATGGGCGAAGATGCGGTGGGCGCCCGCCTTCTCTATCTCGAGAATGCGCACGATCTGCCTCAGGCGATGGCATGTCTCGCTGCGGCTCTCGCGGATCGGGATCTCGGCGAGAGCGTCTTTGGCAATCCTTACCGCATGTGGCGCGATATCCTCGGGGACGTCGCGACGCGGCGCGTCGGCAAAGGCTTTTTCCCCGCGCTCGGCCGGGAAGCGTAAATTCGCTACTGCGATGAACGCTTGCAGCGAATTCAGCGAGCGTTCCTTCGGCGCGAGACGCCTTCCAAGCGCCTCAATAGGGGTGACGGTCCTTTTTGTCTTCCCAAGCGCGGTAAGCGGTCAGTCCGACGTCTCGCTCGAAATTCGGCGTGACGGCGATGCTACGCTGGTCCCAGGGCTTTTTGAAATCAGCATATTGGAAAGCGTCGTCAAATCCGATGTGACTGGTGTCCTCGAGACTCGCCGCGAAATATACGTGACTGATGCGCGACCAGTAGATTGCGCTCATGCACATCGGACACGGCGCGCCATTGATGTATATTTCGCAGCCCTTCAGCATCTTGGCGCGCTCGGGGACAAGATCCGGAGAGCCCGGCTCCCTTGGAATCATTTCGAGAATAGTGCCGGCGCCGTAGTCGCTGCCGAGCAGCGCTTTGGGGTTCAGCCGTTGCGAGGCGTCCATGATTGCGGTGATCTCGGCGTGAAAGACGGGACATCCCGTCAGGAGGACGCGATTTTGTCCCCGTCCAATCACTTTTCCGTCTTTCACAATCACGGCGCCAAATGGCCCGCCCCAACCTTTTTCAACCGACTCGGTCGCGAGCGCCGCCGCCTCTTCCATGAATTTGCGCTTATCTTCCAAAGCTTGGATGGGCACCGCGGTGTCGGACGCAGCCGGCGTCGTAGCGGCCGCATTATCCTTCAGCGATTTTGCACGGGCGGCGGCAACTCCACCCGTGGCGGCCACGCCGGCGGCGACCGCGGTGCATGTGATGAAGCTGCGTCGTCCGAACTCGGGCCGAGGGGCATGCTTGGAATTGAAGCCATTCATGAAAATGCTCCCCGATAAGATAGCTTCCCGCATAGAAGCGGAAGCATTGTTCTATGGAGAGACATCAACGGCAAGGTAGCCGGCGCAGCTTTTTCAGACCGTCAATTGGCGCAATGCACACTCTCGCTATACGCGCATTTGCCCGTTGATTTCCGCGGTCGGCCGCGAAGCTAGAAAAGCCCCGCATTATAGGCGGCGACGTGGCTGAATTCGCCAAACGCCATGGCGATGTTGAGCGCTTCGGCGGCGATGGCGATGGCGATAATTCCGAAAATTCCTGTGGTGATCATCGGTTTCATGGCGCTCTCCTTTCGCGTTAATCGGAACTTAAGGAGAGACGCGCTTTGACGCTGTGCGCCGGCGCACAAGGCTCCGCGAGGGAAGCGCCTTCGGCTTAGCGCGACCGCCGAACGCCAGTTTCGCTTGGATCGAAGCGACGCTAGCCGGCGACCAGCGTTCTACCGGTAGAACACGGCGGCCGCCAGCAAGAGCGCGAGCAGCAGGCTCAGCGTCTGCCAGAAAATGAGAGGATTGCGCTCGTAGAGAGACTTCTTGCGCAGCGCCAGCGGTTGTCCGCGCGCCGAGCCGTTTTCGAGTTCGAAGGCGAATTCCAGCACATCGCCGAAACGGTCGCCGCGCTCGACGGCGATCGCCTTGAGGATCGCGGCGTCGAGCCAGGCGGGAAGATCCGGTCTCTTGAGCGCGAGCGGCGGCGCTTTCGTGAAGCGCGGTCTGCTGAAGGGCTCGATTTCGCCGTAAGGGTAGCAACGGCTGAACATGCGATAGACCGTTACGCCGAGCGCAAAGAGATCTGACGCTTCATCGCCGGCGGCGCCATCGAAAAGCTCGGGGGCCATATAGCTCGGCGTGCCCGGCGCATGGGCTTCCGGCAAATTCTCGAGGTTCGGCGCGCGACAGACGCCAAGATCGACCAGCCGCAGCCCGCCATCTGCGAGCAGAATGACATTGTCCGGCTTGATGTCCCGGTGAATCACGCCGCAGCGATGCAGCGTGGCGATCGCGCGCGACAGACGCGCGGCGATTGAAACGCCCTCGGCAAGATCGATCCGCGGCTCTCGAACAAGACGCCGCTCCAGCGTCTCGCCTTCGTAATAAGGCATCACGGAATACAGGCGCGTCTGTCGGCCGGGGAGCAGTTCGATCACTTCGCCGATGAACGGACTTCGCACCCGCGCAGCGACCCAGGCTTCGTTGACGAAGGCCAGCCGATAGGCTGTGTCGTCGGCGACGCGCGGATGCGGAAATTTCAACGCGACATCTTTACCGTTCTGCGTATCCGTGGCGCGCATCAGCCGGCTGTAGCGCCCTTCGGAAAGCAGCGCGTCGATTTGGAAATCATCGATGCGATCTCCGACAGCCGGCAATTCGCGGATCGGCAGTCCCGCGAAGGCGGCTGACAAGGCGCGCGCGTCGGCGGGCGGCACATCGACGATGTCGACGACGAGCGCCGTGACGTTGTCGTTGCTGCCCATCTCGAGCGCGGTCTGAACGATTCTTTCCGACGTCTCCTGCGGGCCGCGCCTTTGCGCAAGCAGCGCGCAAAGATCGTCGTCGGTCAGCGCGCCATGGACGCCGTCCGAACAGAGCAGAAAGCGATCATGAAGATTGAGACTGAGCATTCCCTGATCGAAAAGGAGCGCATCCTCGAAACCCACGGCGCGAAGCAGCGCATGCGCAAAATCGCCGCGACCGATCGTGTGATCCTTCGTCAACCTCTCGAAGTCGTCGCCAGCGAGTCGATAGACGCGGGAATCGCCAACATGAAAGATAAAAGCCTTGCGACGCGACAGGATCAGCGCGCTGAACGTCGTCGCCATGCCTTCCAGAGCAGGATCGACCCTCGACTGAGCCGCGATCCAGCTGTTGGCCGCCTCAAGCGAACGGGACGCGGCGCGGCTGACGCCCAAAGTCTCCGGCTGCGCATAATAGCCGTCGATGAAAATGCGCACAGCGGTTTCCGCAGCTGCGCGCCCGCCCTTGTGACCGCCGACGCCATCGGCGACGGCGGCGACGACGCCCTGCAAGGCGCCGCCGCCGCCCGGACCGAGGCAATAGGCCACGTAATCCTGATTGTCCGGCCGTCGGCCCTTCTGTGTGGAAAAGCCCGCTTCGACTCGAAGATCATGCACGACGCGGACCGACACGAAGGTTTCTCGTCTTCAGATTCGCGCGCCGGAAACCGCGCCCCAGGTGGTGCGCCAGCGCGTCCTGACGAACACCAAGCCTACGAGGCCGAGGAGCGCAAGGAAACCGAAGAAGACGAAACCGGCGGTGAAGCCTCCCGTCGCGCCTTTTGAGAAGGCCAGCGCCTTGGCGAGGAAAAACCCTCCGAGACCGCCAGCGGCGCCGACAAGCCCTGTCATCGCGCCGATCTCACGACGGAAGCGTTGCGGTAGCAGCTGGAACACCGCGCCATTGCCCATGCCGAGAGACAAGACGCCGATGGAGAACAGCGCCACCGCCGCAAAAGCGACCGGCGGCAGCTGCATCAGGCTCCAACCCGCGACGCCCTTGGCCGGCGCGGCCCCGGCCGGAAGAAAGGCGACGGCGAAATAACAGGCGGAGACGATGAGGAAGAGAAACGACAGCGTCTTCACCCCGCCGATGCGGTCCGCGATATAGCCGCCGACCGGCCTGAACCCCGAGCCGAAAGCGACGATCAGCGCGACCATCAGTCCCGCGGCGACGCCCGTCGCGTGGTATTGCGTCGTGAAGTAGAGCGGCAGCGCCGAGGCGAGACCGACGAAGCCGCCGAAGGTGATGAAGTAGAAGAACATGAACCAGCGGCTGTCGGAGTCCGCCAGCATCTTGCCGTAGTCGGCGAGATCGATCGTCGTCCTGGCGCCTGGCGCGTCCTTGGCGGCCAATGCGTAGACGAGCAGCACCACGACCATCAGCGCCAGCAGAACGCCATAAACGGTTTGC
This sequence comes from Methylocystis sp., assembly GCA_051061385.1. Taxonomy (GTDB): domain Bacteria; phylum Pseudomonadota; class Alphaproteobacteria; order Rhizobiales; family Beijerinckiaceae; genus Methylocystis. The sequence continues at coordinate 53,090 of JBPFDX010000098.1, forward strand.
CAACCGTAAGCCTCCGCGATCGATGGCGCAAAAAGCGTGTCAAGCACGACGCCCATATTGCCGGCGCCGGCGATGCCCATCACCAGGCCCTGATACTGCGGCGGATACCAGCGGCCTGCCTGCGGCAGCGCGACGGCGAAGGACGCGCCGGCGATTCCGAGCGAGAGGCCGAAAAGCGCGATTGACATCGAACCGCTTAGTCCGAAGACGCACACGAGAGAAACGGCGAACATCACGATCGCCTGAGCGACAACGCCCGTCATCTTGGGGCCGATCGCGTCCGCGAGGAGGCCGAGCGGAACGCGAAAGAACGCCCCGCCGAGAACGGGAATCGCGACAAGCGAGAGTTTGTCCTCGACCGAGATCGGCATGCCCTTGGTGATATAGATCATCAGCGGGCCGAGGGAGACCCAGGCCATGAAGCTGACGTCAAAGTAGAGGAAGGCCGCAAGCAGCGTCGGCCAATGACCGGCCTTCCTAAAATCCGATAGTTTCATCAGATGCTCCTTCTATCATGTGGGTTAGGTCCTCTCGCGCCGAATCCGCCGAAGACGCGGCCGCAAGAGAAATCTTGACGAGACGTTCGATTTCCGGCCGGCATGAGCCGCAATTGGACCCCGCGCGGGTGGCCTTGCCGACGTCTGACGCGGAGCGGCAGCCTTCTTCGATTGCGGCTTCGATCTGCTTCTGGCCGACGCTGAAGCACGAACAGACGAGGGGACCGTCATTGGCCGGTCCCCTGGCCGAGCGTCCTGACAGCAGCGAGAGCCGCTGCGAAGCGTCGACGCGGTCTCGGGCAAAGAGTTCGAGCGCCAGGTCCCAGGAGGGCGGAACGGGAGCGAGAGACCAGACGAGCGCTGCGTGGTCCTCGGCGAAAGCGGCGCCCGAAAAGAGCGCTTTTGTTTCATCGATCAGCTGGATGACGTCCTCGCCCGGCGCCGCCGCGCGAATGACGGCCGTCCAATCGTCATCCGAGAGATCGGCGGCGAGGCGATAGCCGTGGCCTTTCGCGATCGCCACCCGCGTCCACCAGACGTCGCGAGGCAGCGCCAGCGGCTTACGGGAGAGCAGGAAGCCCTGGCGCGCAAAACGCACCGGCGTGACGTTGGCGGGCGTCGCCTTCGATTCCGGCTGACCTGAGAAGGGATCGACGAAAGGCGCCACAAGCGCGCCGATGCGCCCATCCGCCGCGGTTTCTTCCGTCCAGTGGATCGGCGCGAAAATATGCCCCGCGGGCTGACGATCAGTCGCCAGGACGCGCAGGACGCAGCCCCCGTACGGCGTGGCGACGCGGGCGAATCCGCCCTCTTCCACACCGAGACGCGTTGCGTCTGACGGATTGATCTCGACGAAGGGCTCCGGGAGATGTCGCCCTAGGCGTGGGCTCACGCCGGTGCGCGTCATCGTGTGCCATTGATCGCGAATGCGGCCGGTGTTGAGCCGAAGCGGGAACTCATCCGTCAGCCGGGTCGCCAGCCTCGGCTTCGCCGGCGCGATGAATGTCGCCCGGCCATCCTTCGAGAAGAAGCCGCCATCGGCGAAGAGGCGCGCGCGCTCTTTGGGTTCTCCGCCGCGGATCGGCCATTGCGCCGGCTCGAGCGCCTCATATTCGCGGTCGCTCAGCCGGGCGAGGCCGCCGATGTCGAAAGCGCGCGTTCCATCATTCTCGAACGCCGATAGCGCGGCGTGTTCGCGAAAAACGTCGGCGGCCGAGAGGTAGCTGAAGCCCGCGAATCGCATGCGCCGCGCGACATCGGCGAAAATGGCCCAGTCGGCGCGCGTTTCTCCCGGCGGCGGCAAGAACGCGCGCTGCCGGGAGATGCGGCGCTCGGAATTCGTCACCGTGCCGCTCTTCTCGCCCCACGCCAGCGCCGGCAAAAGCAGATGCGCGCCGCTGTTGATCGTGTCGTTCGACGCGACATTGTCGGAGACGATGAAGAGTTCGAGCTTGTTGAGCGCTTCGCGCGCCGCATCAGCGTTCGGGAGAGACGCCGCGGGGTTGGTTCCCACGACCCACAGCGCCTTGATCTCGCCGCGCGCGATGGCGTCGAACATCTGCACCGCCTTCAGTCCTTCGCGCGTCGCAATGCGCGGCGCATTCCAGAAGCGGCGAACGCGATCGACGCTTTCCGCGTCGAAGCCCATATGCGCGGCGAGGCTGTTCGCGAGTCCCCCGACTTCGCGTCCGCCCATGGCGTTGGGCTGGCCGGTCAGCGAAAAGGGCGATGCGCCAGGCTTGCCGACGCGCCCCGTCGCGAGATGGCAGTTGATGATGGCGTTGACTTTGTCGGTCCCCTGCGCCGACTGATTGACGCCTTGCGAGAAGGCTGTGACGGCGCGGGGCGTCTGCGCAAACAATTCGAAGAACGACGCAATGTCGACCTCGCGCAGTCCGGTCGCGAGCGCAGTCGCTTCAATCGAGGGCGCGATGTTTTGCGCGCCTTCGAGCGCTTGCTGCAAGCCCGCCGTGTGACGACGGACGTATTCATCGTCGAAGGCGGCGACCTTCGCGAGATGGACGAGCAGGCCGCAAAACAGCGTCTGATCCGCGCCCGGCGCAATCTGCAGGAACAGATCGGCGGATTCCGCCGTCGGCGTGCGCCGCGTGTCGATGACGATGAGCTTCGCGCCGCGAGTCTCCCTGTTGCGCATGATGCGCTGGAAAAGAACAGGATGACACCAGGCTGCGTTGGAGCCGACGAGCACGATCAGATCGGCTTCGTCCAGATCCTCGTAACAGCCAGGCACCACGTCGGCGCCGAAGGCCCGCTTGTGGCCGGCGACAGTGGAGGCCATGCACAGGCGCGAATTGGTGTCGACGTTCGCCGAGCCGATGAAGCCTTTCATCAGCTTATTGGCGACGTAATAGTCTTCGGTCAGAAGCTGGCCCGAGAGATAGACGGCGACTGCGTCGGGACCGTGTTGATGGACGACCCGGCGCAGGCCGTTCGCGACTTCGTCAAGCGCCGCATCCCAGCTTACGCGCGCAAAGGCGCCATCGGCCTCGCGGCGCAGCGGATGGAGCAAACGTCCTTCGAGCCCGAGAGTTTCGCCGAGCGCCGAGCCTTTCGAGCAGAGGCGGCCGAAATTCGCGGGGTGCGCCGGATCGCCCATAACGTCGCCGCCCTTTGACGCGAGCACGCCGCAACCGACGCCGCAATAGGGGCAGGTGGAGCGCGTCGCGGTCGCCTGATTAGACGACGTATGAGCGTGCAGATCTTCGTGCGGCGTCGCCGCCATAACTCCGTCGAGCATGAGCGGCCTCAATACACGTCCTGCTGGTAGCGCCCGCTCTTCTTGAGCTGAGCGACGAAGGCGACCGCCTCATCGACGCTGCGCGCGCCGAATCCGGCGACCACGTCGACAAGCGCGCGCTCGACATCCTTGGCCATGCGCTGCGCATCGCCGCAGACATAGAAATGCGCGCCTTCCGCAAGCCACGCCCATAGTTCGCGGCCCGACTGGCGCATGCGGTCCTGCACATAGAATTTCTCCGCGCCGTCGCGCGACCAGGCGAGCGAGAGACGCGTGAGAAGAGCCGTCGCCTTCATCGTTTCGAATTCGTCGGCGTAGAAGAAATCGCAGGCGGAACGCTGATGTCCAAAGAACAGCCAGTTCTTGCCGGCGGCGCGGGTCGCCGCGCGCTCCTGTAGAAAGGCGCGAAACGGCGCGACGCCGGTGCCCGGCCCAACCATGATGATCGGCGTCGCAGGATCGTCCGGCAGCGCGAAGCCATGCGCCGATTGCACATAGACGGAGATTTCCTCGCGCGGCGCGACGCGTTCGGCGAGAAAGGTCGAAGCGACTCCGAGACGTTTGCGCTTGCCGATGACGTAGCGAACCGCGTCGACTGTCAGCGACAGGCGTCCCGGCGTCGCCTTGGGCGATGACGAAATGGAGTAAAGTCGCGGCTGCAGCGACTCAAGCGCTTCGACGAAAGCCTCCGGGTGCGGGCGCGCGTTCGAAAACTTCTGCAGCACCGCGAGCACGTCGAGCATCGCGGCGTCGCCGTCGGGATCCTCGCCCTGGGCGAGCAAGCGCGCCTTCTCGCGCTGCGCGCCGCCGGTGATGAAGGAGATCAGTTCGAAGAGCGCATCCGGCGCCAAGGAGAGCGAAACGTCGCTCAGCAGAACATCGCGCAGCGTCTTGTCGCGCACCGGCGTCACATGCGAAGCGCCGAGCATGGCGATGATCTGGTCGACGAGGCCGAGATCATTCTTGGGAAACACGCCGAAACTATCGCCGGCCTTGTAGCTCAGATCGCTTCCGGCGAGGTCGAATTCGACATGCCAGGTCTCCTTCTCCGAGCCATCCCTGTTCAACCGACGGCGTGAAAGGAAAGTCGCGCAGGCGGGATTGTCGCGAGAGCGGCCCGGCGCTGAAGCGATCGCCGGTTCAACCCGCGCAGCAGCAGCCGGCGTTTGCGGCGCATGATCGAGCTCCGCCGCCAGCGACTTCAGCATCCGCGCGGTGTCCTTGCCGCCAGGCGCGCACAGATTGAGACGTTCTTCCTTTCGGGCGGCGAGCGCGTCCGCATAGGTTTCGCAATTGTAGCCGCACTGGCCGCAGTCCTGTTGCGCCATGGCCGCCATCATGCGCCGGCGCAGCGGGCGGCCTTGCGCAAGCTGCATGCGCGCATCGAGCGCCAATGTCTGATCATGCCAGGGCGCTTCGCCATCATCGCCCTCGACCGGCGCGCCGGCGAGAACGGCGGCGTTGGCTTCCGGCGAAAGCGGGGTGACGGCGCCGTCATCCGGCGCGGCGAAGCCCGCGAAGAAGCCGCTGAGCCAGGCGCGCTGTTCGGGCGTGAAAGGCGCGTTCGGCGGAATGAGAAAAGGCGGGGAGGATTGATGAGTCACGCCATGCTCTCCTCATTGACGAGACGGCGCAGCGTCCCGATGTCATGACGGCGCACGAAAGCGACGAAGGTTTCGTCCGCGTTCGAACGGTTTTCTCGATAGGCGCGAAGAATTCTCGCCACCGTCTTCGGCGCGTCTTCGGCCTTCACATTCTGGTAGAATTCGGACGCGACGCCCGCATCCTCTGCAAAGCCGCCGCCGACGAGAATGTGGTAGCCCTCGACCGTATCGCCGTCGTCGTTCACCGGCACGCGCGCGCCGATCAGCCCGATGTCGCCGATGTAATGCTGCGCGCATGAGTGATGGCAGCCAGTGAGATGAATGTTGATCGGCGCATCGATCGGCGCAGATTTTTCGCAGTAAGCCGCGATTTCTTCCGCGTGCCGCTTGGTGTCGGCCGCGGCGAAACGGCAGCCGGAATTGCCCGTGCAGGCGACGAGCCCGGCGCGGATCGGCGAGGCCGTTGTCGAAAGGCCGAGCCGCTCAACTCTCGCGACGGCATCCGCGACCCGATTGTCGGAAACGCTGGTGATCAGCACGTTTTGCCAGACCGTGAGACGCAGACCGCCGTCGCCGAATTGGCGCGCGATCTCGGCGAGACCGCGCGCCTGCTCGGGGGTGAAGCGACCGACCGGCAACGACACGCCGATCCAATTCAAGCCTGGCTGCTTTTGCCGATGCACGCCGATATGGGCGACGCGATCCTGGCGCGGGCGCATGGCGATCGCCCCCGCTCCGACGCGAAGCAGTTTGCGTTTGAGCTTTTCTTCGACGGCGGCGAGAAATTTGTCGAAACCCCAGGCGTCGAGCACATATTTGAGGCGCGCTTTGGCTCGATTGGTGCGGTCGCCATGTTCGATGAACACCCGCAGAACCTTGTCGGCGACCTCGACCGCTTCGTCCCGCGGCACAATGACCCCGGTGTCGCGCGCGAAATCCTTGTGGCCAGTGATGCCGCCGAGCGCGAGACGGAAGTAGACGCCGGGCGCGACGCCGTGGCCGTCCTCTACGACGACCGCCTGAAAGCCGATGTCATTCGTGTCTTCAAGCGCGCCAATCAATCCGGCGCCGTCAAACGCGATGTTGAACTTGCGCGGCAGGCCATACAGCGAACGATCATTCAGGATGTGATGGTGCATGGCGCGCGCATAGGGACGCGTGTCGATGAGTTCCTGAGGATCGACGCCGGCTGTCGGCGTGCCGGTGATGTTGCGGATATTGTCTGCGCCGGAGCCTTTGCTCCAGAGCCCGAGATCCTGAATCGCCTCGACAATGTTGGTGGCGTTCTTCGGCGCAATCTCGCGAATCTGTATATTGGCGCGCGTCGTCACATGCAGATAGCCGCCGCCGCAATTCTCCGCGAGATCCGCGAGGCCGGCGAACTGCCAATGGGTGAGCGCGCCGTTCGGGATGCGCAGCCGGCACATATAGGAATCCTGCGCCGGCGCGACATAGAAGAGCCCGTAGTAGCGCCAGCGGAAATTGTCCGCTGGCTTTGGCGGCGCATTCTCCTTTGCTTGAGCGACGAGGCGCGGCCATGCGTCTAACGGATGCTCTTCGCGTTTCCATTTCTCCTGATCGGTCAGCTTGCCGCCTGAAGCGGCGACGCGATCCTGCGCGGCGATATGCGCCGCGTCAGGACCCATCGGCTGCGCTGGCCCAGGCGGCGCTTTTTGTCCGCCGCGCGCGGAGAAACCAGCGGCGAAGCCTTCGAGATAGCGCTTCTGATCGAGCGTGAAATCGACGGACATCTCAGGCGGCCTTTTGGATCGTCGGACCGAACATTAGTTCGTCGCACATGGATGATGCATCCTCGCCGGAGCGGATGAGATCGAGGATGTCGGCGGAGCCGCTCGTGTCTCCGATAAGGACCGCGCCAACGAGTCTGTCGTCACGTATGACGAGCTTGCGATAAATTCCCATACGCGGGTCTTTGCAGACGATCCGACGCGCATCGCCTTCGCCCAGATGATCGCCGGCCGAGAAAACACGCACGCCGGAAACTTTCAAATTGGTGGCGACGATGCTGCCGCAGTAGGACGCGTCTTGCCCCGCGAGGCGCATGGCGAGGACGCGACCCTGCTCATAGGCCGGCTCGACGAGGCCGTAGCAGACGCCGCGATGTTCGGCGCAGTCGCCGATGGCGAAGAGGCCGGACGCGCTCGTCTCAAGGCCGTCGTCGACGATCACGCCGCGCCCGACGTCGAGACCCGCTTGTCGCGCAAGCTCGGCGTTCGGTTGAATGCCGACAGCGAATATTACGGCGTCCGCTTGCAGCTTTCGACCGTCGGCGAACTCGACGCCCTCGACTCGGCCCACGCCGTCAATGCGCGCCGTGTGAGCGTTGAGAAGCACGCGCACGCCTCGCTCTTCCACGAGACGGGCAAGGATTTCGGCGCCGGCCGCATCGAGCTGACGCTCCATCAGCCGATCCATGACATGCCCGAGAGTCGCATCGGCGCCGCGCCGGGCAAGACCATAGGCGGCTTCGAGTCCGAGAAGGCCGCCGCCGATGACGAGCGCGCGCTTGCCCTTATTTAGTCGGGAAAGCGCCTCTACGTCCTGCACGTCTCGAAATGTGTGAACGCCGGGAAGATCAGCGCCCTCGATCGGCAGCCTCGCCGCGCGTGATCCGGTGGCGAGCACAGCTTTGGAATAGGCGACGCTATCGCCGTTATCGAGCATGAGGCGTCTTGCGGCGGAGTCGATCGCGACGACCCTGCGGCCGCTCAGCGTCTCGACGCCGGCCGCGCGCCACCATTGCGAGGATTTGAGTTCGATATCGTCGACCGACAACTCTCCGGCCAGCACGGAAGACAGCAGCACGCGATTATAGGCAAGGCGCGGCTCTTCCCCGATCACCAGGATGTCGTATTGGCCCGGCGCATGATTCGTCAGCTCTTCGACGAAACGCGTCGCGGCCATGCCTGCGCCGATGACGACAAGCTTTTCGCGACTCTTACAATCCTTCAATCCAGTCATGTGTCGACTCTGCTGAACGGCCGAACGGTCCGGTCACAGGTCGCTTCGCCTTAGTCTGGTGCGAATGGGCAAGACGACCGAAGCGCGACGCGAATGCGAAGCCGCTTCTGTGACGGAGCCCGGCCTTGGGCTCGTTCCGGCGGACCGGCGGTCGTCGTTGACCGAATAGAGAAATGCAGGTTCCGGGCCAGACGCGGCGATCTTGCGCTTTCCTGCCGAATGCAGGCGTTTGGCGCTTGTCAGGGGCATTGGCCGGCGAGCGGGGGCGCCAAATGCTTAGGCGGCAGGCGCCTAACTTCTGGCGGTTTCGAGCAGCGGTTCAGCGCTCACGCGCGTTGCCCGATGGCAAAGCCGGCGAGATAAGCCTCATAGCTCTGGCCGTCGAAGGACGGTCCCGCAAAGGCGTCAATCTCGCGCTGAACATGCGCGCCGCCGATCACGGCGTCGAAAAGATCGGCGCGCAGGACACGCTTCGCCCGATCGGCCATGGCGGGCGCATAGCGCGTTTGGCCCCAGCGGAGCATTTGCGCATAGATCCATTCAGCCTGGCGAGGATCCGGCCGCATCGCGCCATCTCTTCCGATGAAGAGATAGTCGAGGTTCTCCCGCTCGTCTCGCCCGCTGATGCGCAAACGGCCTCTTAGCACGCGGCGGATGATCTCGGCGTCGACGCCGACATATTCCGGCCGCGAGAGAATCTGCGAAACCTCGTCTAGGTTGCACGCATCGTCGACGAAGGCGGCGCCCCTGTCGAGGGCGCGGATCAGCGCCGCAACGAGCTCGGGATTATCGGCGACGACGTTTTCGCGCAGGGCGAGGACCTTTTCGGGCGCGCGCGCGAAGATCTCGCAGCCGAAATGAAGAATGACGCCGATGCCGGCGTCGACCGCGACAGAGCTCCAGGGCGCGCCGACGCAAAATCCGTCGAGCTGGCCGCGCGCAAGATTTTCGACCATGTAGGGCGGCGGCAAGACGATCAGCCGCAGGTCTTCGTCAGGATCGATTCCGCCTTCCGCCATCCAATAGCGCAGCTGATAATTATGCGTGGAAAAAGGGAAGGTCATGCCGAAGGTCAAGGGCTCTTGCCCTTCGGCGCGGCGGCGCGCGACGAGTTTCGCCAGCGCGCGTGCGGTCTGCGCCGGATGCGCGACCTCGTCTTCCGCGGCGAGTTCCGCGTAAAGCGCCGTCGACACGGTGATGGCGTTGCCGTTCATCGCGAGATTGATCGGCGCGACGAGCGGGACGCGCACGTGTCCCAGGCCGAGCGTGCAGGCGACCGCCATCGGCGCCAGAAGATGCGCCGCATCGAAACGGCCAATGGCGAGCTTGTCTCTCACATTCGCCCAGGACGCTTCGCGGATCAGTTCGACGTCGAGCCCCTCCTCCCTGGCGAAACGCTTCTCTGTCGCGATCAACAGCGCCGCGGCGTCGACAAGCGGAATGAAGCCGATTTTCACATGCGCATCGCCAGTCATTTGAACATCTCCGCCGCAACGATGACCGAGCGGGCGATTTCGATGATTTTCTTGTTCTCGCGCATCGCCGCGCCCCGCATCATCTTGTACGCGTCTTCTTCGGAGAGCTTCTTCGCCTTCATCAATATGCCTTTGGCGCGCTCAATCGTCTTGCGCTCCTCGAGATCGGATTTGGCTTGCTCGAGATCATCCTGAAGCTTGGAGAACGCCTTGAACCGGGACACGCAGAGATCAAGAATCGACTTGATGCGCTCCTTTTTCAAGCCGTCCACGATGTAGGCCGAGACGCCGGCGTCCACCGAGGCTTGGATCGACGCCGTGTCGCTCTGATCGACGAACATGGCGATCGGGCGGCGCACCGCGCGGCTGACCTGAAACATCTGCTCAAGCGTATCGCGCGAAGGATTTTCGAGATCGATGAGGATGACGTCGGGGTCGATGGCGTAAATCTGCTTCAGCAGATTGTGCATTTCGCCGATGCGCGCGACCTCCGTGAAGCCTGCTTCACGCAGTCCTTCCTCGAGGATCAACGAGCGAATGGGGCTTTCGTCGACGATGACGATCTTCAATTTGATGGCGTCCAGTGTGCGCAGGCGAGGCCGCGCCTGTGGCGACGCATCGCGAGTTGCGCTCTCAGCGATGCGTCTCCGGTTCGCGGTCCGCGCTCTTATATCTTGAACCGCAGCGACATGCCCGCCTGCCAGTTCTTCATGATCTGCGGACCGTTGAGGTTCTGGTAGACCGGCAGACCCGCCTCGACCGCGATCGTCACGTTCTCATAGCCGATGAACTTGCCGCTGACCGTCGCGCCGCCGAAGAGTTCGACCCGCTGACCGCCATAGAAAACCGGATTGGCGGGAACGGCGGCGCCGCGAATCTCGGGATCGAATCCGCGGATGGGGCCTTGCGCGGAGCCGTTCACGCGAAACGTCGTCGTGAGGCCGGGCGTCCAGGTGTAGCCCGCCCATGCGGTGAGTTCATGCAAATCGCCCCAAAGATAGCGTTGCGGATTGGGCCCGAGCGGGAAGCGCGCGCGATAGACGAGACCCCATGACCATGGCCCGAGATATCCCGCGTAGGCGACGCCGGGGAGGAGATCGAATGTGCCCGTGCCAGGCTGCATTCCATAGAAGGCGCGGATGTTGCGCCGCGAGCCGTCCGGCAGGAGAAAGTTGGAGAAGGTGGCCCTGCTGTTTGCGGTCGGGAAGGAAAAGCCGAATGCAACCTGGATGCGGTGAACGTCGCCCTGATAGAGGCGGTAGACGCCTGACAGCGTGAAGTCGATCAGGCTGGTCGTTCCCGGCAGGCTCCTGCCGAGCGGCAAGATCCCGGATGCCCCCTTGAAGGTCAGCGCGTTGAGGTTCTTCTCGATCATGCCGGCGGTCAGTATCATCGAGAAATCTTTGGTGACGCCATAGTTCAACCCGATCACTTGCGTGGCGACCGCGATGTTCTGCGGAATGATGCGCACCGTTTGTCGTGGATTGAGAAAGAACGGCACCGTCGTGACGATATATTCGTTGGAGACCGTGCGCGTGCCCATCTTGATGCCGGAGAGATTGGCGAAGACCGGCGTAATCGAGAAGACAAGCTTGCCGGGCGCCGGCATGTCGACGCCGAAAACGCCCATAGGCGCGGGCGGCGGCGGAGGCGGCGCGGGCTGCGCCGGAACAGGCGGCGGCGGCGCTGGTTGCTGCACGGAAGCAGACTCGGACGGCGCGCTCTTGCGCGGCGCGGCCGTCGCATTCGTCGCAAGCAATGCGGCCATGACGGCCATGACTTCTGCGCCGCGCCAACGCGGCCGCTGGCGCGTGGTCCTCTTGGACTGTGCGTGCTTCATCGCGATCCTCTTCCGTCGCGTCTGCGCGCGACCCAGAAACGAAAAAAGCCGCCGCCTGAACGCCTGCGCAGCAGACGTTCAGGACAGCGGCAATGCTGGGGGCCCTTCGCTGGACCGGGTGACGTCGCAAGCGACGCCCTCGCGCCAACGGATGCAATCGCGGCGCCACCTACAGCGAAGCCGTTTGCCTGGAAGTCGCGGGACGCTGCGATGATAAGGTTTTGCGCGCGTTCGCCATTGCGCGCCCGCCCATGCGAAACATGCACGCGAAACTATTCGCGTCTGGCGCTTTGCCTTGCACCCGGCAGCGCACGATCAAAAAACGCGCATTCTGCCGCCGTCAGCGACAGTCGCTCAGTCTCTCTCGTCGGCTCGGTGTATTCTCAGCAACACGCCAGTCTCGGAAGCCGCCGTGGAACGCGGCGGCTTCGTCATTCGTGTTCGCTCAGCCGCGACTGATCAATCGAGGTCGCCATCAGCGAGGGTCGCCGGTCGCCGCGAAAACGAAACGGCTCCTGCAGCCCCCGTCGGTTGCAGAAATGTCATCAAGCTTTCAAGGCAAGCTGTCAGGATTCGCCCAACGCGCGCGCTTAACCCGGATGCGGAAAGCTGAGCGCAGCGACATCGGCCTTATTTAGTCGGCTGATGGTGCCCAGGAGAGGACTCGAACCTCCACGGCTTTCACCACTGGTACCTGAAACCAGCGCGTCTACCAATTCCGCCACCTGGGCATGCCGGCTGGGGCATGAGCGCGTCTCATAGGGGCAGTGGCCGCCTCGTGTCAATGCGCCCCACGAACAAAGGGGCGTCGCCCTGCGCCGCGCGAGCAGAGCGTCAGTCCGACGGATTTCCCTCACCGGGAAATTCCGCTAGAGCGTTGGCCACTATTCCGGCCGGCGGAGCCGGCGCGGCGCAAGCGGAGCAAATCGCGATGATCGGCGACAATAACCAGACCATTGGCGAAGGACGGGTGGTGACGGTGTTCGGCGGCTCGGGCTTCGTCGGCCGCTACGTCGTCCGGGCGCTGGCGCGCGACGGCTGGCGCGTGCGCGTCGCCTGCCGTCGGCCCGACCTCGCCTTTTATCTGCAGCCGCTCGGCCGCGTCGGCCAGGTGATGGCGGTGCAGGCCAATGTGCGCCATCCCGAGTCGATCGCCGCGGCCCTTCGCGGCGCCTCGGCCGTGGTCAATCTCGTCGGCATTCTTGCTGAAACCAGCGCGCAGAAATTCGCGACCGTGCAGGCCGGCGGCGCGCGCGCGATCGCTGAGGCGGCGAAGGCGGCCGGCATCGACAATGTCGTGCATATTTCCGCGATTGGCGCCGATCCGCAGTCGCCCTCGGCCTATGGCCGCAGCAAGGCGGAAGGCGAGGCCGCCATGCTCGCCGAGATCCCTTCCGCGGTCATCCTGCGGCCGTCGGTGATCTTCGGGCCCGAAGACGACTTCTTCAACCGCTTCGCGACGATGGCGCGCTATTTCTCCGCCATTCCCGTCGTCGGCGCAGATACGAAATTCCAGCCGGTCTATGTCGGCGACGTCGCCGAAGCGGTCGCAATCGCGCTCGCCGGCCGCGCCAAGCGGGGCGTCGCTTATGAGCTTGGCGGCCCCGAGGTCAAAAGCTTCGCGGAGATCGTCGAATATATCCTCAAGGTGACGCAGCGCGAGCGCCGCATTCTAAAGCTCTCCTTCGGGACCGCGAAACTCATGGCCAGCGTGACGCAACTGCTGACCAGGCTTTCCCTGGGACTTTATCCGAGGCTTCTGCGCATGACGGGAGATCAGGTCGAACTCCTCAAGCGCGACAATGTCGTCAGCGACGAAGCGATCGCCGAAGGCCGCACGCTCCAGGGGCTCGGAATCGCCGATCCGCAATCGATCGAAGCGATCGTGCCGACCTATCTCTATCGTTATCGCAAGGTCGGCCAGTATCAGACGCAGCGCCTGGGCGAATCTCCGTCGCGCTGAGCCCGTCGCTTACCCCGCATTAACGCCAGCGGCTCGACGGGGCCGCTTCTTCACGCGGACCCGGCGCCAGCATCCGGTGGACGCGCGTCATGAAGGCGACGGCAAAAAGCGGCGTCAGAACGTTCAGTCCCGGCGTCGCCACGAAGACGGCGATGAACAGTCCGGCGACGAACAGCCATGGCGCATGGCGGCGGCGCAGCGCTTCCGATTCCTGCAGCGAGCGGAAACGCGTCGCGGCGAAGAGAAAATATTCGCGGCCGAAAAGATAGGCGTTGGCGAGCAGGAAGGCCGCCGCGTTTATTCCCGGCACGAAGAGCAGCAGGAGCGCGAAGAAATTGACGATCGCCGATACGCCGGCGAAGCGCAGCCCCATGAAGATCGCCTGCGTCGCTGGTATCGCGCGGCCGCGCTGTCCCGCCGGATAGAGATCCGCTTCGACGTGATCGGCGAGATCGTCAAGAAACAGACCCGAAACGAGCACCGAGACAGGCGCGATGAGAAACGCCATCAGGAAGAACAGACCCGCGCCCGTCGCATAGGCCAGCGCCGTCTGCAGCCAGGGATGGTCCACCATCACGAAGGACATGGCGAGTCTGTCGAGGCCGACCCAGGCCAGCGCCAGCAGCAGGAAGGTCATGCCCAGACTCTTGACGAGGACGGCGCGGAACGGCGGCGTCACGATCTGGCGCAGCGCCGCTAGAGCGGCGTCGAACATTTCGGTCATGGCGAGTCAGTCACGTGCGACGGGCATGGTGCATCGATCGATCGGAAGAGGCGCGCATCGGGCGCAGCGACGCCATGCAAATGGCGTGTCGCATCGCGCGGCGCAAGAGCTGCGCCGGGTCAGCGACTCAACGCTATTTCGCTAGGTGGGCGCTGAGATTTTCGAGGCCTTTCTCGAATTGACGACCGATCATCTTGTCATGGCTCATGAAGATGTTCATCGCCCGGCTCGCGAGGCCGACATCGCCGGACATGGTCCATACGACATGGGTCTTCCGGGCTGCGGAGTCGCCGCCAAATCCAAGCGCGCGCGCGAGCCAGCGGCCCCCTTTCACCTCGCCGTCGGGAGCGAGAAAAAATGTCACGTCATTGCTCGCCGCAATGGGCTTACGCATATCGAGCCTGATATCGACGCGCTCGCTCGGCTGGCTGTCGACGATCGTCAGGCGCCCTGCGCCCACGTTCTTGTCGCCGGACCATTCGAAGGCGGCGCCTGGCCCCGCGGCGGGTCCGTCGTAGTGGACCACAGCGTTCGGATCGAGTTTCGACCAGGGCGACCAAGACTCCCAGTTGCGCAGATTGTTGATCGCCGCAAAAACCTGGCGCGGCGACGCATCGATGACCGCCTCGCGGCGCACGACGAAACTTTTCGGCTGAAGGTAAATGGCCAATATCAGCAAAGCCGCGCCGTAGAAAATGACGATGAGCAACAAGCCGGTCATAACCCCTCCAATGCGTGCGCCTGAAGAACCAGCGACACAAGTAGCGCGCCGGCTTCAGGCTTCAAATGAATCCGCCACATGGATCAGCGCGGTCGCGCGCGTTTCCGTGAGGCGGAAGTTGACCTCGCCGCCGCGGGCCGCCGCGGCGATGAAGAAGCCTGCGCGACGCCACTGCGCGACGCCATAGCTCTCGCCACAGCCGCTGCTAACGGCGAGCGGCGACAGGTTGACGACAAAGCTGTCGAGCCCGCCCGCCAGCCCGCGCCCGTCGGCCTTCAGGACGGCCTCTTTGACAGTCCAGATCGCGAAGAAAACTTCGCTCCGCGCAAGCGGATCAAGCTCTCTTCGCACAAGCGCCGCCTCTTCGGGCGCGAAGAAACGCTCGGCCACCTTTAGCGCATCGCGCGGTCTCAGGAAGGATTCGACGTCGACCCCGACGTCGCGCCCTGAAGCGATCGCCACGGCGGCCATGCCGCGCGTGTGCGAGAGGCTGATGTTGAAGCCATCCCGCGGCGAATGCACGAAAGGCTTGCCGTGCGGCGTCGCGCCGAAACGCCACTGCGGCGGCGCGATCTCTTTTTGGCGTTCAGAAAGGCGCGCGCGCAGCAGCGCGTGAGTGGCGATATAAGCGCGACGATCATCCTCGAAAGCGAAGCGCGTCGCCCGCGCCGCTTCTGTTTCGTCGAGAAGCGCAACGAGCTGCCGCCATTCGTCGTCAGCGATCGCCGCGACATCGATATAGCATACGTCGACGGCGGCAAACGTCTCTCGAAGAGCTTCGGCCGACGTCAGGAAACTCCGAGCTTCTTTTGCAGATTGGTCGACGACGTCGTGTATTGGAACAGAAGCTTCTTGTCGGGATAGACGTAACGATGCGCCTTCTGCGCGGCGAGCGCGGCCTCATGGAAACCCGACAGAATGAGCTTCAATTTGCCCGGATAGTAATTGATGTCGCCCACGGCGAAAATGCCGGGATGACTCGTCTCGAATTTTTCCGTGTCGACAGGAATGAGATTTTCATTGAGCTGAAGACCCCAATCGGCGACCGGGCCCAGCTTCATCGTGAGGCCGAAGAACGGCATCAGGCGCTCGCAAACGAGCTTCTCTTCGACGCCGTCATTGCCCTTGAGCGTCGCGCTGACCATCTCGCCGTCGTCGCCTTCGACCGTGGTGATCTGGCCGAGCCTGAAGTTGATCTTGCCGGCCGCCACGAGCTCCTGCATCGCGGTGACGGAATGCGGAGCGGCGCGGAACTGATCGCGACGATGCACGAGCGTGAGGCTTTTCGCCACCGGCTGCAGATTGAGCGTCCAGTCGAGCGCCGAATCGCCGCCGCCGACGATCACGACATTCTTGTCGCGGAAGTCCTCCATCCGGCGCACGGCGTAAAACACCGACTTGCCCTCGTAGGACTCAATCTTCGGAATCGGCGGCTTCTTGGGCTGGAACGATCCGCCGCCCGCGGCGATGAACACGACCTTGGCGTGGAAAATCTTTCCGGAATCGGTGCTGAGACGAAATTCCGGCTTTTCGGCCGAGCCAAGCGGCGTCAGCGTCTCGACCATTTCGTTGAAGTGAAAGGTCGGATGAAAGGGCTCGATCTGCTTCAGGAGGTTATCCGTCAGCTCCTGTCCGGTGCAGACTGGCAGGCCGGGAATGTCATAAATGGGCTTTTCGGGATAGAGTTCCGAGCATTGGCCGCCGGCGCGCGGCAGAATGTCGATCACATGCGCCTTGATGTCCAACAACCCAAGCTCGAATACCGAGAATAGGCCCGCGGGGCCCGCCCCGACGATGACGACATCGGTTTCGATCGCGGCTTCCTTAAGCTGGTTCATAGTCAATTCCTGACCAAATTTTCAAAGGCCTGACGATCGAAAGACGCCACTCGCGCCATGAGCGGGCTGTCCGGATGCGCTCGTTGCGCGACCCGCCGGCCTCAAGCGCCGCGCCATCAGGGTTCGTCTATCGCATTTGTCGAGAGATTCAAACCCGCGCAAGCGCTGTCTGGAATAATTGCGCGTCAGCCCTGCTGAGCCGGGGTGGTGACGACCAGCCCGTCGAGTTCCGGCCTGACGGTGATTTGGCAGCAAAGTCGGGAGTTCGGCTTCACGTCAAAGGCGAAGTCGAGCATGTCCTCCTCCATCTGCGACGCCTTGCCCGTCTTTTCCGTCCATTTTTCATCGACATAGACGTGGCAGGTGGCGCAGGCGCAGGCGCCGCCGCACTCGGCGGCGATTTCGGGAATATCGTTGCGACGCGCGGTCTCCATCACGGTCGATCCGACCTCCCCCTCAACGACGCGGGCTTGACCCTGCGAATCGATGAAGGTGATCTTGACCTTTGTCGGCGCGCCGCCGCCCGGCTCCGCGCCATAGCGGGTCGCAGCATCCTCAAAGCTCATCTTCGCCATGACGCCTGTCTCTTCCTCATCCATGCTCGATGTTCGCGGCGCGTCCCGACGGTTTCGGTGCGGAACGCCGCGGGCCTTTGTGCTTGCGAGCCGCGCGCGGTCGCGCCGCCCGCGGCTGCCTGAATTGTCGCCGTCCAGTTAGCACCCGACCGTTTGGCGCGCTAGCCCCTCCAGCGCACGCGCGACCTTAGGCCCGAAATCCAGTCAATAGCGGCGGAGAGCCGCGAAGAGGCGCGCTTATGACAGACATCGCTTTGAGCTTTCGCAACGCCGACGGCGCGATGCAGCCCGCCCTGACGCGCTGTCTCGATTTCATGAACGGAACGCCCTTTTTTAAGCGCTATAAGAAGGAGACCTGGGACGCGCTTCAGGTCTGTGGAAGCAGTCGGATATTGGACGTGGCCTGCGGCGTCGGCTTCGACGTCATCGAGCTGGCGCGACGCTTCCCGCAGGCGGTCGTCTATGGCGTGGATCCATCGCGGAACTTCCTCGATCTGGCGCGGGAAAGAGCGCATGGCGTTGAGAACGCGCTCTTCGTCGGCGGCGATTCACGCCGCCTGCCCTTTGAGGATCGCTGCTTCGACGGCGTCCGCATCGATCGGTCCTTGCAGCACATCAGCTCTCCCGGCGAGGCGCTGCGCGAAATGGTCCGGGTGACGCGCAGGGGCGGCAGAATCGTCGTCGCCGAACCCGATTGGGGAACATTCTTCGTCTACAACGGGGATCTCGAAACCGGCGCGAAAATCGCCGGATTATGGGAAAAGTCCTTCGCCAATCCCTACGTCGGCCGCGAGATCGGCCTGCTGCTCGAAGAGTGCGGCGTTACGGACATCGACTGCCGAGCCCATGCGCTCGTCGTCAGAAGCCTCGATGCGGCGGAGATCATCTTCGATCTGACGCGCGTGACGGAAAATTGCGTGTCGGCGAGCGTCCTGACGCGAGAGGAGGCGGCACGCTGGCGGGAGGCGACCCATGTCGCCTGCCAGAGCGGCGGCTTTCTCGCTTGCCTGAACATCATGCTCTGGGAGGGATCGATCCCGGAATAAAACGCTGCGATCCGCCGCCGTCTCTACAACCGAGCGCGCGTCCATTGCCCGATGCGCAACGCGATGCGCGCAGCGGCGTCGGCCAGCGCGCGCGCCGCCGGCGAGCCGATGTGCGCCGGCGCCGGCGTTTCTTCGACGAATATCCGCGCCGCCCTCGCCCGCCCGCTTCCCGCGTCGACGAGCTGAACGGAAACCTCGACGACGGCGAGATTGCGGACGATGTCGATCTCGAAACGCCGCACATCGGTCTGCAGCTGTGTTTGCGCGCCCATGTTCGAAGAGGCCGACAATCCGCATTGCTGCAGCGATTCGATGAGGCGGCGCTGAAAAAGCCGCGGCAGCGACTCCGACCACTGCACGCCTGGAAGCACGGCCACGCTGTCATCGCCGGCGCGAACCACGATCCGGTCCGACGAGGTCGGAGCGATCGCGGCGGGTTCGGCCACGAAGACCGCCGGGCCGCCGCGCAACGCGACGCTTCGCAAAGCGACCGGCGCGGCCGTCAGATCGAAGGTCTCGCGCGGCGCCTGGGCGCAGGCCGTCGCGAGCAAAGCGAGCGACGCGATCACTGTCGCTTGCGCGGCCTTGCGATGCGTCGCCGTGGACGCCTTCAGTTTCATGCCGACCCGTCGCCCCATTTCGCCCGCGCGCCGAGTCGGGCTACGCCGTCTTCTAACCGATCCGCGCACCGCCTCAAAGCCACGCTTGCGATCGTTCTAGTTGCCTTGATACTCGGGCACGGACTGGGACGGTCCGAAGATGAACTGTGACGGGTTTTTTTCGACCGAACGCAGCGTGCGGTCGAATGTGCCGATGGCCTTGCGCCCATCCACCGCGAGCTGTTCATATTCGCGCAGACCCGTCGCGGCGAAACGGTTGATGCGTTCCGACGCCCCCGCGATGTTGCCGGTGATGGCCTTGATCTGCCTCGGGTCGATGGCCTTGATCGTCTTCTCGCCGGCCGCGAGCACCTTGTCGAGCCGCGCCGCCACCGGTTTCAACGACTGCGCGACGTCGGACGCGTCGCGGATGAAGGTCGCGATCGAAGCGGAGTTGTCGGCGAGAGTCTTGCTGACCGTTTCAGCGTTTTTCAACGTCGCCGTGATCGAAGGACCGTTGTCTTCGATGAGCTTGTCGAGTTTCGTGAGGAGTTCGGCGGCCTTCGTCGACAGGTTCTGAACATTGCCGATCAAATTCTGAATTTCCGAGCGCTCGGCCTGAATTTGCGGGTATTTCTGACCGTCTTGCGCGGTCAGAGGCGGCGCGCCAGGCGTGCCGCCGACAAGCAGGAGGTCTGAAACGCCCGTGAAGCCGCGCGTCTCGAGACGTGCGCGCGTGTCGGCTTTGACCGGCGTTCTGCTGTCGATCCTGACCAGCACGTCGACCTTGCTCGGATCCTGCTCGGAAATGCCAAGATGGGTGACCTCGCCGACTTTCACGCCGTTGAACAGCACCGAGGAGCCGCGCGTCAGCCCCGAGACCGCGCCGCTGAAGACAATCTGGTAGGTTTCCTGACGTCCAAGCTGGCTTGGCCCGGAAAACCAGTAGACGAAGAGAAAGGCGGCGAAGGCGACCGCCAGCGTGAAAGCGCCGATCAGGGCGTAGTTGGCGCGGGTTTCCATTGTTCGTCCTTCTGCTCAACGCGCGCCGCCGTCAGTCGGCCGCCGCGCACGCCGTGGAAATAGGCTTTCAGCCACGGGTGATCGGATGCGAGCAAAGTTTCCAGCGGCCCTGCGGCGATGACCCGACCTTCAGCGAGCGCCGCCACCCTGTCGCAGATCGAATACAGGCTGTCGAGATCATGCGTCACCATGAAAACGGTCAGCCCGAGGGTCTGCTGGAGCGTGCCGATCAGCTCGTCAAATTCTGCGGCGCTGATCGGATCGAGCCCCGATGTCGGCTCGTCGAGGAACACAAGCTCGGGATCAAGCGCCAGGGCGCGCGCCAGGGCCGCGCGCTTCACCATGCCGCCCGACAATTCTGACGGAAATTTGTCCGCCGCGTCGGGGCCCAGGCCTACAAGCTCAAGCTTGAGCATAGCCAGCTCGTCCATAAACCGTTGAGAAAGCTCGCGCGTTTCGCGCATCGGCATCTGGATGTTCTGCTTGACGGTCAGCCCCGAAAACAGCGCGCCGTTCTGAAACAGCACGCCCCATCGTTGTTCCAGAGCGCGCCGCTCATGGGGCGCCAGCGCGTCACGATCCTGCCCAAAAACCCGAATGGAGCCGCCCCGCGTCGGCACGAGCCCCAGGATCGCGCGGGTCAGCACCGATTTTCCCTGCCCCGATCCGCCGACGAAGCCAAGCACCTCGCCGCGATAAACGTCGAGATTGAGCCCCTTCATGATGTTTTTGTCGCCAAAACCGACGACGAGGTCGCGCACGCTGATGATGACGTCGCGGTTAGGGCGTTGCGCGGCGCCGTTTGCGTAAGTCGAGGCGCTGGTCATCGCGCGCTCAATAGTCGATCGACGCAAAAAATATGGCGAACAAACCATCCATCACAATGACCATGAAGATGGATTTGACGACGGAGGACGTGACCTGACGGCCGAGCGACTCGGCGGAGCCCTGCGTCGCGAGCCCGTCCATCGACGCGATGAGGCCGATCACCAGCGCCATAAAAGGCGCCTTGATGATGCCGACGAGAAAAGTATGCAGCGCGATCGCCTCTTTGAGCAATGACGCGAACGCCACGGGGCTGATCCCGCCGTACCACCAGGACACGATCATGCCGCCGAACAGCGCCGCCATATCCGCGATGAAGGTCAGAATCGGCAAGGAGATGACGAGACCGAGCACGCGCGGCGCGATGAGCACCTCGGTGGGGGAAAGTCCCATCACCATCAGCGCGTCGATCTCCTCGCGCATTTTCATCGAGCCGAGTTCCGCGGTGATCGCTGAACCTGATCGGCCGGCAATCATGATCGAGGTGAGCAGCACGCCGAGTTCGCGCAAGACAAGAATGCCGATCAGGCTCACCGAGTAGCTGGATGCGCCGAACTTGAGCAATTGAAAGATGCCCTGCTGCGCGACGATGCCGCCGACCAGCACGTTGATCAGCACGATGATCGGGACGCTGCGAAAGCCGACAAGTTCGATTTGGGCGACGAGCGAGGTCAGCCTGAACCGCTGCGGGTTGGCGGCCACATAGATCATCGACGAGACGAATTCGCCGAGAAAACTGACGCCGCGATAAAATTCGTGAAGCGCGTCCACCATCGACTCGCCGAGGTCCGCAAGCAGAGCGAAGATGATGTTCAACCGCGGCCGCGAGGGTTCAACGAAGGCGCGATAATGCGTTTCTTCGAGCAGGGTCAGATATTCGGGGCGCACATGTTCGAGCGCCACGGCGACGTCGCGCCGCGCGAGTTCATGGCGCGCGCGATTGATCAGCCAGGCGCCGGCCGTGTCGAGTTGCGAGACCTGGGAGAGATCCAGGACGACCATCCGGTCGCGGCGCGCCTCTTCGTCGATGCGACGGCCCTCTTCCTCGAGTCGCTGCGAGGCCACGAGAACCCAGTCGCCGGACAGCGCCAGGCGCACGCCATCTGCAACCGGCTGGCGCGTGACTTTCGGCGGACGCTGCATCGCGACGACGGTCATCGGGCATCGCTCCGCGCTGGCGTCAACAATCGGCACATCGATGGCGTCATCCTATCCGCCGATTATGGCGCGCCGCCGACGCCGAGAGGCGCGCGCCGCTTGCAAAACCGTCATAACTTCGTGAATTGGCGTCAGCAAGCGCGTCGGCGCACATCGCCGCCCAAGCGCGCGGCGCGCGCTAAGAGCGCCGGAGAGACATGTGAAGCGAAATTTATCAGTCGCCGTAGAGACTTATCCGATCGCCGGCCGCTTCGTGATTTCCCGCGGCGCCAAGACCGAAGCCGTCGTCGTGACGGCGACTTTGACCGAGGGGGACGGCGTCGGGAGGGGCGAATGCGTGCCTTACGCCCGCTACGGCGAAAACGTCGACAGCGTCGTCGCGGCAATTGAAAGCGCGCGCGACGCTCTCGAAGCCGGGGCCGATCGAGACGCTTTGCAGCTCCTGATGCCGGCCGGGGCCGCCCGCAACGCGGTCGATTGCGCGCTCTGGGACCTCGAGGCCAAGCTTTCAGGCGTCCCGGCCCACATCGCGGCCGGTTTTGGGACGCTCGCGCCGCTCGTGACCGCCTACACGCTCTCGGTCGGCGCGCCGGACGAGATGCGCGCCGCAGCGGAGAAAGCCGCAGGCCGACCACTGTTGAAAATCAAGCTCGCCGGAGAGGGCGATGAGGCGCGCCTCGCCGCGGTCCGCGCGGGCGCGCCCGATTCAACTCTTATCGTCGACGCCAATGAATCATGGGACGCGGAATCCCTCGCCCGCCGGCTCGCCGTCTGCGCTGATTTCGGGGTTGCGCTCGTCGAGCAGCCTCTGCCGGCGGGCCGCGACGAGGCCCTCGCGTCCGTAGAGCTCCGTGTGCCGATCTGCGCCGACGAGAGCGTGCATGACCGCGCCTCCCTCGCGCCGCTTCTGGGCCGCTACGACGCAATCAACGTCAAGCTCGACAAGACCGGCGGCCTCACCGAAGCGCTGGCGCTTGCGCGCGCGGCGCAGGAATTGGGCTTCTCTATAATGGCAGGCTGCATGGTGGGAACGTCGCTCGCCATGGCGCCGGCCGTCCTGGTGGGGCAGTTGGCCGCCTACGTCGATCTCGACGGGCCGCTGCTTCTCGCCCGCGACCGTAGTCCCGGCCTGTCCTACGAGGGCTCGACGCTCATGCCGCCCGCGCCGGAGCTCTGGGGATAGCGAGGCCGTCGCCGCTGGACTCATTGACCTATAGCTCGGTCGTCAACTAAAATTTAACCGATGGGGATGGGGTTCCCCCGATAACCGCCGAATGGCTGATGACTCCTACGAACTGGCCGCCACGCTCTTCGATCGCTGGCGCGGTGTAGGAGTGTGCTCTTGCGAGAAGCGCCAGTAGCCCGTCGTGCGCCAGCCGGCCTGCGCCCTGGCCCAAGACTCCCCACCGCCATGCGCATGGGCGTGATTCGGCTCTGGACACGCCGCCGCCTGTTGTTCTGCGTGGCGCCAATCGCGCTTCTTGTCGCCGGCTGCGCGCCAACTGCTCAGCTGGAGCGCGCGCAATTTCTCGGCCCGCCGGCCATGGAGCGCACGCTCGCGAGATCCGGGCTCAAGCCCGCAGACGAAACCAAGTGGCCGCATGAAGAATGGTGGCGCGGCTTCTGCAGCGCCGAACTCGACGCCGTCATCGACAAGGCGCTGCATGACAATCAGAGCCTCAGGAAAGCGGAAGATTCGCTGCGGGCCGCCGACGCGCTCGTGCAGGTCGCCGGCGCCAGGCTTCTGCCGGAGGTGCAGGCGACCTTCGGCATGCGGCAGTCGCGCAATCCGCTGCATGGCGTCGTCGCCTCCTACAATCCGGCGCAAGGCGGATTGCAGAAGACCATGGCCTTCATCAATCCGCTCGTCCTGACCTAT
>JBPFDX010000099.1:0-16734 GCA_051061385.1 Methylocystis sp.
AGCCTCGTGCAACTGTTCAGGTGAACTGCGAAAAGCGGACGGGGATCATGCCCGATACGGTGGCGACACCAGGAATCCAACGATCTCCCGTCCGCATTCTCAGTCTCTCACAAAACAGACACACAGGAATCCAGAGCAAAACTAGCGTCCTTGAGTTCTGGATTCCCGGTCAGGCCTGCGGCCCGCCGGGAATGACAATCGTCCAAGCGAGCGGATCGTCCGGAATCCGCATTAAATCCATCCCGCGAGTTCGCGCTTCGCCAGAATTTCGATGAGCCGCATGCTTTCGTCGCTGTCGTTCAGACAGGGCAGGCGGGCGAATTTCTCGCCGCCCTTCTCGAGAAAGAGGTCGCGAATCTCGACGCCCAGCTCCTCGATCGTTTCCAGGCAATCGGCGGAGAAGCCCGGCGCCACGACGGCGATGCGCTTGACGCCCGCGCCCGCCAGTTCGGTCACGACGTCGGACGTGTAGGGCTCGATCCAACGCGCCCGCCCGAAGCGCGACTGAAAGGCGAGACGCAGCCGTTCCGGGCTCATGCCGAGCTTTTCGCACAGCAGACGCCAGGTGGCCTCGCAGTGATCGCGATAGGGATCGCCGCGATCGATCTGCGCCTGCGGCAGGCCGTGAAAAGACGCGACGATGACTTCCGGTTCGAAATCGAGCGCGGCGAGCGCGCGCGTCATATCGGCGGCGAGCGCGTCGATATAGGCGGGGTCGTCGTAATAGGGCGCGCCGATGCGAATGGCGGGCTGTTTGCGCATGCCGCGCAAGGCGTCGAAGGCGGCGTCGGCCGCGGAGCCCGTGGTGGAGGAGGCGTATTGCGGATAGAGCGGCAGAAGCGCGATCCGCTCGCAGCCCTTCGCCGCCAGCGACTCGATCTGCGCGGGGATCGAAGGGGCGCCGTAGCGGAGCGCATAGTCCACGACGAGGCGGCGGTCGCCCATTCGCGCCTGCAGTCTTTCCGCCTGCAGGCGCGTGTATGTCTTCAGCGGACCTTCGCCCGTCGCGCTGTTCCAGATCGATTCGTAGAGCTTCGCCGAGCGGGCCGGACGCGTATTGAGCACGACGCCATAGAGGATCGGCAGCCATAGCGCTCGCGGCAGATCGACGACTCGGGGATCCGAAAGAAATTGCGCGAGATAGCGCCGCACCGCCGCGACGTCGGGCGCATCGGGCGTGCCGAGATTGACGAGCAGGAGTCCGACCGGCGTTTCCCTGAAAGTCGTGGCTGTCGTCATGATGCGCCTTGCTGCGGACCGCCCGGACGGCGGAGGTCAAAGGACATCTTCTAGCGGCGGCGACAATTCTGGCAACTCGATCGAAGGGCGATTGTCCTGCGGCACGGAAATCGCTTGGCGCGCGCAGGCCGGCTATGTGCGGATCGGCCCCTCGCGAAAGGGCCCCATGAAATCGATATCGCGCAGCCGCGCCATGTGCGAGTGGGACGATTTCGCCTCCGCCGCCCCACAGATTCGCGCAGCGCTGGCCCTTACGGATGGTCCGCCGACTCCCCCGTTCCTGTTGCTTTCGGAGCCCGGAATCACGGCGCGCGAACAGCGCGCCTGTTCGGAGAGTTGGACCGCTGCGCGGCTCCTGGCGGCCGGACCGCTGCGCGCGCGCCTCGACATGCGCTTCGATCTCTCCCGCCGCGACAGAATTTGCGTCGGCTATCTTTCGAACGACTTCCATGAGCATGCGACCGCGCATCTTCTCGTCGAGACGCTCGAGGCGCATGATCGGTCGCGTTTCGAAATCCGCGCCTACAGCTATTCTGGCGCGGAGGGCGCGATGCGGACGCGGTTGCGCGCCGCCTTCGACGCGTTCGCCGACATTTCTTCATTGACCGACTCCGAGGCCGCGCGCCTCATCAATGCGGATGGCGTGGACATCCTCATCGATCTTAAGGGCTTCACTTACGGCGCGCGCACGGGGGTGATGATGCTGCGCCCGGCGCCTGTGCAGGTTAACTATCTCGGCTATCCCGGCACGCTTGGGTCTGGCGTGTGCGATTACATCGTCACCGATCGCTACGTCACGCCGCCGACCTCGTCCTCGGCCTATTCGGAAGCCTTCGCTTATCTCCCGAACGCCTACCAGCCGCATGGGCGTGGCGCGCCGCTGCACGCGCCGCCCTCGCGCGCCGCCGCGGGTCTGCCGGCGGAGGGCTTCGTCTATTGCTGTTTCAATCAGGCCTATAAATTGACGCCGTTCATTTTCGATCTCTGGGCCCGGCTGCTCGACTCAACGCCAGGCGCGGTGCTGTGGCTCGCGGCGGCGCCGATGGCGGAAGGCAATCTGCGCAATGAAATGCGCGAACGCGGAATTGACGCGCGGCGGCTCATCTTCGCGCCGCATTTGCCGCAGGCCGAACATCTGGCGCGGCTGCAGCTCGCCGATCTCGCGCTCGACACTGCGCCCTTCAATTCTCATACGACGGCGAGCGACGCGCTCTGGGCGGGCGTGCCGATCGTGACCTGCGCTGGCGACACCTTTCCCTCTCGCGTCGCCGGCAGCCTGCTGCACGCGATTGGATTGCCCGAATTGATCGCAGCGGATTTCGAGGAATATTTCGGGATCGCGCTAGGCGTGGCGGGCGATCCTCCGCGCTCCGCCTCGCTGCGGGCGAAGCTCGCCGCCAATCGTCTGACGACGGCGCTTTTCGACGTCCATGCATACACCCGCGCGCTGGAATCGCTGTTCGAAGCGATGTGGCGTCGGCGTCTCGCCGGCGCGCCGCCCGGCGTTGTCGGGGCGGCTTAGGCCCCGTCGTCGCGCATAGCGCGCTCAAAGGCGGCGCGTTCGTCATCGGCCATGTGAAAGGCGTGCTCTTCTGCGGGAAAAACGCCGGCGCGGACGTCGCGCGCATAGGCGGCGACCGCCTCGCGCAGCGCCGCGCCCACCGCGCCGTAGCGCCTGTTGTGCTTGAATTCGCGCGTGGTGATCCCGGCAAGATCGTTGACGACGAGCACCTGCGCGTCGGTCGCGGCGCCGGCGCCGATGCCGATCGTGGCCGCGCTGACCGCGCGCGTCACTCGCGCGGCGAGCTCATGCGGCACGAGCTCCAGCACCAGAAACTTCTGCCCGGCGGCGTCGAGCGCCAGCGCGTCGCCAAGCAGCTTGGCGGCGGCCTGCGCCGTCTTGCCCTGGCGCCGCTTTACGTCGTGATGCTGCGATTCCAGCCCCAGATGACAGCAGACGTCGAAGCCGGCTTCCGTCAGGGCGCGCACGATGTCGGGCTCCGCGCCTTCGAATTTCACGCAATCGGCCCCGGCGTCACGCAGGGCGCGCGAACTCTCGATCGCCTGTTCGGGCGTAACGTAGGTCGCATAGGGCAGGTCGCCGATGATGTAGATCTCGGGCGCGCCGCGCCGCACCGCCGCAATGTGATGCGCCATGTCGGCGAGCGTGACGTCGCGCTCATGCGCATAGCCGAGGATATTCACGCCCACGCTGTCGCCGACGAGAATGATGTCGACCCCCGCCTCGACCTCGATGCGCGCGGTCGGCGCGTCATAGGCGGTGACGACCACGATCTTCTCTCCCCGGCGCTTCATGTCGAGGAAGGTGCTGGCGTTGGACAAACGGGGGCTCCGGCGCCTATCGTCAGGCCGACGATGATAACAGAAACGCTTGCGCTTTCCCTGAGCGCAAATGCCTCAGTGCGGCGCGCCGTCCTTGCAGGCGTGCGGCTGGCCAGGCACGCGAAGCTCCTGGAAGCCGCCGCATTTATCGCAGGCGGAGAGCAGCGCGGAGAGGCCGGCCAGCAGCGCGAACACCCTGAATTTCCGCGTCATCTCGGCTCTCCTGGCGGCGGCGGGACAGCGCGACCATACTGGCGCGGCCGCCGTGCGGCAAGCCGCTCGGCCTCGCGCTCTTGCATCCTGCTTAAAGCCGCGTATAAAGCGCCCTTCGCGAGGTTCCCGGCCGGGGGCTGAACGGAAGCGCTCTGGCGCATATTCCCGAAAAGCGCCTAGCGGTTTTCGGATCAGAATATGCGCATAAACGAGCGAGGGATTTGAGTTCCCGTCTTCCCGTGTCTCCGCCTTCGAACTTTCCTTCTCGAGCCTTTCCGGGGATGCGTCCCCAAGAAGCGCTCGAAGGGCTTGGCGCCGGAACGGCTCGCGGCAACGGAAAGGCGAAAGATCCATGGCTCTTTACGAGCATGTCTATCTCGCCCGTCAGGACGTTTCTCCCCAGCAGGTGGAGACTCTGACCGGGCAGTTCAAAACCATCATCGCGTCGCTCGGCGGCACGGTCGGCAAGACCGAATATTGGGGCGTCAAATCGCTCGCCTATCGGATCAAGAAGAACCGCAAGGCGCATTTCACCCTGATGAACATCGACGCGCCGCCGGCGGCGATCGCCGAGATGGAGCGCCAGCAGGGCATCAACGAGGACATTCTGCGCGTGCTGACGCTGCGCGTCGACGAACTCGAGGAAGGCCCGTCGGCGCAGCTGCGCAAGCGCGAGGACGATGACCGCGGCGAGCGCCGCGGCCCTCGCGGCGACAGAGGCGATCGAGGCGATCGAGGCGAACGTCGCCCGCGCCGCGAGGAAAGCAAGGTTGAAGGAGGAGAGGAAGAATGAGCTCCGCGCCCCGTCGTCCCTTCTTCCGCCGCCGCAAGTCCTGCCCGTTCACCGGCGCCAACGCGCCGAAGATCGACTACAAGGACACGCGTCTGCTGTCCCGCTACATCAGCGAGCGCGGCAAGATCGTGCCCTCGCGCATCACCGCCGTTTCGGCCAAGAAGCAGCGCGAACTCGCGCAGGCGATCAAGCGCGCCCGCTTCCTCGGCCTGCTGCCTTACGTGATCCGCTAAGAAGATCGCTATAAAAGCCTGCGGCCGCGCTCCGAAAGGGGCGCGGCTTTTTGTTTTGGCGGTTCTTACGCGAACCGGCGGCGCCCGCTCTCTCACCCCGCGCGGGTCTGCGGCGCCGTCGCCTCGTAAAGCCCGTCGAGCGGCGTCGGCGTTTGCGCCGGCTCGGCCATGAATTGCGCCGCCGCAAGGGTCGCGAACCGGCCGCCCTTGGCCACCAGCTCGTCGAAGCCGCCGCTCTCGACGATCTCGCCCTGATCGAAGACGAGAATGCGGTCGGCGTTGCGCACCGTGGCCAGCCGATGCGCGATGACAAAGGTCGTACGCCCCTTGGTCGCCGCCTCCAGCGCTTTCTGGATCAGGCGTTCGGTCGTCGCGTCGAGCGCCGAGGTCGCCTCGTCGAAGACCATGATCGGCGGGTTCTTCAGCAACGCCCTTGCAATCGAGAGCCGCTGGCGCTCGCCGCCCGAGAGCGAGCGTCCGCGCTCGCCGACGCGCGTCGCCCGCCCATCGCTTTGGTGTGCGACGAATTCCGCCGCCTGCGCCAGTTCGAGCGCATGGGCGATCTCCTCATCGGTCGCGTCTGGATTGCCGATGCGCAGATTTTCCTCGATCGATCGCGCGAACAGCATCGGCTCCTGGAAGACGACGCCGATGTTGCGGCGAAGCGAACTCAAGGTGAATTCGCGGATATCGACGCCGTCGATTTTGACGGCGCCGCTGTCCGGATCGAAGACGCGATGCAGGAGCGCCAGCGTCGTCGATTTTCCAGAGCCGGTCGAGCCGACGAGCGCAATCGTCTCGCCGGGCTTCGCGGCGAATGAGACGTCGCGCACCGCGGTCCGGCGCCCGTCGTAGGAAAAGGTGACGTTCTCGAATTCGACCGCGCCGACAAGTCGTTCGGCGTCGCGCGCATGAGGGCGATCGGCGACCGTCGGCTGCGTGTCGAGGACGCCGAAGAATTCCGCGATCTTCGCCGACTGCTGGAACAGAACGTTGACGAATCCGACGACCTGTTCGAGCCGCGCGATCAGCATCGTCGCGAAGCTCATGAAGGCGACGATTTCGCCGATCGTCGCCTGCCCGCGCAGATGCAGCCAGACGCCGAGCAGAAAAATCGCGAGGATCGTCAGCGTCCCGGACGCGCGGCTCGCCACGGCGACCACGGCCCACCAGGAGAGGACCGGCAATTGCGCCGCCAGCACGTCGTCGATGATGCGGTTGAGCGCATGCGACTCGCTTTCGATGCGAGTGAAGCTCTGCACCACGGGGATATTGCCGAGCGCATCCGAGGCGTGTTCGGCGAGAGTGGTGTTGTAGCGCTCGACCTGGCCCTGCAGATCCTCCGTGCGGCGAAGCACGAAACTCGTCACGAAATAGAAGATCACGACGAGCGCCATGAGCAGGGAGCCGAGCCGCCAATTGACGAAGAGCGTCGCCGGCAGGAGCACGAAGAGCGCGACGAAGGACGCGCAATTCTCGCGGAAGAAAGACAGCCAAAGCCCCGACATGGCGTTCGCCCCGTCGAGCATGATCTTCAGCAGGCGGCCTGAGTGGACATTGGTGTGAAAGCTGAGCGGCAGGCTCAGCACATGGTCGAAATAATCCGACATCACCGCGAGGCGGCGGCGGTGCGCGAGCCGATCCGCGTTAAGGCCGACGAGAATGGCGCCGCCGATCGAGAACAGGCCGAAGGCCGCCCAGGCGGACATCAGCGGCAGGAGATCGTTCCATGTCAGCGTTTCGCCGGGCGCCTGCGCGCGGGTCATGCGGTCGATGATGCGCCCGAAGAGCATCGGCTCGGCGAAGGCGGCGACGGCGAGCGCCAGATTGGCCGCGACGAGGATGATTGCGAGCCGCGCTTGAGGCCGCAACAGGCCCAGCACCCGCACATAGACGCGAAAGACGGACATGCGACTCGCCTGCCGGGAAAGGAGCTTCAGCGCGATGCGCCAGGCGCAACGCCGCGCCTGCCCAATTGTTCAGAAGACGCGGCGCGCATGGCGGACGCGCTCTACAGGGCCGACCGCTCGCGCGCAAGGGGCGGGCAGGCGGGAGAGTCGCCAGGATGTCTGCGCCCGGTGACAGTCCGTCTATTCGTCCTCGCCGAAGCGATTGGCGACGAGCGCCTCCAGGGCGTCGAGAGCGGCCTTCGCCTGCGGCCCCGACGCGGTGACGACGATGGTCGAGCCCTGGCCCGCGCCGAGCGTCAAAATGCCCATGATCGAGCTGCCGCCGACGGTTTCGTCGCCTCGCGAGACGGTGATGACGGCGTCGAATTTTTCGCAGCACTGCACGAATTTCGCTGTCGCGCGGGCGTGCAGCCCCTTCTTGTTGATGATCGCGAATTCGCGCGACATGGGCTCTTCGCCCGCAGCCTGCTGCAATTTATCGGTCACGAGTTCATTCATTTTGCGTTGAGCACTTTGCTGGCGATGTAAACATATTTGCGGCCGGCTTCCTGCGCCTGCAGAACGGCCTGCTCCAAAGTTTGCGTGTCGCGGACCGAAGCGAGCTTTATCAGCATCGGCAAATTGACGCCCGCGAGCACCTCCACCTTTCCGCCGTCCATAACCGAGATCGCGAGATTTGAGGGCGTGCCGCCGAACATGTCGGTGAGCAGCACCACCCCATCGCCGCTGTCGGCCTCACGGATCGCCTCGATGATGTCGATGCGCCGGCGCTCCATATCGTCCTCGGGCCCGATCGAGATCGCCGCAATCTGCTTTTGAGGTCCCACGACGTGTTCGAGCGCCGCGCGAAACTCAGTGGCAAGGTGGCCATGGGTCACCAAGACCATTCCGATCATACGACCCTACCACTCATGAAAGACGTCTCTTGCGCGCCGATGCTGAAAACCGCGTCGGCCCGCCGAAGCGAACGGCGCCAAATTGCATCCTGGGAGCCGTTGCGCCCGCCGTAATCGCCCCGCTCTGACAGGGGCGACATTTTGTGCAACGCGGCGAAATAGGCAAGCGAAAACAGCACGGCTCCGTCAATTTGTCGCAAGGTTCTGAATGTAGGCTGCAATCCGTGCGACCGCTCCGACGCTTGCGGCGTTTTCGACCATACGCGGCAGCGTCACGCCGCTCAACCGGGTCGCCGCCTCGTCTTGGTCCGGATAGCGTTGCGGCCGCTCTCCGGGGGCGAGGAGATCGATCGCCGCCCGCAAGACGCAGGCGGGTTCATGGTCCAAGCGCAACAGCCCCAGGCCGCGCGCTTCGATCAGACCCGTGATCGAGGGATGCGGCCGCGCGATCAGCCGGCCGTGGCGCGCCTCGAGCGAGATCCTGTCGTCGCCGACAAGCGCCGCGAAGGCGCCGCGCGCCCGCCAGTCCGAGATCAGCTGCAAGGCGATCGCGCTCTTGCCGGCGCCGGAGGGCCCGCGCAGCAGCAGGCCGAAGTCGCCGAGGACAAGCGCGGTGGCGTGAACGTAACCGCTCCCTTGCGGCGTCATCGCGCCGCAGGCAGCCAGATGACGAAGCGCGCGCCGAGCACGGCGTCGTCGCCGCGCGGCGCGTCGGTTCCCTGCGGATGCGCGCGGGTGCGGTTGAGGGCGCGGATGCGGCCGCCATGCGCCTCGATGATCTGGCGCGATATCGAGAGCCCGAGCCCGGAATTCTGGCCGAACCCCTGTTCCGGCCGGTCGGTGTAAAAGCGCTCGAAGATGCGATCGAACGCCTCGTCGGGGATTCCGGGGCCGTCGTCGTCGACGATGATCTCATAGCCTTCGATCTGCTGGCCGCCCGGCCCCTTGGCGCGCTCCGGCCATAGCAGCACGCGCACGACGCCGCCGGGCTTCGAGAACGATCGGGCGTTGTCGATCAGATTGTTGAGCACCTGGCCGAGACGCGAGTCATGGCCGAGGACTCGCCAGCCTCCTCGCGGCGGATCGTGCGGAGAGGGGCGCACCGTCAGTTGAATCCTGACGCCGTCGCCGCGGTCAACGGCGCGCGCCACGTCGACCACGGTCGACAGCGCGGCAGAGAGGTCGACCATGCCCATATCGGCGCGCGCCAGCTCGGCGTCGAGCCGGGAAGCGTCGGAAATATCGCTGATCAAGCGGTCGAGACGGCCAACGTCATGTTTGATGATGGCGAGCAGCCTGTCGCGCGCGGCGTCGGTCTTGGCGATCGGCAGAGTCTCGACGGCGCTGCGCAGCGAGGTCAGTGGATTCTTCAGTTCATGCGCGACGTCCGCGGCGAAATGCTCGATCGCGTCGATTCGGTTGTAGAGCGCCTTGGTCATGTCGCGCAGCGCGCCGGAAAGATGGCCGATCTCGTCAGGCCGGTCGGAAAAATCCGGGATTTCCTGACGGGACTTCACGCCGCGCCGCACCCGCTCCGCCGCCTCGGCGAGGCGGCGCATCGGTTCCGTGATCGTGTTGGTGAAGAACAGCGAAATCAGCAGCATCACGCCTGCCGAGACCAGGAAGATGCGGATGATGCCCCAGCGTTCGGTGCCGATGACCGCGTCGATGTCGCCGCCCATCGTCGAGAGCAGCAGCGCGCCGCGCACGGAGCGGAAGCGCTGGACCGGCACGGCGACGGAGATAATGGTTTCGCCTCTGGCGTTGGCGCGCACCACCGAATGAATGTGGCCGTCGAGCGCGCTGCCGACCTCGGGATAGGTCTTGCCGTTGCCAATCCCGATGTCTTCGTAAAGCGGCAGTTCCGGCCGATGCGCCAGACGTTGGACGAAATCCAGCGTCCGCTCAAGGTAGGAGGAGGCGTCGAGGGTCGTCGGCGGATCGGCCGCCGGCGGGAGTTCGAAGCGCAGAATGTTGGAGCGGCCCGAGACGGAGCGCGAGTCGAGCAGCAGAAAGCCGTCCCGGTCGTAAATGCGCGCCCGCAGCCGCGTTGGCGACACGAGGCGCCGCAGCAGCGGCCCGACGCGCTCGGGATTGAGCGAAAACTCCAAGGGCGAGCCGCCATCGGCGCCGCTGGCGCTCTCGCCCGGCGCGAGCTTCAAGAGCTTTTCGGGGTCGATCGAAATGGCGTCGGTGTCGACCGTCGCCGAAGCCGCCACCGCGGCGGCGATGATCTCGCCCTGCGTCTGCAGGCTCTGCACGCGCGCGTCGATCAGGCCTTCGCGAAACTGGTTGAGGTAGAGGAAGCCCGCGAGCAGCGCGACCAGCCCGCCGAGATTGAGAACCACGATGCGGCGGGTTAGCGAGGACGACAGATGCGACTGAACGGCGCGCATCGCCCGCGCGAAGCGGATCGAGATCGTACGCGACAGGCGCGATCGCGCGGCCGAGACGTCTCGCGGCGGCGTCGCAATGGCCGCCTTCTGGCGCGCCGCTTCCGCGACCGCATCCTCGGCGGCGTTCACGCCGCCGTCACTGTCGATGCTTGCGTCCATCTCGCGTCCCCTCCGCGAGAGCTCAGGCTTCCTTGAATCGATAGCCCACGCCGTAGAGCGTCTCGATCATTTCGAATTCGTTGTCCACGACCTTGAATTTCTTGCGTAATCGCTTGATGTGGCTGTCGATGGTGCGGTCGTCGACATAGACTTGGTCGTCGTAGGCGGCGTCCATCAGCGCATTGCGGCTCTTCACGACGCCGGGGCGTTGCGCCAGCGATTGCAAAATCAGGAACTCCGTCACCGTCAGCACGACGGGATCGCCCCGCCAGGTGCAAGTGTGGCGCTCCGGGTCCATGACCAGCGCGCCACGCTCGAGAACCTTGGCCTCGGACTCCTTCTGAGCCGCAGCCTCCTTCGGATTCGCGCGGCGCAGAATGGCCTTCACCCGCTCGACGAGCAGGCGCTGCGAGAAGGGCTTATGGATGAAATCGTCGGCGCCCATCTTCAGGCCGAAGAGTTCGTCGATCTCCTCGTCCTTGGAGGTGAGAAAAATCACCGGGAGGTCCGACTTCTGCCGCAGTCGGCGCAGAAGCTCCATGCCATCCATCCGGGGCATCTTGATGTCGAAAATCGCCAGATCAGGCGGATTGGCCCGCAGCCCATCGAGCGCCTGAGCGCCATCGGTATAGGTCTGGACGCGATAGCCCTCGCCCTCCAAAGCGATGGAGACAGAGGTGAGAATGTTGCGATCGTCGTCGACGAGAGCGATGGTCGGCATCTTCAACCTTTGCTATTTGCGGCCGCAGTTTAACGTCGGGGCCGGCGCGACGTGATAGCGCTTCTCGCGCGAAACGGGCGCCCGACTTACGAGGGCGCGACGTCGACGCTCACAGTCGACACTCTTATCGACTCGGACAGCGGGACTTCCGGAAGGCGCGCCGTCGACTCCGACAAAGTCCGAGGCCAAGGCGGCTGAAATGTGGCCGACGTCCGTTCCAAAGCCGGCGCCGCCTCGACGCCGCTTCACCGCTTATACACAAGATTGCTGAAAAAAGCACCTTATGCCTGGGCATGCAAAATTAATCATAATGGCGACAGTAAGTTAGCTCGACCGGAGCCGCGCGCGGCGCGCGGGGCTCAGGGTTGGAAAATCGCGGGGGCAGACCAATCTGCCTAATGTTCTTTACAGGCGTTCGGAAGCCGGTTCGGCGCATGGCGTGAGGAGAAGCGCGCGCCGCGGCGTAGCCCAGGGAGCGGATTGATGAGCGAAGAATGGTCATATCAGGTTCGGGTCAACCTCGTCGACGAAGCGGCGAAGCTGGCTCGGAAGGACCCCGAAAGTCCGGAGCTCAAGCCCCTGACCGACGTGCTTGCGAAGCACGACGCCAGGCTGCGAAATCAGCTCGACGCCTTTTCCGACTATGTCGCCGCCGCCGAACAGCGCGGCGAAGCAGACTTTCCGCTCTACAAATGGACCAAGGCGGTGATCCAGGATCCCGCGAAAATCGAGAAACACAGCAAGTCGTTCACGATCCATGTGGCGGGCGAGGAGGTATACGGCAAAGACGTCGCGGACGCGCTGGAGGCGGACATTCAGCCGCTGGTCGGCGGACCGCTGGTGGCCCGTCTGACCAAGCACGACAGCAACCCCGCGCATAATCCTCAGCCGCCGGCGCAATACCGATAGGCGTCGCCTCCCCTGTGCCCGGAATGAGTGATGAAGCGGAGCCTGCTCCCTCGCCCATCCGAAGTCGGCTGTTGCCGACTTCGGAGTCGATGCGCGAACCGGGAACGCGCGCTTCGCGTAGCGGGGGAGGGCTGGGGAGGCTATTGCTCGCGAGACTTAAGCCGTCGCAAGGAAGCCGGCGATCTCATCCTTGAGGACGAGCCGCTTCTTTTTGAGATCCTCAATCGTGGCGTCGTCCGCCGGTTCGACATTCGTCTCCATGCGGTGAATGGCGCGATTGAGCGTGTGATATTCTTCGGCGATGCGCGCGAAATGGGCGTTCCTCGCCTTCAGGTCGTGAATGGCCTCGGCGTGCTCCGGAAACTCTTCATGCAACTCATGCGCGACGTGGCTCATTCAATCGTCCTTCCTTGGCGAATCTTGGCGGCGTCCGCCGCAGCCGCGATGATGTGACCGGCTTGAGCCGGGCGCAATGGCGCCGGCATGCGACCAAACTGCGCAGATGCGCCGATCGCGCGCTCGTCCAGTCAGGCTGGGGATCTGACGCGTCCCAGGATCGAATCCCACGCACGCGCCCTCAATAGGCGTGACCGCCGGGCTCGAAGATGCGCGAAGGCACCTTGCCGCGCAGCACCCGGTAGACCCAGGCGGTATAGGCGAGAACGATCGGCAGAAAGACAATGACGGCGATGAGCATGACGAACAGCGTCAAATGGCTCGAGGAGGCGTCCCACGCGGTCAGGCTGACGTTCGGCTCAATGGATGACGGCACGAGGAAAGGAAACATGGCGAAGCCGGGGGTCGCGACGATGCCGGCGACCGCGACGGCGCTGGCGATGAATGCGGCCGTTTCCTTGCGCAAGGCGAACATTGCGGCGGCGGTCAGCGCCCCCAGCAGGCCAAGCGCCGGCGCCGCCATCGACCACGGATAGCGCGCGTAATTGCGCATCCAGCCTCCGGCCACGACTTCGACGCTCTTTCGCAAAGGATTGGACGGCGCGGCGCGCGCAATTTCGCTGACGATCGCATAGCCGTTGAGGTCAGAATAGGCGTAGACGCCGCCGATCGCGAACAGCGCTAGAGTGACGATGCTCGCAATCATGCCGACCTGGCGCGCGCGCGGCGCGATCGGCGCGTCTGTCTTCAGCTGCACATAGGCTGCGCCATGCATCGCCAGCATCCAGACGCTGACCGCGCCGCAAAGCAGCGCGAAGGGCGTGAACAGTTCGAAAAACGTGCCTTCATAAATCGCCCGCAGCTCGTCGTCGAAACGCAAGGGAACGCCCTGCAGCAGACTGCCGAAGGCGACGCCGAAGACCAGAGCGGGCGCAAGTCCGCCAAAGAACAGCGCCCAGTCCCAGGTCTGCCGCCACGCCGCATTGTCGATCTTGCCGCGGAATTTGAAGGCGACAGGCCGCAGAATCAGCGCGATCAGCGTGACGAACATCGCGATGTAGAAGCCGGAGAAGGCGGCCGCGTAGACCGCGGCCAGGCGGCGAAGGATGCGCCGCCGCCCAGGATGAACCAGACTTGATTGCCCTCCCAAACCGGGCCGATGCTGTTGAGCAGAATCCTTCGCTCGTGGTCGTTTCGGCCGAGGACGGGCAGCAGCATCGCCGTTCCCAGGTCGAAGCCGTCGAGCGCCGCAAAGCCGATGAGCAGAACGCCGAGCAGCCCCCACCAGATCACCCGAAGCGTGTCGTAATCCAGGGGAATATGCATGTCAGGCCTCCTCGACCGGCGTCAGATCGCCGATCGGCGCGCCGCCGGGCGGCGCCTGACGCGTCGCCAGATCGGGAACCTCCCATGTCTCGGTCGGTCCGAGCCGCACATATTTGACCATCAGGAAAACGTCGACGATGAGCAGCGCCGTATAGAACAGGACGAAGCCTGAGAGGCTCAGCCAGACATTGCCGGCGCGAATAGGCGAGGCGGCGAGAAAGGTCGGCAGCACCCCTTCGATGATCCAGGGCTGCCGCCCATATTCGGCGACGATCCAGCCGAGCTCCGCCGCAACCCAGGGCAGCGGCAGCGACCACACCGCGACGCGCAGCAGCCATCGCCGCTGTTCGAAAGCGCGTTTCGACGAGAGATAGAACATCACAGCGAAGAGCGCGATGAAGTAGAAGCCGAGCGCCACCATGACGCGGAAGGACCAGAAGATGACCGGCACGTTCGGAATCGTGTCCCAGGCGGCCTTTTCGATCTGCTCGGGCGTCGCGGCGCTCGGATTGTCGGTGTAGCGGCGCAGCAGCATGGCGTAGCCGAGATCTCGCTGGCGCCGCTCGATGATCTCTCGGGCCGCGGGGGCCGGCGCCGCGCCCTTGAGGCGACGCATCGCCTCATAGCCCTCGACGCCGCGGCTGATGCGCGTCTTGGCGTCCTCCACGAGATCGAAGATCCCGGGGATGGCCTTGTCGAGCGAACGCGTCGCGATGAGCCCCAGCATCCAGGGCGCCTGAACGGCGTAATAGGTTTCGTGAGTCACGGGATCAGGGATGCCGAAAATCGTGAAGGCCGCCGGCGGCGCCTCCGTGCGCCACAGGCCCTCCATCGCCGCGAGCTTCACCTTCTGATTCTCGGTGGTGGCGTAGCCGCTCTCGTCGCCAAGAACGACGACCGAAAGCGCCGAGGCGAGCCCGAAGGAGGCGGCGACGGTCATAGAGCGCAACGCGAAGGCGCGATGGCGCCCCTGAAGCAGATACCAGGCGCTGATCGCCAGCACGAACACCGCCCCGGTGACGTAACCGGCCGCCACCGTGTGCACGAATTTCGACTGGGCGACCGGATTGAACAGGACGGCCGTGAAATCGGTCACCTCCATGCGGATGGTGTCCGGGTTGAAGCGGCTGCCCACGGGATTCTGCATCCAGGCGTTGGCGACGAGAATCCATAGCGCCGAGAAATTCGAGCCTAAAGCCACGCACCATGTGACGGCGAGATGGCCCGGCCGGCTCAGCCGGTCCCAACCGAAGAAGAACAGACCGATGAAGGTCGCTTCTAGGAAGAAGGCCATCAGGCCTTCGATGGCGAGCGGCGCGCCGAAAACGTCGCCGACATATTGCGAATAGTAGGACCAGTTGGTGCCGAACTGGAATTCCATGGTGATGCCGGTGGCGACCCCCATGGCGAAATTGATGCCAAAGAGAATGCCCCAGAAAACCGTCATGTCGCGCCAGATGCGCCGCCGGGTCATCACATAGACGCTCTCCATGATGGCGATGAGGACGGATAGCCCTAAGGTCAGCGGCACGAAGAGAAAGTGGTAGAGCGCGGTGAGCGCGAACTGGATGCGGGAGAGATCGACGACATCCATGGCGGCGCTCACGGTCCGAACAGCCAGCGCGCCGCGCCGGGGAGGGCGGGCTTCGAGGCGAAGAAAGCGAAGTAGAGCGCGGCGAGCGCCAGGACCTTGGCCGCGAGCACGGCGCCGATCTCTCTGGCTAAGCCTTTGCTACGCCTTTGAGTTTTCGCCATCGGCGCCTCCCGCGGGCTAACGCGGCACGCGGCGAGCCGTTCCGCCGCGTCTGCGATTTTGCGCCGCCGCCGCGCCTCGCGGATCATGAGATCGTCGCTGCGATCGCCGCACCATGGGATCAGGCGCGACAGGAAGCGCGCGCGTCTCACGCAGCGAAAAGATGCGTGCGCCGACGCGCGACAATCTTCGAAAAATCGCGCAATCTGCGCTTGACGCGCCGAACGCTCGCGATTAGGTTCCGCCCACTTTCGACAGGCCGTAAGTTCATGCCGTCGACGAGCGCCTCGCTCTCGATCCTTCGAACTTAAACGCTGTCGCCTTGCCTGTGACCGCCAAGGGTAATTGGTAATCATACCGGCGCTTCGGACGCGTTCCGAAAAAGTTGCAAGACTTTTTCGATCAGAACTCGTCCAAAGACTCGTCGGACAGGAAGGCACGATCCCGGAGTTCCGGGATCCTCTGCGTTAGAAGCGCCTTGGCCCCTACGGCCATCGGCGCTTCGCTCGTTTGCGCGTGTCTTTGCGGCCATGCGCGCCGGGTTCACCACGACATCCGCCATTCGCAATCACGCGAAGGACCTTATTGAATGCCGACGATCAGCCAGTTGATCCGCAAGCCGCGCCAGGCGCCGACCTACCGCGAAAAGG
The DNA here is from genome assembly GCA_051061385.1 of Methylocystis sp. Classification (GTDB taxonomy): domain Bacteria; phylum Pseudomonadota; class Alphaproteobacteria; order Rhizobiales; family Beijerinckiaceae; genus Methylocystis. The sequence goes on from JBPFDX010000099.1 coordinate 15,938, forward strand.
CTCGCCATCTGCAGTCCTGCCCGCAGAAGCGCGGCGTGTGCACCCGCGTCTATACGACGACGCCGAAGAAGCCGAACTCGGCGCTTCGCAAGGTCGCCAAGGTGCGTCTGACCAACGGATTCGAGGTCATCGGCTACATTCCGGGCGAGGGCCATAACCTTCAGGAGCACTCCGTCGTGATGATCCGCGGCGGCCGTGTGAAGGATCTTCCCGGCGTTCGCTATCATATTCTGCGCGGCGTTCTGGACACCCAGGGCGTCAAGGACCGCAAGCAGCGCCGTTCGAAATACGGCGCCAAGCGTCCGAAGTAAGGAGCCGTTCGATGTCTCGTCGCCACCGGGCCGAAAAGCGCGAAGTGATCGAAGACGCCAAATATGGCGACGTCGTTCTCGCGAAATTCATGAACTCGATCATGTACGACGGCAAGAAGTCGGTCGCCGAGCAGATTGTCTATGGCGCGCTCGATCAGGTCGAGTCGAAGGCCAAGAGCGATCCGCTCGCCGTGTTCAAGCAGGCGCTCGACAATGTCGCCCCGGCGATCGAAGTGCGTTCGCGCCGCGTCGGCGGCGCCACCTATCAGGTGCCGGTCGAAGTGCGCAACGAGCGTCGTCAGGCGCTCGCGATCCGCTGGATCATCACCGCGGCGCGCGCCCGCAACGACAAAACTATGGTCGACCGCCTGTCGGCCGAACTGCTCGACGCCTCCAACAACCGCGGCGCCGCGGTGAAGAAGCGCGAAGACACCCATCGCATGGCGGAGGCCAACCGCGCCTTCTCGCATTACCGCTGGTAAGGCG
>JBPFDX010000100.1:0-6264 GCA_051061385.1 Methylocystis sp.
CGGCGTCCATACGTCAACGAACCAGCTTGAAGCAGACATCCGCGCCTTCATCGAGCGGCACAATAAAAATCCCAAGCCATATCGGTGGACCAAATCCGCGGATGAAATCCTCGCCTCCGTCAAACGCTTCTGCCAGAAAACAGAGCAGACTTTATGTGGCGAACTTTAGATTCACGTGACTAGGAGGAAAGCCCCTTCTCCTCTGATCGAGAAGAGGTCACCCCGGGTTTTGCCATCAAAGCGACGATCAAATAAAACGACGCTCTATTCCGATCATAACAAACACGGAAGCAGGACACGGCCAATGGCCTTCGAAATTCCTCGCAGCGCATGGAAAGGATTAGTTGCGGTCGCTATCGCCGCCGCGACGGCGTTCGCCGCCGCGACGTTCCTTTACACAGCCGAAAACGCGCCGATCAAGGTCGGAATCCTGCATTCGCGCTCGGGGCCGATGGCGATCAGCGAGAATTCAATGGTCGACGCGGAGCTGCTCGCAATTGAGGAGATCAATGCCAGAGGCGGTTTACTGGGACGCAAGATTCAACCGATCATCGCCGACGGCAAATCCGACTGGCCGACCTTCGCGACAGAGGCCGAGCGTCTCATTACGCAGGAAAACGTATCGGTTATCTTTGGATGCTGGACTTCCGCGAGCCGTAAGACGGTCGCGCCGATTATCGAGAAATACGGCCAGCTCCTGGTCTATCCGATGGCCTATGAGGGACTCGAACAGTCTCCCAACATCATCTACACCGGCGCGGCGCCCAATCAGCAGGTCATTCCCGCGATCAAGTGGAGCCTCGATCACATCGGCAAGAGAATCTATCTGATCGGCTCAGACTATGTGTGGCCGCACAGCATCAACGAAATCATGAAGGACACGATCCGCGCGCTTGGCGCGGAGCTTGTGGGCGAAGACTATATTTTCTTCGGAAGCGCCAACGTTTCCAGGGCGGTCGAAAAAATCAAGCTGGCGCAGCCGGACGTCGTTCTCAGTTCGGTCGTGGGCGATTCCAACAAGGCTTTCTACCAGGCGCTGACAGACAACGGACTATCGGCCAAGAAGTTGCCGGTCGTCTCCGTGAGCATCGGCGAAGAGGAGCTTCGCAGCCTACCGATTGACAGTCTCCAAGGCCATTACAGCGCCTGGAGCTATTTCGAGGCGATCGACAAGCCGGCGAACGAGCGGTTCATACGCGCCTTTCGTGAAAGATATGGCGCCAACCGTGTGACGAGCGACGTTATTGCGACCTCCTACTTCAGCGTCATCTTATGGGCGAAAGCGGTTGAGGAGGCGCAGTCCTTCGACGTTCAGAGGGTCAAACGCACCATGCTGACCGAAACTCTCGACGCGCCCGAAGGTCTGGTGTCTGTCGATCCTTACACGCAACATACTTGGCGGTCTTTTTCTGTGGGTAAGATTCGAACTGATGGCCGGATCGAGCTTGTCTGGACGATCGATCGTCCGATCCGTCCCGTGCCCTATCCGCCGACCCGCACGAAAGCTGAATGGGAGAAATTTCTGACCGCCTTGTACAACAGATGGGGCGGCACATGGGCGAATCCGAAAGAGGCGGACTGATCCATGAAGCTTCCCGGTTTCGATTTTCTCCGCAGCTCCATTGGAGCCAAGATCATCTTCTGGTTCCTTGCGATCAATATCGTCTCCTGCGCCCTCCTCGCCTGGCGAACCTACGACATTTCGCGAGAGTCTCTCGAGCAGACCATTCAGACGTCGTTGCAGGTTGTCGCCAAGAAGAAAGTCGAGCAGCTGGAGACTCTGACGCTTGAAAAAATCAGAAGCGTCGAGTCTCTGATGCATAGCGCCTCGATTGCCGAGGCCACCCGGGAACTTTCTGAAGCCATAAGGACGAGCGGGAGAGACTCCGACGCCTACCGCCAGGCTGTCGCGAAACACGGCCCGACTCTCAAACGCTTCTCCGACACGTTCAACTATGTCGACTGCGCGATTGTCTCGCCCGAAGGCTTCACCCTTTTCGAACAATCGGACGTTACGCCGTTCAAGACGAATTCGCTCGGCGGGCCGCTCAAGGACACAGAGCTTTCGGACACGATCGATCGGGCGCGCACATTGCTGCAGGCGGAAATCTCTGCCTTTGAGATCTATCCCGGGCTGAAAGAGCCTGCCGCCTATATCGCCGGGCCAATTCTGGACAGCGGCGTTGTGATCGCCGTCATCGTGTTCCAGCTCGATAACCAAGAGCTATACGGCCTCATCAATGACTATACGGGTCTCGGCGAGACGGGAGAGGTGCTGGTCGCGGCCCGCGTCGATCAGGGCCAAATGGTCGTGGTCAACCCGCTGCGGCACGACGCTTCCAAGGCTTTCAGCATCAGGGCGCCGCTCGAGGGCGGCGCTTTTCCTGCGCTCGCCAGGGCGCTCGCCGGCGTCCATGGCTCGGGTCTTTTCGATGATCTCGAGAACCGGCCCGTCGTCGCCTCATGGACCTACGTTCCTTCCTTTCGATGGGGCATGGTCGTGCAGCAGAGCACGACGGAGGCCTTCGCGCTCACCCGTGCGCAAAAGGAGGCGACGCTCTGGCTGCTCTTTTTCATGATCCCGCCGATCATCGCTCTGGCCATGGGCGTCGCGCGCACGATCACCAAGCCAATCAAGACCGCTGTGGGCGTCGCGGAAAAAGTCGCGGCAGGAGACCTCGACGCAAAGTTCGAGATCGGCAGCCGCGATGAAACGGGGCACCTGCTGACGGCGATCCGCTCCATGACCGGGGAACTCCGAGAGCTTTACGGCTCCATGGAGGACAAGATACGAGCGCGCACGCGCGAACTTCAGCTCGCCAACGAGGAATTGTCGATGGCGCGCGTGACGGCCGAGGAAGCCAGCAAGACGAAGAGCGCCTTTCTTGCAAACATGAGTCATGAGCTGCGAACGCCGCTCAACGCCATCATTGGCTATAGCGAAATGCTTCAGGAGAATGCGCTCGACAATGGCGATTCAGAGCCGATCGAGGATCTCAAAAGGATCGAGAGCGCGGGCCGGCACCTGCTCGGCCTGATCAACGATATTCTCGATCTTTCCAAGATTGAAGCTGGAAAGATGGACGTCTTCATCGAGAGGGTGCAGATCAAGCCGCTCGTGAATGAAGTCGTTTCGATCGTTCAGCCCCTCGCCGACAAGAACGGCAATATGATTGAGCTCTGCTGCCCTGAGGATGTGGGAGGCTTTCTGTCCGACGAAACGAAGGTCAAGCAGTGCCTGCTCAATCTCATGAGCAACGCAAACAAGTTCACGAGCCAAGGAAAGGTCGCCCTGACCGTCGAGCGGGGCGCCGACGCTTCCGTGGTTTTCCGCGTGTCGGACACGGGGCTCGGCATGACGGGGGAGCAGCTATCCCGGCTGTTCCAGGCCTTCACTCAAGCGGACGCCTCGACCACGAAGCGCTTTGGCGGGACGGGGCTCGGGCTCGCGATCACCAGGCATTTCTGCGCGGCGCTCGGAGGCGATATCTCTGTGGAGAGCGCGCCGGGCGCAGGCTCGACCTTCACGATGAGGCTACCGGACCGGCAAGAGCCGCTGGGGACGAAAGAACGCGGCGAGCCGACTTCGTCCCCGCCTCTGGTGACGATACTCGTCGTCGACGACGACGCGACAGCGCGCGACCTGCTCACACGAACCTTGGAGAACAAGGGTTATCGCGTAATCGCCGCGCGTCACGGGCTCGAGGCGCTGGCGTTGGCGAGACAGCACAAGCCACAAGCCATCACGCTCGATGTGATGATGCCGCAGCTCGACGGCTGGGGCGTGCTCAGGCAGCTCAAGGAGGATGACGAGCTGCGAAACATACCCGTCATCATGGTGACGATTCTAAATGAGCGGGCTCTGGCGATTCCGCTCGGGGCGGCGGAGCTTTTGACGAAGCCGGTCGATCGTCAGCGCCTGACGTCCCTGATAACGCATTATTGCGGGGCTTCGAGCGAGAATAAGGTGCTCGTCATAGAGGACGACGCCGCGACGCGCGAGCTTCTTTGCCGCTGCGTTTCGGGCGCCGGCTATAAGGTCGAAGCCGCCACGAACGGGCGTGATGGGCTCGACTGGATCGCTGAAAATCCGGCGCCGGACCTTATCCTTCTCGACCTGATGATGCCAAATCTCGACGGATTCGGTTTCTTGAGAGAATTGCGCAAGCGCCGCGCCTATGACCATTTGCCGGTCATCATCGTCACCGCGAAAGATCTCAGCGACGAGGATATTCGCAAGCTGAAAGAATTCCGGGCTGACGTCATCACCAAGGACCACGAATATCTTGAGGAGCTGCTGACGATTATGCGTCAGTGCCTCAATCCCAGCGCGAAGGACGCGGTCCAAGCGCATTGACATCGGAGACAGGGTCGGTGGTAAAAATTTTGCTTGTCGAAGATAATGAGATGAACCGGGATATGCTGTCGCGGCGCCTCAGGCGCAATGGCTATGAAGTCGTGATCGCCATAGACGGCCAGCAGGGCGTCGAGATGGCCGTCGCCGAATCGCCTGATCTCATTTTGATGGACATGAGCCTGCCGGTCATCGATGGCTGGGAGGCGGCCCGCCGGGTTAGAGAAAACGAAGCGACGCGCAAGATTCCGGTGATCGCCCTCACGGCCCATGCGATGGCGGGGGACCGGGAGAAGGCGATCGAAGCGGGCTGCGACGACTATGACACGAAACCTGTCGAGATCACGCGTCTTCTGGGTAAGATCACGGCCCTGATTGAATCCGGCGCTTAGCGCCGCCTGCTCAATCGTCGTCTCGACGTCGTCTTATCGATGCGAGGCCGCTTGCTTCGCGCAGAGCGACGACTCCACCGGCTGAAACGCTCATGAGAAACACGACTCACGCATCTTGGGCGGCGAACGCGGGCGCGTTCCGGCTTTCAGGAAGAACAAGATGACGCCGCATGGCGTCCAGCCGCCCGCCGATAGGAGCGATCGCGCCCTGCTTGCCTATTTGCAGCAGGAGCTGAGCGCGCCCGCCGAGGCGATTGCGGGCTATGCCGAAATTTTGCTGGACGAGGCCGAGAGGAACGGTCACGGCGAATTTCGCGACGACCTTGAGAAAATCCGCGCCGCCAGCCATTCGCTGATTGATTTCATCGCGTCGCTCGTGAGCGGGTCCCGCGCGCTGGCGCGAGAGTCAAGCGAGGATTCCGAGGACTCTCGTCGCCTCTTGCGGCACAATCTGCGCACGCCGATCAACGCCATCAAGGGATATGGCGAGATGCTGCGCGAAGACGCAGAGGGCGTCGACGATGCGCGGGCGCTTGTCTCGGATCTCAATCGGCTTCTAGAGGAGGCGTCGCGCTTCCTTGAGCGCATCGACAGCCTTGTGAGCTTTTCGCTTCCCGAAGCCGAGGCGACGGAAAAGAGCGCCGAGGTCGGCGCTGTTCCCGTCTCCGCCATGGTCGCACATCGCTTCGTCTCGTCCGTCCAGCCGATTTCCGAAGGCGAAGCCGAAAGTGTCGCCGGACTGCCGAGCCGGATTCTCGTGGTGGACGACAACGCGTCCAATCGCGAGCTCCTGAAACGCCGTCTGGAACGACAGGGCCACTCTGTCGCGCTGGCGGAAAACGGGTCTGGCTCGCTGGAGATGTTAAGGCAGGCGCCTTTTGATCTCATTTTGCTCGATCTGCTGATGCCGGATATCAGCGGCTTCGATGTGCTTTCGATCCTCAAGTCTGATCCTGCCTTGAGAGACATCCCAGTCATCGTGATATCCGCCTTGAACGAGATCGACTCCATCGTCAGATGCATCGAAGCCGGCGCCGAGGATTATCTCGCGAAACCTTTCGATCCGGTGCTTCTTCGCGCGCGCATCGGATCGTCGCTGGAGAAAAAGCATCTCCGTGACCGAGAGCGCGAGGCGCTCGAAGCGCTGCGCATCGAAAAAGAGCGCTCCGAGCAGCTTCTCCTCAATATTCTTCCGGCGCCGATCGTCGGACGCCTAAAGAGCGGCGAAACGGTGATCGCCGATCATGTCAGCGACGTCACCATTCTGTTTGCGGATTTTGTCGGCTTTACCGAGCTCTCTTCCAGGCTGCCGGCTCCCGATCTCGTCGGCGTATTGGGACGCGTTTTTTCGGCCTTCGACAGCCTCGCGCTCAAGTTCGGCGTCGAGAAGATCAAGACGATTGGCGACGCCTACATGGTCGCCTGTGGCCTCTTCGGCAATCGCGACGATCACGCGCACGCCGTGGCGGACATGGCGCTGGCGATGGCCGAAACTCTGGAAACGCTCAACGATACATT
>JBPFDX010000101.1:0-3404 GCA_051061385.1 Methylocystis sp.
CGGCGGCTTCAAGACCCAGACGCAATATGCGATCGTAACGGCCGGTCGCCTCAAACACCACGAAACGCCCGCGGACGAGCTGTGTGGAGAGGAAAGCGGCGACTGCGCCGCTCGTGTTTTCGATCCGGAAACTGCCCGCCAGGGGATCAAAAATATCGAGATAGGCTTTGGAAACGTCGATTCCGACGCAAACAGGGGATATGCTCATCGTGCCTGTCCCTGTGATGCGAGGTCTGTTGGCGCAGCCTCGTGCAACTGTTCAGGTGAACTGCGAAAAGCGGACGGGGATCATGCCCGATACGGTGGCGACACCAGGAATCCAACGATCTCCCGTCCGCATTCTCAGTCTCTCGCAAAACAGACACACAGGAATCCAGAGGCGACATCCAACATGCTTGTTATGGCTCTGGATTCCCGATCAGGCCTGCGGCCTGTCGGGAATGACACGCGCCGGCATTCTAGCAAATCACACTCTCAGCAATTCAACTCGGTCGCTCACTTCCGGAGACTCGCAGATGCGAGCCAAATCCGCGCCGCCTTGCGACGAGAAGATCGCGCAGGCGAAACTCCTTTACGACTCGGGCGCCACGCCGATCGGCGAAATTCTCGAACTGCTCGGCATGAGCGTCGGTCAGTTCCGCCGCTTTCGCGAAACTCACGGCTGGCCGCTGCGCGCCTCCGCCTGCGCGCCGCGCAAGAAGGCGACGGACGCGTCAGCAAAGAAGCCGCGCGACGCGCGCGGTCTGATCGCGCGGCTCGAAGAGGCGGTCGAACAGGAATTCGCCCGCGCGGAGGCGGCGCTCGCCAAACACGCGCCAAAGACCATCGAGGCGAGCGCCCGCACGCTCGCAAGCCTCGTCAAGACGCTCGCCGAATTGAAGCGCATGCGGCGCGAGAACGAGGATAGCGGGAACGACGCCGAAGATGACAGCGATGAAGCCGCGAGCGAGCGCGGCGGCGACGCGCCGCCCCGCGAATTGGCCGAACTCCGCGCGGAGCTTGCTCGACGGCTTGAACGATTGCGCGGCGGCGGGCCTTCTCAATGACGCGCTCGAAGGCCTGAGCGCAAGAGAATTGGCGCGTCTTCTCGAGGATTGGGAATTCGTCGCGCGGCGCGATCAATGGCCGCCGCCTTCCGCCGCCAATGACGCGCCGTGGCGCACATGGCTCATCTTGGGCGGGCGCGGCGCGGGCAAAACGCGCGCCGGCGCCGAATGGGTGAAGGCGCTGGCGCTCGGTCGTGCGCAATTCTCAATGCGCCCGCTCGGCCGCATCGCGCTCGTCGGCGAGACCGCGGCGGACGTGCGCGAAGTGATGGTCGAAGGCGTCTCGGGCCTTCTCGCCGTGCATGGGCCGCGCGAGCGGCCGCGCTGGGAGACGACACGCAGAAGGCTCGTCTGGGACACAGGCGCCGTCGCCCAGGCCTTCTCGGCGGAAGATCCGGAAAGCCTGCGTGGGCCACAATTTCACGCCGCCTGGTGCGATGAACTCGCCAAGTGGCGCTACGCCAGGGAGACATGGGACATGCTGCAATTCGGCCTGCGTCTCGGCGACTGGCCGCGCCAGCTCGTCACGACGACGCCGCGTCCGCTGCCGCTCTTAAAGGAGCTGATCGCCAGTCGGACGAGCGTCGTGACCCGCGCCTTAACGCGCGAGAACGCCGCCAATCTCGCGCCGTCTTTTCTCGAAAGCGTCGTGGCGCAATATGCCGGCACGCGATTGGGCCGTCAGGAACTCGATGGCGAAATCCTCGACGAGCGCAAGGATGCGCTGTGGACGCGCGACATGCTGGAGCGCGCCCGCGTCCATGAGGCGCCGCCGTTAAAGCGCATCGTCGTCGCGGTCGATCCGCCGGCGAGTTCCGGCAAACGCGCCGACAATTGCGGCCTCGTGGCGGCGGGTATCGAAGAGGCTGGGACGCTTTACGTTCTCGCCGACGCGACCTTGTCGGCGGCGCGGCCGGCGCAATGGGCGCGCGCGGCGATCGCGCTCTATCACAAGCTGTCCGCCGACGCGCTTGTCGCCGAGGTCAATCAGGGCGGCGAGATGGTGCGCGCCGTGCTCAACGAAGCCGATCCTTCCGTCCCGGTGACGATGACGCGGGCGACGCGCGGCAAATATCTGCGCGCCGCGCCCGCCGCGCAGCTTTACGAACAGGGTCGCGTGAAACATGTCGGCACCTTTGCGGCGCTCGAAGACGAGATGTGCGATTTCGCCGCCGACGGATTGTCATCCGGCCGCAGTCCCGACCGGCTCGACGCGCTGGTCTGGGCGATCACGGCGCTGGCCTTGACGCCAAAAGCGCCCGAGCCACGCATGCGAAGGGTGTGAAAGGGCGTACCCCACCCTCCCCTTGACGGGGAGGGTCGCGACGAAGTCGCGGGGTGGGGTGAGTTCCTCATCGTTTCTTTGTCCATCCCACCCCGAACCGCTTCGCGGTTCGACCCTCCCCGACGCAAACCGGGTGTCCCGGTTTGCGCGATTAACGCTGAAGTCGGCAACAGCCGACTTCAGTTCGGGAGGGTGAACGCGCGCTGCTCTACGTTTCTCTTGAGGACCTTTCATGCCCTCTCTGCTCTCGCGACTCATCGGCGCGGTCGCGCCGGCGCGCGAAATCAAGACTTCGCGCGCGGCGAAGCTTCTCGCCATGCATGCGCTCGGACAGCCGCATTGGAGCGCGCGCAATTCGACGGTGCTGACGCGCGAAGGCTATGAGCGCAACGCCGTCTGCCATCGCTGCGTGCGCATGGTGGCGGAGGCCGCCGCCTCGGTGCCCTGGCTCATTTATGAGGGCCGCGAGGAGGCGATCGACCATCCGCTGATCTCGCTCATCGAGCGGCCCAATCCGCTCGACACCAGCGCCTCCTTCATCGAGTCGATCTGCGCCAATCTGCTGCTTTACGGCAACGCCTATGTCGAATCGGTTCTGATCGACGAGGAGCTGCGCGAACTTTATGCGCTGCGGCCCGACCGCATGAGCATCGAGGCGGGACGCAACGGCTGGCCGGCGGCCTTCATCTATCGCGCGCTGGGACAGGAAGCGCGCTACGAGATGCGCGGCGAAGGGATCGAGCCGATCCTGCACATCAAATTCTTCAACCCGCTGGACGATTATTACGGCTTTCCGCCGCTCGCCGCCGCGCAAGTGGCGCTCGACACGCATAACGCCGCGAGTTTCTGGAACAAGGCGCTCTTGGATAATTCCGCGCGGCCTTCCGGCGCTCTCGTCTATGCGGGGCCGGAAGGCGCGCATCTCACCGACGCGCAATTCTCTCGGCTGAAGGAAGAGCTGGAGGAGAATTTCTCCGGCGCGACCAACGCCGGCCGGCCTTTGCTGCTCGAAGGCGGGCTCGACTGGAAGGCGCTGTCGCTGTCACCCAAGGACATGGATTTTACCGAGTCGA
>JBPFDX010000102.1:0-32577 GCA_051061385.1 Methylocystis sp.
TCTCGCAGCAATCTGGTTCCACAAATTACGAATCAAACTCGACGCCAGTCCCCGAAATTCTGAATCGATCCCAAAATTATGCAACAGGGAGGTCCAAAGATTCCAATGATCGGGAGTCCCAAAAATTGCGACAATCCGACAAAGCGCCGAAATGAGGACGCGGATGACCAAGATCGACGACGACTTCGACAGCGGCGGCGCGGCGCTCGCCGCGCGCGCCCCCTCCCCGCATCTCGCGACGCTCGGCGAACGGGCGCGCGATTACGCCCGCAACGCCCGCTCGGAAAACACAAGGCGCGCCTATGACGCCGATTGGCGGCAGTTTTGCGCCTGGCTGCGCCGGCAGGGACTCGATCCCCTGCCCCCGGACCCGCAAACCGTCGGTCTCTATCTCGCCGCCTGTGTCGAGAGTTCCCCCGGCCGCGATCCCTTGAGCGTCGCCACGCTGGAGCGGCGGCTCGCTGGCATTTGCTGGCATTACCGCCAGCGCGGCGCGCCGCTCGATACGAGCGATCGGCATATAGCCACCGTGCTCGCCGGCATCCGCCGCGCCCATCGCCGCCCGCCCGTCCAAAAGGAAGCCATCTTCGCCGACGAGCTCCTCGCCATGCTCAGCGTCCTCGACATGGACCTGCGCGGCATCCGCGACCGCGCCATTCTGGCGATCGGCTTCGCCGGCGGCCTGCGCCGCTCGGAAATCGTCGGCCTCGATTGCGGTCCGGACCAGACCGAAGACGGCGCCGGCTGGATCGAGATTTTTCCGCCCGCCGAGCCTGGCAGTGAAGGCGGCGCCCTCCTGCAGATTTCCGGCAAGACCGGCTGGCGCGAGGTCGAAATCGGCCGCGGCTCCCGTCCCGAAACCTGCCCCGTCGCCCTGCTCGAGATCTGGATGCGGCTCGGCCGGATCAACCATGGCCCCCTCTTCCGCTCGATTGCGCGCAAGAATGGCGGCGTCTCCGCACAGCGGCTGACCGACAAACATGTCGCCCGTTTGGTCCAGAAAACCGCGCTCGCCGCCGGCCTTCGCGGCGATCTCACCGAGGGCGAAAGGCGCCTTGCCTTTGGCGGCCATTCGCTGCGCGCCGGCCTCGCCTCCTCGGCGCAGATCGAGGAGACGCATGTGCAAAAGCACCTCGGCCACGCCTCCGCGGAAATGACCCGGCGCTATCAGCGCAAGCGCGATCGTTTCAGGGTCAATCTGACCAAGGCCGCGGGACTGTAACGACGCCATTTATCTGATCAACATTGCAATTTCGGGACTTTTGCACTAACTTATCCCCTACAAGGAACATGTTTTGAGGTCGTTATGCCGTCCGTCGTCCATCTGACGCCCCGCGAAGTCGCAGAGCTCGCCGGCGTGCCCAAACGCAATGTCGAAAAGGCCATCGAAGAAAAGGTCTTGTCGGTCCATGTCGGCAAGATCGCTGGCGCAAATTTTGGCAAAAGCGCTGACGCGCGGCGACTCCTCGGCGTCGAGAGCGTCGCCTATGCCGCGCTGATGCGTCGGCTGAACGGACTTGTCTCGCTTACCGTCCCGGGAAAGCGAAAACTCGTCAAAGCCCTCGCGTCGCTCGATCTGCCGCGACTAAAATCGGCGAAAATAGAGATCGCCCCCTCGGTCACCGCCGATATTGGCGCGCTCGCCGGCGATGCGCTCGAGCGCACGGATCGCTATCTCAGCACGCGCGACGCCTGGATCGAAAGCGTCGCCGGAATCAAGGGCGGTCTGCCGGTCATCAAGGGCACACGCATCACCGTGCATTCGGTCGAGTCGCGGCTAGCGCATGGCGACAGTCTCGACGACATCGCCGCCGAGAATCCGGACCTGCCGCGAGAAGCATTCGAGGCGGCCGTCCTCTTCGCCAGGGCATATCCCCTGCCCGGCCGGCCGACGACGATCGCGCGGTCCGCGGCGTAAGCGGATGCGGCTCTTTATCGACGAATGCCTCTCGCCAAAATTTGCCCTCGACCTCGCTGAACTCGGCCATAACGCGATCCATCCGCTGCATGTCGGCCGGCGCGGCCAGCTCGACCATACGGTCAAAGAGATCTGTCTCGCCGAGGATCGCGTCATCGTCACCGAGAACGTCGGCGACTTCAAAGCCCTGCTCGGCCGTGAACCCATTCATCCCGGCCTGATCGCGCTCCCGCAGACGAGCCGCGCGCACGGATGGGCCCTGATGACAGCGGCGCTCTCTTTCCTTGAGACCCGTGGCGATCCGATGGACGCCATGGTCAACCATTATCTCGATTTTGACGCGCAAGGTCGGCCGGCGCTTCATTCCCTGTCGGCGGCCGATTGAGCTTCCAACGATTCCGCGAATGGCGGCAACTGACCATAGGTGGCGGCGGCCGTCAGCGCCTGCGCGGCGATGTCGCCCGACCGGGTCAATAGATCGACGGGCGACGCCTTCCCTTCCACGGCCATTGGGCCAAGCTCGATGATTTTGACCAGCGCATCGGAAAGGATGGCGAGTTGGGTCGTCGTATCGGTCATGGCGTCCGCGCTCCTTCGATCCGCGACGATAATCGCCAAATTCACGGCAAGGAAACCCTCCCGCAAGATTGATCATCCCGCTTGCCGCCGTTCACGCGCCGCCTTCGCGGCCTTGCCGCGCAGCAGCGCCATCAGCACCGGTCCCAGCGAAAACTCCCCTGCCCGCGCCTTAGTGGTCAGAACCCGCAAATAGCCGCCGGCGGATTTGATTTCGTCGCCCCTCTGCAAGATCGCGGCGACGACAATCGAGGCGTCATGCTCGCCCAGAACGTCGAGCGCCTGCTTCCAGGCATCGGGCGAAACGCCGAGCGCCGAGCGCACAATCGCCGCGGCGTCAATCAGGTCGCGCCAGCAGGAAATCTCAGCCCCTTTGCCGTAATCGACGATGTCAGGACAGGCTTGCAGCACCATGCCGAGCGGATAGGTTCGCGTCGACGACGCTTGCCGCTCCGCGATTCCCGGACCGGGCGGCTGGGTTGTTGAAGCCCCTGCCCTCTCGGCTTCCGGCTCTTTCGACATTAACCCGGGCGGATCGGCCCTACCTTCTTGAAGGTCAGGTTCAAGATCAGGAATGTTTGTGATTTGATTCTGTATGTGGCGCTCATTCTGGGACTCATTGGCGCTTCTTTTTTGCTGTTTGACGTGTCTTTCCAATAGATTCTGGATTTCGAACGCAAGGGCATTGAGATCGCCCGCCAAGGCCTCCAGTCCGGTCCGCCCGAGGCCGCGCGAATAGCGCCCAGAGAGGGCCTGGTAGCGCCCGTAAAGACCTTCCCAGTCGCCGATTTCCTCCCCGTTGATTGACAGCGGTGCAAAGTTTACCCCCTCTTCCATACCGGTCTCGATCATCTTGACGATGTCGCGACGAACGAGCGTGATCTTCTCGCGCAGGAGCGCGATCGCACGGTTCTCAATGCGCACTTCCTCGGCGAGATTTTCGATCTCGGCCGCGCGCGCGATCAAGGGCGTCAGATCGAACCCGAAGGCTTCCGCTATTTCGCCGCCCTGCCCTCTTCGAGCGAAGCGTTTGCCGTTCGGCGAGTCGCGCCGGATGATGAGCCCCGCTTCGACGAGCGACGCGAGATGTCGGCGCAACGTCGCCGGCGCCATGCCATGGGCGCGGATCGAGAGCTCGCGGTTCGACGGAAACACGACGATCCCGGGCGAGGGCGAATCCCCCTCCTCCCCCTGCTTCGCTTCGACCTCTGGCAGCGTCAGCGCCGTTTCCTGGTGGAAGCTGAGCAAGGCGTGCAAGACCGACAGCGCCCGGTCGGTGACGCCAAGCGGCCCCTTGGCTTCGGTGAGCGCGCGAAACAGCCGCCACTTATGGACGACGGTCTCGGACGCGTCGGGTTTTGCCGCGAAATCTCGCGTCGCCGCCTGCGCCGCCAGCATGGCAAGCGACAGCGGCCGCCGCCCAAAGGGCGTCGTTGAATATGTGCGCATGATCCTTTGCCTCGTTCAGGCAAAAGAAATCTGCTCGCCGAAACGGCGCCGACTCTTGACAGCGATTCGCGGAAGTGTGATTCTCTAGGTGCGAACTATGAGAAGGGCTTCCGGGCGATGTTTCGGGGGCCTTTTTCTTTTGTCGTAACCTCTATCGTTGTTGGCGAAACGCTTACTCGTCACTCGGCGAGCATCTCAGGAGCAGCGCATGCGCCCTCTTTGCTCGCAACAAAACTAATCCTCGTGCTGGCTGACCTGAAACGCCTTTAGCAAGGCCGGCAGTTGCGCCACGATGTAAGCGCCGAACTCGGCGTCGACCGACTTATCGACATTGATTCGCAACCATCCCGCATCTTCGTCGACCCGCGCGATCTTTCGTCCATCATGGTCGATCCATGATGTCGTTTTCGCTGGTGGGTTCTTGGTGGCGAGCGCCGCGAAGACAGCCGCGAAGCGCGAATCAGAGTCGAGCGGCGCAAACTCCGCCTCGTTACAAACTCGCGCCCACACCTTGCTCGCCCGCGGCGCCTTAAGATGCTCGGCAAGGTCCATCCAACGGCGCCGACCGGCTTTGGGTGCTGCCCCGATCGCTTTCACGAGCTCGTCCGGCAAAGCCTTGCGACATGAAATCAGTCGCGACAATTCCGTCTTGTCTATGGCGAGGGAGGCCATGATTGTGTCGCGACCAAATCCTCGCTCTTCGAGTGACGCCGCGAAGGAAGCGCGCTCGATAAAGGATAGATCGCGACGGGCGCTGTTCTCCTGGCCTTGAGCGATCACCAGTTCGTCATCGGTCAGGCTGCGAACGACCGCCCTTACACGCTGCCCCAATTCTAGCAGCGCGCGCAAACGCCGGTGGCCATAGGCGATCTGGTAGCGCCCGGAAGCCTCTGGGTGAGGTCGAACTAGTATCGGAACCTGCTGCCCATGAGTGCGGATGGACGAGAGCAACGACGCGCGGTCTGCTTCGCTTTCATCGAGGCGATCCGTCACGAATGAGGCGTCGACAAGCGATGCGTCAATTTCGATGACATCCGCTCCCGAAAGGAGTCTTTTTTCGAGCTCCTTCGCCGCGTCGATATCCGCGGAAATTCGTTCCAAAGATCGGCCCATGGCGCCGACCGCGCCCCGATTTCCGAGTGTCGGGGGCGGGCGACGGGTGGTCACACTCTCCGGGTTGACCGCGGTCAACTCCTCATCGTCCAAGCCCAGCAAGAGGTTTTTGCGCGCCATGCCTACCTTCCCCAAGCCGTTCTGATAAGTCCCTCGATTTCTCCGTTTACCGCGGCGAGAGCTTCAACCGCACGGTCGTATGTCGCCCGTGTAAACTGCTCGCGCGAAACTTCGTAGAGCGTTTGTTTGGTGATGCCTGCATCGGAAATTGCCGTGCTCTTCACCATCGACGATGTCAGCACCCGCTCGCCAAAAATTGAGCGCATAAACGCGACCATTTGGGTCTGCGGCCCGTCGGTTGGCTCAAACCGAGTCACGAGGTAACGCATCCAGTCATACTCCATGTTGCCACCCGCTTTAGCGACAACAGCAAGAAGGTCTGAGGTCATAATCAAAAATTGACACATCGACATGAGGTCGAGCATCTGCGGATGCACCGTGATCAGTACCGCTGTCGCCGCGCAAAGAGCGGAAAGCGTTAGAAATCCGAGCTGCGGCGGGCAATCCAGTACGACCACATCATAGTCGTCTGCAACGGATCCTAGTGCTTGTGCGACGCGCGCGAAGAATAGGGCATCGCCCTGCTTCTTTTCCGCGAGGGCCTTCGGGCTCTCATGCTCGAATTCCATGAGTTCGATGTTGCCGGGGATAATGTCGAGCCCCGGAAAATAGGTCCGCCGGATAATCTCCTTGAGTTCACGGCGCGCGCTGTCGTAGCGGATCGCGCCGTACAAAGTTTCATTCTCGCCAATATCAAACTCGGGCTGATAGCCGTGCAGTGCAGACAGGCTCGCTTGCGGATCGAGGTCGATCGCCAGAACGCGATAGCCGTACAGGGCGAGGTATTGCGCCAGATGCGCTGCCGTCGTGGTCTTGCCAGAACCGCCTTTGAAATTGGCGACCGATATGACCTGAAGGTGCTCGCCGTTGCCCCGGCGCGGCAAATACCTTCGTCCTGCCTTTCCGCCCTCATCGAGAAAGACGCGTAACGCCTGAATATCTTCGAACGAATAGGAGCGCCGGCCGGTCGGGCTCGTCTCGGGCTGCGGCCCCTTGCCATCTAATGAGAGTTGTCGAAGGTAGCCATCATTGATGCCGATGAGTTTTGCCGCTTCCCCGGAGGAAAACCGACGCAGGGTCTTGCGCGCTTCCGGCGGAAACAGCTTCTTGCGATGCGCCAACAATTTTGCCGATAATTGGCGCGCATCGCCAGCGATTACCTCGTGGATATCGGAAAGCGAGGACGGCTGGATGGCGGGTTGGGGTGCCACGGATCAGGCTCGTAGTTACGGTTTAACATGAAACCCACAGGTGATTTCGTGGCAAGTAGGCCCGATTCTCCAACTCTCCGCAAGAAAAAATGAGTTAACGAATGATTAACGCAGACTGCGGGTCGTCGGAGAACGTGTTGACCGCGGTCAACAAACGGCGACCGCGTTAGGTGTTAAAACGAGAGCGCCGCCCTCATTTGAACCGCCACACCGGAATTCCCATTTTGCGCGCCTTATCCGCGAGATTCTCGACGATGCCGGAACCGGGGAAGACGATCACGCCGATCGGCAATGTCTCGAGCATCACGTCATTGCGCTTGAAGGGCGCAGCGTTCTTGTGACGGGTCCAGTCTGGTTTGAAGGCGACCTGAGGAACCTTGCGATTGTCCGCCCAGCAACACGCGATTCGTTCGGCACCCTTTGCGCCGCCGCCATGGAGAAGCACCATGTCGGAATGCTTCGCGTGGACCTTGTCGAGCGCGTCCCAGATTCGCTGATGATCGTTGCAATCGACTCCGCCAGCGAACGCGATGCGATGCCCACGCGGCAAGAGAACTTGCGTCTCTGCCAGCTTCCTGGCGTTCAGGAAATCCCGGCTGTCGATCATGGCCGCCGTCAGCGCGCGGTGATTGACCCTTGAGCCCGAGCGCGGTCGCCATGCGGAACCGGACTCGGTCGCATAGAGCTCCGCAAGATGGTCGCGGAAGAATTCGAAGGCGTTGCGCCGTTCGGTGAGCGTCAGTCCTTGCGCGATCAACCGCTCCAATTCAACCGAGCGGATTTCCGAGCCGTCCTGTTCGGCCTGCGCGCGCCGCTGCGCGGTTTCGTTATCGTCGAGCGCGCGGTCGATACGATCCGCCTTGCGATGAAAGAGATTGACGAAGGACCAGAGTAAGTCGGGCAGGTCGGCTTCGAGCCGAGTGTTGAGAAAAAGACTTGAAAGAGATTCGACGGCGGGTTCGAGGGACATTGACGCAGAGTCGGGAGAGGGGAGGGGACGGGGATCCGGCTCGTCGTCGAAGGGGCGATAGCCGTGCAGGGCGAGTTCATCGAGGAGATATGACGAGGGCGATTCGTTCGGACCGTCGTGGGGGAAGGGCTTGATGTCGATATCCATGGCCTTGCACTTTCGCTTCAAGGCCGCGCCGATCGCGGCCTGACAGCGATCCCGAGCCACGGGCGGATCGCGTCGCACCCGAAGGGCTGCAGCAAGGCGAAGGACGCTTCCCGATGACTTGTTTGCTCCGCGCGGAATGCCCGGCTCTTGCGCCGGGCAGGGGAAAAAAGTCGGCGGGAAGCGTTGCGGCCAGCGAGCCGCTTGTGGCGTCATCGCTGCTCTTTCAGGCCGGCGCGCGGCCCTCTACGCGAAATGCATCTGCCGCAGACGATTGGCTCGGCAATGCCCATGACGGTCGGCCTTCGCGCCAATATCCGAAATCCGGAAGGCGCTGTAAGAACGTCGCGATGCCGCCGAAAAAGACCCTTACTGCGAAGAACCTCGAAGCGCTCGGCGTCGAGCGGCTTGCTGAGCTCCTGATCGAGATCGGCGACACGAATGCCGCCGTCAAACGCCGATTGCGGCTCGAACTCGCTGGCGCGCAAAGTCCGGCCGAGGTCGCGCGCGAAATCCGCAAGCGGTTAAAAGTGATTGCCCGCTCCCGCAGCTTCGTCGACTGGCAGAATCGGCGGGGGCTCGTCGAGGATCTGCAGACGCAGCGACGCGCTATCGTGGATCACGTCGGCAAGACCGATCCCAAAGAAGCGCTCGATCTGATGTGGGGCTTTACGGCGCTGGCGTCATCCGTCTTTGCGCGCTGCGACGACAGCAGCGGAGCAGTGATCGACATATTCCACGAAGCCGTGAACGATCTCGGGCGGCTGGCCGAAGCCGCCAAAGGCGATGCGACAGAATTGGCCGATCGCACGTTTCAGGCCTTGCTCGATAATGACTATGGCCAGTTCGATCATCTCATCTCCATACTCGGCGCGGCTTTCGGCGATGCAGGCCTCGAACATTTGAAGCGGCGCTTCCTCGCCCTGTCCAAGGAGCCGGTGAAAAAACTGGCCGAGCATGAGCGGCGGAAGATCGGCTGGTCGACGGGCGGTCCAATCTATGAAGACGAAGTCGCCAATCGTCACCGCGTCCACGTCATCGACATTGCGTTGAGGGACATTGCCGACGCACAGGGTGACGTAGACGCCTTCATTACGCAATATGATCCAGAGACACGAAAGGTTTCGCGCATCGCCGCCGAAATTGCCGAACGGCTCCTTGTAGCCGGCCGTGCGGCGGAAGCTCTAAAGGCGCTCGAAGCGGCGGAGCACAGGCGTTCGGGCTGGCCGGAATTTGAATGGGAGGATGCGCGCATCGCCGCGCTGGACGCTCTTGAGCGCAGCAACGACGCACAGGCGGCGCGCTGGTCTTGCTTTGAGCGATTTCTGTCGGCACGACATTTACGCGATTATCTGAAACGGCTTCCCAACTTCGAAGATATCGAGGCGGAAAGCCGCGCGCTTGATTTCGCAGAGAATTATGCAAATTTGCCGGCCGCTTTGATGTTCCTCGCTTCATGGCCTGCGCTGGATCGCGCGGCAAAACTCGTGCTCAATCGAACAGAAGAATTGGACGGAGATCGGTACGAGGTTTTGTCTCCTGTCGCCGACGCGTTGGCCGGCAAGCATCCGCTGGCGGCGACACTGGCGCTGCGCACCATGATCGAATTCTCTCTCGATAACGTTAAGTCCAGTCGATACAAACACGCCGCACGTCATTTTCAGGAATGTGCCAGTCTTGCTTCCTCGATTGCGGATTTCGCGCAACATGAAACGCACGAGGCCTTCGTGGCACGGTCGCGCGGCAAGCACGGCAAGAAAACTTCGTTCTGGAGTCTTGTGACCTAAGGATTCTTGCGCAGCTTCGAACCTGAATTGTCTCGGGGGGGGGCCGCAAGCGGACCGGCAGCTTGGATGGCTCTAACATGAAAGGCGGACGTGTTACTCGATCAACTCGACTTCATAAATTGACCCGCGCGACCTTCAACGAGGGCGGGTTGAGACGCGAGACTATCCACAGCTATGTGCTCAGGAAGGCTTGCCCACTGGCATTCCTGACCGGAAGTGAGGCGATACTCGTTTATCCCGCATCGCGTTTCGTCCGAATTGATCGATATGTCTTTCTTAAGGAGACGCCCTTGTCGTCATCCCTGCGGACACTTACGTCTGGTGGGAGCAGTTATATATGTCCGCTTGCTGGATATTGCGGAACGCCGGAACCGACTGCATTTGTTGTCTTCGACAGTCAACGGGAATCTATCATGACTACGGAAGCTGAACAACCTGCTGAAGACAAATCGGCGCCCGCCTCGAAGGCAACGAAGAAGGCCTCGGCCGAGAAATGGGGCCAGGCCGTCATGGATCTGGGCTTTTGCGTCGTGCCGTCGCTGCTGCTGCGCGCGCAGCGTCGGCTGAACCTCAATCCGACGCAGCTCGCAGTGCTGCTGCAGCTCTGCGACTTCTGGTGGGACAAGGAACGCAAGCCGTTTCCGAGCAAGGAAACTCTGTCGCAGCGTCTCAGCCTGAGCGAGCGTCAGATCCAGCGCTACATCGCGGAGCTGGAAAAGGAGGGCCTGGTTCAGCGGATCGAACGGCGCGCCAGCAATGGCGGCAAGCTCAGCAATACCTATGATCTCACCGGTCTCGTGAAGAAGCTGCAGGCGCTTGAGCCGGATTTCCGGGAGGCGGAGGAAACCGCCCGGGCGGCGCGCAAGGCGGTCGCCAAGCGCGGCTACAGGTCTCCGAAAGGCCCTCCGGCTTCCAAGGAGGCCGCGGCGTGAGCGGAGATCAAGGAGAAAAAGGGGGCTGAAAAAGCTGAGCCCCGGGCGCATGCCAATGGCAGAGGCGGACCCAAGGCTTACGGGAGTCAATATGGGTGACCCGGTGGCAGTAGTCAAGAACGCCTTCTCCTATACCGACGCCGTCATCGACGCCCTGGAGACATCCCTGTCGCCGGAGCGCATGGCGACGTATGTCGGGCACGCTGACGAGAACCGGGAGAAGGCGTTTCGTCTCTATAGCTGGAACACCGCAGTGAGTGCAGCCTTTTACGGCCCTCTTCAGGGCCTGGAGGTTGCCTTGCGCAACGCCATGCATCGCGAGCTCGCCGCGCGCTACGGCGCGGATTGGTATGACAACCCTGGCTCGGGGCTCGATGCTGGCACGGCATCGAGGATTTCCGCAGCCCGCGCGGATTTGCGGCGTGAAGGCTACCCTGACGACCCGCCTCACATGGTCGCGGCGCTGTCATTCGGATTTTGGGTCGCCTTGCTCGGACCGGGCGGACGGCTTCCGGGCTCCGGCAAGGCCAACTACGACATGACGATCTGGCGCGCCGGTGTCTTCAAGGCCTTTCCGCATGCGCGATTGAGCCGCAAGGCTGCACATGCGCCGCTCGACTATCTGCGAACCTTCCGGAACCGGATCGCACATCACGAACCAATCTTCGACCGCCACCTCGCCGCAGACTATGCGTCGCTCCTGCAGGTCGCCGGCTGGATCAGCGCCGAGACGCGGGCCTGGATCGAGCACCACAGCCGTGTGCCGGCGGTGCTGGCGCAGTCGCTCGACGATGCAGGCCTCTTGTTCTGACGGTCACCGATGTCGCTGCTCGCCGCCACTCAAATTCCCAAGCCCGCCGACGATCAGGCGTTCGAGCGCGCGGCCGTCGTGTTGTGGCGCGGCTTGCTCAAAGATCTCTCGGTCCAGCGGAATGGCCGACGCGGCCAGCGCCAGAATGGCGTCGACCTTTTCGGCATGCGCGACGGCGACGCGGACTGGCATGTCGGCATCCAGTGCAAATTGAAGAGCGAGGGGCACGCCCTTTCGGAAGACGAGGTTCGAGGTGAGGTCACGAAGGCGCTGACCTTCAAGCCCCTTCTCAAGGAATATTACATCATCACCACCGCGCCGGACCACGTGGCGATGCAGGAGCTCGCGCGCGAGATCACAAAGGAGCTTGCGACGGCCGGCAAGGCAATGCGCGTCTTCGTGTGGGGTTGGAACACGCTGGAGGAGCGGATCAGCGAGGATACGGCGGCGCGCAAGGCCTTCGATCCGACTTACACGCTGTTCAGCGAGGAGATCCTTGCTGAGACCAGATCGATTTCCTCCAGCCAGAGCGAGATGCGCGAGGATCTCGCTGCAGGGCTCTCTCGCATGGAGTCGATGCTCGCCGAGGTAAGTGGCAGGCTTGCCAACCCGCCCGGCGACAGCACCGTCGAAGTGAACGCCGTCGAGATGCATCTGGACGCCGAGATCGATGAGTATCGCGAGCTCAACAACAGCGGCAAGACGCTGACGGCGATGCCGCTGCTGGAGCGCTTGCTGGCGCGTGTCGGCTCCTCGGCTTCCGGTCGCATTCTGTTTCGCATCAAGGCGAATATCGGCCATTGCCTTCTGGCGCTCGGCAGGGACGATGAAGCCGCCGCCAAGCTGCTCGCATCGTTCGACCATGCGCCGGGCGAACCGAAGGCGATCGCCAACAAGGCCTTCGGCCTCTTGCTCCATGGCAAGTGGGAAGAGCTGCTCGCGTTCGGAAAGGCGCAGCTCGAAGCCGATCCTTCAAACGAATGGCTTGCCGGCTATCTAGTCCAGGCCGCCCGGTTCGACATGTCGGTGACCGATTCGCTCGAACTGGTTCCAGAACAACTGCATCGAACCGCTGCCGTGCAGATCGGCTGGGTCGACTTCGTCAGACGCCGCGGAAAGCCCGGAGAATGGTGGGAGCCCGCACGCGCTGCTCTTGCCATGCATCCCTCCGAGATCCACGCCGTTCAGTTCGCGGCCGAGGCAGATCTCGACGAAATCCTGACCAGTCAACGCTTCCAACGCATGCGCGTTCTGTCTTTGCCGGAACGGCGAAGGCTGGAGGCCGCGACTGCAACGTTGAGGTCCCAGTGGGATCGCGAGCGCGGGACGGACGGCCCCTTGCGACCGGAAGACGCGGCGCTATGCGGCAACGTCGTGATAGGTTTGGCGGCTCTCGACGAATTCTCCAAAGCTCTCGATGTCGCGCGGCAGGGCCTAGCACTCGCGCCCGACGACATAGAGCTTCTCGTCCGCGCGGTCGTCGTCGCCGTCGAGGCCGGCGACGATACACTTGCAGGCGAACTCCTTCCGAAGCTTCCGGCGACCGCCGACAGCGTTGTGCTGAAATTCCGGTATCACGTGGCGCGGGCCGACTGGCCGGAGGTCGTCGCGCTGTTCGAGAACAATGCGTCGCTGATCCCCCCGACCGAGGAGCCGATCATCACGACCACCGCGAGGCTCGCGGCGATCAGGATCGGCATCGATGACCCGGAAGAGCGTCGGCGGCAGATCGCGATCGTTGCCGAAGACGCGGCGCGCGATCCTCGCGCTAGCGTCGTCGTCGCAGACTTCGCGCGCCGGGAAGATTTGGAGGACATCGCCGACGCCGCATTCAAGGTCGCCCTGAAGCACATCGATGAAGATAGCCATGCCGCCGACCGGCTGATGGTGGCATTTCACGCCAACCGGCGTGGCGATGCTGCGGTCGTCGTCGATCTGCTGGATGGCAGAGTCGCGGAAGACCACGACAGCAATGAGCTGCGTATTCTCGCCCGGGCCTTCGTCAACGACAGCCCGATTCGCCAGCGTGCTCTCGCCTTCTTTGCTCGTCTGCCGCAAGCGGTTCGGGAGCTTCCCTATTATCTACATGCCGAAGGCCTGCTGCACTTCAATCGCGGAGCGTTGAGCGAAGCTGAAGCCGCCTTGCGGAAGGCCACCGCGGCTGAGCCTCATCTCGACAACTACATCGCCCTGTTTTCTGTCCTGCATCGCCTCGATCGCGGCGACGAGGTGAAGGCGCTTGTGGACGACATCGACCTAGCGACGGTCAAGGGGTCGCCGGCACAGAAGATGTTTCTGGCCCAGGTGCTGCGAAAGATCGGTGAGGGGCCGAAGGCGCTGGCGTACGCCTATACCGTGCTCCAATCGGCCCGAAACGATCAGAAGGCGGTTCTCCGGTACTTCGGCCTGATCATGGTGGATCCCGATGACGGTCTGATCCCCGCTGCGGAAACGGTCGCTGTCGATATATGGGTCCGGCTTGAGACCAACCGGCACGAGCGTCATGCCTTTCTCATCGAGGAAGGACCGGATCGTCCGGCGGATAATGTCGTAAGTCCAACCCATCCGATGGCGGCGGCGGCCATCGGTTTGCGGGTCGGCGGTGAATTCGAGATGCCTGTCAAGTTCGGCGAAACGCGGCGGTGGCGCGTCGCCGAGATCAAGCACAAATATCTTCACGCCCTTCACGAAGTCATGGAGAGCTTCGAGAACCGGTTCCCGGACGCCGAGGGCTTCTATACAATCCCCATGCGGGATGGCGATATCCAGCCGGCACTGGACCAGGTCCGGCGAGTCGCTGAAAGCAATCGCAATCGCGCCGATCTCTATTTGAAGAACAATTGTCCCATCAGCTTTGTCGTGGCCAAGGGCGGTCGGGATACGATCCGCTTCGTCGAGTACATCCGCTTCCTCGATTTCGACATTCGCACCTGCCTAGGCACGGAATCCGAGCGTCTGGCCGCGCGTGGGCTGCTTGAGGCTCATCGGCAGGCCAGGGCGGTGCTCGACGCCTACACCGCTTGGACGGTATCCACCATGGATGCCTTCGATGTGCTTCAATCCGTCTTCGGCACTCTGATCGTTCCGCAAACCGTCATTGACGAAATCAAGAACCTAAGGGACGAGCAGGAAACGACCGCCGAGCGGTCGATGACGATGACTTGGCACGACGGTCATTACATCCGCCAGGAGCACACGGCGCAGGACATTGCCACGCGGCGCGACTACATCGTCGAGCAACTCACGCGGATCGAGGCCGCTTGTGAGGTTCGGCCCCTTATCGCCCCAGACGATCCAACCGACGTTGCCGTTCTGATCAACCAGTCGTTTGGCAGTCATGTTCTCGATGCCGCCAACCTGGCAGGCGCGGAACATCTCCTTGTCTCCGAGGACATGTACTATCGCCGGTTCGCCGAAGCCGCCTGCGCTACAAAGAGTATATGGTTGCAGGCGATTTTCTCATTTGCGCATGAGAAGGGACTGATCGATCAGCGCCGCTATGTCGATCTCGTGATCAAGCTCGCCTGGCGCCGCCACGGGCACCTGACTCTCACCGCTGACACCATGCTTGCGGTTATCCGTGAGGACGGCGAACACACCTGGGGAAACTTCAAGGCTGTCGTAAACTTCATCGGAACTCGAAACGCCGATCTCCGATCGCATATCGAGGTGTCGAACGAGTTTCTCAACCGGCTCTGGCAGGAGCTCGGACAATTTGATCTGCGTTGCATGCAGGCGACAAGCGCACTTTTGGATCGAATTATTCGCTTCAGATCGGAAGATTGGGCGCTCGTTCTGGGATTCCTCAAGCGCGGCTGTGCTGCCGCCGGGCGTCAATACATCGACGGATGGATCGCTGGTCATTTTCTTCCCGCTGCAGAAGTCGCGGCGGCCACGCGCGAGATTGAAGATGTCGGCCGGCAGCTGCGGGCCAAAAGGACCGGAAGGGGAGGTGGACAATTGATTCCGACGCCGGGCAAACGATGGAAGGATCGGAAAAAGCGAAGGTAAGTCACGGCTTCACCCTTTGCGCCGGGATGTTGGCAGAGCTGAAGGCCTCCAAAGGATCTTCACCCTTGCGGGCCTCCAGCGCTGATGCAGCCGGGGAGATTGGTCGGCGGCTCGTGGCCGGGCTGCTACATGTCCGCAATTGGCGCAGCTAAGTGCTCCAGCAGATCTGTACGGAATGTCTGTTCTCAGTGAATCCTGAAACTGCCTCGAACGGCCGACATGAGCCCAGAAGCGGTCATTCTCGGCGTGGCCCAGGAAGTCCGCAACGGGTCAGACCAAGCTTTAGCGACACGCATCAAGAGCGTCTGCTTTCTTCGAACTCGGACATTGTCCGGCGATTCTTACTAACTGGAGCCGAAGATGCTCCGGCGCAATGTGCCGCAGATCATCGTTGAAATCCTTGCCTCGCGAAACAATCATTCCAACTCGGACGCCCTCCGCCTCAGCGCGTTCGGCAAGCTTCCGCGCGCCGTTCCGTCCGGCTCGATCATTGTCCACGGCAATGATCAAGTGACGCACGCCGGCCGGAATTTCCCATTCAGCAAGATGGGCCGCCGAGAGCGCCGCGACCATTGGGAGGCAGGGGAAAGCGCTTTTCAGCGACAACACGGTTTCGATCCCTTCGCCGATGATGGCGAATTCATCGACCAAACCGAAACGAACGCCATTGCCGAGAATAGCTCCGAGCGAGCGGCGCGGCGAAGCGATACCCGCCTTGTCATTCCTATCCGGATCGAGAAACGTTCGATGAATTCCCCTGATCTCGCCCTTATTGTCGGTGACGGCGGCGACAAGCGCCGGCAATCTGCGTGAGAGCCCGTTCCGATCCTCACGATAGGTCAGCGCCGGGTGGTAGCGCAGCGGCGCATCGCTCAGATCAGCAGTGACTTTTCGAGCGCGCAGATAGGCTTCGGCCTTTGTGCCGACGATCGACTGCGACGCCGCCCAGATTTTGCGTGCGAGCGAGATCGTGCTGCATTCGCTTGAGTTGCCATCACGTTTCTCTGTCGTCCTCGGGCGCGGTACCCGCAAAAAACGTCGAGCTTCGTCAAACGTCTCGCGAAAGGATGCGAGCCCTTCTCGCGCGCGGATGAGGTCAAGTAGATCGCCATGTTCAGACGTGGCTGAATCGGTCCAGCGGCCTCGCGCGCCCTTGCCCGAGAGCGGACCTTTCAAACGCACGTAGAGACTGCGGCCCGCATTGTTGTTCACGTCGCCGACGGTCCAGTAATTGCCGCAGCGACGACCGTTGGAAAGATAATGCTTGCAGACGGCCTCGACATTTTCGGCGAGGCTGCAGGACAGAGTCCGGGCGGGGCTTTCCATCATCGCCTCCCGCGCTTTTAAGAGTTCACGCGGATGGCAGGCGCGACGCGGAGCAGGGGATAGAGCGCAAGGAGCTTTTCGACGATTTTTCCCGCGTCATCGCCGAGCGGCACGAAGAGCCGCAGCTTCCAGGCGACGATTTCGGAGACGAGGCCCTGCGCCTTCAAGCGATCGACCGTCGTGTCGCCGAAGCCCGTGAGTTCAAGGCGATGCCTGTTCATCACGAGCGCGCGCTTGAGAGTCAACCCGTCTGCGAGAACGAGTCCCGCACCGTCCTGCATGACGGCGGCGATGGCGACGGTCGGCGCTAGGGCAGGGGCGCTGGCGCCAGTTGCTTCGACGAGAACTGCGGCACTCGCGGACGAAACGAGCCGGCCGATGACGCGTTCGCCCTCGTCGATCTGCAAGCGATAGACTCGCGCCGCCTCATCCGGGAGCCGATTCCAGACCGGGAGCAACAGGCCCGTGACGATATGGAATGTGCTCTCGGTCAGTTCGGGCAGGGAAGCCACCTCGCTCTCCCACGCCCGCCGGAATTCTTCGGAACTGACGTCACGCCAATGCGAGCGCTCCAGCGCTTCGACTGTGATCACATCGGCATGGGCGGGCCGCAGCAGGCGAACCCGCGGCTGAACCGAGCCGTCGTCCTGCATCAACGTCGTGGCGGGCAGTTTGACGGCCGCGCGACCCGACTGTTCGTTGATCATCAATCGTGATTTTTGGGACGCGGTCGCATAGTCGAACGCTTCACCCAGCGTCGTGATCCGCGTCTTGTCCTTGCGCAAGATTGTGAGCAGCTGCGTCTCCGCGCCGCTCTTGCCGTGCACGGCGATTGTTTGACGATTGGTGACGATGAGACTTTCCGCCATCAGAGTCTCGACGCCGACATCGAAAACGCCTGCCTGAATCGCTGCCTCCACCTGCGCCGCCATCAGCCCCTCGAACACGTCGAAGAGGAGGTTCTGCAACGTGATCGGCAAAGCAAGGATACGGTTGAGGAAGGTCGAGATTGGCGGCAGCTCCTCCTTGAGGCTGCCGTCCTGGTCGGTGAGATCGAGTCCGGTCGCTTCCATAAAGCGCATCAGTGAGCAGCCTTCGACCTTGCCGGCGAAGACGAGCTGATACAGGCGGCGCAGCGCCGCGCGCCCATAGGGGGATTCGAGATTGTCCTCGGGTCGGAACAGGCCCTGACCGCCGGTCTGGCGCTGGCCCCGGGTAATGGCGCCGAGGGTGTCGAGCCGGCGGGCGATTGTCGAGAGAAAACGCTTTTCCCCTTTCACATCGGTCGCAACCGGGCGGAACAAGGGCGGCTGCGCCTGATTGGTGCGATTGGTGCGCCCCAGGCCTTGAATGGCGTTATCCGCCTTCCAGCCGGGTTCGAGCAGATAGTGGACGCGCAACCGCTGATTCTTCGCGCTACGCTCGGCGTGATAGGAGCGGCCCGTGCCGCCGGCGTCGGAAAAGACGAGAATGCGTTTCTCGTCATCCATGAAAGCCTGCGTCTCGCCAAGATTGGCCGAGGCCGGCCGGTGCTCGACGCATAACCGATCCGAACCGTCCGCATTGGTCTTGCGCACGATCCGCCGCGAACGGCCGGTGACCTCGGCGACCATCTCCGTCCCGAAACGCTGAACGATCTGGTCGAGCGCCCCCTGCACGGCGGGAAGGGCGGCGAGATGCTCGATCAGCCGGTCCCGGCGGTCCATAGCCTCGCGCGACTGGACGGGATTGCCGTGCTCGTCGACGGCTGGGCGCGAGTGAAGATCGCCATTCTCGTCGGAATAGACTTCGAAGAGCTGGGTCGGAAAGGAATGGGCGAGATAGTCGAGAACATATTCGCGTGGGGTGATGTCGCAGGAAAGATCGCCCCATTCGGACGACGGGATTTCAGCGAGGCGGCGCTCCATCAAGGCTTCGCTCGTCGAGACGATCTGAATGACAGCGGCATGACCCGATTCCAGATCACGCTCGATCGACGCGATCAGGCTCGGCACCTTCATTGCCGTGATCAGATGATTAAAGAAACGCTGCTTGTTGGATTCGAAAGCCGAGCGCGCGGCGCTCTTGGCATTACGATTATAGGCCTTGCCGCCCTCGCCGGTGATGTTTGCCGCCTCCAGCGCCGCGGTGAGATTATTGTGAATGATCTCGAAGGCGCCGGCATAGGAATCATAGATACGGATTTGCTCATTTGAGAGCTGGTGCTCCAGCATCTCGACCTCGACCCCGGCATAGGAGAGGGCGCGCGACGCATAGAGGCCGAGGGCCTTGAGATCACGCGCCAGCACTTCCATGGCGGCAATGCCGCCGGCCTCCATGGCCGCGACAAAATCCTGGCGCGTCGTAAAGGGCATGTCGGTAGAGCCCCAGAGCCCGAGACGCGTGGCGTAGGCAAGATTGGCGACGGTCGTCGCGCCGGTGGCCGAGACATAAAGGACGCGGGCGTCGGGGAGGGCGTTTTGTAGCCTAAGGCCTGCGCGCCCCTGCTGCGATGCGGCTTTCTCGCCGCGCTCGCCCTTGTCGCCAGCCGCATTGGCGAGGGCATGCGCCTCATCGAAAACGATGACGCCGTCGAAATCTGGTCCAAGCCAGTCGACGATTTGCGTCAGTCGCGATCGCTTAAGCGCGCCGTCGCGGCCCTGGCGTTCATGCGACCGCAGGGTCGAATAGGTCGTGAAAAGAATGCCCTCGGCAAGACGGATCGGCGCGCCCTGCTTGAAGCGGGACTGTGGGACGATCTGCAGCTTCTCCTGCCCCAGCGCCGCCCAGTCGCGCTGCGCGTCTTCCAGCAGCTTGTCGGATTTCGAGATCCAGAGGGCCTTGCGGCGGCCTTTCAGCCAATTGTCGAGAACGACGCCCGCGACCTGACGACCCTTACCGGCGCCCGTGCCATCGCCAAGATAATAGCCGCGGCGAAAGCGGACCGCCTTCTCGGCGTCGTCCGGCGCGGCGGAAACCGCATCAAAACTTTCATTGACGAGGAAGGAGCCGGCAAGAAGACCGCTATGGGCCTCGCCGGCGTAGATGACGCTGTCGAGCTGCGCGTCGGAGAGGAGCCCGGACTCGACGATGCTCTTTGGTAGATGCGGCCGGTAGGTTGGTTTTGGCGGCGCGACCGACGCCATGGCGGCGGATTGAACGAGTGTCGTCGGATGCGGTTTCGCTCCTTCGATCGCAATTGACTGCACGGCATAGGGCTCATAGAGCCCGGCGCTGAGCGCGCCGCTCTCGGGCGCTTTCCAGTCGCAAATCTCATAAGCGAGCTCGACGATCTCTGAAGACACGCGCGGGGCGTGGGTCAGACCGCAAGCGTTTGGACACGCAGAATCTGCAATGGCGAGACGCGGCGTGGCGCGGCGTGTTGCAATGATCGGCGTGAAGGGCTTCGCGGTCGAACCGACGCGGCCCTGGATAGGCGTTTCGCCTTTGCTAGGCACAGTCTCAAGAGACGCGCGCGGCGGAATCTCACGTTGCACCAGCGCGAGCAGTTCAGAAAGATCGGCGACCGGACCGAAGCCTGTGACAAATTCTTTCGGGTTCTCGGCCGGCGTTTTGTCGAAGACTGTCAGCCGGCTTTCAACGCTCGTCCCATGCCGCGCGAAAAATCCGCGTGCGAGGGTGGCCGTGAACACTAGCCGACCCTGTTCCTGCAAACGCTCGAAACTTCTGCGCCAGCTGTTCACGGTCGGGGAAAAACTCTCGCCGGTGATCGCGACGAGCCGGCCGCCAGCGCGAAGTCGCGAGAGAGACGCGCGAATATGTTCGAAAGTCGCCGCAGCATGCCGCCCCTCGATCAGCGGTGACGACGAGAAGGGCGGATTCATCAGCACGACGCTTGGAACAAGACCGGCGTCGAGCCGATCATGCAGCTGCGCGCCATCGACGCGGCTGAGCGGCGCTGCAGGAAACAGCAGATTCAGGAGATCGGCCCGCGTCTGCGCCCATTCATTGAGGACGAGCGCGGCTCCGGCGAGCTCCGCATGAATCGCCAGCATCCCCGTGCCGGCGGAGGGCTCGAGCGCCGCGTCGCCGGCGCCGATCCCCGCCGCGAGGCTCGCGACATAGGCGAATTCCAGCGGCGTCGAGAATTGCTGTAGCGCATGACTTTCTTCCGAGCGCCGCGTTTCGCTCGGCAGCATCGCGCCGATTTTCTGGAGCATCGCGAGAATGCGCGCCGGATCGTTCGCCGCGCGCGCAACCATGGCTGGCCCATAGCGGCGCAGGAATAAAACCTGCGCCGCCTCTACCGCCTCATAAGCGTCTTTCCAGCACCATGCCGCTTGCGCGTCGCTCGCGCCGAAGGCGCCTTCCATCGCGGCGCGCAGGGCAGGGGCGTCGATGACGCTCCCCTTGGCGAGACGGACGACGAGCGTCTGCGCCGCCATCACGAGCGCATGGGGCTTGTCTGCAAAGATGAAGGAAAGTTCGGATTGTTCGCGAGGCGTTTCGGCAACGGCGAGGATCGGGCTCATCAATTGTCTCCGGGGGTAACGGCCCGGGACGCTCTCTCTTCCTGCTCCGGGCTCGCCCTCCCGGCAAAGCCCTCTGCCTCTTCTCTCCCTCAGCCTCGCCCGCACGCCCGCCATCTAAAGGCAAGCGGTCCAAACATCGCGCTGGTCCGCGATAGATCGCCGCTCATCACCGCTCGCACATAGCCATCCAGCGCCGCCGGCTCATCAAGCAACGCCAGCGGCGCGAAATGATTTCTGCCGGCCTCATAGTCGCGCCTGCCTCTGCAGCTGCGGATCAACACGCCGCTGTCGGCGCCGGACGCTGGCTGGGAGATCTCGATATAGACGCTCTCGCTATGCAAAATGACTTCGCCGGAGACGGCGACGCCGCCAAGGCAACTGCGGATATCGAAAGAATTTGGCGGCAGCCGCAGTTCTTTTTGCGAGCGCGCGCAAGGCGGCGCGTCCTTTCTGATGAAACAGTTTCTTCTGCGCGCCGTCATAGACGCAGCGCTGATACCAATCGAACATTTTCATCTCCTCAAAACAAAAAGAGCCCGCCGGTTAGGGCGGGCTCGCGAAGCTGTGGGACGCATAATAAGGCGCGCCGGACTATTCGGCGGCCACCGAAATCATCGGTTCCGTCTCGCTCTCGGCGAGAAAAGCGGGAAGGCCATCGTCACTGTCCGCCGGCGATTCCTCGCCGATTCCCGCGTGCTTTGCCTCGATCGCCGGGGCGTCGAAATTTTTTGTTCGCAAAATTTCGGGTAGCCAGCCGCTGCCGTCGAGCTGGCGCTCGGCTTCCGCCGCCATATCGGCTTTCTTCAGGTGATCGATCATTTGCGCCGTCGCCTCGTCCTTCGCTTCGCGGACAGCGGCGAGAATCTGCGTCTTCGTCACCTTGCCGAAATAATTCTCGACCGTCGGCCTCCAAAAATCCCGCATGTCGAGCACGAGATGTTCGGCGAGGTGGTCGGAGTGATTAAATGCGGCGACGCGTCGCTCATGCGGGAGATAGAGCGCATTGACGCCTAAGCCGATACAGAAAGCGAAAAGCGCTGCGCGATCTTCCGCGCTTTGCACAATAAGCCAGCTCCAAAGCTCGGCGGGATGTTGCGGCAGACGTAATTGCCATTGCTCCAGCGCCTGCTGCAGGGAACTGGCCGCCGGGGCGTCGCCGACGCCAGGCGCATGAGACCCGATCTGGGCGCTGCGCAGCGTGATGTCGAGACAAGAATGCTGCGCCGATCCATAGAAGACATTGAGCGCCAGAGCATGGGTCGCCGCAAGAAATGCGGCTTCCGGATCCGCCGACAGCTTTGCCCGCAGTGCGATCGTCCGATGCGCGGAGAGTTCCGTGCGCAGGCGATCGGAAAGTTTCGAAGAGGCTTCGGCCTCAATGTCCGCGTCACCCGTTGAACCGACCTCCGTCGACGCCCTCGTAGATACAGAACGAACGCCATTCTCGTCGGACCCGGAGTGCTGAGAATTCGTTTCCTCTCGCTGTTCAACTGGCGCCTCATCCTCGGGGCGCACATAGCCCCGTTCAATTTTCAGCGCGCCGTTGACATCGATGCTGACGAAAACGCCGCCATGCGTCATATCGGCCGGATCGAAAATCGCCGGACGCTGTTCGATCGCGTCGATGATCTCTTCGAGTTCGCCCATTCTTCGGTCGATGTCTTCCGGAAGCTCCTCGGAGCCCGCGTGTTCGTCGGAGAGCGCGTCATATTCTTCAAGCGCCGCGTCGTAACGTTCCTTCTCTTCGTTCGAAATTTGCGGCGGCGTCGACGGCAAGCGACGCATGCCATTCGTATGGCCATAGGGGAATTCGCACGTGAACTCCGACCATTTCCAGCCCTCCGCGCGAAAGTCATCCGCCGCTTTGGAAAGCTTTTCCCGAGCGAGCCGATCGAGCAACGTGATATCCTGCAACCAGCCACCCTGATCGTGCTGGAAAAGATCACGCAACACGACACCGCCCGCGGCCTCATAGGCTTCGACGCCGACAAACACCGCGCGCTTATCGCCGGCCTTCACCGCGCCTTCCGTCAGCATGCGCCGGATCGTATAGGGCTCCTTGTTATGGCAGCGCGACAGAGCGTTCCAAACATCTTCTTGTCGCGCATGATCGTCGGCGACGCAGAACGCCATGAGTTGCTCCAGCGTCAACTCTTCCGCGACATAAAGATCGAGGAGCTTTGGGCTGGCCGCTGCAAGTTTGAGGCGCTGGCGCACAACCTGCGCTCCGACGAAAAACCGCGCCGCTATTTCATCGATGCTGAGCCCTTGTTCCTGCAGATTTTTGAACGCCCGGAATTGATCGAGCGGATGTAGGGCTTCGCGCATCGCATTCTCGGCGAGGGAATCTTCCTCCTCGATCCCCTCCGTCTTCACGATGCAGGGGACGGGCGCGTTCTTTGCGAGACGCTTCTGCTTAACGAGCAGCTTTAGCGCCGCGAGACGCCGACCGCCGGCGCTCACCGCGAATTTCCCGGTTTCTTCGCCGTCGCCATTGAGCACTGGCCGCACGCTCAGCGACTGCAGCAATCCCCGACGGGCAATGTCCTCAGCCAGCTCTTCGACGCTGATCCCCGCTTTGATCCGGCGCACATTGGCGTCCGACGCCACCAGGCGATCAAGCGCGATATCCGTCGCTCCCATCAGCGCAATCTTCGACATGTTTCAATCTCCGCGACGGGCCAGCGAAAGCCTCTCTCTCGCCCTGACTCCTCGTCGCGAAGCCCGAAGGGCCCTCTCACTCTCAGGTTATCGCTGCCCTCAGAGCCGCAAGTTGCGCGCATCAGCCTCCGTGCGACCGCAAGCTTTTGCGACTGCGATCAGCGGCGCATAGCCTGAACACATCATACGACACGAAATTTGATGCGCTCATTGGTTCCGGACAAAGCGATTACATTACCCTCGGAAAGGGGTGTGGATGTGCTATATCAATGGCGCTGCTATCGATTGATGATATGGAATCCACCGTGCTTTGCATCCCTGTACCGATTCACAACCGATTTGGATTAACTTTTCATTAGGAATTTAACCGCCTTCAATGCGGCGCGGTTTAGACAAATGGCTTCTTGCCCGATCAAGTGCTTCATCAAGGCGCGCTCGCGCCGTCGCCGCCAACCGTTCCACGCCAAGCAGCCGCGCAAGCGCGAGCGCCGGATCCGGTTCCTCCAAAATATCTTCATTGGAGACCACGGCAGAGGCAAGCTCGGCGAGCGAAATTTCTGAGATGGCTCGACGGGAGTCGGCGTCGTAGGGTGGACGATAATCAATCAGCTGCGCGACGGTTCCCTTTTTCCAAATAAAGTCGCCGCTCGACTCCGACGTTCTATCCACATTTTTCAAATGCAGCATGACACGATCCCGGATCTTACTCCCGGTTCGCAGCCACCCATGCACCCGCGCGATGCGTTGCGCCAATATGTCCTCGCGCAATGGCGCTTCACAATCGACGATCGCCTCCACCATCGCACGTAACGTGCTCTTATAGTCGAATTCATGGAAGCGTTCCGGCTCGGCGCGGACAATCGACAAATCAGCGATTTTATAGCGCGCTCTGTTTGGCGATTCCTCTGACACCGCGGAGGCTCCAGTGGAAGACGCACCTGACTGCGCTTCGCTCAGAACGCCAATTCGCGCATCAATCGCCAGCGCCTCCGATACCGTTTCGTCAGGACCGCCGACGCGCTCCTCCGCCTCCTCTCGTGGCAGGCGCGGCGAATCTTCCGCTTCGTCGGTTGGCTCCACTTCGTTTATTGATTGATCGGGCTCGATTTCATGCCCCAAGTCCCAATGCGTGGTTTCTTCAGACGTTGGCCGGTCTGTAGATGCCTGACGCCAGTCTTCGAGTAACGCCGAGAGCGCATTGTGCAAGCGTTCGGCGGCTCCTTTGGGGTCGAACCACCAATCTGTCGACCAGACGCGGATGATGTTCCATCCAAGGCCGCGTAACACCTGCTCCCTAACCTTGTCGCGGTCGCGCGCTGTTGCGGAACGGTGATAGGTAGCGCCATCGCACTCGACGCCCGCAAGATAGGCGCCCGCGAGTTCAGGATGCTTGATCCCGATATCCACTCTGAAACCGGAAATTCCGACCTGCGGCGTTATATGCCAGCCAAGTCGGTCGAGCTCGGCCGCGACCGCTTCTTCAAAAGGAGATTCTGGCGGACCCTTCGACCCCAAATCCTGCGCCGGGAGCGCGATGGGACCGCGGGCCGCGAAGTCCAGGAATGTCTTCAAATGATTCACTCCAATCGCTTTCGACCTGCTGGCGTCGATCTGATCGGCTGTGAACCCGGAAAAGACAAGAAGCTCCTGACGCGCACGAGTGAGAGCGACATTAAGCCTACGCTCTCCGCCATCGCGATTTAGCGCGCCGAAATCCATGCTGCGCTTGCCGGCGGCGTCCTGCGTGAAGGTTATCGAGAACAGGATCACATCGCGTTCGTCGCCCTGCACATTCTCGAGATTCTTGACGATCGTGGGCTCCACGCGTTCGTCTGCGAAAAACCATTCGAGATCGGGATTGTCGCGCCGGGCCTCGTCCAGCAAATCTTGGATCAGCGATTGTTGCTGCGCGTTGAAGGTGATGACGCCGAGCGTCGGCCGATTCTCTTTCGGCAAATCAAGCCAATGCAGCATGCGTCTCTTCGCCTCATTCGCAACAGCGAAAGCCTCAATCGGATTGGTGCGGCTCTTGCCCCGGTCATAAACGCCTTCAGGCACACGCCGGAGTCGAACGGCGCGATCATCGACATTGGAAGATGGGAAGGTGATCAGCCGATTCTGATAATAGTGGTGATTGGAAAATGCGATGAGCGACTCATTGCGGCTGCGATAATGCCAGCGCAAAGCTCGCACTGGAATGCCGGCCGCTTTCGCTTCATCCAGAATGCTCTCCAGATCCCTTTCGTGCTCCGCAACCTCCTCGTCATCTTCATTGCGACCGAAAAAATTCGTGGGAGGAAGCTGTTTGGGATCGCCGACGATGATCGTTTGCCTGGCCCTGGCGATCGCGCCGACGGCGTCCCAAGTGGTGATCTGCGACGCTTCATCGAAGATCACGACATCGAAGAGCGCTTGATCGGGCGGCAGATATTGAGCGATCGAGAGCGGCGACATCAGCATGCAGGGCGCGAGCTTGGAGAAACTCGACGGCATTGCCGCGATCATCTCCCGTATCGTGCGACTGGGTCGCTGTAATTCCATTTGATGCCGCAGCAAGCCAAGCTCCGAACTGCGCGGCACGCTTTGTACCGACGGCAAGTCATGGGCGAGCCCCTCGACAACCCGATTCGCGGCCTCCGCCCGCACCATGTCGTCTATCCGCCTGAACTCTTCGATCGCGTGTTCATGCTGGAAACGTCGAAATTCCCGCAATATTGGATCTGCGTCCAAAGTCGACGGCAGCCACCAGCGGGCATAGGCGAGCCTGAAGGCGGCTCCCGATTCTTCCGGTTCAATGGCGCCGGACTGGAGATCGTCGACCAATTCGCAAAGCCCCTGCACTTTGGCGCGCTCCCGGACGCCACACCAGGTCGACCAGTCCCTCAGGAGATGCCGCGCTTCGACGAGTTCATCCATTTGCGCGGAGAGTGTAGACAGCAAGGTTGACGTTTCCGGATTCAGCGGTTCTCGCCCCGATAAGGTTGCGAATTGTCTCGCGGACTCCACAAATGCGACGACGGCGTCGGAATAATCGTGCGCGGCTTGACGGACAGGATCTCCTCCCGTCGGCGCACGGAGCGTCGGCGCTATGGCCTGCGCCACCACCTCCAGTTCTCCCGCCGTCTTGCCCAGGCCAAGCAATCCCTGCAAGAGGCGATCCGCGCTTTTCAACAATCGGTCGACAGCCGCGAGGTCGGTGTCGAGACCTGCGAAGCCGACCGGTTTGGCCGCGAGCCTGTTGCGTTGAACGGAGGCCGCATATTTCTGCATATGCCGCAGGGCCCGCAACTCCGTTGCGGGATCGGGCGCGCCGGCTTTTGTGTAGCTCCGCAGGAGTTTTCTGACGCGGCGACGTCCAAACCAGCTCATCGGCCAGAAGGAGGCCGAAGCCTGCCGCCACGCGTTATCGAGATCATGGACGGGGATGGCGAGCACGGCGTCTCGATCAAAGGCCGCGGTCAAACCGGCCTCGGCGGCGCGATAGCCGCGTATTGCTTGTTCAAGTTCGGTCAGCGCCGCGCTCAACTGCCGAAACTCGCGATCGAACAGGACGCGGTGATCGACGCCCGCGCTGTCGCGAAGCGCGGCCGCGAAGGAAGCAAGCCGCTGCAGGTCCACAAAGGAAGCATCATCCGTGGCAGGCAAGTTGATCCGGGCGGTGAATATGGCTAGCCTTCCGCGTAGGACGCTCGTCTTGGCCTTCAGATCTCCAGCCGCACCGATGAGACGTTCTTGCCACTACGAAGACCATTCGCCTGCATGGACGAGATCAAGCACGGGCCGATTGACCACCGATTTAAAGACGCGGCCGAGCTCTTCGGCCATCTCCTCCAACTTCTGCCGCGTAGCGAGGTCATGCGTCTCCGTCGACGGCCAGGAAAGTGACGGCGCATGGCGGTCCCGGCCTCGCAAGGCGATGCCGACCGCGGCGTAAGGCGTCAGCCCATTGACGTGCTGTCGATGCAACGTCTCCACGTAGGCGTTCAATTGATCGCGGCGGAGTCGCAGTTTTTCGTTGATCGCGATCCAGCCCGACTGATCGAATTGACTGCTGCTCTCCCAGGATTTCTTGAGCTGCCCGAGAAAACCCCTGCGATCGGTCTTCGACGAATGCAGTTCGAGACAGTGGTGCCCTAATCCATGCTCCCGCAACCTCCGATAAACGACGTCGAGCGCCGCAGTCTTTTCGGCGACGAACAAAACCGTCTTGCCTGCCGCGAGACAACTCGCGATCATATTCGTGATAGTCTGGCTCTTGCCGGTTCCGGGCGGGCCGACGATGACGAAGTCGCGACCCTCCGCGGCCGCTAGACTGGCGGCGATCTGGGATGAGTCGGCGGGCAGCAGCGAAACGATGTCTGCCGGCGCGTAATGGCGATCGAGTTCGCGCTCATCCTTGAAGACTTCGCCATCCGCTGGGAAAGCCTGGTCGGGCGTGTCGATGAGATGCCTGACGACACGATTTTGGCGAAGCGCCTCCGTACGTTCGACCAGGTCCTTCCACATCAGGAACTTGGCGAAGGAAAAGGTCGAGAGCGCGGTCTCGTCCACCACTTCCATACCAGGCGCGTCGCGAACCGCCTGGCGCATTAGACTCAGCAGGCGCGGAACATCGACGCCAAATTCATCCCGTGGCAGCTCGCCGGCGAATTGCGGCAAGCGCAGGTCGAAGTCGCGCTCAAGAAATTGAAGAAGGGTCGCATTGAACCGAGGCTCGTCCTCGTGAAAGCGCAGATTGAAACGGGAAGAGGCGCTTTTTCTGTCGAGTTTGACCGGGACGAGCAACAACGGCGCGCGGTAGCTTCTTTCATCCTCGGGCTTCTTCTTCCAACGCAGGAAGCCGACCGCGAGAAAAAGCGTATTGGCGCCGCCCTCGGCGAAATCATTGCGGACCTGTCGATCGAGATCGATCAGCCGCGCTTCAAGATGTTTGGCATCGAGGGGGCAGGCTAATTCATCGCGTTGCAGGGCCTCCGTAGCGAAGCGGCGCTGGAGGTCCTGTCCGTGGATATCGCGATAGAGGTCCGCGTCACGCTCTCCCAAGGGGTTTTGTTCGGGCAGCGAGATAAGGCGTATGGACGCGCCCGCAGCGAGACGGTCCTCGAGATAGGAGATATCCGTGCAGAGGAAGGGAATGGTCTTCTTCGTGTCCGGAAAGTTTAGAAGCCGATTGCGCAGCGTCAGATCGAGCAGCTTCTTCTGCCAACGTTCTATCCGTCCCGCGGCGGTCGTCGGCTTTTCTACGGCAATGTCAACTGGCAGCTCATCCATCGTCGGCGCAGGCGGCAGCGGCAATTTGCCCGGCTCCGCTGGGGTGTCGTCGACGACCGCGCGCGACGGCTCATGGGAGGCAAGCGGCGTGACGCCGCCGCTGCGCGACCGGCGCACGTCGATCGCGGCGACGAACTCCGCGCGCCGTTCTTCGTCAAGCCGGCTTTCGACCGAGGACTGGGCTTGTTCCAGCGTCATAGGGGGACGATTGGTGACGCCCGTCGTCTCGAACACAATCATCTCGCGGGAGGCCAACGCCTTGCGAATTTCCATGACATCCGATTCGATGGCGTTCGACAGGTTTCGCTTCGCCAGCCAGACGCCGACGGCCGCGTGACCGCGAAACATCAGGAGGATTGGGTAGAGTCCGGCGGCCTCCAGAGCCGCGCCGAAGAGCAGCGTCGTATCTAGACATGTCGCGAGGCCTTCAAACAAGATTGTGGAAGGCCGTCGTATTTTCTGCCCTCGTTCCTCGAAGCTTGCCGGCGGTTCGGCATAATGCAGCGAAAGCCCGGCGACGGCCGAATAGATCGCCGCCGTGAGCAGAAATGCGCGCTGTGGATTTTCGCTTTGATAACCATCAAGCGCCGACGAATGGCCATGCTCCGCGAGCCGTTCAGCGGCGGCGCGCAATATTTTCGCGACCGCCGGATCGTTTGGCATGACGAAGGCGGGAAGAAGCTGGGCCATGTCGCCAATGCCGCCCCACTCGTCTCGCGCGAGCAGACGAAGCGAACTTCTGATCTCGGCCAAAGTCCGATCGCCCATCGATAACGTGAAGACAATCTCGCCGCGCTCGGATTCGTTTAAGCCTGCAAGATAGGCCGGATCGAGTTCTACCTTTCGATCGGTGAGTGAGAGGCGATCGCCGGCTGCGACTCGATCGACGACCCATCTCTTGCTTCGCAGAAATGGCGGGTTAGAGACAAGATGGAGTTCGCAGCCCCCGAAATTCTCCGCCGTCGGATTATTGACGGCGATCGAGCGGATGACCGGAATCGCGTTTTGGAAGGAAGCGTATGTGAAACTGCCGGCCACATCCGCCAGAACTTCAATTACGCGTGTAGTGTCTGAATTTCCTATCGTTTTCGAAGCAATAATTTCCATGGCAGCCCCCGGTTCGCGCCATCTTCGGAGCGATCCGGACCGAATGGTAATTCATGGGCTGCCTGCGGACCAGTTGGTAACAGGCCTTGGCTGCGGGCTAAATAAGCTCAGAGAATTGTTCGAGGTCCGACGCGGTTCCGACAAGGCCCTGCTGGGTGAGATTGGCGAGGTAATCTTCAACGGAATAAGTCGGATTCTTTAGGCGCGCGCGGACTTTGCGCACGGCAGCGCAGAAGATGCCCGGCGCGAGGTCGAGTTGGTTGCATAGGAATTCGTCGGGATGCTGCGCGTCGATGTTGAGCGGTGCAAGCACGGCCTCGGGGAAGTGCTTCAAGTTCTGCGTCACGATCACGTCACAGCCGCCGACGATCGCCGCCGCGAGAACGTGACGGTCATTTTCATCGGGCAAAGAAAGCGAGGGGATGAGCGCCTCATAGCCGCTGACAAGGCAATCGCGCGTATGCTGATCCATTAGGTCTCGGGTGCGCTCCAGCACGGCGCGATCGCGGTGCGGTTCGTTGCGAAGGAGCGCTTCGATCCATTCACGGTGGATATCAGCGCTCCATTTCGCACGGTACAAATCGGTGACTGCGAGCTGCAAAAGAATATCCCGCACAGCGGCGGGATAGAGGACGTTGGCGTCGAGAAGCGCGGTGTAAACTGTCATGAGCGGCTGTAACCCATGCCGTGTTCCTGCGCTTCAGCAACAAGCTGGTCGAGGACTGTTTCGCGCTCGCGGTCGATGCGCTCCTTGTAGGCCATCACATCCTCCATGCGGACGCGGCGGTGCTTGCCGACCTTGTGGTGGGGGATGGCCTTAGCCTCGAGAAGCCCGATGAGAAACGGACGGGAGACGTTCAAAATCTCGGCCGCCTGCACCGTGGTCAGCTCGGCGTTTTCAGGAATGAGCGTAATGCCGCGCCCGGCGGCCATAGCCTCCAGGATATCCATAAGCAAGGACACGGCTCCGGCGGGCAACTCGATCGGCTGATCCTGCTCGGCGTCGGTGACGCGAAGCGTGAGCGGTCGATTGCGGCGGGCAAAGCGCGAGAGTCGCTGGCCAGAGGCGCGGGCAATGGCGGCATCCTGGGCCGTTGGAGGCAACTGGCGGTGAGCGAGCGCGGTCATGGTGTTCCCCTGTTTGTTATCGATATTAATTAAACGCAACATATGCATCCGACATAATAAATGCAAAAGACGAAATAATTGCAAAAGCAGGGCCAGCCCGCGAAGCTAA
The DNA here is from genome assembly GCA_051061385.1 of Methylocystis sp. GTDB lineage: Bacteria > Pseudomonadota > Alphaproteobacteria > Rhizobiales > Beijerinckiaceae > Methylocystis. The sequence goes on from JBPFDX010000102.1 coordinate 31,117, forward strand.
AGGTAGACGACCTCGAGGCCGCGAAAGCGCTGCTCGTCATAGGCCATTTTATTCCTGGCTTGACAGCGCCAGCGTGTGGGTGAGGCGCTGGCGCCCGGCGCGTCAGCTATAAACACACGAAATTCGTATAATATGGATTATTGAACCAAAACAATGCGTTACGAAGATTATGCGCGAGCTAACTTGCATTAGCTAGGTTTTTTGGCGACTGTCTCGGCGCAGTCAGAAGGCGCTCACCTTTGCCGAGCCGGGCGGCGGAATTGCAGGACGCGCTCTGAAGGCTTCCGGCTTAATCTGAAACTCGCTTCGCTGGCGCTCGCAATGATCATCCGGCTAAAGGAGCTAACGGTTGCCATCACGCGTGGCGTAGCTTGGTCTTTTTCGACGTTCGCTTGCCGAAGGCGTGCGCGTACCAGCCCGCGCCGAGGGCGAGCGCCACGACGGTCGCGATGGCGACCGCGCTCCAGGCGCGCAGAAACTCTTCGCCGACCGAGAAAGCGAAACGGGCGTTGTATTCCTTGCGCCCGTCTTCGCTGCGCGCCCGCACGAGCGCCACGTAGTCGCCCTTCTTCCTGAAGTCATGTTCGAGCTGGATGACGCCGGTCTGGAACTGCGCGGGTGGCAGGTAGGCTTCGTTCGGCGCAGCCCCGTCGTCCCCCTTCGGGACCGCCTCAACGATGCGGATCTCCACCATCATGTCCCGCAATTCGTCCTGCATCGTGTCGACCACGATGGTCGTCGGACCCGTCTCGGGAATGTCCTCGCAGAACTGGCTGCGCGATTGCGTCGGTTGATAGAAGGTGAAGGTTATGACGTTCGGGCCCATCTGGGCCGAGCATTCCCGAACCTTCTGGAACGCCTTGGCGGAATCCCGGCGCACCGCCTGCGCGTCCGCTTGGGCGACCAGGCCGATCGCCGCGAGAAGAATCAACAGGAGCCTCATCATGAGCATGTCTCCACTGGCTTTCCGACACCGCGTCTCAATATTCGAGAATGCCGCAACTTTGGGCCTGGCGTGCATCGCCTCCCGTCGCCGAAGGCGACGAGAGGCGATGGAATGATCTCGATTCTGGAAGTTTTTCGCATTCCCTCCCGCGCCGCGCCGTCGCTCGTTAGGAGGTCCGAACATGGCGCAGCGCGAAGAGCTACAAGTTTTACGCGCCCGTCAGCAATTCAACGCCTTCCTTGCCGATGACGCGATGGATGTTCAGCAGGAGCTGGATCACCACTCCGAACACGCCAAGCGCCATCCAGCCGAAGAACACGAAGCCCCAATGCAGCGGGGCGACGAACAGCTCTTCCATGAACCAGAAGGTATGGCCCCATTCATTCAGGCCGACGTTCGGAATGATCATGAAGGGTCCGATCGAAACGATCAGATAGGCGACCGAATAGCCCTTCGCGAAGTAGGGGATCCGTGTCTTGGCGTGGAAGAAGCAGCCAATCGCCAGAATCGAGTAG
>JBPFDX010000103.1:0-4717 GCA_051061385.1 Methylocystis sp.
AAAAACAACTGGTCCGAGATCCCGACGAAGGTCGCCGAAGTCGTCATCAGCATCAAAGACAAATTGCTCAACACAGATTGGATTCAGGTCGGACGCGACATGGTCTCGTCCCTCTGGTCCGGAATGAAAGAATGGCTCAATCTTGTCCAACGTCAGCGACTTCGTCGGCAAGGTGAAGGGTCTGTTCGGCGTCGGCGTCGGCGTCGACAGGCGGCAGCGCAACGAGCATGGGCGGCGATACGGGCGGCGCCGGTGGCGGCGGTTACACGGCTGCGGCTGAGCGGATGCGCCGTCTCAGCGGCGGCGCCGCGAGCGGCGCAACGCCCTCGAGCGGAAGCAGCGGAGGCGCGACGCCATCGGCAAGCGCAGTTGGTGGGGGATATGCCGCGGCCGTGGAACGGATGCGCCGCATCAGCAGCGGCGGGGCGACGCCGAGCATTGGGGGCCGAGACAGTGCAGCAGATGCGGCGGTGCTTATTCGCAGGGTTGGCGGCACGGCGGCAGAGGCTCGTATCCTTGGCGCGATATCGCAGCCGGAGTCGGGCGGCAATCCGCGCGCGCATAATAGGAATGCGCGAACCGGCGACAATTCGTATGGGCTCTGGCAGATAAACATGCTCGGCCGAATGGGCCCGCAGCGCCGCCGCAGGTTTGGCATTAGCAGCAACGCTGACCTACTCAATCCGGAAGTAAATGCGCGTATCGCGCTTAAGATGCACCGGATGGCGCGCGGCTACCGCGATTGGGGCGCATTCCGAAGCGGCTTGCACCGTCGCTATTTGGCTGGCGCCCGCGCTAGGGGCGGCCCGGTCCACACCGGCCAGTCCTATGTTGTCGGCGAGCAAGGATGGGAAATCTATCGTCCGAGTAAATCCGGCCAGATCGTCAATCAAAAGCAGTTGGCGGCGGAAGGCAGGAACGCGTGGGGCGGGGCCGCAGCTCGGCAACATCACTATCAATCTCGGCGGCATTCACGGCAGCAATCCGCATGAAATTGCGGCGCATGTTGAGCGCGTGTTGCGCAACAAGGTTCGCGACATCTTCCGCGGCTCGCACAGTGACGTTGGCTTCGCTCCGATATGAAATTGCAACATCCCGTCACGGTCGAGGGCGTCGAATATCGCGTGATTACTCCGCGCCTGCGCGGCAGTCCGAACGAATGGGCTGCGTATGATGCGAGCGCAGACGTGTTGCAGCGTCTTGTGCAGACCACGGCGATATTGTGCGACGTTCCCGAGGCTGTGTTGCTCGAATTAGAGGCCGATGACTTCACGAAGCTCATGAATGAAGTCGCGGCGATGGCTGAAAAGTTTGCGGAGCAAGAGCGTGCCGAATCTCGAATGTCTCGATGAACGAACGAAGCAGATTCTGTCGCGGCTAGACGACATGGATTTGCGAATAACGAGACGCTTTGACGCGTTCGACGAAACAGTCGGCGCGAGACTATCCGCGCTCGATAAGGACGTCGCGGAAATCAAAATCTCTTCCGCACGCGAAGATGGCCAGAAGTCCGTCACGCTGTGGGTCGGCGGTCTTGTCCTCGCCATCGTCGGCGCAATCGGAAATATGTTGCTCGTTTGGATTCTAGGCCCGCGCGGGCCGCTCGGGAGCTAAGACGCGATGATCGTAGTAGAGGACGACGGCGCCCCGCGCCATAACCGAAGATCAGCGCCGCCGCGCTCTCAATTTTTTGAATGCCGGCGCATCGATCAGGCAGGCCGCAGCCCTCAGCGGCGCGTCCATCGCCGATGTGACCGCATGGCGCGACGAGGCCAGTTCGCCACGTGGCGAAGTCACCCGCGCCGAAGCCGGCGCCTCGCCGGAGTTGCGGCAGGCGTCCCGACGTGGGCGCAGCGGGCCGCGCCGGCCAGTGTTCGTCGACGGCGTGCGGCTCGGGCGGCTGGCGCTGTGGACATAGAACCTCGCGGCGCCGCGAGGTTCTCAACTTTCGGAACGTTCCGAAATATCTCAGCGCGTGAATGGCGTGATCCAGCCTTCCGAGAACGCGACGGCGAGGCCGGGAGGTCTATCGCGGGAAGAGCGGCAAGGAGATTGACGTCGGCAGGCAAATGCTAACTCGAATTCGTATTTTGCGATGGCATTGACCAGCGTTTCACTGCTTACGTCGCCATGAAATGCCGCGCCCACCGGTGCACCTCACCGGCTCTGGCGGCGGGTCGCGATGCGAGGCTGGCTTCCGAAAGAAACCATCGCCGCTCGAAACCCGGATGCGCGCATGGCGCACTGCTTCGCTCTATTGATCGTGCCACCTCAACGATCGCCGCAAAAGATCGGGCGGCCATGCCTATGGCACATTTCTAACGGCCTGCCGAAGAAGGTATAGTGCTGCTCTCTTGTGATAATGGAGTCATCGAAGCAGGCGGGATCAGCCGAGAAGCAGGTGATCCGCATCGCCGAGATTACGCCCGCGAATGTTTTGCAGCGCATTTCCGCGAGCGCGGGCGTGGTCGTCAGCGCCAAGGCGATTGTGAAGGCGAGCGTCGGTTTCAGCATCAGCCAGCTCCTTTCTCGCGGCGGTCCCAGTTAAGGCTGCCAAACTGAACCTCGTTAACCGATGGCGCTCTTATAAGCGATCGTCACTTCCCGCTCTTCCTCAATCTTACCCCCTGCGCGTCGCCGTTGCGCGCCTGCCGCAGCCGCTCATCAAGGACCGTCGCGCCGTAGGCCGCATTTCGCATCCTTCGCAGGCTCAGAGCTTATGACGATCGTTCCATCCGGCAAAACCCGCACTTCCGCCACCCGCACGCCTGCCGCCTGAGCGCCGCGAACGACGTTCTCAACATCGGTTTGCGTAACACGTGCGGGACGGCGACTCATCGGACGTGTTTCTTCCGCAGCCGCACGCCGGCACCTTCGCCGTTTTCGTCCTGGAAGATTACGCCGGCGTTTTCGAGGGCAGTGCGGATGGCGGCGAGGGTAGAGGCCGGAGCTGGCGGCTGACCTGTCCCCTCTGCGCGCTTGATTGTCATCGTCGAGAAGCCCGTCATATCGGCAATTTCCGGTTGAGATAGACCGAGCAGCGCACGCGCCGCGCGGATTTGCGCTGGGGTTGTCATTTTTCTATTGTTCTATTTAGAACACCGGAGTATGTTCTAAAAGTATCACAAGCAGCTCATACGAGCAACCAAAGCGCCGCCGCATCCACAGATTCGGCGCACGCTGGGGGCATGCCTGAAGGAGGAGAACATGACGAACACGACCCGCCGCGCCGTGATGGCCGTCCTTGCCGCTGCGCCCGTCGCCGGACTGCCTGCGATTGCTGGCGCAGTCGCCGGCAACGATCCGATTTTCGCGGCCTTCGCCGAACACGAACGCGCGAAGGCGACCAAAGAGGCAATCGCAAAAGCGGCTGACGACCTGCGGGGCAATACCTCGGACGCGATCAGCGCGGCGGGGCTGGACCCGTTGGATATTGTCACGCGCCGCCGTTTGGAAAGTTGGCGCGAAGTGAGGATTTGCTCCGATGAGGACTACGAAGCGTGGTTAGCCGAACTTGAAGGGCCTCCGAGCGAATATCAAAAAATGGTGATGCGCGTCGAAGAGTCGGATGACGCAGACACGGAAGCGAGCCGAGATGTGGGAGAAGCCGAGCGCGCACTCTGCGAGACAGCGCCGACGACGCGCGCGGGCGCTTTGCGGCTGCTCCGCCATCTCGCTGAATTTCTCGACGATGACGTGATCAACGATATTTATCTCGGCGACGTTGTCGGCGACGCCATCCGCAACGCCGTCCCGGTTCTTGAGAAGGAGCCGCAGTCATGAGCACGGCCAACGACAACGCGGACGCCCCGCTGCTCTTTATCGAGATCCCCCCGGCATGCGCAAGGCGCTCGTCGACGCCGTTGATGCGTTTCTGAACTTGCTCGACCAGATCGACGACGACGGCGACCTTGAGGAAGACGACCCTCCGGAAGACGACGCGCCCTGCGAGGACGTCGGCGACAACGAGCCAAGCCTCGGGAGTGTGGGCGGCGGCAGTCCATATTTCGACCAAACCGTATGGGCGCGCAGCGAGACAGACGACCGCGAAGACGAAAGCGAGCTGCTCGAACCGGGTGACGATGACGAGCCGACGCTGGGCACCACGATGGCGGTCAACCAAGCGCATGCATGGCGAGCGAATGTGGACGCATGGGGCTCACGCGACGAAGCGGAGCCGTCCCTTGGCTGGGGCGGCTTCGGGCGCGGCCATCCCGAGATGGCGCTGCGCGGCTATGACGATGATCGGGAGGCGACGACAGGCTGGCACGACGAAGAAGACGACGACAGCGACAAGGGAGAGCTGGACGGCGACGAAATGGGACCCTTGGCTCAATCCTCCGCACCTGCCGGGCGGCAACGGACCGACTCGGAGGCCGGACCGATGACCGACGTCAGGATCACGGCCGGCCTTCGGCTGCGCGTCTGGAGCATCAGGCTAGCGATTTGGGCGATGCGCTGCGCGAGGCAGCTCGCCGACTTCTCTGAATGGGTTATGCCCGAGGATCTGAAACGGGGGCTGTGATGACCTACGACCGCGCCGCGATTATGCGGGACGCCCACAAGCGGTTCCGAGACGGCAAGCGCCTCGGGCTGGGCTGGACTTTCGGGCAATGCCTCAGCGCGGCGAAGGAGCGCAAAGGCTCACGCCCGCATTGCGGCGCAGGCTGTGAAGGCCTAGACTGTTAAAGCTAGCTATTAAGGAGCGCCCCGACCG
>JBPFDX010000104.1:0-47430 GCA_051061385.1 Methylocystis sp.
CCTGTCCCTGTGATGCGAGGTCTGTTGGCGCAGCCTCGTGCAACTGTTCAGGTGAACTGCGAAAAGCGGACGGGGATCATGCCCGATACGGTGGCGACACCAGGAATCCAACGATCTCCCGTCCGCATTCTCAGTCTCTCACAAAACAGACACACAGGAATCCAGGCTCGGGCGTTCCCGACGTTGCTCTGGGTTCCCTGTCAGGCCTGCGGCCCGCCGGGAATGACAGTGCGGCAAGGCGAAGAAGAAGGGAGGCTTCATTGCTCGACGCCGAACTGAAGAAGCGCGTCTTGAGGGCTCTCTCGGCCGCGCTGGCGTTCTCCGCCGCGCCCGTGATCGCAGGCGAAAAGCCCTGCGCCGCGGTGGAAGAGAGCGGCGCAACCTATACGGTGTGCGATTTCGACGCGCGCAAGAGCGAGATCAGGCTGTTTCTGCGCGATGGAAAGGGCGAGACCTATGGCGACTTCTCGCGTCTCTCGAGCGAACTCGCCGGCAAGGGCGAGACGCTCGTCTTCGCGATGAACGCCGGCATGTATGCCGAAGACCGCGCGCCGGTCGGCCTCTATGTCGAGAACGGCCGCACGCTCGCCGGCGCCAACATGCGTCCAGGTCCTGGCAACTTCCACATGAGGCCGAACGGCGTCTTCTGGATCGACGGGTCGCGCGCCGGCGTGACCGAGACCGCGCGCTTCTTGAAAAGCCGCCAGCGCGCGCAGTTCGCCACGCAATCAGGGCCGATGCTCGTCGTCGGCGGGCGCATGCATCCGCGCATCCATGCGGACGGCGTCTCGCAGAAGTTCCGCAACGGCGTCTGCGTTCAGGATGGCCATATCGCGCGCTTCGCGATCTCCAACCAGCCGGTCACATTCTACGAATTCGCGCGACTGTTTCGCGATCGCCTGCGCTGCAAGGACGCGCTGTTTCTCGACGGCGGCTCGGCGTCGGGACTCTATGCGCCATCGCTCTCGCGACATGATCGCTTCCTGCCGGCGATGGGGCCGATCGTCGGCGTCGTCGAGAAGTCGGATCGCTAGCTCAGGCGCGCAAGCGCGCCATTGAGTTTCTCGATGCGCGCGGCGGTTTCTTCGCGCCGCTCGCGATGCTCTTCGATCACTTCTTCGTCGGCCTTGGCGAGGAAACCCGCATTGGCGAGTTTGGCGTCGAGCTTCTTCAATTCGCCTTCTAGCTTGCCGATCTCTTTCGCCAGTCGCGCCCTTTCGGCGCCAAGGTCGATGACCCCTTCAAGCGGCATGGCGGCGACGCCGCCGCGCACGAGAAGCTGCGCGGAGGATTTCGGCGCGGCGTCGGCGAAACCGATCTGCGAGAGTCGCGCGAGTTTGCGGATCGTCTCGTCCCAGCGCGTCGCGCGCGCCTTGAGCGCGTCATCGGCGCCGACCAGCAGGAGTTCGGTCTCGCTCGTCAGATTCATCTCGGCGCGAAGCGAACGCACTTCGGAAATAAGGTCGACGACCCAGCCGATTTCGGCTTCGGCCTCGGCGTCCTCCAAACCTTCGAGCGACGGCCATGAAGCGAGCGCGAGCAGGCTCTCGCGCCTGGGGCCTTCCGAACCCTTGATCGCCCAGAGCTCCTCGGTGAGGAAGGGCATGAAGGGATGCAGCAGCGCGTAGATCTGATCGAGAACGAAGGCGGTCGTTGCGCGCGTCTCGTCCTTATCGGGGCCGTCGGCGCCTTGCCGCAGCGGCTTCGCGAGTTCGACATACCAGTCGCAGAAGACGCTCCAGACGAAGCGGTAGACGGCGTTCGCAGCGTCATTGAAGCGATAGGCGTCGATCGCCGCGCTCACATCGGCGGTCGTGCGCGCCGCTTCGCCGACGATCCAGCGGTTCAGCGTGATCCTGTTGGCGCGCGGATCGTTACCGGCGGTACGCGCGCAGCCGTTGATCTCCGCGAAACGCGACGCGTTCCAGAGCTTCGTCGCGAAATTGCGATAGCCTTCGACGCGCTGCGTCGAGAGCTTGATGTCGCGTCCCTGCGCCGCCATCGCCGCGAGCGTGAAGCGTAGCGCATCGGCGCCATATTCGTCGATGAGATGCAGCGGGTCGATGACATTGCCCTTCGACTTGCTCATCTTCGCGCCCTTCTCGTCGCGGACGAGCGCGTGGATATAGACGTCGCGGAAGGGGACTTCGCCCATAAAGTGGAGGCCCATCATCATCATGCGGGCGACCCAGAAGAAGATGATGTCGAAGCCGGTGACGAGGGCGCTCGTCGGATAATAGCGCGCGACCTCCGGCGTCTTCTCCGGCCAGCCGAGCGTCGAGAACGGCCACAGCGCCGACGAAAACCAGGTGTCGAGCACGTCTTCGTCGCGCGTGAGCGTCACGCCGTCGCCGAGCTTGGCGCGCGCGGCGGCAAGCGCCGCCTCTTCAGTCTCTTCGACATAGGCGTTGCCGTCCTGGTCATACCAGGCCGGAATGCGGTGGCCCCACCAGAGCTGACGCGACACGCACCAGGGCTGGATATTCTCCAGCCACTCGAAATAGGTCTTCTCCCAATTCTTGGGCACGAAAGTCGTGCGGCCGTCGCGCACGGCGGCGAGCGCCGGCTGCGCGAGAGTCTTGGCGTCGACATACCATTGGTCGGTGAGGCGAGGTTCGAGCACCGCGCCCGAGCGGTCGCCATGCGGCACCATGTGTTTGTGATCATCGACGCCCTCGAGGAGTTCGCGCTCCTCCATCATTTCGACGACGCGCTTCCTTGCCGCGAAGCGGTCGAGCCCATCGAGCGCGGAGACCGTCGCTGCAAGTTCGGGAGAGGGGTCGACGCCTTCGTGGAAATCAGCGTTGGCGGCGAGCGTCATCTGCGCTTGCGGATCGAGCACATTGACGAGGCGCAAGCCGTGCCGCTTGCCGACCTCGAAATCGTTGAAGTCGTGCGCCGGCGTGATTTTCACCGCGCCGGTGCCCTTCTCGGGATCGGAATATTCATCGGCGACGATCGGAATGAGCCGCCCGACCAGGGGCAGACGCACGCGCTTGCCGACGAGCGCCTTATAGCGCTCGTCTTCCGGATGCACGGCGACCGCCGTATCGCCAAGCATGGTCTCTGGCCGCGTCGTCGCGACGACGATGAACGCGCCGGTCTCCTCGCCCGCGTCATCGACGATCGGATATTTGAAGCGCCACAGTTGGCCCTTCACTTCCTGCTGAAGCACTTCGAGATCGGAGATCGCCGTGTGCAGCGCCGGGTCCCAATTGACGAGGCGCTTGTCCTTGTAGAGCAGGCCGTCGCGATAGAGCTGCACGAAGACTTTGACGACCGCGCGCGACAGGCCTTCATCGAGCGTGAAGCGCTCGCGCGACCAGTCGCAGGAGGCGCCAAGGCGCTTCAATTGCTCGACGATCTTGCCGCCCGATTCCGCCTTCCATTCCCACACGCGCTCAACGAATTTTTCGCGCCCCAGCGTGCGGCGATGCTCCTGGCGCTCCATCAGCTGGCGCTCGACGACCATTTGCGTCGCGATGCCGGCATGATCGGTGCCGGGCTGCCACAGCACGTCGTCGCCTTTCATGCGGCGATAGCGAACCAGAATGTCCTGCAGCGTATTGTTGAGCGCATGGCCCATGTGCAGGCTGCCGGTGACGTTCGGCGGCGGGATGACGATGGAATAGGGGCTGGCGCCCGCGCGTTCGGGCCGTCCGGCGCGGAAGGCTTGCGCCGCTTCCCACGCATCTCGGATGCGCGATTCAATTGCGGCGGGATTGAAGGTTTTTTCCATGGTCATTGGGCGGGAGCCTTTTGGCCCCCACCCTGTCCCTCCCCCGCTTCGCGGGAGAGGGGACGCTAACGATCGGCGTTTCGTCGCACGTCAGTGAAGGCTCGAATTTACTCCCTCTCCCGCGAAGCGGGGGAGGGTTGGGGAGGGGGTTACGCCAGCGCCTTGAGCGCGCCCTTGCCGGCGTAGATCGCCGCGTCGCCCAGCTCCTCCTCGATGCGGATGAGCTGGTTGTATTTGGCGGTGCGGTCGGAGCGGGCGAGCGAGCCGGTCTTGATCTGGCCGCTGTTCGTCGCGACGACGAGATCGGCGATCGTCGAATCCTCGGTCTCGCCCGAGCGGTGCGAGAAGACCGTCGTGTAGCCGGCGCGATGGGCGGTTTCGACCGAGGCGAGCGTCTCGGTCAGCGTGCCGATCTGATTGACCTTCACCAGCAGCGAGTTGGCGACGCCCTTCTTGATGCCCTCATTGAGGCGCACGACGTTGGTGACGAAGAGATCGTCGCCGACGAGCTGAACCTTATCGCCGATCGCGTCGGTGAGCTTCTTCCAGCCCTCCCAATCGTCCTCGGCCATGCCGTCCTCGATCGACACGATCGGATAGGCGCCCGCGAGCTTGGCGAGATAGTCGACCTGTTCGTCGATCGAGCGCGTCACGCCCTCGCCCTCGTAGACATATTTGCCGCCCTTGAAGAATTCCGTCGCGGCGCAGTCGGAGGCGAGATGGACGTCGACGCCGGGCTTGAAGCCTGCGGTTTCGATCGCCTTCATGATGAAGTCGAGCGCCGCTTCGGCGGAGGGAAGGTTGGGCGCGAAGCCGCCCTCGTCGCCGACCGAAGTGCTGAGTCCCGCCTTCTTCAGCGCCGCCTTGAGCGTGTGGAAGATCTCGGCGCCCCAGCGGATGGCGTCGCGCACATCCGGCGCGCCGGTCGGCATGATCATGAATTCCTGGAAGTCGATGGGGTTATCGGCATGCACGCCGCCGTTGACGATGTTCATCATCGGGGTCGGCAGGACCCGCGCCTGCACGCCGCCCACATAGCGATAGAGGGGAAGGGCCGAGGCCTCCGCCGCCGCCTTCGCGACGGCAAGCGAGACGCCGAGAATGGCGTTGGCGCCGAGCCGCGCCTTATTCGGCGTGCCGTCGAGCTTGATCATCGCCTCGTCGACGGCGACCTGATCTTCCGCCTCGAAGCCGAGCAGCGCCCCGGCGATCTCGTCGTTGACGTTGTCGACCGCCGCGAGCACGCCCTTGCCGAGATAGCGCGACTTGTCGCCGTCGCGCTTCTCCGCCGCCTCATGCGCGCCGGTCGAGGCGCCGGACGGCACCGCCGCGCGGCCCGAAGATCCGTCTTCCAGGGTGACGTCGACCTCGACGGTCGGATTGCCGCGGGAATCCAGGATTTCGCGGGCGTGGATGTCGACGATCTCGGTCATTGGTGCCTCTTGATGATGCGGCGCGGGCGGGCGCGACTTCTTAGACCCATTGCGGCGTCCGGAAAAGCCTCAGCCGTAAAAAGCTTCTCCATTCGCCAGATGGTTTTGCGGGACCTATGCTGCGTCGCAGCGACAGCAGGCTGCGAATTCCGTTGACGGGCGCGGACCCCTCCCTATCCTTGAGCTTCATCAATCAGGCGGGCATTCGCCGCCAAGCGCGACAGGGTCGGGAGGATCGATGGCGTTCAGCAATGCGTTCGCGCGCGGCGGCGCCTTAATCAGCCTGTGTCTGGCGACATGCCTCTCGTGCGCGGCGTCGGCGCAGTCGCCGGAGCACATCGCCGCCACCAAGGCGGCGCTGGAGAAATCCCCCGTCCACGGCAATTGTGCGCCCGTGCAGGAGGACTTCCTCGGCTGGCCGGCTAATCTCGTGCAGAGATGCGAATATCAGCACGAGGACATGCCGGGCCTTGCCTATGTGCTCGACGTGAAGCCGGAAACGCTGGCGCGCTGGGTCGAAACCGGATGCAGCGCGCTCGTGGCGGGCGCCGGCCACTGCTTCGATCGGACCCTGAAATGCGCGCTCGACAGCACCGGCGCCGTCTTTGTCGTTGGCGGCAATCTGATAGCGTCGCGTAAGGGCATGAAACAGAACCGCTTTTATCGCAACGGCGTCGCCATCGTCGCGCCGAACAGCGGAGCGCCGGGCGTGGTTCCGATCGCCGAACAGGAGACGATCTCGCATATGCCGGAGAAGGACGTCACGGCGATGCTCGACCGCGGCGGCGTCGCCTTCTGGAACACCATGCCTTATCAATTCGCCGTGAAGGCCATTGATCTTGGCGTGCCGGCGGAGATGAACACGCCCGACAGGCGCGAGAAGTGGCTGGAAATCGTGCGCGTCGAGATGTTGAAAGCCCTGGAGAGCCCCGAGAATCGCTTTCTCTCGGGCTGGATGTCGGCGCATCCCATCACTTTGCGCGCGGGCGAATGTCCCGACTCGCGCGACCCGTGAGCTGTTTGGCGCTTGACGCGGCGGCGATCGCGCCTTTGTTACGCGCATGACCAAAAAGCATAAGGGCGCCGCGCTGCTTGGCCGACAGGCGGCCTTGCCCGCGTCGCCGGACGAGGCGGAACTCGACCTCGTGCCGAACCCGCATAAGGACGCAGCCTATCTCGTGCGCTTCACGGCGCCCGAGTTCACCTCGCTCTGTCCGGTGACCGGACAGCCAGATTTCGCGCATATCATCATCGACTATGTGCCCGGCGAATGGCTGGTCGAATCAAAGGCGCTGAAGCTTTATCTCGGCAGCTTCCGAAATCACGGGGCCTTTCACGAGGACTGCACACTGCGAATCGGACGCGAGCTCGTTGCGGCGATGTCGCCCAAATGGCTGCGCATCGGCGGCTATTGGTATCCTCGCGGCGGCATGCCGATCGACGTTTTCTGGCAGACCGGCGCGCCGCCAGAAGGGCTGTGGCTTCCCGACCAGGGCGTGCCGCCCTATCGCGGGCGAGGTTAACGCCGCGGGCGATACGCCATCCCGACTGCGCCGGGATAGACCTTCGCTTGCCCCTGATTTCGATAAATGAGCATCGAGACCAGCCAGCTCGCGATCAGGATTGCGGCGATCGCGAAGCCGAAATCGGCGAGATTGTCATTCAAACCCTGAATGAGTCGCCAAAGGCCGCCTTCAAAGCCGAGCTTGTCGCCGATCAGCCCGAGCGCCTCCACGCCGCCAATGAAGATGGCGACGACGACCGACATCGCCGTCATGACGAGATTGTACCAGAGTTTTCTCAGCGGATCGTCGAAAGCCCAGCCATAGGCCCGCGTCATCACGATGCTGTCGGTCGTGTCCATCAGCGTCATGCCGGCGGTGAACAGGGCCGGAAACACCAGTATCGTGGAAAATGACAGGCCTTGCGCGGCCTGGGTCGCTGATATGCCGAGCAGGCCGATCTCAGTCGCAGTGTCGAAGCCCAGCCCGAACAGGAATCCCACGACATACATGTGCCAGGACCGCGAAACGAAACGAAACAGAGGCCGGAAAACCCGGGCCAGCAGGCCGCGCCCGTTGAGCAACCGGTCGAGATCCTTTTCGTGGACCGGCTCGCCGAGTCGCGCGCGGCTGTAAGCAGACCAGACGCCCCTGAGCAGGAGGAGGTTGGCGAGGCCGATGATGAGGAGGAACGACGCAGACGCCATCGTGCCGACGGCGCTGCTCAGCGTCTGAAATTCATGCCCGCCGCCCTGCATCGCCGCGGCGGTCGCGGCCATGGCGACCGAGGCGAGCGTGACGAACATGGAATGGCCGAGAGAGAAGAAAAATCCGACGGAGAACGGCGTCTTGCCGTCCTGCATCAGCTTCCTCACGACGTTGTCGATGGCGGCGATGTGATCGGCGTCGAAGGCGTGGCGTAGGCCGAGCACAAAGGCGAGAATCGCGGCGCCCATCAGACCCGGTCGGTCGGAGAAGGCGATCCACGCCCAGGTCCAGGCGATGACATTGGCCGCAAGCACGAGCACATAGGTCGCCGTGGCCTTGGCTGTGAAGTTCTCGCCGTCGTCATCGAAAGGATTGAGCGCCATGACCCCGCCCGGCTGAGCAATACCGACTTTTAACCGTAATCGCTTAATTATGGAAGTTCATACTCGCGCCACAGGGCAACGCCCCCTTGACTGAGTGGCTACAAGTAGCCACTATTAGCTCATGACAATCGTCTCAATAAAAGAAGCGAAAAATCGCCTGACCGAACTCGCTCGACAGGTGGAGAAAGGCGCGACGGTCGTCGTGACGCGGAACGGGAAACCGGTGTTCGACCTGGTTCCGCATCGGCCAAAGCGCGGTTTGCGGCTCGAAGCGGTCGACGAATTCAAGCAGCGACATGGCTTAAAGACGATCGTTACATACGTCGCCGAGGACTTTGACGCTCCGTTGCCGGAAGATTTCCTGCTGCACCCTCTGCCCGATGACGCATGAGACTGCTGCTCGACACACATATTCTGTTGGCGCTGCTTGAAAAGCGCACCGCCGACTTCGGATCGCATGTGCAGTTTTTGCTGAAGAATGAAGATGCGGAATTCGTCGTCAGCGTCGCGAGTCTTTGGGAGATCGCCATCAAGTGGCGGCTGGGAAAGCTAGCTCTCGCCATAGGTCTCGAAGCCCTTCCAGAACTGCTGGAAGCCATGCGTATGGAGATACTCTCGATCAATGCGCAACACGCGCTCGCAGCGGTCGAACCCGAGCCACGCACGCGCGACCCGTTTGACCGGCTGTTGCTGGCGCAATGCAAGATCGAGGCGCTGCGCCTGGTGACCGTCGATCGCGCGCTTCTCGATCATCCTTTGGCTGCGCGAAGCGACTAGCGTGGATTTCCGATAGGATGCGCGATCAGCGGAAATGTTGAGTGACGACATGCTGTCGGAAGAGAACATCGCCGAGTGGCGGCTTTGCGCGCCTTCGCTGCGGGAAGCGGCGTTCTCCGACGGCGAAAGCCTGTACCGCCAAGGCGAGGAGCCGGGCTTTCTCTATTGTTTGATGCGGGGCGTCGTCCGGCTTTCGCATGTCGCCGAAAGCGGCGCGCAGATCACGCTTGCGATCGTCGGGACGGGCGATCTCTTCGGGCGCGTTTCGCCGGGAAGAGCGTCGGCGCACGCGGCAAGCGCCATCGGGGAAGCGCGCGTCCTCATGTTCGCCCCTTCGGACGTGGCGTGTCTCGTCGAGAAAAGCCCGTCGTTTTCGAGCTTCCTCAGCGCTGGACTGGAGGCGTCGCGAGAGCGGGCCGAGCGCAGGCTGATCGATCGCCAGACCAAGGCTGTCGCCGTGCGGCTGATCGAGACGCTGGGAGAGCTTGCGCTCGCTTTCGGCGCGCCCTGTCCGCATGGCTATTCGCTCGAGATCAGGCTGACGCAGCAGGACATCGCCGATCTCGTGCATGCGAGCCGCCCCGTCGTCGCCCGGATGATGAACGCCTTGAGACGGCAAGGGGCGCTCGACTATCGCCGCGACCTCATCTGCGTCAACGAGGGTGCGCTGCGATCCCTCGCGAAAGAAAAACCCGCCGATCTGTCATCAAGATGACAGATCGTCTCCGCACTTCGCGCTAGCGAGGGCGGGCGGTCCGATCCGGCCGCCAGCGAGGAGTAGCGACGATGACATTCATTGCGCCGCGACTGCACGGCTATCTCGATTATCTGACGGTTTTGATCTTCCTGGCCGCGCCAGCGGTGCTCGGTTTCGGCGGCGTGCCGGCGATGCTCGCGTGGCTGCTTGCGGGCGTGCATTTGGCGATGACGCTCGTGACGAGATTTCCGCTCGGCGTCTTTCGACGCTTGGCTTTCGCGCTTCATGGCTGGGTTGAAAGGATCGTCGGCCCGGCGCTCATCGCCATCGCTTTTCTTCCCGACATCTTCAGCGTCAAGCCGGCCTTCGCGTTTTTTGCTGGAATGGGCGTTGTGATCATCCTGGTCGGCTGGCTGACGGATTACGCGGAGGCCGGTTAGCCAGCTGACGCGACTGTCAGATCAGGCCTCCGGCCTGTCGGGAATGACAGCTTCCAGCGCGTTTTTAGACCGCGCCTTCGCCAGCCGATCGAACGCCATCAGCTCTTCCAGCATAGGCTCCAATTCGGCGAGCGGGACTTGTGTCGCGCGGTCGGAAATCGCCGCGTCTGGATCAGGATGCGTCTCGATGAAAAGCGCCGCGGCGCCGACGGCGACCGCGGCGCGAGCGAGAGTCGCGACAAAACGCCGATCGCCGCCCGATGACGCGCCATGCCCGCCCGGTTGCTGCACGGCGTGCGTGGCGTCGAAAACGACGGGCGCGCCGGTCTCCCGCAAAATCGGCAGCGCGCGCATGTCGGCGACGAGCGCGTTATAGCCGAAGCTCGTTCCCCGCTCGGTGACGAGGACGTCGGCGGCGCCCGCGTCGCGCGCCTTATTGACGGCGTGGACCATGTCCCAGGGCGCGAGAAACTGCCCCTTCTTGATATTGACGGGACGTCCGGTTTTCGCCGCGGCGACGATGAGATCGCTCTGCCGGCAGAGGAAGGCGGGGATCTGCAGAAGGTCGACGGCTTCGGCGACGCGCGCGCATTGCCATGGCTCATGCACGTCGGTCGTCACCGGCAGGCCGGTCTCTTTCTTGATTGCGGCGAAGATGGGCAGAGCGGCGTCGAGGCCGACGCCGCGCGCCGCTTCGCCGCTCGTGCGGTTCGCCTTGTCGAAGGACGCCTTGAACACGACGCCGATGTTGAGCCGCTCGCCGATGCCGGCGAGTTCTACCGCGATGTGAAGCGCCACGTCTGCGCTTTCGAGCGCACAAGGGCCGGCGATCAGCGCCAAGGGCAGATCGTCGCCGATTTCGACGCGCCGCGCGCCATGTCCGATGAGCACTCTCGTCACGGCGCCTTGTCTCACGTTTTAACGAGCCGCGCGACTTCTGCGCGTAGCGCTGGCAAGACCTCGGCTTCGAACCAGGGATTGCGCTTCAACCAGCCGATGTTGCGCCAGGACGGATGAGGGATGGGGAAGACCAGCGGCTTAGCGTTCTGGAATTCGCGCCAGCGACCGACGATTTCTGAAACGCTCGCGCCTCTCGGCAGCGCATGGCCGAGCCGCGCGAAATGATAGTCCTGCGCGTATCGGCCGATCGCGATGATCGTTTCGATCTGCGGCAGCGCGGCGAACAGCGCGTCGTGCCAGCGCGGCCGGCATTCGCGACGCGGCGGCAGGTCGCCGCCGGCGGCGTCGTAGCCTGGAAAGCAGAAACCCATCGGCACGATGGCGATGCGCGAGACATCGTAGAAGGTCTCGCGATCCACGCCCATCCAATCGCGCAGCCGATCGCCGGAAGGGTCGTTGAAGGGAACGCCGGTCTGGTTGACGAGATTGCCGGGCGCCTGGCTCGCGAGGAGCAGCCGCGCGGTGGGCGAGACGCGCAGCACGGGCCGCGGCTCATGCGGCAGCATCGCGCCCTCTGGCGTCTCCGCGCAAAAGCGACAGGCGCGGATGCGCGCCGTGATCTCTTGCAGTTTTCTGCTCGACGCTCGCTGCGACATTTATGGGATGATGCTTGGTCGCGCTGAGACTTCCGCGCGCCAGCGCGAAAGATGCGGCAGATCGTCAGGGATCTCGACGCGCGCGAGCTTCGTCAGATCCATGGCCACGATCGCGGTGATGTCGGCGATCGTGAAGTCGTCCGAGGCGATGAAGCGCCGCGATGCGAGTTCGCCATCGAGAAAGCGCATCGTCTGCTGCGCGCGCGGCCGCTGATGTTCGGCCAGTTGCGGCAGCTGCGGCGATTCGAGCCGCGCCAGCGCCGGATGGCTGTGACGGAAGGCAAGCGCCACCGGCGTGAACAGGCGCAATTCCACGCGGCGTTGCCACATCTCGACAAAGGCCTGTTCCCGCGCGTTCCGGCCAAACAGCGGCGGGTCGGGGTAGAGCGCTTCGATGTAGCGGCAGATGGCGACCGACTCGGTGAGCGTTGCGCCATCGTCGAGAACAAGCGCCGGAACTTCTTCCAGCGCATTAACCTCCGCATAGGACTCCTCTTTGTGCTCATGCGTCATGAGGTTGACGTCGCGAATGGGGATCGCGACGTTTTTCTCTGCAAGGAAAATGCGGACCCGCCGGGGATTGGGCGCCAGCGGCGTATTATAGAGAAGCATCTCCGCCTCGGTTTCGGCTCGAATATGGGTGGACGGGTTGCGATTGGTGAGGGCGCCGTCAAATTTTCAACAGGCGACGCCCGCGGCGCGGCTCGCAGTTGCGCAGCCGTAGCGTAAGTTAGGCCCGATGACGAACGACCTCCCGACGAACGACCTCCCGACTCCCTCCGCCGCGCTCGTGCTCTTTTCCGGGGGACAGGATTCAACGACCTGTCTCGCCTGGGCGCTGTCCCGCTTCGAGCGCGTGGAGACGGTCGGATTTGATTACGGCCAGCGCCACCTCGTCGAGCTTTCGCGCCGGGCTGGGTTGCGCGAGGGGCTTGCGCGACTTTCGCCGACTTGGGCCGAGCGGCTCGGCGAAGACCGCACGATTTCCATCGAAGCGCTCGGCGCCATATCCGAGACGGCGCTGACCCGCCACGCCGAGATCGCCTTCGCCGCCGATGGGCTGCCCAACACTTTCGTTCCGGGGCGCAATCTGCTGTTTCTGACCTTCGCGGCGGCGCTCGCCTATCGCCGCGGGATCGTCGATCTCGTTGGCGGCATGTGCGAGACCGACTATTCCGGCTATCCCGACTGCCGCGACCAGACGATCCGCGCCATGGCGCAGGCGCTCAGTCTCGGCATGGACCGCAGCATCGCGATCCATACGCCGCTGATGTGGATCGACAAGGCCGACACCTGGCGCCTGGCGGAATCGCTTGGCGGCGAACCGCTGGTGCGGCTCATCGTCGAAGAAACCCACACCTGCTATCTCGGCGACAGGGGCCACCGTTTCGACTGGGGCTATGGCTGCGGCGAATGCCCCGCCTGCAAGCTGCGGGCGCACGGCTGGGAGAAGTATCGCGCGGAAAAGGCTCGCGCGACCGTCTGAGACCTTCTTAGTTCCGAACATCCCGGTGTGGCGCGACCGCCACACCGAACGCTGACCTGCGCCGGGGAAGCTCCAGCGCATTGACAGCCTGCCGTCCGGCCCGGATATGTTATGTTATAACATTATTAGACGGGGCGGGCGGCGATGAAGAGAAGCGTTTTTGCCTGCGCGGCGGCGTTTCTGGTCAGCGCGAGCGCGATGGCTCAGCAGGCCTTGCCGCCGATCGAGGTCGGCGCCGTCAGCCCGATCAAGCGCGCCAAAATCGTTTCTGCGCCACAGACTTCTCCAGCGCCCGGCGGGCGCAACCGCAGCGTCGCGGGCTCGAGCGGACCCGAGCCACGCGAAACGGCCGTGGCGCCGCAAGGCGTCCTCCCCATCGTCGCCGATCAGTTCGCGACGGTGACGGTCGTCACCAATGAAGAGCTGCGGCGCTCGCCGGGCGCGACGCTAGGCGACGTGCTGTTCGCCAAGCCGGGCGTCACCGGAACTACTTTCGCGCCCGGCGCGGCGAGCCGCCCAATCGTGCGCGGTCTCGACAATTACCGGGTCCGGATCCAGGAAAACGGGGTCAGCAACAGCGGCGTTTCGGAGCTTGGCGAAGACCACGCCGTTCCGCTCGACCCCGTCGCCGCGAGCCAGGTCGAGGTGGTGCGCGGCCCGGCGACGCTGCGCTGGGGGTCGCAGGCGATCGGCGGCGTCGTGAACGTCGAGAACAACCGCATCCCTACGGCCTTGCCCTGCCGTCTGGCGCTCGTTCCCACGGCCGAAACGCAAGGGTGCTCCGTCGTCGAAAACCGCGGCGCGGTGATGACCGTCGACAACGCGTTGGAAAACGCAATGTTGCTCGACCTCGGCCGCGGCAATGTCGCCTTCCATATGGATGTGCACGGGCGTCGCACCAGCGCCTCCCTCATTCCGGGCTATCCTTATCTTTTCCCGCCGGACCCGGCGCCGCCGGTGTTCGGACGCCAGCCCAATTCGTCGATGCGCTCCGCGGGCGGTTCGGTCGGCGGCTCCTATTTCTTCGACGGCGGCTTCGTCGGCGTCGCGGTGACGCAGTTCAACTCGCGCTATCACATCCCCGGCCTCGAGCCGGCGGAGACCAATACGCGCATCGAGCTTCGCCAGACGCGCGCAACCGCCAAGGGCGAGTTCCGTCCGCAGTCGGCATACATCGAAGCGGTCCGCTTCTGGGCGGGTCTCACCGACTACAAACATCACGAACTCGCCAATGAAGACGGCTTCAACGGCGTTCAGCAGACTTTCACCAACAAGGATCTCGAGGCGCGCGTCGAAACGCAGCTTCGCCCCCTCGACCTGTCCTTCGCGACTGTGACGAGCGCCTTCGGCGTTCAGGGCATGCATCAGATCCTGACGTCGCCCGGACGCGAAGGCGGGCTCTTCGATCCCAATCGCACGCGAAGCGTCGCCGGCTATTGGTTCAACGAATTCAGACTGACCGACACATCGCGCATGCAGCTTGCCGGGCGCATCGAACATGCGACCGTCTCCGGCGCCTTTCCGGAACTCCTCGTCTTCGGGGAATTTCCCGAATTTCTGATCGAGCCTGGGCTGCAAGTCGTCCGTGTGCGCAATTTCACGCCCAAGAGCGGCGCCTTTGGTTTTCTGCAGGATTTGCCGGAAGGCGTCGTCGCCAGCCTGACCGCGCAATATGTGGAACGCGCGCCGCGCGCGCCCGAGCTTTTTTCGCGCGGCATCCATGAAGCGACGGGAACCTTCGACATCGGCAATCCGAATCTCGGAATCGAAGCGGCGAAGACGATCGAAATCGGCCTACGCCGCCCGATCGGCCCATTCCGCTTCGAGGCGACGGCTTACCTCACCCGCTTCGACGGCTTCATTTTCCGAAATCTCACCGGCGCGGTCTGCGAGGGCGACATCGCCAGCTGCGCGTTCGAGGGCGAGGGCGATCTGCGCCAGGCGTTCTATGCGCAGCGTAATGCGGTCTTTCGTGGCGGCGAATTTCAAAGTCAGCTCGACGTCGCGCCGCTGGCAGGCGGCATATTTGGCGTGGAGCATCAGTTCGACGTGGTTCGGGCGACATTCGTGGGCGGCGGCAACGTCCCCCGCATTCCTCCCGTGCGCCTCGGCGGGGGCCTGTTCTGGCGTGATGCGAACTGGCTGGCGCGCGTCAACCTTCTGCACGCCTTCGCGCAGCGCAATATTGACCCGACCAACGAGACGCCGACGAAGGGCTATAATCTGCTGAGGGCCGAACTCAGCTATCGAATGCTGTTCGATCCGGGCGATCCGCTGAGCCGCGAATTGCGGCTGGGACTCGTCGGCGACAATCTCTTGAACGAGGACATCCGCAACAGCGTCTCCTTCAGGAAGGACGAGGTGCTGTTGCCCGGCACCAATCTGCGCTTCTTCGTCAACGCGCGCTTTTGACCGCTTCAGAGGGCGTTTCGGCTTGATCGCGCGGCCGAAATAGGGCATAGCCGGGCCAACGAAGCGCTGGGCGTCATCCCGGCCAGTTCACCATTGCCGGGGATAGACCGATGAAAGTCCGCAACTCTCTGAAATCTCTGCGTTCGCGCCATCGCGCCAACCAGATCGTGCGCCGCAAGGGCCGCGTCTATGTGATCAATAAGGTGCAGCGCCGCTACAAGGCGCGGCAGGGCTAAGTTTCGTCCGCCTTTTGATTGAGGCGCAAGGAAGAGGGCCGGAGCGAGAGCTCCAGGCCCTTTTTATTTTGGCAAGTCGGCGGGCTAGGGGCTGGCGTGCCCCTGAACCCCCATCAGCGCCAGCACATGGGCGTTCACGCTGCTGCTGAGCGCGTCGACGTCGTAGCCGCCTTCCAGCATCGAGACGACGCGGCCGCCGCAGCGCTGGTCTGCGATCTCCATGATTCTTTTCGTCGCGTCGCCGAAATCGACCTCGCGCAGCCGCAGGCCCCCGAGCGGATCGCGCTCGTGAGCGTCGAAGCCGGCTGAAATCAGGATCAGATCGGGGGCGAAAGCCCGCAGCCGCGGCAGGATCCGGTCGGCGAACGCCTCGTGAAAAGCGTCCCCCGTCGAGCCCGCGAAAAGCGGCGCATTGACGATATTGTCGTGAGCGCCCGTCTCGTTGCGCCCGCCGGTGCCGGGATAGAAGGGGGCCTGGTGCGTCGAGCAGAACAGCACCGTGTCGTCGGCCCAGAAAATCTCCTGCGTGCCATTGCCGTGATGCACGTCGAAGTCGACGATCGCGACCCGCTCCGCGCCATGCGCCGCCTGGGCGTGGCGCGCGGCGACGGCGACATTGTTGACGAAGCAGAAACCCATCGGATTGCGGGCGCCGGCGTGGTGTCCGGGCGGGCGGACGGCGACGAAGGCGTTGTCGGCTTTTCCCGACATGACTTCTGCCACCGCGGCGACGGCGCCGCCTGCGGCATGCCAGACCGCCTCGACCGTCCTGGGACACATCAGCGTGTCGCTGTCGAGCGCCGAATAGCCCTCGCGCGGCGCCGCCTGCTCGAGCGCCGTCAGGTAGGACGGCGGATGGATGCGCTGCAGAATATCCGGCGCGCCTCTGGGGGCGCTCATCCGCGTCAGGAGGTCGAATCGCGGCTGCTCCAGGCCGCGCTGAATGGCGCGAAGCCGCTCGGGCCGCTCCGGATGGCCGGGACCCATCTCATGATGGAGCCCGCTTTCATGTGTGACGAGAAGGGTTTTCAATGCTGCGACGCACTCCAGACGAGCGGCGCTACGCTAATCAAGGTATTGATTTTCGGCATTCCGCAGCTTCCTGTCCACGAAAAAGAAACGGTAAAGGTCAAGGACAGCCCCGGGTCGGTTGCGTGGCGCCCGCGCAACAGTAAGGGAATAATTCCGAAGACGTGATCCCAGCGCCAAAGTTCATGATAAGAAAATCGTAACAACTGTTTTGCGGCGGAAAGGAGTGCCGGAAATGAGTTTCAGACATGTGACGGCGGCAGCGCTTCTCGCTGCCGTTCTGGCTGGGTGCAACGCGGGCTCGCCGCTTCCGGATCCGAGGCTGAGCGGTCGCGACGCTGAATTCATGGCGCTCGCGCCGAAGGCGTCCGTCAGTTCGCAATACGAGCGTTACCTCGTCGACTACAAGACGAATGAGCCCGTTGGCTCGATCATCGTCGATAACCGCTCGAAGTTCCTTTACTATGTGATGCCGGGCGGCAAGGCGGTGCGCTATGGCGTCGCCACCGGCCAGGACGCGATGGCCTTCACCGGACGCGCCTATGTAGGCGGCATGCAGGAATGGCCCCGGTGGATTCCGCCGAAGGACATGCTCGAGCGCTGGCCGCATCTGCAGCCGACGGCCGACGCCGGCGGTCTGCCTGGCGGCCCCGACAATCCGCTCGGTTCGCGCGCGCTCTACCTCTATCAGAACGGCAAGGACACGCTCTACCGTATCCACGGCACCAATGAGCCGGACAAGATCGGACAGGCCGTTTCCTCAGGCTGCATCCGGATGCGCGACATCGACGCGATCGATCTCTACAACCGCGTGAAGGTCGGCACCAAGGTCGTGGTGCTCTAAGACTTCACCCGTTCAACGTTTCTGCGACGCCCTCCGCTCTTGCGCGAGGGCGTCGTCTTTTTTGCCGATGGCGCGTGGCGCCGAGCTTTGCGTGGCCAACCGCAGCGGAGCCGCTCGATTTGCCGATCGCAAGTGTGCGCCGTCGCACGGCGCCTTGGTTAAGTCGGTCTTAAGGTCGCCATACTCGCAGGGTGCGGGCGACGGAAGAGGGGGAAATGATCATGCGTCCGACGAAGAGCATGGGCGGCTTAGTCCTGGTGGTTTGCGTTCTGTTTCTGGAATTCGCGGGCGTGGGCGTCTATCTGGCGTCGTCCGCGAAAGCCAATCCTTCCGACGTTTGCTATGGCTATGCGATTTGCCAATAAATTTTTGGCGCCTCGCGCAAGTTTTTTGGAACGCGCGCCCTCGCTCCGCGTTTATTTATCGAAAGGCCGGCGCGCCCTAAATCGATGCTCGAAAGAGCGGAGACCAGGAGCGCCGCGCCTTTCAATTTTCGAGAGCTGCAGCAAAAGGCGGAAGGCGGGGCCCGTCATGCGCAATCTGATTTTATATGTACTGCTATTATTCCTGTTTGCGGCGGGCGTGGCGAGCGCCACGACAGTTCTTGGCCGTCCATCGCCAAGCGGCGACGACTTCTGCTTCGGATACGCAATCTGCGAATAATCAGGCGGAACGTTTTTGACGCGCCCGCTCGCGCAACCGCGCGACGCTGCGCGTCAGCGCGCCGGCTTCGACGCCGATAAACGCCTCTATTCGCCTGCATATCATGTCGGCGGCCTCATAAACGCGCTTCTTGAAGGGCGCGACCAGCTGGCCCGCCCAGGCGCGAATGGCGAGGACCACAGAATAGAGCTGGCGGAAGCGCTCCATCTGCATCAGCTTGTCGCGGCAGATGTCAAAAAGAAACGACATGAGGCCGAGCGCCAACGTTTTAGCGACAAGGATCGCGAAAAGCCCGCTCAGCACATGTCCGTGGGCAATCAATTCGAAACCGACCAGCTTCGCCGGCACGATCGCGATGAGCGGCGCGATGAACACGCCCAGAGTCTTCACCGGCGTCAGCGTCGCCACGAATTCTTTGAACTGCTGCTCGTAGCGTTCCAGACCAAGCGCATGGCCCAGATCATGAAGCCATTGGCTGAAATGATCCCACAGCCAGGTTTCGATCAGAAAGAGAACAGCGAGCGTGAACCACAGGGCGTCTTTGAGGCGCCGTTTCCAATCTTCCATGACGTCTTCCTCTCACATCCGGCGGGCGCGTAGCGCCGGCGCGCCGTCTTCAGCGTAAAGCGAAAGCGTATCGCCAGCGACCGACCATCGTCGCACGGAGGCGAGCAGGGACAGGAAGCGCGTCTCCTGCCGCATGACCGCCGGAGGACAGGCCATGCGCGTCGTCGCCGGAGCGGCGATCGTAAGGCTCTCGCCGTCGGCCTTGTAGGCCGCCTGGTACCGGTTGCATGGACCTTTGCCGGAAAGCCGGGAGTCAGCGCCAAATCTCATGGAGACTGTTGAACCGGACGTCGCAGCCGGGTCTTCCAACGCCTCGACCCGCCAATCGCCAAGAAGGGCGTTCCTTGGCGCCGCCGCGCCCGAGGCGGCGAAGAGCGAGAAAAACAAAGCGGCGGCGGCGATCGATCGCATCTGCGGCGAACCTCCACGAGCGCTTCCTGATAGACCGCGCTCGGGCGAATGACGTCGCCCGATCATAGACCAGTTCAAATGTGAATGGCGCGTTTGGCGACGGCGAAGGCCGCCTCGCGAATGGCTTCGGAGAGGGTCGGATGGGCGTGGCAGGTGCGCGCGAGATCTTCAGCCGAGCCTGAAAATTCCATCAGGACGGCGGCTTCGGCGATCAATTCGCCCGCCGCCGCGCCGAGAATATGGACGCCGAGCACCCGGTCCGTCGCGGCGTCGGCGATGATCTTCACGAAACCGTCGGTCGCGCGCATCGCCCGCGCGCGGCCATTGGCCGTGAACGGGAACTTGCCGACCGCGACGGC
Source organism: Methylocystis sp. (assembly GCA_051061385.1). GTDB lineage: Bacteria > Pseudomonadota > Alphaproteobacteria > Rhizobiales > Beijerinckiaceae > Methylocystis. The sequence continues at coordinate 19,243 of JBPFDX010000104.1, forward strand.
GATCCCCTTCGACTTCGCATCTTCCTCGGTGATGCCGACCGAGGCGACTTCCGGCATTGTGTAGACGACGCTGGGAATGACGCCGTAATTCACATGCCCGGCCTGTCCGGCGAGGATTTCGGCGACCGCGATGCCTTCATCCTCGGCTTTATGGGCGAGCATCGGCCCGCGCACGACGTCGCCGATGGCGTAGACGCCAGGCACATTCGTCGCGAAGCCATCGTCGATGACGACGCGCCCGCGCTCCATGACGATGCCGGCGTCTTCGAGCCCCAGACCATGGGTGAACGGGATGCGCCCCGTCGCGATGAGCACCGCGTCGGCGTCGATCTTGTCGGATGTCGCGCCGTCCACCGAAGAATAGGAAACGACGGCGCGCCCGTTCTTGCCGGTTCCCGCGCGCTCAACGCCCGTCACCTTGGAGGCGAGACGGAATTGGAATCCCTGCTTTTCGAGAATCTTCTGAAAACGGGAGGCGATTTCGAGATCGAATCCGGGAAGGATGCGGTCGAGATATTCGATCGCGATCACTTCGGTTCCGAGCCGCCGCCAGACCGATCCAAGCTCGAGTCCGATGACGCCCGCGCCGACCACGACGAGGCGCTTGGGCGGCTTCGGCAGCGCCAAAGCGCCAGTCGACGAGAGAATCAGCTTCTCGTCGATCGCGATCTCTTTGCCGGAAGCGTCGCGCAGCGGCGCGACGATCGACCCGGTCGCGAGAACGACGTTTTTCGTTTCGAGCGTCTGGACGGCCCCGTCCGCGGCCGCGACTTCGACCTGCCCGGCGCCCTTCAGGCGTCCGACGCCACGAAACGAGTCAATCTTGTTCTTCTTGAACAAAAAGGCGACGCCGTTGACGTTCGCGCCGACGGTGTCGTCCTTGTGCTTCATCATCGCCGGAAGATCGAGCCGCGGCGGATCGACCATCACGCCGAGCGGCGCGAGACCATGCGCCGCTTCCTCGAACATATGCGAAGCATGAAGCAGCGCCTTCGACGGAATGCAGCCGACGTTGAGGCATGTGCCGCCGAAGGTCGGGTCCTTTTCGACGACGGCCGTCTTCAATCCGAGCTGCGCCGCGCGGATCGCGCAAACGTAACCGCCCGGACCGGATCCGATCACGATAAGATCGTAGGTCATGTCATCCGCATTTCAAAAATGGCGCCGCCAACGAGTTTGGTTGCTCAGACCAACGCATCTGAGATGAACCTCTGGTAAACGCCGCTCCTTGGGAAATTCAGCCTGCGGCCCACACGTAAATGAGCGTCGCAAGGACGCCGAGCGCCGTCTGACCGATCTCGAGACGCCCCCAAAGGTCGATGACCTTGCGCGCTTCATGCGCCGCATTGGCCTCGATCAGCGCCAGGATGCGATTATTGAGCGGCACGATGGCGAGGTAGGTGTAGGGCCAGCTGGCGATCGCGACGAGCGCGCCGAACAGCCATCGGATGTCGTCGAGTTCGCGAAAGGCGATGAAGCCGAATAATGCGGCAAGAAATGCGAAACTCGCGAGCACGATGAAGCCGCGGTGATCGGAGGGCTCCCATTCCTTGATGAGCGCATCGTCGCTCAAGGCGAGCCGCGCTGGTTGTTCGACATAGTTGACATAGAGCGAAGCGCCGGTGAAAGCGCCGGCCGTCGCGAGCGCAAGCGAACCAATAATCATTCAAGCGTCCTTTGGCGGTCGGCGAATGACTCGGCGGTTTGGCGAATCGACCGCCGACCGCCGACCCGCCGCAGCTTCTCTTATGCCGATTCGATCGCTTCCTCGTCGCAGACGACGCGGGAGCTGCTCTCGGCTTCCGCGGCGACGTCGATTTTCACCGCCTTCACCGCGTCCTTCTCTTTGTTGCGATCGGTGAAATGGTCGAAGAACACTCTCATGGCGCGATCGACCCCGTAAGGATTGATGCGTCGTGTGTCCTCCCGATAGAACATCGGCACGTTGGGGGAAACGGTGGCGAGATCATAGGAAGGGAGATAGGCGATGTTCGGCCTTGCCCGGACGACTTCGTCGGCGGCGGCGCGCAAGATCGCCTTGACGGCGCAGTTCGATTCAATGACGTGCCGGTCTTCATAGGTTGCGATAATCCCGACCGGCGACACGCTGAGCACGATGCGGACGTTGGGATTGACCTCGCGAATACGGTCGACCGCGGCGGTGAAATCGCGCACGACCTCGCTGACCGTCATGTTGTAGAATTCGTAGACGCCCGGATCCCATTCGCCGCCGGCGACGCCGGGCGCAAGCTGCAGGATCGCACCATCGGGCTTGTGACGCCATGTCTCGGTATGGCCGAACGTGAAAACGAAGACGTCCATCGTCTCGAGCATATGGCGGACTGCGGCGAGATGCCGCTCTCGATCGGCGCGCATCTCGTCGAGCGTGGCGTATCCGTCCGGCTCGATGCGCGGCCGGAATGGATCGACGAAGCGGCCGTCTTCCGGACGGTTCCAGAAATCGAGCTGCGGCGTGAATCGCTCATAGGCGCGATCAATCAACTGCAACAGCTGAGCGGTGGTGTAGAGATTGCCGTAGCGGCACGAATACATCGAGTAATTGCGGCGCAGCGCCTCGTCGGCGGTCATGCCGGCCGGCGGCTGCTCGGCGAGGTAATAATGGAAACCGCTCGCCTGCAGGCGCATCGCGATCTCCTGCGCGAAGCAGCTGCCCGCGGTCGCGACCTTGTCCTGCGGCGAAATCTTGAAAGGCGTGCGAATGATCGGATCGAGCGCGAAGGGCGGCAGCGACGTCACCGCCTTGCGCCAAAAGCGATGGTCGGGTAGGGAGCTATAGGGGTTCTCCGCCATGGTCGCACTCCTTTCTGATCCGCCGATTCGGCCGGGGATCGCGCTTTTTCTCGCGTGTTCGCGAGCCGCCTTCTGGCGTCGCAACATAGACGGCGCCCGCCCGCTTGTCACCCGGCGGCGCCGCTGAGAACGCCCGCGCCGTCGCCAATCCGTGAAAGACCGCATGTTAACGCAGGTTGACAGACAGATTCTAAAATCCTGGCGGCAATACGCCGTCGAGCCGAGGATCGCGAAATTCACCGGCCGCGTCATGCGCAACACCGGGCCGCGGATCGCCATCATCGGCAACTGCCAGAGTTTCGGCGTCGCTTACGCGATGAAAGTGCTCGATCCGAGCGCGACGGTCGACCATTTTTCGATGATCGCGCGCGCGCGCTCGACGATGGGGCTCTTCGCCAAGACGCTGGACACCTACGACTACGTCTTCTCGCACGATTTCCTTGACGGTCACGTGCGCGGCGGCGGATCTGAGGAATTGTGCAGGCGTCTGCCGAAGACGATGATCTTTCCCGCGATCACCTTCGCGGCATTTCATCCCGATCTCGTCTATATCCACGATCTGTCGCGCATGCACGGGTTCGTTTGCGGGCCGATCGGCCCCTATCATTCGGCGATCGCCCTTTTCGCCTATCGCAAGGGCTTGTCGGTCGAGATGGCGAACGCGCTCTTCAACGAGAACGTCTTTGACGCGCTCGGCTATTTCGACATGTGGAACGCCGCCTCGCGCGAACTGCTCGACGGGACGCTCCAAAGATTCGGCCTCGATCTGTCAGCCGAGCTGATGAACTGGTCGCGCCGCGGCGTCTTCATGTACAGCACGGTGCATCCGATGAGCTTCGTGCTGTTCGATCTCTCCAGGAAGCTTTTCGACAAGGTCGGGCTGAAGCCGCGGACGGTGAATTTCAACTATTACGCCATCCATGATCTCGCGCGCAGCGAGATCTTCCCGATCTATCCGCCGATCGCCAAGCGTTATGGGGGGCAGGGCGGCTATATGTTCAAGCTGCAGAACCACCGTATCTCGACGACCGTCGGCGACTTCCTGACGCTGCCGCAGTACATCGCGTCCTGCTACAAGATCTACAGCAAGCACAATCCGTCGCAGCTCAGCAATGCGCGCGTCGACGCCTGGCTCGCCGACGACGCGACGAGCGGATTGCTGATGCGGTTGGCGCGCGAGAATTTCGTCGCGGGCCTGACGCCTGTGCTGTAGGCGCCTGATAAGATTCGGTCTGAACCGTTTGCGTCACTCCCGACGCGCGCACGCGCGTGATCTGGAATCCAGAGCGCCATCCGTGTTGCTGTCGTGATTCCGGATTCCCGGCCAGGCCGTGGGCCTGCCGGGAATGACAGGCCTCGTTCCTTACCAGCGCGTGTCGAATCTCGCGAGGTTGAACGGCGGCTTGTAGGGGTGCAGCGGGTTTTCGCCGCTGAAGGGCTTCGTCACCGTGAGGATGCGCTCGCGGTGTTTGAGGGGCGCGAATCCGGAAGGTTCCAGCGCGCCGGTGAAGCCGACAAGATGCGCGGGATCGATATTGACCTTGAACCCCGGCGGGGGCCGCATCCAGCTCTGCGCGACGACGTCCATATAGGCCGTCTTCAGCATGTGGTTGAGGCCCCACTGCGTCGGCACGAAGCACGATTTGGACGAATCCGACATGTCCCAGTAATAGGTGTCGGGCCGCAGTTCGAGCGTGCCGTCGCCTTCGAAAACCGCGATGGAGTTGTCGTGCATCAGGTGTCGCACTTCGGCGAAGCCCGCGAAGGGATCGACGAGATGGTAGTAGACGCCGAGGCAGAGAATGATGTCGAAGGTCTCGTTGAGCTTCGAAGCTTCGTAGATCGAGACGCTCTGATTGATCTCGACATTTGATTTCAGAAGTTTCTTGGCGAGACGCAGGCCCGCGCCGCTCGCCCAGTTCTGGCTCACGTCGTCCGTGGCGAGAACGCGCTTGGCGCCGCGCCGTTCGGCGTAAAAGCTCCAGAAACCGTCCCAGCAGCCGATTTCGAGCACGCTCTTGCCGGTAAAATCGATCTTGTCGAGTTCGCTTTCGATGAAGCGCCAGATGCGGCGGTGATCTTCGGCCTGCGAAACGCTGACGGCGCGCAGCCCGTCGCCGAAATCGAATTCATGGTACCAATGAATCGAGTCAATTTCCTTTTGCAGCGCTTCGCGCGAAGCTGCGTCCTGCACGTCCATCGAATGTTCCCTGGATGATTGATGCGTCAGGCGCGCGAAAGCGGGCGCGCGCTATCGCGGCGACGGCCGGAGTTTGCCTTTATTCCGCGCTCCACGCAAGGCGAGGGCGGACGACGCCGACGCCGTCGATCCTCTCCATCTCCGCCGCGAAGGCCCGTATGCGCGGCGCGATCTCGTCGCGGAAACGCGAGCCGTTGAAGACGCCGTAGTGGCCGACGCCTTTCTGCACATAATGGCTTTTGCGGGCGGCGGGGATGCCGGCGCACAGATCGAGCGCGGCTTCGGTCTGGCCGACTCCCGAGATGTCGTCCTTTTCGCCCTCGACGGCGAAGAGCGCCGTGCGCCTGATCGCCTTGAGATCGATCAATTGGCCGCGGTGGCGAAACAGCCCGAGCGGCACCTGGTGACGGATGAACACGCGATCCACGGTCTGAAGGTAAAATTCCGCGGTCAGATCCATCACGGCGAGATCTTCGTCGTAAAAATCGCGGGGCTTCTCGGCGGCGTCGCCGTCGCCTTCAACGAGGTGGTTGAACATTTCGAGATGGGCCGAGATGTGCCGCTCGAAGTTCATCGACATGAAGCCGGAGAGCTGCAGGAAGCCGGGATAGACCTGGCGTCCCATGCCGGCGTGCGGGAACGGCACCGTGTGGATGCAATGGCTGCGGAACCAATCGATGCCGCGCTGCTGCGCAAGCTTGTTCACGGCTGTCGGATTGACCCGCGTGTCGATTGGGCCGCCGATCAGCACCATGGATTCCGGAACGTCGGGATCCTCTTCCGCCTCCATCGCCGCGATGGCGCAGATGAGCGGCACGGAGGCCTGGCAGACGCCGAGCGTATGCACCGGCGTTTCGGTCGCGCTCGGCGCGAAGAAACGCATGATGTCGCAGAGATAGTCGACGTAATCGTCAAGATCGAAGGAACCGTCGACGAGCGGCGCCGTGCGCGCGTCGCTCCAGTCGGTGATGTAGACGTCGTGGGTCGGCAGGAAAGCTTCAACCGTGCCGCGCAGCAGCGTCGCGTAATGGCCGGACATCGGCGCGACGATCAGCAATTTCGACTGTTTGGGGGCGACGCCCATAAACTGGCGGTTGAAATGCAGCAGGCCGCAAAAGGGCCGGCTCCACACGATCTCTTCGACGATCTCGACCTCTGTCCCGTCCACGACGGTTGTGTCCAAGCCAAAGAGCGGTTTGCCGTAGCGGCGGGTCATGCGCTCGAAGAGCTCCGCGGAGGCGGCGATGCTCCGGCCCATCGAGGTGTGGTGCAACGGATTGAGCGGATTCTTCACCGCGTGCAGCATGGCGTCCGTCGCCGCTCGCGCCGGCGCGAAGGCCAAGTGCATCATTTCGTAGAGCTGGTACGACATCCGGTCCATCTGCACGCTCTCCCGCCACCCCCACCGCAGCCGCCGCGCTACGTGTTCATGTTGCACTGCACAATCGACGTATAACACATTCAAGATGGGCAAATTTAAAAATCAGACGAGCAGAGCCGTTCGCGGCCGCGGCCAATATTCGCACTTCCGTCATACTCTCTCAGCCAAGGCCCCGATTGCAAGCGCAATCCAGAGCATGACTACAGAACGCCGGTAGAGCGCGAGCGCACGCTCAATATCTGCGGCGTTCGCCTCGCGCCTGCCTTCGCCGAGACTTGCGCCGTCGACCGTGACGGCGCCGTAGTCGCGCGGCCCGCCAAGCTTGAGGCCGAGCGCCCCGGCGGCGGCCGCCTCGGGCCAGCCGGCGTTGGGAGAGGCGTGATGCGGCGCATCGCGCCGGGCGATGGCGAAAGCCTTGGAAGGCGAGGCTCCGCTGAGCGCAAAGGCGCCCAACGCCAGCAGGCCGGCGGCGGCTCTCGCGGGGATGAAGTTCATCAGATCGTCGCAGCGCGCCGCAGCCCAGCCGAAGGCGTAATAGCGCGCCGACTTGTGGCCGATCATGCTGTCGGCGGTGTTCACGGCCTTATAGGCGAGGGCGCCCGGCAGGCCGAGGACGGCGAGCCAAAGCGCCGGCGCGACGACGCCGTCCGAGAAATTTTCGGCAAGGCTTTCGATCGCCGCGCGGGCGACGCCGGCTTCATCGAGCGCCGAGACGTCGCGGCCGACGATCTTCGCCACCGCCTTTCGACCCTCTTCGACAGAAATCGCCAGGGCGCCGGCGACCTCGGCCACGTGGCCGTGCAGGCTGCGCTGCGCGAGAAGGCTCGAGGCGGCGATCGCGAGCGCGATCCAGCCGAGCGGAAGCGCGAGCGCGACGCGCTGCGCAACGAGGCCAATCCCCCCGGCTGTCAGAAGGAGCGTCGCAAGAGCGCCGGCGCCTTTCAGCCGCCTGAGCGCAAAGGAATCGCTTTCCCGGTTGAGCTCTCGGTCAAGCGCATCGATCAACGCGCCCAGCCAGGTCACCGGATGCCCGATCTTGCGAAAGAGCGCGTCCGGATAGCCGGCGCCCGCCTCGATGGCGAGCGCCAGGAGCGCAAGCCCGAAGTTCACCGCCCGAAGAGCGCGGTGATCGACGCCTTGGCGAGCGCGTTCTGATTGATCGTGAAGCCGGCGATGGCGGTGCGGCCATGGGCGGCGTCGCCGAGCTTATCAGTCTTCAGCGCGTAGACGGTGAACACATAGCGGTGCGGCTTGCCGGGCGGCGGGCAGGGGCCGCCATAGGCCTTGTCGCCGAAGTCCGTCTCCAGATGATGCGCGCCGGGCGGTAGGTTTTTCCCAGACGCCTCGCCGGCGCCCCGCTTCAGGCCCCGAACGTCGGCCGGAATATCGACAACGAGCCAGTGCCAGAAGCCGGCGCCGCCTGTCGGCGCATCGGGATCGTGCACGGCGACAGCGAAGCTCTTGGTTCCAGGAGGCGGGTCGCTCCAATTGAGCTCCGGCGAAACGTTCTCGCCGGTGCAGCTCATGGAATCATAGACATGCTTCATATCGATCGTCTTGCCCTCGGCGATGTCAGGGCTTGTGAGCTCGAACGCATGGGCGCCGCTCGAATCGGCGGCGGCGAGCGCGATAAGGCCGAGAAAGGATGAAACGCTGCGCAACATGTAAGCGTGCTCCTCAAATCTGGAATTCGCCGCATCTTTAGCGGATCGGCGCGCCGGTGTAGCGCGCCCTCGCTTCGCGGTAAAGAGGGCGCATGAGCGATGCGGGAAGTGGGCGTCCTTTGCGCCGCGGCTGGACGACGGGCGCCTGCGCGACGGCGGCGACGCGCGCCGCCTTCGAGGCGCTGGCGACGGGCGGGCCGCCTCCAGATCCGGTCGAGATCGCGTTGCCTTCGGGAAAGCGCGTGGCCTTCGCGCTGGCCACCTTCGAGCGCGCCGAGCATTTCGCCCGCGCCGGCGTCGTCAAGGACGCCGGCGATGATCCCGACGTCACGCACGGCGCGCTCATATGCGCGCGCGTGCGACGTGGCGCGCCCGGCGCCGGCGTGCGTTTCTTCGCGGGGGAAGGCGTCGGCATGGTGACTCGTCCCGGCCTTCCGCTGCCGCCGGGCGAGCCTGCGATCAATCCCACGCCGCGCAAGATGATGACCGAGGCCATCGAGGAGGCGAGCGCCAAGCTCGGCGTTAACGCGGACGCGGACGTCGAGATTTCAGTCCCTGGCGGCGAGGACCTCGCCAAACACACGCTGAACGGCCGGCTCGGAATCGTCGGCGGGCTTTCCATTCTCGGCACGACCGGAATCGTCACGCCTTTTTCCTGCGCCGCCTGGATCGACAGCATCCATCGCGGCGTCGACGTGGCGCGCGCGAGCGGGCTGACCCATGTCGCCGGCACGACGGGCTCCACCTCCGAAGCTGCGGTGCAGCGGCTCTATGATTTGCCCGAGACGGCGCTCATCGAAATGGGTGATTTCGTCGGCGGGCTGTTGAAATATCTTCGCACGCATCCGGTGGCGCGGGTGACGATCGGCGGCGGCTTCGCAAAGATGACTAAACTTGCGCAGGGACGGCTCGATCTTCACTCGGGGCGCTCGAGCGTCGATTTTGCGCAGTTGGCGCAAACCGCCCGCGAAGTCGGCGCGGGCGAAGAGATTGCGGCGCTTGTTGGAAAGGCCAACAGCGCGCTCGAAGCCTTGCAGATCGCGCAAGGCGCGGGCGTTGATCTCGCGACGCCCACCGCACGCGCTGCATGGAGAACAGCCGCGCGCGCGCTCGATACGGCGGAGAGCGAATTGGAGATCATCATCTTCGATCGGGAGGGCGCGCTGCTCGGGCGCACGCCGTTCCAAAGAATTCACACATGAACGACAATCCGCATCTGACCCTTGTGCTCGGCGGCGCGCGCTCCGGCAAAAGCGCCTATGCGGAGCGCCTCATCGTCGCGCATCCGGCGCCTTGGACCTACATTGCCACCGCAGAGATTCTTGACGATGAAATGCGCGCGCGCGTCGACGCGCATCGCGCGAGACGCGCCGAGAGCTGGCGCACGATTGAAGCGGCGCAGGCGCTTGTCCATGCGATTGGCGACGCGCCGGCCGATCGCCCGCTGCTTGTTGATTGCCTCACGTTCTGGCTCAGCAATAGGTTGCTGGCATGCGCCGATCTTTCAGCTGATCGCGCCGCTCTCGTTGATGCGTTATCACGCCGCTGCGCGCCGACGGTCGCCGTCTCGTCCGAGGTGGGACTGTCCATCGTCCCAGACAATGCGCTGGCGCGTTCCTTTCGGGATGCGGCAGGCGAATTGCATCAAGCGATTTCGCGGGTTGCGGGCAGGGTCGTCCTTGTCGTCGCAGGCAATCCGCTGACGGCGAAGGGGCCGCCGATCCTCTGATCTGCTTGCGCATGACGCAGGCAGAAATTTTTGCCAGCTATTTTCAAGGAGAAACTTCATGACGCGTCATTCGCAGATCGCACGCAAGCTTATCGCAGCCGCCGTGACGGCTTTTCTCGCAGTCAACGCTGCGTCGGCCGCTGAGCGCCTGGCGCCCTATGGCGCGAATCTCTCCGAGACTTCGGTGTCGGGGCTTTCGTCCGGCGCCGCCATGGCCGTACAATTTCATGTCGCGCATTCCGGCACAGTGAAAGGCGTAGGAGTCATCGCGGGCGCGCCATATGACTGCGCCGAACAGAGTTCGAACCAAGCGACCGGCAATTGCATGAAGCCGGACGCCGCGCATCCCGTGCCCGACATCGCGCATCTCAAGGAGCTAACCGATTCGCTTGCGCGCGCCGGAGCCATCGACGACGTCGCCAATCTGAACGATGCGCGCGTCTGGCTGTTTTCCGGCCGTAACGATGGGGTGGTGCTTCCTGTCGTGATGGATGCGACGCGAGATTATTACGCGCACTACGTGGCGCCGGACCGCATCGTCTATCGCAAGGACATTGGCGCGGGCCACGCCGTGGTGACGGAGGATCATGGGGACAAGAACTGCGCTGCGACCAAGCCGCCGTTCATCGTCGACTGCGATTTTGACGCCGCCAATGCCCTGCTGGAACAGATTTATGGTCCGCTCAATCCTGCGAGCGCGCAGCCCGCGGGAAATATCTCGAGTTCGACCAGAAGGAATTTCTGCCGGACGGCAGCGCCTATAATCACAGCATGAGCGACGTCGGCTACGCCTATATTCCGCATGTCTGCGCGCTGGAGACTTGCCGCGTGCATGTCGCGTTGCATGGCTGCATGCAGCAGGCCGCGAAAATAGGCGACGAATTCTACAAGCACGCGGGCTACAATCGTTGGGCCGATACCAACCACATCATCGTGGTCTATCCGCAAACGATCAGCCGCTGGGGCTGGGGTTGGCCGTTCTACACGCTGAATTTCGTGCTGAACCCCAACGCCTGCTGGGATTGGTGGGGCTATGACAGCGCCGAGCACCACACGAAGAAAGGACCGCAGATCACTGCCATCCGCGCGATGGTGGACAGGCTTGCGACGAAGCCTTGAGTCAGCCGCTGTTCAGTCCCTCGTCCTTCGAGGCGCGGTCTTCGGCCGCTCCTCAGTACGAGGGACCTCACCCAGTCCGCATGCTGAGGAGCCGCTGAAAGCTGCCTCTCGAAGCATGAGGACTGCGGAGTCTGAGCAGCAGTCGAGCAATCAGCCGCCCGCCGCTTTCAGTCCCTTTTCCAGATCGGCGATGATGTCGTCGATGTGCTCGAGACCGATCGAGAGGCGCACATAGCCGGGCGTGACGCCCGAAGCGAGCTGCGCTTCCTCGGCGAGCTGCGAATGCGTCGTCGTCGCCGGATGAATGGCGAGGCTGCGCGCGTCGCCGATATTGGCGACGTGATAAAACATTTCCAGCGCGTCGATAAATCTGCGGCCGGCTTCGAGGCCGCCCTTCAGTTCGAAGCCGAGCAGCGCGCCATAGCCGCCCTTCAGATAGGCGTCGGCGCGCCGGCGCGTCTCGCCCGTCTGCTGCGACGGATGAATGACGCGCGTCACTTCACTGCGCTTGCTCAGGAAGTCGACGACCTTCTGCGTGTTCTGCACATGGCGCTCCATGCGCAGCGTGACCGTCTCGACTCCCTGCAGGGTCAGAAAGGCGTTGAACGGCGAAGGCGCGGGGCCAAGATCGCGCAGCAGCGTCGCCCGCGCCTTGATGATGTAGGCGACCGGCCCGGTCGGCTTCACCGCCTCCACCCACTTCGCGCCGTGATAGCTCGGATCCGGCGTATTGAGCGCCGGCTGACGCTGCGGGAATTTTTCCCAGTCGAAATTGCCGGAATCGATGATCGCGCCGCCGATCGATGTGCCGTGGCCGCCGAGATATTTCGTCGTCGAATAGACGACAATCGCGGCGCCATGATCAATCGGCCGGCAGAGAATCGGCGCTGCGGTGTTGTCCATGATCAGCGGAACGCCGAGCTCGCGGCCGATCGCGGCCACTTCGGCGATCGGAAACACGGTGAGCTTGGGATTGGGCAGAGTCTCGGCGTAATAGGCGCGCGTGCGTTCGTCGGTGGCGCGGCGGAAATTCTCGGGGTCGGCCGGATCGACGAAGCGCACCTCGAGCCCCTGGTCCTTCAGCGTATTGGCGAAGAGATTCCAGGTGCCGCCGTAAAGATCGGTTGACGACACGACATTGTCGCCGACGCGCGCGAGATTTTGCAGCGACAGCGCTGACGCCGCCTGTCCGGACGCAAGCGCCAGGGCCGCGACGCCGCCTTCGAGCGCGGCAAGTCGCGCCTCGAGCACGCCCGTCGTCGGATTGCCGATGCGGGTATAGATGTGGCCGAGCTCCTTCAGCGCGAAAAGATTGGCGGCGTGCTCGGTGTCGCGAAACTGATAGGACGTCGTCTGATAGACTGGAACGGCGACGGCGCCGTTGGTCTCATCCGCGCGCCATCCGGCGTGGAGCGCAATTGTTTCGGCGTGCTTGCTGTCGACGGCCATCATCTTCCTCCCGGCGTGAGCGTAAGCTCAATAAATGAAAGCGCCCGCACGCGCTACATGCTGCGTCCCATTGCTAGTTTTACGAGCTCCTCCATTTACGGGCGGGGCTGATCCCTCGCGCAATCGCAAGCCGCCCAGGAGTTCGACATGAGGAAACGAATCGCCGTCGTCGCAAGCCTTGCGGTCGTCTGTTTCGCGCCAGCGGCGTTGGCCGAAGAACAGCAGCAGACACAGCAGGAGCAGCCGCAGCAGCAACAGGCGCAACAGCCGCAGACGCAGCAGCCGCAGCAACAGTCGCAGCATCAGCAGGAGCAGGGCGTTACGTCGGGACCCGCCGCAGGCACGCCAGTCGAGCCCTCGGGTTCTGTGCAGAAGGACAATCCCAAGGCGGAGGACGTCAATCCGACGGGCGTCTCGGGTCCAAGCGGAACTTCCGCCGGCGCGCCTGCCGTCGAGGGAAAGAAGGGAACACAGAGCGGCAAGGAATGGGTTCCGCCAGAAGAGATCAGGCCGAAGAAGGGGCCGACCTCATAGCGTCCGTGCAGGCTGCGGTGGGCGCAAGGAAAACGCCAGGCAATTGCTATTTGTGAATCGATCGGCGGCTTCGCGACGATTGTGCGACTGCGCTCAACGTCGTGACAGTCGCCGACCGCGCGTCAACAGGCGCGCGAGTGAACATGCGAATCCAAGCTGAGCGTTATTTCTTGAGTCGAGAGACTCGCCGACTATAATCCGCCCGGGCCAGAAATGAGCGCAACCCCGCGACTCGGGCCAAATTCCAAAGGGGGAATCGCCAAATGAAGAAAATACTGCTGTTGACGGCCGCGATCGCTGCGGGCGCAATTTTCTCCGCGCCGGCGCGCGCCGAGGATCAGAGCGAAGCGCCCGCTGCGGTGAGCGCTGCGCCGGCTGAGACGGCGGCGCCCGCCGCGCCCGAACCGAGCGCCGCTCCGGCCGCCGAGAGCAAGCCCGTCATTCCCCCGGATTCGGAATGGGTGCATCCCACCAAGTAATCCATTTCGCTGCATTTCCCGTTCGCGGGAAGTGCAGCGGTTCGCGAATCAAAGCGTCGCACGAAGACGCTTTCGCTAACTTCAGCGCCGACATTGCGATGCGTCAGGACGCCAGCGGGACATCGCCGGCGTCTTTAAACGCGCGCGCGGCGCAGGCGAGCGCGAAGGCGTATTCAAGCGCCGTGTCTTCAAGCGATTCGAACCGGCCCGAGGCGCCCGCGTGGCCAGCGCCCATATGGGTGAACAGCAACACGGGCCCGCCGTCGCTCATCGTCGCGCGAAGCTTCGCTACCCATTTGAGCGGCTCCCAATAGGTGACTCGAGGATCGGTCATTCCGGCGATGGCGAGAATCGGCGGATAGTACTGTGCGCGTACGTTGTCGTAGGGCGAATAGGACGCAAGAAGGTCATAGGCTTCGACGCTGGCGACGGGATTGCCCCATTCCAGCCATTCGGGCGGCGTCAGCGGAAGATCCTCGCGCAGCATCGTGTTCAGCGTGTCGACGAAGGGCACGCCGGCGATGATCCCCGCGAAGAGCTCCGGGGCCTCATTGGCGACGGCGCCCATCAGCAGACCGCCCGCTGATCCGCCCTGCGCGACGACGCCGCCTTCCTTCGTATAGCCGGCCGAGACGAGATGGCGTGCGCAATCGATGAAGTCCGCGAAGCTGTTCTGCTTTTTTTCAAGCTTGCCGTCTTCATACCAGCGCCAACCCTTGTCCGTTCCGCCGCGAATGTGGGCGCGCGCGTAGACGAAGCCGCGATCGACGAGCGACAGCACGTCTTCGTTGAAGCCCGCTGAAAGCGCGTAACCATAGGCGCCGTAGCCGTAGAGCAGCAGCGGCGCGCCTTCGCCGCCGGGCGAAAAGTCGGCGCGATGCAACAGCGTGATCGGCACGCTTTCGCCGTCGCGGGCGGTCGCGAAAAGACGCCTCGTGACATAGTTCTTCGGATCGTGTCCGGAGGGAATCTCCTGGCGCTTGCGCAAGACGCGCGTGCGCGCATCCATGTCGTAATCATAGGTCTCGTCGGGCGTCGTCATCGACGAATAAACAAAGCGCAGGATATTGGTGTCGAATTCGAGCCCAGGATCGATCGACAGCGCATAGGCTTCTTCTTCGAAATGGATCGCATGTTCATCGCCGCTCGATAGCGCGCGGATGACGATCTTTGGCAGCGAATTTTCCCGAAGCAGCCAGACAAGATGGCGTGCATAAACCGTGAAGGAGTCGATCATGACGCCGTGGCGGCAATGAACGACGTCCTTCCAGTTTTCGCGGCCGGGCTCGGCGAGCGGCGCGATGGAAATGCGGTAATCATCGGCGCCATCGGCGTTGTTGCGGATGTAAAGCATCTCGCCATGCGGCTCGACGTCGTAGCGCAGCCGTGGTTCGCGCGGCGTCACGATGCGTGGCGACGGATTGTCGACGCGAAGGTCGATAAGCCAGCATTCCGACGCGTCATGGCCGTGGATCGAAACGATCGCGAAGCGCCGGCATTGGCTTTCGTGCAGCCCGACGAACCAGCCGCTGTCCAATTCCTCGATGACCAGCGTATCGTCGGCGGGATCGGTTCCGACTTCGTGCCGGAAGATTTGCGAGGTGCGATGGTTCTCGTCGACCAGCACGTAGTAATAGGCTTTCGAATCGGCGCGCCAGACGATCGTGCCGTCGCTGTCGCTCACGATGTCGTCGCGATCGGCGCCGTCGCTCAGCGCACGCGTGCGGATGTCGTAGAACTCCGAACCCGCGTCGTCGACGCTCCAGGCGAGCTGCGCGTGATCGGGCGCATGCGCCGCATCGCCGATGTCGAAGAAGTCGTGGCCTTTGGCGAGCGCGTCGCCGTCGAGCAGGATGGCTTCGGCGCCGCCTTCCCGCGGCGTCCGGCAGTAGAGCGGATGTTCCGCGCCTTCATGGAAGCGCTCGTAATAGGCGAAAGGCCCGTCAGGCTCGGGAACGTCGCTGTCGTCCTCCTTGATGCGCCCGCGCATCTCGGCGACGAGCGCCGTCCGCAGGTCTTTGAGCGGCGCCATGACCTGATCGCAATACGCGTTCTCCGCTTTGACGAGCGTGGCGATCTCATCGGGAAGCGTCTCGGGGTCGCGGAGCACCTCGCGCCAGTTCTTCGCGGCGAGCCATTCGTATGAATCGTCGAGCACGCGCCCGTGCACGACTTTCCGCGTGTGGCGCGTTGCGGCGACGGGCGGCGCCGCGCCGGCGAGATCGAACCGGCAATCCGATATTTTCTTCGCCGAATCGCGGTTCATGCGATCAATCTCCGCCATTGTCGTTGGAGGCTTTTTTATCACTGCTTCGCAGCGCAGCGCAGAGATCTTTCGCGCGGCTTGAAATCGAAGCAATTTGTAAATCAATCGCGCCTTAGCCTTGCCGTAAACCACCCGTCCACTTTGGATGAGGAGCGATTCATGCGTTACTACCACGCGGCGCTCAGTCCGGTTTCCGTCGGCGAGCGCCGACACTCCCAAGCTCGCGGCGCCCCCCTTCGCCGCATGTCCGCGCCGCGCCGTCTGGCATGGAAGATCGTTTATTCGAGCTTCATCGCGGGCGTCGCCATCTACGTCTGGTGGCGGCGTTAGGGACGTTTTCGGCGCTGCTGCGGTGCATCAAAGACAAACTCTGGGAAATCGCCTAAGCTTCAGCCGCGGCCGAGGAAGATGCGCGCTTCGCGCATGAGGGACTCAGAGCCGCGACTGAGCACCACACGGCGTCGCGGCGCGCCTTCCAGCAAAGAAGAAGCGTAGATGTTTACGAGCATGAAGAGCATTGCCGCTGGCGTCCTTTTCGCCAGCCTTTCCGTCGGCGCCGCCGCGCTCGCCGAGCCGAAACCCTCAGCGACCGCTGACGCCGCGCCGACCACCTGGGCGCCGCCCGCGGAAATTGCGCCGAAGGCCGCCGCGCCGTCAGAAGCGGCTGCGCCGAGCGCCGAAGCGCCCGCCACGACGCAGCCGGCGACGCACGCTCCAGCGGCGAAATCGCATGCGGAGAAGGACAAGGACTGCCGTTCGCAGGCCGACGCCAAAGGGCTTCACGGCAAGGAGCGCAAGCACTTCAAAACGGATTGTCTGAAGGGATGACAAATTCGCCGGTCGCCTGGCGCGGCCGGCTCAAGCGCTATCGATCACATGGAATCATGTGATCGATCAGGCATCGCTCAAATTTAAAAGCCTTGCAGCAGGTTCCTTTTTGCAACCTGGCTAGTAGACGCGGTCGATGCAGAAATCGACGACTTCGAGCAGCGCGCTCTTCCACGGCGACGCCGGAAAAATCTCCATCGCGTCGCTCGCGATGGCGCCGTAATGCGTCGCGCGCTCGATCGTGTCGTCGAGCGCCTTGTGCTTCTTCATCAGACCGCAGGCCGTCTCGACGTCGCCGTCCTTGATCTCGGCCTTCTCCAGCGTGCGCCGCCAGAATTCGCGTTCCTTCTCATTGCCGCGCCGGAAGGCGAGCACCACGGGCAGCGTGATCTTGCCCTCGCGGAAATCGTCGCCGACGTTCTTGCCGAGCTTGGCCGAAGAGCCGCCGTAATCGAGCGCGTCGTCGATGAGCTGGAAGGCGATGCCGAGATTCATGCCATAGCTGCGCGCCGCGGCTTCGTCGGCCTTCGGCTTGCCGCCGAGCATCACTCCGACTTCGGCCGCGGCGGCGAAAAGCTCCGCCGTCTTGCGGCGGGTGACGCCCATATAGGCGTCCTCGGTCGTGGTCGTGTCTTTCGC
Organism: Methylocystis sp.; assembly: GCA_051061385.1. Taxonomy (GTDB): domain Bacteria; phylum Pseudomonadota; class Alphaproteobacteria; order Rhizobiales; family Beijerinckiaceae; genus Methylocystis. Next base: position 36,342 of record JBPFDX010000104.1, read on the forward strand.
GGCGTTGAGCTGCATGATCTCGCCTTCGGCGATCACCGCCGCGGCTTGTGACACCACGGTGAGCGGCGCGATGAAGCCTGGCTCGACCATCATCTTGAAGGCGTGGCCGAGCAGGAAATCGCCGACGAGCACGCAGGTCTGATTGCCCCACAGCATGCGCGCGGCGATCTTGCCGCGGCGCATGTCGCTTTCATCGACGACGTCGTCGTGGAGCAGCGTCGCCGTGTGCATGAACTCAATGCCGGCGGCGAATTTCAGATGTCCGTCGCCCTTGTAGCCGCACATGCCGGCGGTCGCGAGAACCAGCATCGGCCGCAGACGCTTGCCGCCGGCGGAGATGAGATGGTTCGCCACCTCGGGAATCGTCGTAACGTCGGAGCCCATGCGCTGAATGATCAGCTGATTGGTCCGCTCCAGGTCGGGCTTGATGAGTTCGAGGAGGCTGTCGAGGCCGGCGTCCTTTTTCTCATCTAGCGGAATGACGATACCCACGGACCCCCCTTAAGCCTTGCGCTTTGTCGGCGCGAACTTACGGCTTTGGGATGGAGGCGGCAAGTCGGCGGCAGAGGCGGCGCGCGGTAGAGCCCCCTTCCTATCCCTCCCCCGCTTCGCGGGAGAGGGGAGGCCAATGAGCGGCGCCCTGGAGGAACGCCGCGATAGCGATGAAGCGCCACGATCGTTGAAGCGTCGAGTCTGCTCGCTCTCCCGTGAAGCGGGGGAGGGCTGGGGAGGAGGTTGACGCTAATGCCCTTGCTCGCCGCGCTGCATCATGGGAGTTTTCGGCGCCCATGAACGACGCGCGTTTGGACGATTTTCTCGACGGACGCCTGCGCCTGCGTCAAAGCGCCGCCGGCCATCGCGCCGGCACGGACGCGGTGCTGCTCGCCGCCGCGACGCCGGAAGATCAGCGGGGACTCATTCTCGATGTCGGCGCCGGCGCGGGCGCGGTGGGGCTGATCGCCGCGCTGCGCGCCCCTGCCGCGAGCGTCGGCCTTGTCGAGATCGACCCCGAGAGCTGCGCGCTGGCGCGCGAGAATGTCGCCGCGAATGCGCTCGAGCCGCGCGTGAGCGTCTACGAAGCCGACGTTCTCTCCGCGAAGTCGCGGCGCGGCGCCGGACTGGTCGATGAAAAGGCGGCGCTCGTTCTCACCAACCCGCCGTTTCACGACGCGGGCAAAGTGCGCGTGACGCCTGACGCCGACAAGGCGCGCGCCCATGTCGCCAGCGCGCCGCTTGCAGACTGGATACGCGCTTGTCTCGCGCTGCTCGCGCCGGGCGGCGCCTTCGTGATGATCCACCGCGCCGACGCGCTCGCCGAATGCCTCGCGGCGATTGACGGACGGCTAGGAGGCGTGTCGATCCAGCCCATTCACACGCGAAGCGACGCGCCGGCGACGCGCATTCTCCTGCGCGGCGTCAAGGGCTCGAAAGCGCCGCTGTCGATTCTAAAGGCGATCGTCGTCTAACGGCGTTTTGGCGGTTCTACAGCGCTGCATTACTCACCCTCATCCTGAGGAACCGCTTCGATCTCAAGATCGAAGCGGCGTCTCGAAGGAGGAGGGTGAGAGGTACGGCAATGGCTTCCTCGTCCTTCGAGACGCGAGCTTCGCTCGCTCCTCGGGATGAGGAAGCCGTATGCGCCTCGGCTCTCTCTTGCGGGAACTCGCCATCAGCGCGACTCGCGCCGCCTCGATCGAAGAAGCCAGCTTGCTCGCAGGACTACGCCGCGCGCTGCGGCGCGACCGGCGGGCTGGAGAGCTGCGGCTCCCAATAGTTGCCCTTGTCGAACATGTGCCCCGCCTGCGCATATTGGAACATGATGCGCGCGACGATGGTGATGGTCTCGGGCTTGCGAACGGCGGCGCCCCAGACCCTGTTCCACATGCCGTCTGCCGCTTCGCCCATCTTGCGAACGTCCATGCCTACCTGCATCGCGTGCTGCTCGACTTCGCGCAGCGATTTGGCGTCGAAGGGCTCGGGCGCCGGGCCCCTGCGCGTGCGGCCGAAGGTCCGGATCATATTCAGCATGCGCTCGCCGAATGCGGCCGGCGCATAGAGCGCGTTGCAGAGGTTCTGCATGCCGTCATGCAGCTCCTGCATGCTCATCGTCTGGCACTGGATGTTGGAGCTCCACGGCACCGCCTGGGTTTCGACGCCACCGGTGATCAGACGGCCTTCGCGGGCGATGCGGTCGAAGAGCGGCGTCGCTTCCGACGCCATCAGCGCGCCGAGGCTGAAGATCGGAATCGGCGTCGCCATGGCGAAATCATACTGCTGCGCGAAGACGTTCGGGCCGTCATGGTCGAAGCCGACGATCATGCCGCCCATCACCGACATCCCCTTGTCGACGAGCTTCTGGATTTCGTCGACGAGGCTGATTTTCAAATTCTGCCGCTTGCCGGTCTCGCGCAGGCTTTCGATGTTCGGCGTCTCGATGCCGACGAAGACCTGAGTGAGGCCCGCCGCGACGCACATGTCGAGCAGTTCCTCGTCGCGCGTCGCGTCGATCGAGATCTGCGTGACGAACTCCATCGGACGATCGCGGCGCCAATGCGCCATCGCCGCCAGCAGTTCCTTGCAGTGCGCGCGATAGGCGGTGAAATTGTCGTCCGCGAGAAAGGCCGTGCGATAGCCGGCGTTCCACAGCGCGTCGATCTCGGCGATGACATTGGCGATCGGCTTGTGACGCTGCTTGCGTCCGAGATACTGAATGACGTCGCAGAATTCGCATTCGAACGGACAGCCGCGCGAGGTCTGCACGGCGCCGAGAATCGCGCGGTCGTTGCGATAGAGTTCCCAGCGCGGCAGCGGCGAGGAGGCGAGCGACGGCTTGTCGCCGACATAGCTGTCCTTCGGCTTGCCGGCGCGCAGATCGGAGAAGAAATCGGCGGCGATTTCCTCGATTTCGCCGCTCACGAGCACGTCGCAGTGATCGCGCAGCCGCGCCGGGGAGAGGCTCGCATAGGGGCCGCCGATGATGACCTTCTTGCCGCGACGGCGGAACTCGTCGGCGATGGCGATCATGCGGCCGCGCTGGCTGACCTTGCCGGTGATGGCGATCCAGTCCGCGCTGTGGTTGAAATTCACCGGTTCGATTTGCTCTTCGCAGAGCTCCAATTCAAAGTCTCTCGGCGCAAGCGCCGCCACCGTCGCCGTGGCGAGATCCGCCATCATCACGCCGCCCGGCGCGCCCGACGCCGCCAGCGCCTCGCCGCCGAAATAGGTAGGAAAATCGCCGGCAGGATTGATGAGATACATCGAAACGGTCATGCAAAACCCCTCATGCGCTTCAAGCGCGCACGGTAGTTGATCTTTGCAATCGCGACAAGAAAACTTGTCATGGTTCCGGGTTGCGCGACTGGCGCGCAGGCCAACAAAAAAGCGGCCCGCCGGGGCCGCTTCCTTGTTTTCCGCGTAAGAATAAACGCTTAGAGATGCGCCACGACGGCGAGCCGGCGGATCTCGCCGTTCTTGTAAGCGCGCAGGAAGGCCTGATAGTCGCGGAACGACACGCAGCCGTTCGAATCGCCTCTCGGTCCGAGCATGAAGGTGTGCGCGAGAAGACCGGCGCGGCCGAAGATCGCGCCTTCGCCGCCGACCGGCGTGAGGCGCAGCGCCTCGACGCCGTGGAACAGCGCCTCGCGCGGCGTGAGCTCATAGAGGTGCGGCGGCGTCGCGCCGCGCATGCGCAGATGAACGAAGCGCGGATCGTCGAGATGTTCGCGCAGGCCGGAATGCGCTTCGAGCTTTGTGCCGTTCGGCAGATAGACCGTATGCGCGGAGATGTCATAGATCGCGGTCTGGCGATCGTAGCGCGACGCTGGACCCACCGCCGCGCCGGCGGCGCCGCCGAGAATGCCGGATTTGAGATCGGAAAGCGTGCCGCCGTCCGGGGCCGCGTAGGCGAGCGCCTGTCCGCGCGGCTGCTGCTGCTGCTGGCGCGCTTCCTGCGCGGCGTCGCCGAGGCCGAAGAATTTCTCGAACATCGAGCGGTCGTCGGAGGGCGAGGCGGGCACGACGCTGGTGCGCGCCATGCGGCGCAGCGAGCCTTCATAGAAGCCGCGATTGGCGACGGTGAGTTCGACCGGGCGGCGCGGCGGCAGCGGCGCGCCCTCCGCGCCCTCTGTCGCCGAGGCGACCTGCATGTCGTCGAGGTCCTGGCGCTCGGGCACAGTGGCGGACGGCGTGTGCGCAGCGGGCTGAATGCTGGCGTCGAGCGTCCCGCGCGTCGTTTCGGCGAGCGCAAGCGATTGCGGCCGGACGCCGAGGCCGACGATGGCGCCATAAGGATTTTGCGCGAGCGGCGCGGCAGGCGCCGCGGCGGTCTCCGAGCGCGGCGCCGGGCGCTGCAACAGCGCCCAATATCCCGCGGAAAGGCTCACGGCGAGCGCAACGCCGGCGATCACCAGATGAGATGAGCTTTTGCGAGAATAAATACGCCTATCCAAAGAAACGAAGTCGATTGGCGCACCGATCCCTTGCATCATCCGCCCCTACCTCCGAACTGATCTTCCATCGCAGGCTTCTGATCTTCGCCGACATTTACGCGAGATCGCGTCAAAGTTCGGCGAAAGCCAGAACTGCGCGGAACGCCCACGCATATTCACAACAGAACTAAAGGGCCTTGCTTTGGCTGCTTTGGGGCGAATTCTTGTCCGCAGTTACGGTAAAGGCGAATAGTTAAATCTTTGAAAACGCCGGCTTTCGAGTAGCGCCGCGCCATGGCGCGGCCAAGTTTGCCGCCGCTTCGCCACCCGATTTGCCGCCGCGCCGCAGGTCGTCCGGGTTAAGCCCCGGCGACGAAACCTTTGCGCCTTCAAGCCGTTCTATGAGGGCAGGAGGCTACTGAAGATGAACAACGGAATCGAAGGCAAGGTCGTCGCCATCACCGGCGCGTCGAGCGGCATTGGCGAGGCGACGGCGCGCGATCTCGCCGCGCATGGCGCCGCCGTCGCGCTCGGCGCGCGCAGGGTCGAGCGCCTCGAGGCAATCGCCAATGAACTCGCCGCCGGCGGCGCAAAGGCGCTCGCCATCGCCCTCGACGTGACGAAGAAGGCCGACGTCGACGCCTTTATCGCCGGCGCGGTTCAGGCCTTCGGCCGGCTCGACGTGCTGATCAACAACGCCGGGGTGATGTCCATCGCGCCGATGTCCGAGCGCCGCACCGACGAATGGGACCGGATGATCGACATCAACATCAAGGGCCTGCTCTATGGCGTCGCCGCCGTGCTGCCGATCTTCGAGAAACAGGGCTCAGGCCATTTCATCAACATTTCTTCCGTGGCCGGCATAAAAGTGTTCAGCCCCGGCGGCACGGTCTACAGCGGCACGAAATTCGCGGTTGCGGCGATTTCGGAAGGGCTGCGCCATGAGGTCGGCGGCAAGATCCGCACGACGACGATCATGCCCGGCGCGGTCGCGACCGAATTGATCGGCGCCGGCACGTCGCACAAGGGCAGTCTGGAGTTTCTGGAGCCGCTCGCCAATCAGGCGATCCCCGCCGAGTCGATCGCCCGCGCGATTCGCTACGCGATCGAACAGCCGGCGGATGTGGATGTGAACCAGATCGTGGTGCGGCCGACCGCGCAGGATTTTTGAGGGGGGATTTTCGCTGTCGGCATCGATTGGCGGAGGTAGCCGAAGGTCGGATTGAACGGATGCTTGTGACCTTGAGGAGCCATTCACAAAGCCCGGTTCACGGCCCGGGCGCGATGTAAAAATTCTCGCTCAAGACGCTCCTTTTAAGATCTCGTCGGCGGTCTTCTTCTGCTCCTTGCTCAGGGTCGCATAGAGCGGCTGTAGCGCCGCGTCCAGCACGCGCAAGGCCTCGAGCTCTTCGCTCAAGTGATCTTCCTTGATCTTGATCGACTCCGGTAAGCTGGCGGACATCATCGAGCGACTCTGCTCCTGCGCCAATCTGCAGCTCCGGTACTGCTTTTCCTTATTCGCCCGGAAAACATTGGCGAAGACATTCCACTGAGGCTCCTGCGCGGCCGTAATCCTGAGCTCCGTCTTTATGTAGGCGAGTTGACCTTCGACGCGTTCATAGGCACGGCACATCATGGCCTGCCCCGCCGTCGCCGCGCCCCCTTGCCTGATCGCGCCGGGATCCTGCGCGCCGGCGGGGCTCAAAACGCTCAGTAGCGCCGCTGACGCGATTGCGAGTTTGCTTGATCTCATGATGCTTCCTCTTATGGGGCCGACGTCGCGCCGCCGCCATCGCTGACCGTGCAATGAACGTTTGGCTGCTCACCAGAGCGGCACGCCATAGGAGACGGCCGTCACAGGCGCATAGTCATAGGCCACTGACTCATAGCCATAACCATAGACCGGGCCGACGCCGTAAACGTACGGCGGCGGCGCATAGGCGAGCGGAACGTCATAGCCGTAGAGTGGATAGGGCGCGCCGTAAAAGGGGCTGCCATAAAGCGGGTACGAGAAGGCGCTCGTCAGCCCTAGGCCAAACGCGAGCCCGGCCAGGCCCCATCCCCAATCGTAACCGCCCCAGCCGCAGCAACCATAGCCGCCCCAGCCGTAGCCGCCCCAGCCATAGAGCGGATACGGGGCCCAGTAGAAGGGCGAGGCATGGTAGGGATACACGAAGGCCACCGGCGGATATGCGGAATAGGCGCTCGCCAACCCAAGCCCGAGCGCGAGCCCGGCCACGCCCAGCCCCCAACCATAACCCGGCCAACCATAGCCGCCCCAGCCATAGCCGGGCCAGCCATAGCCGCTCCAAGCGTATCCCGGCCAACCGTAACCTTCCCAGCCTCCGCCGTAACCGCCCCAGCCGGCGCTTCGCGCGAAGCCGCCGCCCGCCACAGCGCCCAAGCCGGGGATTCCACCAAAGCCACGCGGGCCGGCAAACCCGCGCTGGCCGCCAAAACCGGGGATTCCACCAAAGCCGCGCGGGTCGCCAAAGCCGCGGTGTCCGCCAAACCCGCGGTGTCCGCCAAACCCGCGCGGGCTCGCAAAACCGTGCCCGCCGCCAAAGCCGCGTCCACCGCCCAAGCCAGGGATTCCACCAAAGCCACGCGGTCCACCAAAGCCGCGTTGTCCGCCAAAGCCGCGCCCGCCGCCAAAGCCGGGTATTCCACCAAAGCCACGAGGGCCGCCAAAGCCGGGTATTCCGAAGCCGCGCGGACCGCCAAAGCCATGGCCCCCGCCGAAACCACGTCCGCCACCGAAGCCGGGCAAACCCCCAAAGCCGCCGCCAAACCCATGTCCGCCGCCGCCAAAGCCGCCATGCCCGCCGCCGCCAAAGCCGCCTCCGCCGCCTCCAAAGCCGCCATGGCCGCCGCCGAAAGCGGGCACCAGAGCTGCGTCCAACGCTAGCGAAAGCGCGACAAGTGCAACTACGAACAGCTTGAACGGCTTGAGCATGCGCCATCACCCCCGGTTGCCAGAGGTCCTGAATTGAATCCGTGCGGGACGTCGCGGCGGCCCGCCGCAGGGCATCCCAACCAGCGTTGTTTTTGTGAGAGGAATGAGCCTTTTCGTTGGCGTCATTTCGGACAGAATGATTCTGGTCTTCATCTCGATGCCGCTGATCTTGCGGCTACGGCAAAAATCTCACCGGAAGTGTCGGCATGGAAAAAGCTGGCAGATTCTGACGAGCATCGTTTCGGCATCCTGAGAAAGTCAGCAAATGGCGCATCGCGGATATTCACCCGACCGCCGTCGGCGAAGCACGCCGTTGACCTGCGTTGGCCCCGCCAATAGCTTCCGCGCAAACCCTCTCCCCGCTGGCGCGGCGAGGGAAGGGTGAGGGACTTGGGGTTTTGACATGAGCGTTGATTGCAGCAGGGCAGGGCCTGTCACGAATCTTTCGGCCAACGCCCCCGGCCCCTCACCCCAACCCTCTCCCCGTTCACGGGGAGAGGGGGTGCACGCGGCCATGCTCCCCGATCTTCCCCACCTCTCGCCGATCCGCTCCTTCCAGGGGCTCATTCTCACCCTGCAGAATTTCTGGGCGGCGCAGGGCTGCGTCATCGTGCAGCCCTATGACATGGAGATGGGGGCGGCGACCTTTCATCCGGCGACGACGCTGCGCGCGCTCGGCCCAAAGCCCTGGCGCGCCGCCTATGCGCAGCCCTGCCGGCGCCCCAAGGACGGGCGCTATGGCGAAAACCCCAACCGCCTGCAGCATTATTATCAGTTCCAGGTGATCCTCAAACCCTCGCCACCCGATCTACAGGAATTGTATCTCGCTTCGCTCGCGGCGATCGGCATCGACCCGAAGCTCCATGACATCCGCTTCGTCGAGGACGATTGGGAAAGCCCGACGCTCGGCGCCTGGGGGCTTGGCTGGGAATGCTGGTGCGACGGCATGGAGGTCTCGCAGTTCACCTACTTCCAGCAGGTCGCGGGCTTCGAATGCGCGCCGGTCGCGGGCGAACTCACCTATGGGCTGGAGCGTCTCGCCTGCTATCTGCAGGGCGTCGACAGCATCATGGAGCTGAACTTCAACGGCCGCGACGGCGATGAGAAAGTCACCTACGCCGACGTCTTCCTGCAGGCCGAGCAGGAATATTCGCGCCATAATTTTGAGGCCGCCGACACCTCGAAACTCTTTGAGGATTTCAAGGACGCCGAATCGGAATGCGAGCGGCTGTTGCATTTCGGCGCGGGCTCCGGCGACGAGATGCATCTCATGGCGCTGCCGGCCTATGACCAGTGCATCAAGGCGAGCCACGCCTTCAATCTCCTGGACGCGCGCGGCGTGATCTCGGTCACCGAGCGTCAAAGCTATATTCTGCGCGTGCGCGAACTCGCGAAAGCCTGCGGCGCGGCCTGGCTGCGCACCGCGGGCGGCGGCGCCAACGGATAGCGCCCGCGTCAGCCTTGCCGAAAGCTTTGGCTTAGCTCACAGTCCTCCAGCGCGGGTGACCGCGTTTAACTGGGGGATATTTCATGACTATTAGCTCTTCATTCAGCGTTGGCAGAAGAATGCGCCTCGTCGGCGCGGGCGTGCTCGCTCTGTTGGCGCAGCCCTGTCTGGCTCAGACGGCCGCATGCGTGCACATCAAGGTGGGCGCCGGCTTCGCGGGTCGGATGGGCGTGATGTTGAACGGTCGTCCCGTTGCCGGGTCTGGCAAGTTCAATATCGGGCAGACGGGGTGCGTTAAACTTCCGGTCGCGGGGATGACCGACGGCACGCCCTATACGGTCTATTTCTCGGCGGTGTTCGGAAGCCAATATGTGAATTGCACGCCGGAGCCGCCGCCCTATCAGTCGAAAAAGGACGCCAAGCTCACCTATAAGGCCACGGGCGCCGTGCGCACCGTCCACTGCAAGCGATAGGTTCGCGCGCGTTTTGCGAAGTACTGCGGCGGCGCGCCGCAGCCCTTGCGACAATTGAAGACGGCGCCCACCTCGTAAGAGGTAATAGCGTTTGTCATGCGCGTTGGCGCACATCTTCCAAGATCGAAGCCATGCATAACAGTGCGTGAGACGGGCAACCGTCTTGCGCCGTTGGCGAGTAGCGGCGCGTGCGCGCCCGTCCTGTCTTTTGCCAGGAACCCAAAAGATGCGGATGGGCGCGCGCTTGTTGACTATGTGCCGGTTTCGTTCTAGTCATGTTCCGTGTTCGTCTTCGGATTGGCGGATCGTGTCATGTATCAACCTCGTTGCCCGTCTTTCAGCGTCTCCAGAGTCATTGGCGAAACCGCGCCGCGCGGCGAAGCGCTTCAGTCGCTCGCCGCGACGGATTCGCTACGCAGCCGTTTCTTTTCCTGGCGGGGCGCCTCTGGCCGCCGCTATGTGTGCTCGGTGTTTCAGTCGGGCGAGGAATCCTTCATCGCCGACGTGACGAATGGCGTCGTCATCGGCGTCGCGCGGGAGGGCGCGGCGTCGCGGCCGGTCTGCGTGTTTCTCGCGCAGGAGCGCGCGGGAGATCACGCTGCATATGGGCGGGATCGCCCAAATGCAGATGACGTGATCGAATCCCAAAGTTTGGAGCGCGCTCGATGCGACCGCCGCGCGCTGCGCAAAATGGCGCATGAGCTCGGCGTCGCCGAATGGCATGTGCATTTTTGCGCCGACGCCGCGACGCTGCGCGATCTTTCCGCGTCGCTGCTCAACTGAATCCGGCGGACCACCTGTCAGTGGCGTAGCGTTGCGTCGCGCGCGTATGGGCGTGAACCGTTGCGTAAACGCGTCGCGTCAAAGCGGCGTCGGCTCGTCGCCGGCGCCGCCGGCCGCGGGTCCGGCTCTGCACGAATCATGATCGAGCCGGCGCACGACCTCGGCGAGCTCGGCGTCGTGGATGTCGAGCCTCAGGAGATGTTCGTAGGTGTTGCGCACATAGGCGGGATTGTCGCCGTTCAGCCCCACGCCTTCGGCGATCAGACGAATCATTTCATCTTCCGGCAGTCGTCCGGCGTATTGGATATGCGTGCGGTCGACGACGTAAGCGATGGCCCTGGCGCAGCGGCCGTCGGCGAATCGCACGCCGAGCGTCTTTTCCAGATAGACCGAGGTGACGAGTTCGCGTTCGCGCAGATAGCTGATCGTTTTCTCGCGGTCGCGCGCCGCGACCTTGAAGGCGACGCCCTGGCAGGAGCCGCCGCGATCCAATCCGAGCACCAGTCCCGGCCGCTCCGGCGTGCCGCGATGCACATGCGAGAAGATGCACAGCGCGCGGTGATAGCCATGCACCCAGGCGAGCGCGCTGTCGATGAAGTCGAAGCCCGGCCGCCACATCAGCGACCCGTAGCCGAACACCCAGAAGTCTTCGTCCTGCGGACTGGCTGAACCCATGCTTCGCCTTTTAAGCCTCGCGATCTCGTATGCGGCCGAGCCGCAGCGTTCGGTCGAACGTCGCTCCTTGGACCTTCGTCTTTCGAGACGGCTCCTTCGAAGCCTCTTTAACGCCTTGAATGCCGCCTTATCCATGAGTTTTCTGTGATCGTAGGCGCCGTCAGCGAAGAGATGTCTGACCCACGGGCAGCGCTTGCGGATGGCGTCAAGAATATGCTGCGCGCCCGCGGAGTCGGAAACATCCGCTGTCGTCAGATTGACCATGAGCAGCCGTCCGTCCGTATCCACCGCAATGTGGCGCTTGCGCCCTTTGATTTTCTTGCCGGCG
>JBPFDX010000105.1:0-23454 GCA_051061385.1 Methylocystis sp.
GGCAGCACCCGATCACGCGCACGCCTGCACAAAGTTTTCTCTTGCGTTGAACGGGTGTCCATACATGACCATGCGGAACGCTGGCGCGTAACCTCTCGCCCCTCAGGGCGCGGCCGTTCTTGCGCGCAATGTTCCTCGTCGGAGCTTGGAAACCTCGAAGGCAAACAGGCCGCAAGCCTCGCTGGCCTCGCGCCCGTGCAAAGACAATCCGGCTCCTGGAAAGGCCACGCATACATTCGCGGCGGCAGGGCTTTCCTTCGCCAAGCCCTTTTATATGCCGGCGCTCGTCGCTTGCAGGTTCAACAAAGACAGTCGAGCGCTTTATCAAAAGCTCGTCGAGGCCAGAAAACCCGCCATGGTTGCCATAACCGCCGTCAGGCGCAAGCTCGTCGTCCTCGCCAACGCCCTCTTGCGCAATAACCGCACATCGGCCGAAAACGCCCCTTGCGCATAAAGGCTAGGCGGTGCTCCGGATGGGCGTGCGCCTTCGTGTAAGCAATGCATTTATCCATCAGCCACGCGTTCAGCTCGTCGAAGGTTTTGAACCGAAGGCGGGGCGTGAAGAAAGCGTTCTGGTGTTTCTGCATGGATTAGATGTATACGATCTGATGTGGAGACCTACGGTAAAGTGCTCTATTCCAGGCACGGGCTTGGGGTTGATCATCGCCACGCCTCCCGCGGTCACATTTGGGTGTAGAACGCGCCGGGGAGTGGACCGGTTCCAAGCTAGCCTTCTCCCTGGAAGCCTGATTCAATCACCTCGCGGCAGGCTTCGGCGAAACAAGCGGTCTGAGGCGCAGTTCAGTCGCTCCATCCCGCGACGCCTATTCGTGCGTCGCCGGCTCGCTGGACCCGGCGGCGATCGAAGCTGGTGTTCCTTCAAGCGCCTCTTCATGAAATTCGCCGATCAGGCTCATCGCCCGGCGCAGATGGCCGTCGGCGCGATCGAGCGCGGTCTGCGCCTCATCGGGCTGGTAGCCCTGCAGCAGAAGAAAGGCGAGCTTGACGCTTCCCCCTGCCCTGCCCAGCGCCGCCTGCACATCTTCGTGGCCTCGGCCGCTCAGGCGCGACAGGATCCTCTCGCTTCTGCGGACCAGTTTCCTGTTTGAGGCCTGGACGTCCACCATAAGCCCGTCATAGACGCGCCCCAGCGAGATCATGACGAGGGAGGACAACAGCATCAGCGTGATGCGCTGCGCCGTCCCCGCTTTCATACGCGTCGAACCCGCGATCGCTTCCGGGCCTGTATCGAGAAAGATCGCGTGATCGGCTTCCTTAAGGAGCGGCGTGTCTCGGTTGTTGGCGACGCCGACCGCAAGCGCGCCCGCTTCCCTCGCGGCGCGCAGGCACGCCACCGTGAATGGCGTTGTGCCGCTCGCCGCCACCGCGATGGCGACGTCCGCCGGGCCGATGTCATGGCGCCGGACAAGCTCCACAGCCTGCGCCTCCTGATCTTCCGCGCCCTCGACGGCCTGAAGCAGGGCGTTCTTGCCGCCCGCCATGAACAGCAAGAGCCGCTCCTGCGGCCAGCCGAATGTCGGCATGAGTTCCGCGCCGTCCTGTACGGCCAGACGGCCGGAGGTTCCGGCCCCCATGTAAACGAGCCTGCCGCCGCGCTTCAGCCGCCGCTCTATCGCGAGGCCCGCGCTTTCGATGGCGGGGTGCGCGGCCCGCACGGCCGCGACGGCCGCGAACTGCCCCTCGATCATCGCCTCCAAAATCTCGGCTGGATCCCAAAGGTCGATGTTGGCGTAACGGGGGCTCGGGCGTTCGGTTTCCATCGGCGTCATCACGGCGATCGGGAGAGTTTTGGGATATGCCTATCTACGAAACATATTCAAGAGAGCAGCCCACGAGCGGGATGGAGGCTGGCGCGCCGCGAGCTTTCACGAAGAACTTTCCCTGAACCCACGGTCATGTTCGCTTCACTTTCGATGTTATGCGATTATTGGACAATGGCTACCGCTAACAGCGCAAGAGAATGACCTTCGCCGACTTCCAGATGACAGCCGAACTGCGTACGGCGCCCGAGGCCGTGAGGCGCCAGGAGCAGGCGCTGTCGAGCGTGCTCGCCGCGCTCGCCGCCCGGCTTCGGCGCAAGCCGCCGCAAGTCGTCGTCACCTGCGCGCGGGGCAGTTCCGCGCATGCGGCGACCTTCGGCAAACATCTGATCGAACGATATCTCGGCATTGTCGTCGCGGCGGCGGCGCCGAGTGTTACGACGATCTACCATCAGCGACTCAGCCTCGATGGCCAGTTCTTTCTCGCCATATCCCAATCCGGGAAAAGCGGCGACCTCATCGAGCAAGCGGTCGCCGCGCGAAACTCCGGCGCCGTAACGGCCTGCATCACCAATGACGCCGCAAGCGAGCTTGCGCAGAGCTGTGAATTCGTTCTGCCGATGGAGGCCGGTCCCGAACTCAGCGTTCCGGCCACCAAGACTTTCATCGCGTCGATCGCGGTTTTGGCGCGGCTTACCGCACTGTGGGCGGAACATGAGGCGCTTGCGGGCGCGTTGCGGCGTTTGCCAGACCGGCTCGCCGCCGCGAATGAACTCGATTGGAGCAATTTGGTCGGCACCCTCACCGGCGCATCGAGTCTTGTAACGATTGGACGGGGACCGACGCTCGCCATCGCACGGGAGGCGGCGTTGAAGCTGAAGGAGACGTCAGGGCTGCACGCCGAAGCGTTTTCTTCCGCAGAATTCCAGCACGGACCTATCGCCCTCGTCTCGTCGGATTATCCGATCGTGATCTTCACGCCGACCGACGCCGCCGCCGCGGGAACGAAGCAACTGGCTGACAATCTGAAAGCCAAAGGCGCGGCGTTGTTCGCCACCGGCTCAAATGGCGCGGCCGGTCAACTCGAGACGCTCGCGCCCGATCAGCCGGAAGCCGACGCCATCTGTCAGATCCAAAGTTTCTACGGGATGGTCGTCCGCCTCGCGGCGGCGCGGGGCGTCAACGTGGACGAACCGCCTCACCTCCAAAAGATCACCCGCACGCGATGAGCGTTTCAGGACTTCACGCCATCATTGCGGATTTCGTCTTCGATGGCGCGACGCTTCATCGAAACAGCGCCGTCCTCATCGATGATTCACAAGTAGCGGCAGTCGCGCCGCGCGACGAAGTGTCCGCGTCGGTCGATGTTTTCGAAGCGCCGGAGGGCGCATGGCTGGCGCCGGGCTTCATCGACGCGCAGGTGAATGGCGGCGGCGACGCCCTATTCAATGCGGATCCGACGCCCGAAGGCCTCGCGAAAATTGTCGCGGCCCATCGAAGGTTCGGCACGACCGCGCTCTTGCCGACGCTGATCACCGACACTGACGAGGTCATGGCGGCGGCGCTGAGCGCCGTCGAGAGGATGTTGCCGCGAGAGCCCGGCATTCTCGGCATTCACCTCGAAGGGCCCTTCCTGTCGCCCGACAAGCCCGGGGTCCATCGCCGCGACCTCATTCGACGCCCCGAACCGCATCACCTTCAAATGCTCGCCTCCTATAAGAAAGGCGCGTGGCTCGTCACCTTGGCGCCCGAAGTCGCGCCCGCAGGCTTCATTGCGGAACTCCTTGCCGCGGGCGCGAAAGTTTCGCTCGGCCATTCAATGGCGACCTATGCGCAGACCCGCGCCGCAATGGCGGAAGGGCTGACCGGCTTCACGCATTTGTTCAACGCCATGCGGCCGCTTACGGCCCGCGAGCCAGGGCCGATCGCGGCGGCGCTTGAGTCGCCGAACGCCTATTATGGAATCATCGTCGATGGCGAACATGTCGCCCCAGCGATGCTCGGGCTCGCCATCCGCGGCGCCGGCCATCCGATGCTTGTCACCGATGCGATGCCGCCCGTCGGCGGATGCAGGCATGAATTCGTGCTGCAGGGCGAAGCGATCACGGTTCGCGAGGGCCGCTGCGTCACGCCTGACGGCGTCCTTGCAGGATCGTCGCTCGACATGACGAGCGCCGTCAGGAACTGCGTTCGTCTCTTGGGGCTGCCGTTGGAACGCGCCTTACGTCTCGCCTCCGCTGAGCCGGCCGACTTCCTGGGCGTCGGGCATTTTCTTGGCCGACTCGCGCCGGGCTACCGTGCCGATATCGTGGCGTTAAATCCGGCCGATCTGTCAGTCGTCGCGACATGGGTCGCCGGAAGAAATCCGATGATGGCGCGCGGAAGCTGAGAACCCGACATCGGATCTACAATTGCGCCTGAACCAACTTAAAAACGGACGCTTGTCTCGAGAATCGTATAGGCGCCCTTGCCATTATATTGATCACGCACATAGCCGCCCGCGAGACTCGCATAGAACGGTCCGATCTCCATGAGCGTGACATGCGCTCCAAACATTGGCTGAAGGTCGCCCTTGTATGTATTCAGCGCCACATGCGGCCCAAAGAACAATTTCCCTTTGAGCAAAGCCGGGAGAGCCTCGTCGAAGGGGAATGAGACGCCCGGCTTCACTTCGAAATACCCCCATCGGAACGCAGTCGTATAGATAGATGAAGCGAAAAGCATCAGATGATCATTCGGCGTCGCCCTGAACTCCAGGCTCCCTAAAACGCCAAACTCAGTTCCCGCGAGATCGCTTACGGCGTCTGGCGGAATGCGCAGCGCAGCGTTCCACAGATTCGCGCCGAGGTAACCTTCAGTGGTGATCCCTACCCCGAGATATCCGCTCAGTTCCCAACTTTTCTCGACAAAAGCGTAGCCGATCTGAGCGCCGACGAAACCATCTGACCCGAAATATTTGCCCACCGTGACGACATCGGGAAGCGCTATGCCATCCGCCTGCATCGCGTCGGCAACTACATTCTCTACGTCGCTTCCCTTCACGTCATAAGCATAGCCCCCGAAGCCGCCGGTCGCTCGAAGACGCCACCCGGACTCTTCAAGAGAAGAGTCGATTGCGGCCGTTGCCGTAAGCCACTCGTACCAGGAGCGTCGAGTGGTGCCCCACGACCAGGAATCGAACGACAGGCGCGGTTGTCGCTTCGCTGGCTGGGCGATCGCGCCTTCCGAAGCCCCTTGCTCAGCCAGGTTCGCAACATCGACCGCTTTCGGCGACATCAAGAGCGAACAGATTGCCGCAACGCTGCTCGCGCAATTCATCCTTGGGCTCCCGGGCTCTCGCTGAGCCTAGCCTCGATCGAGCGATTTTCCTCAAGATTTGAAGAAAGCACGAATATTTTCAACCCAAGTGCTTTTTTGGCAACACCTGTGCGTCGAAACCCTAACGCGCGCCAGCCGCCAAGGCGCGTCAGCAAAGGCCATTCTGTTTGATCTCTTCCGAGCGCGCCATCACCGCCATTGGACGCATCGGCGTCGCGCGACGCAAAAAATTGTCGCCATCCGCATCGGCCTTAGCGATAATGCCGCTGACGTCCGTGGTCATTGAATCGCCCATTCCCCACGCATGAATGCATCGAATATCAAGAGTCGATATTGGCTTCAGCTGGAAGCCAGTCACGAGCCTGGGGCCTGGGAGGTTCTTGACGCCGCCTATGGCGATCTCGCGCGCGCTTACCATAGTTGGCGCCACATTGGCGATCTTTTGCGAGCCTTCGACGAACTTGCTGCGCTGGCGACACGGCCAGAGCTGATCATGACGGCCATCTTCTGGCACGACGTGGTCTATCGGACACGCGGCGCTGGCCAAAGCCGACGCGCGGATTTCCTCAATGTTCGCGACAGCGCCGAAATGTTTCGACGGCATACACGTATGGCTTCGGCGGACGCCGAGGCTGTTCATGAGCTGATCATGGCGACGACCAATCATCTTGAGGCGAAGCCCAGCAAAGAGCGCTACTCGGGTTTTTCCCGAGATTTTGATCTGTTCGTCGATCTCGACCTCAGCCCACTTGCGCTGCCATGGGAGCAATTCGCCTCGAACTTTGAAGACATACGCTTTGAATTCATTTGGATTCCTGAAGATGTCTTCAATGCCGGCCAGGCCGCCTTTCTCAAAAATCTGCTCGCTCACGGCGACAGGCTCTTCCGCCTGCCAGAGACGATCGCAATGTGGAGGTCCGCGGCTTTGACCAACATCAGGCGCTGCCTGAACGGCCTCTCAGCTGGCGATGCGACGCCAGCGGCGTGACTCGCAACTCGCGATCCAATTCGTTAGCGCGTTGAGATGTATCGGAGAAACCCCTTTTAGGCTCGCTGGCTCCGCGCTTAAGGCGCGAAGCTCTACGCCGATCGGATGCTTCGGCAGTCCGTTCGTGATCGGAGACGTTCAAGATCGGTCGCAAAGCGTCTCTAAGTTCGACGATGTTGGCGACTTGACCTGGTCCCCTGATCTCGCCAGATGAGTTGTGAGTAGCGATCAGCGGGCCATACGGGCGCATGCTTTCGCACCCGTCATTTATCAACCACGTGATTTAGCGGTGAGCAGCTAGGGGGATAAATCTCATGGCTTCAACGCAGTCGACTTCCGCCAGACGGCGCGCAAACGGAAAATGGAAAATAGCAATTTGGCTCGTCATTTCCATTCTGCTGTTTTTCGTACTGCTTGCGCTGTTGAATAGCTTTAACTACTCGGTAGGCGTTCGAACCGGCGTGCTCAGCAAACTTTCCACGAGAGGCGTCGCCTGTCGCACATCCGAAGGCCAGTTGGCGCTTCCCAATTTTTCGAGATCAAACGATCGACGTCCCCGCAACCAGGAATTCGATAACACATTCAATTTTTCGGTTCCTGACGCCGACGTGAGAAAGCAGCTGGAAGCCATTCCTGCTGGACAGACTGTCACGCTTGAATACCACCAGAAGCTTTTTGCTCTGGACTGGCCGCTGCCCTTCCTGTGCGTACGCAGAACTGCCTTTGAAATCGTCGGCGTGAGACCAGGGCCTGCGTCCCCTGTCGCTCCCCCCGCTGCCGTCGGGCCGTGAAATCGAGCGACCGTCGGATCGCGCCTTCAGAAAAAGATCAGGACGCCTCTACGGCGTCTCGGCAAAAATGCCATAGGCGATCGAGAGAACGACCGTCGCGGGCACCGCGAGCACAACGCCCATCGCTCCAAAGAGCGAACCGAAGGCGAGCATGCAAAACAGCAGCACGACCGGCGACACGCTCAGGGAGCGGCTCTGCAGATATGGCGTGATCAAATAGCCTTCGATGAAACTCGCGGAGCCGATTGCAAGCGCCGCGAGGGCCGCGTTGTCTATTCCGTGCGGCAGCGCGACGAGCACGCCAACGATCATGGCGATGATCGAGCCGAAGTAAGGAACAAACGCCAAAGCGCCGCTGATCGTCGCGAGCGCCAGCGGCGCCGGAACGCCGAACGCCCAGAGCGCCGCGCCTGCGAAAAACGCGTTCATGGCGACGACGTAAAGCTGGATGTAGAGCCACTGTCGCAGCGAAGCGCCTGATCGTTTAAGAAACAGCGCCATATCGGGTCGCCGCGACGCAGGCGTCAGCGCAACCAGGCCCGCTGCATGCCTTTCTGGATCGGCGGCAAGATAGGCGGCGCCAATGATGGCGAAAATTCCATAGGCAAGCCCATTGCCGAGCGAACCGAGAACCGCGCCAAACTGCTGGGCGACGGGGGTCGTCATTTTGGAAAAGTCGACATGAACGACGAATTTCTCGACGAAGCGGCCCCACGGGTGTTCATCCAGCGTGCGCTCGATCAGAGCGATGGCTGCGGGAACGTCGAGGGCGACCTCGTCATATTGGCGCACGAGCTGCCCCCCAAACAGCATCAGCGCCAGAACGATGGACGCGAGCGCGACGAGCGCGACGACGCCGAGCGACAAACCCCGTGAGAGCCCAAGGCGCGCCGAGACTTGCTCGGCGACGCCGCGCCAGGCGAGCGCAATGAGGATCGTCGCGAAAACGGCTGGGATAAGGTCGGTCAGCTTCCACAGGACGAATGAGACCGCGACGGTCGCCGCCGCGATCGTCGCCACGATGGCCGTCCGCGACGCGAAGTCGCCCTGATCGCCGCTCTTGTTCAGAAAGTTGATTCTCATGCCGCGCTCGCACTGCTTTTGTCGGTGATCATAAGCGCCCGCACGCGCCGCGAAAAGCAGCCGTCGAGCCGATAATTTATAGTCGCGCAGTATGACGGCGGAGATTCAAGCTGTATCGATCGAGATGGTTGACGGATCAAACGCTTAATGCGTCGGCTCCTATGCGGTCACCCCTCAGGTGAAACGGCCTCACGACGCGCGCGGGGCATTGGCGACGGCAAGACTTCCCGCTCGAACGATCTCGCACGCGTCCTATTGCTGCGTGGCGCGCGACTGCGGCGCGACGACGAACAGAGGAATCTCCTGGCTAATTTCAAACTGTTCGCCCGCCTCGGCGTTGCGCGAAATGACCTTGCCCTCGACCGGCGAGATGATCTCCGTCATCGCAAGATCGTTCTGCGCCGCTACGAGCGCTTTCTCGATCCGCGCAACGTCAGCTTCATCAGCGTCAGCCCGCGCCTTCGCCCTTTCGTAAATGACGCGCGACCTGTCCAGCGCCGCGCGTGACTTGGCGCCGCGCGCGCTCAGATCCCTTCTTCGCTCGAAATCCCTTTGCGCGCGAACGAACGCATTTGCGCTGTTGTCGCGCCGCAGCTGAGCGTTCGCCAGAGCCGCCCTTTCGCGATTAACCGCCGCCTCGAAAGGCCGCGGATCGATCTTGCCGCAGAGCTGGCCCGCTTTGATTGCGGCGTCCGGCTCGCAAAACAGCGCATCGATGCGTCCGGACACGCGCGGGCCGAAGGTCACTCGAGTCGGCGCATCCGTCGCTAAACCCGAATGGGTCGCAGCGCTCTCGCGGAAATCTTCACTCACATATCGATCGGGGTCTTCTCGATGCAGATACGCATAGACTTCTCCAGCGATCAGACCCAGTACCGCCAATCCTCCCAACGCCCCTTGCCAGGCGCTCGAGCGGCGAGAAGCGGGCACCGATGAGGTTTGCGCGACGGCGCGTTGGATCTCCAGAGGAAGGGGCTCGGCCGGCGGTTCAAATTCCGGCAAAGCGCGACGCCTCGATCGATAGGCGCGAATGAGGAATTTCTCCGCCTCGACGATGAGGAAGAACACGAATCCGCCGAGAAACAGCCACGGCCAAATATCTGGGGGAATGGCGGCGACGCCGAACAATTGCTGCAGCGGCGGCGCGTAAGTGAACAGAAGTTGGAGAATGATGACCGCGCCGACGCCGAGCGGCAGATAGCGGTTGCCGAGATGCGCAGCGATCGAAAGCGACGAATCCGTCTTGAAGCGGCTGTTGAGCAGGTAAAATACCTGGCCCATGACCAGCGCATTGACCGCAACGGCGCGCGCCAGTTCGTCGGCAGCGTCCTGCGATTTCATCCAGAAGAACGCCGACAGGGTGAGGGCCAGCAGCGCCAAGCCAACGAAGATGACCCGCCATATCGCGAAACTGTCGAGTATCGGCCGCGACACCGCGCGCGGTGGACGCTCCATCACGTCGAGCTCGTGCGGCTCGAAGGAGATGACCAGCCCGAGCGCCACCGACGTCACCATGTTGACCCAGAGAATCTGCGGGGCCGTGATCGGCAAAACGAAGCCAACCACGATCGCCACCAGGATGACCAGCGCCTGTGCGACGTTGGTCGGCAACATGAAAAGAAGAGCCTTTTCAATATTGTTGTAGACCGTCCGCCCCTCGCGTACCGCCGCCGTGATCGACGCGAAATTGTCGTCGGCGAGCACCATTGCGGCCGCTTCTTTCGTGACCTCGGTGCCTTTGATTCCCATCGCCACGCCGATATCGGCGCGTTTGAGCGCCGGCGCGTCGTTCACGCCGTCGCCTGTCATCGCCACGACCTGGCCGTTCGCCTGAATCGCCTTGACGAGCCGCAGTTTGTGTTCGGGACTGGCGCGCGCGAAAACGTCAACGTTGCGCACCGTCTCCCGAAGCTCTCCGTCATTCATTGCTTCGATTTCGGCGCCCGCGACGGCGGTTCTCCCGTCGCCGATGCCGAGCATCTTGGCGATCGCCGCCGCAGTGATTTTGTGATCGCCGGTGATCATCGTCACCCGAATGCCGCCATTGTGGCATTCGGCGACCGCCTCGACCGCTTCCTTACGCGGCGGGTCCATCAGTCCAACCAGCCCCAACAGGATGAGGTCGCGAGGCAAATCCTCGGGCGCCAGACTCGTTGTCTCGAAGCGCGGAACGGGCAGCCAGGCTAATCCCAGCACGCGTTCGCCCTGCGCCGCGAGCCGGTCCGACGCCTGCATCCAATAATCGCGCATCAGCGGCGCGGGAACGCTTTCAGTTTCCTGCCGGCGGCAGTGCGCAACGATGACTTCGGGCGCTCCCTTGACGAGCAGCATGCGGCCGCCGCCCGCATCCTCATGCAAGGTCGCCATGAATTTATGTTCGGACTCAAAAGGGATCGCGTCGATCCTGCGCCGCCCCGCTCTTTCGGCTTGCCGGTCGAACCCCAGTTTGGCGGCGAAAGGATAAAGCGCCGCTTCGGTGGGGTCGCCTTCGACCTTCCACACGCCGTCCGAATGGCGCAGCTCGGAGTCGTTGCAAAGCGCTGAAACCATGGCCATGCGCTTGAGGACAACGCTTTCGCCCGCCGGCTCGCCATCGAGCAGCACCTCGCCTTCGCTCGCATAGCCGTCGCCCGTGACGTGATAGTGAGAAGTTGCGCTGACGGCGGAAGCGACCATCATCTCCATGAGCGTCAGCGTGCCGGTCTTGTCGGAGCAAATTCGCGACACCGATCCGAGCGTCTCCACTGCGGGCAGGCGGCGGATAATGGCGTTGCGCTGCGCCATCCGCTGCACCCCGATCGCCATCGTGATCGTGATCAGCGCGGGCAAGCCTTCGGGGATCACCGAGACGGCGATGCCGACCACCGCTTGAAAAGCCTCCACAAACGGCAGTTCGCGCATCCACCGCCCATAGGCAAAGATCAGGACGCTGATGACGCCGATCACTTTCGCGATCGTGTGTCCGAACTGCTTGATTTGGCGCAGCAGCGGCGTCTCGAGCACGTTAACCGTGGCGAGCATCTGGTTGATGCGGCCAAGCTCCGTCTCCGCGGCCGTACCAACGACAATCCCAAGGGCGCGTCCCGAGACGACCAGCGTGCCTGAGAACGCCATGTTCTCGCGATCGCCGACGGTCGACTTTTCAGGCGTCGGGTCCGTCGACTTGTCCGCCGGCACAGACTCCCCTGTAAGGGCGGCTTCGTCCGTCCGCAGGTTTTTCACCTCGATGAGGCGAATGTCCGCGGGGATGCGGTCGCCGGATTCGAGAAGCACGACATCGCCTGGAACGAGTTCCTCCGCGGGAACCACGCGCGTTTCGCCATCGCGCAACGTGCGAGCCTCGGAAGAGAGCATATTGCGGATCGAATCCAGCGCCTTCTCAGCCTTGCCCTCCTGGATGAAGCCCAGCAGCGCATTGATGACGACGACGCCGGTGATGATTGAGGCGTCGAGCCAAAGTCCGAGCATCAGCTTGATGAAGCCGGCGGCAAGCAGGACATAGACGAGGACATTGTCGAACTGCAGCAGGAACCGCATCAGGGGTCCACGCTTGGAGCCCTCGGGCAATCGGTTGGCGCCATATTTTGCAAGGCGTCGGGCCGCCTCGTCGCGCTCAAGCCCCCGCGAAGGGTCGCTCTCGAGACGACGAATGATTTCGTCGGCCGCGATCGCATGCCAGGTTGGATTTTGCGCCGCGTCTCGATCGGTCACAGACTGAACCTCCCGCCTATCGAAACCCTCGCGATCTTGTCGGATCGCCGCACCGCAGTAAAGTTAAGAAATGGCCAGTCGTCACGTGAGACTCAAGGCGCGTTACGACGCCTCGCGTCAGCGACCGCGAAGATGTCCGACTTCGAAACGAACGCCGCGTGCGAGTGAGCCCCGTTGGAGAGGCGCCTTTCTGGAGACGACCCATGACAAAAGGCGGCGACACGCCAATGAAGCGCAAAGAGTATGAGGCGACGCTGAGGAAGCTGCAGGTGGAGCTTTGCGCCCTGCAGGACTGGGTCAAGGCGACGGGCAAGCGTGTGGTCGTGGTCTTCGAGGGTCGCGACGCCGCGGGCAAGGGCGGCGTCATCAAGGCGATCACCGAACGGGTGAGTCACCGCGTCTTCCGGGTGATGGCGCTGCCTGCGCCCTCGGATCGCGAGAAGACGCAGTTGTATCTGCAGCGCTATGTGCCTCTGCTCCCCGCGGCGGGCGAAATCGTGATTTTCGATCGCAGCTGGTACAATCGCGCTGGCGTGGAATATGTCATGGGCTTCTGCACCGAGGCGCAGCATCGTCGATTTCTCGAAATCTGCCCCGAATTCGAACTCTTGATCGTCGACGACGGCATTCTGCTCATCAAATATTGGTTGGAAGTGAGCGAGGATGAGCAGAAGCGCCGCTTCGAAGCGCGCATCCACGATCCTTTACGCCAATGGAAGCTCAGTCCGATGGACCTGGCCTCGCGAAGCAGATGGTACGACTATTCGCGAGCCAGAGACATGATGTTCAAGGCGACCGATACGAAATTCGCTCCCTGGCACATTGTGCGTTCGGACGACAAGCGGCGCGCCCGCCTCAACTGCATAAGCCATCTGCTCAAGTCCATTCCCTATGAGAAGGTTGAACGTGAAAAGGCGAAACTTCCGGAGCGATCGATGGAGCGCGCCTATGACGATCTCGCATCGCTGGGAGGATTAACGTTTGTGCCGGAAAAATACTGACGCAGCAGCCTGAATTCGTCTCGTGGTTCAAGTGCTTGCCCGCGCCTGGTCTCTCCTGACGCGGCAGATCAAAATAGCGCGCCAAAGCTACGAAGCGTGAGGGGCCTTATCCTGGGTTTGAGCGTATTGCCGGAAGGATCTTCTAGGCAGAGAATTGCGAAGGTTCCGGGGTTGTGCAAAATTATGGTGTGAAAAATCCTTTGGGAGGACACATGACCATGGAAAATTTTGACGAGAATTCTCAACTCTCGCGTCGTTCGCTGCTGACCGCGCTTTTTGCGGCCGCCGTCGTCGCGCCCGTCGCGGCGCTGCTTCCGGACGAGGTCGAAGCACAGGAGCGGCAGTTCACCACCTTCCATCATCAGCCGCGCTCCCCCCGTCCGCGCAGCGCCGCCAGAGGCAGGCGTCGCCATCGCCGAGTCGCGCGCGTCCGCCGCACCGGACCGACGCAGTCGACCGCTCCGGAGCCGTCGGAGAAGCCGGCGCAGTAAGTACGGACGGCCGGAACAAGGCGCGCGGTCTTCTCGCAAGACCCGCGCGCTTCGCTCAACGGATTCGCTCAAAAGGAGCCGGACGGATAGCGTCGCGGCAGCGTGACGATCAGCGTCGTCGCGGTCAGATCCCTTCCAGCAATGCGTCGAGGTCAAGAGACGAGCGGACGCCGACGTCGCGACCGTGACGCTCGAGGAGTTCTTCGGCCGACCGGCGACCCTCGTCGCGCAGCATGCAGAGAAAATCCCATTCTGCGATCAGTTTGGAGGATGCGCTCAGCTGCGTCATCATCTCCGTCGAAATCCGGTGGATGCGCATCCCGGCCCAGCGCGCGCCCTCCTGGTCTCCAGGATTGGCGGCGCGGCGCAGCAGCGCGATCATACGCAGCTCTTTGAGCAATACCGCATTGAACGACACCTCATTGAGGCGATTCAGTATTTCGGTCGCGGACCGGGGCGGGTTCTTGCGCTCGATGGGATTGATCTGAACGAGAATTGTATCAGCCGACTCGCATTCGCGAACGAGCGGCGTGATCGTCGGATTGCCGGAATAGCCGCCGTCCCAATAGGCCTCGCCGTCGATCTCGACCGCCTGAAACATGGTGGGCAGGCAGGCCGAAGCCAGAAGCGCTTCCGGCGTGACGTCTGCGTTTCTGAACACGCGGGCGCGGCCTGTCGAAACGCTCGTGGCGGTGACGAAAAGCTTGATCCGCGCGCGCGCAAGCCGCTTGAAATCGACCGTTTCCGCCAGGATGTCGCGCAGCGGATTGACGCCCTTGGGATTGAGATCATAGGGCGAGAATAGGCGCGACATGATGTCGGTCATGACGAAGAAAGGCGAAGCGTCAAGCGTCCAGCGACCCATCAGCGCATCGATAGGATTACGCTGCAACGGACTGAGCCGCGCCGCCTGCGACACGCGCCGCCAGAAAAGCTCAAGGGCCGCTCTGGCGCCGTCTGCGCCATTGTCGACATAGCCGCTGATCAGCGCCGCCGCGTTCATTGCGCCGGCCGATGTGCCCGATATTCCTTCGATCTGCAGCCAGCGCTCTTCCAGCAAACGGTCCAGAACGCCCCAAGTGAAGGCGCCATGCGCGCCGCCGCCTTGCAAGGCGAGGTCCACAGGAACCATATCGCGCGTCATTTCCGCAACGCTCCACCTCTGCGTCAGCGTCCGATCAATTCGAATCTCCGCCAAATTTCCGGCGCCCAGCTAAGGAGGCGCCTGCTAACTTTCCAACACGCAAGATCGATTTATTCAGTGGGCGCTGCTCGAATGGGACTATAGTTTGCGGGCGCGCGTCTATTTGGGCAAGCCGCTTTTGCGCGCAGCCGATGAACTTCGGCGGGCCATTTTTCGGATGATTCAAGGACAGACAATGCTGGGCATGGCGCTCAAAACGACCAAGTGGTTCTTCATCCTGCTGAGCCTGTTCGTCGTCGCGTTTCTCGCAGTGCGCATCTACAACTCTCAGCGCGGACTGCCGCTGGAAGTCTGGCATACATACGTGCCGCAAGAGTTGAGCGACAAAGAATTGGACGCCGCCGATTGGGACGCCTATCTCCAGGCGGAGGCGAAAATATTCGACTCCCTGCGCATCAATGTCAGCCAGCGACTGACGCCTGAGGAGCAGGTTCCCTTCAATCGCTACTTCGAAGGCAGTCCCGTCTATCCGGGACATTTTTCGCAGGACTGGAACCGGTCTTATCTTCTACAACCCGCAGGGGCCCCGGTCGGCGCGGTCGTCCTCCTGCATGGATTGACCGATTCGCCATACAGCTTACGCCACATAGCCTCACGCTATCGCGACCGCGGATTCGTCGCTGTCGCGATACGACTGCCCGCACATGGCACCGTGCCCGCGGCATTGACCGATGTGAAATGGATGACCTGGTTGGCCGCGACCCGTCTTGCCGTGAGGGAAGCGCGGCGTCGCGCGCCTGAACCGGTTCCTCTGCATATCGTGGGGTTCTCGAACGGCGGTTCGCTTGCGATCAAATATACGCTCGATGCTATCGAGGATAAACGGCTCCCCCGGGCAGACCGTCTGATCCTGATCTCGCCCATGGTGGGCATCACGAGGTTCGCGCGCTTCGCCGGACTGGCGGGTCTGCCGGCCGTGCTTCCCGCCTTCGCCAAGGCGGCTTGGCTGAGCAGGCTGCCTGAGTTCAATCCGTTTAAGTATAATTCCTTTCCCGTGAATGGCGCGCGCCAATCCTATCGCCTCACTGACGGGCTCGGAACGCAGATGTCGCTGGCCCGACGCGAGGGGCGACTCGCCGAGCTGCCGCCGATCCTGACGTTCCAGTCCGTTATGGATTTCACGGTCAGCACGCAGGCGGTCCTATCCGGTCTTTATGATCATGTGCCCGCGAACGGCAGCGAACTCGTCCTGTTCGACGTGAATCGGAACGTCAAATTCGGTCCGCTGCTTCGACCCTCCGCTGAAACCGCGCTCTCGCGGATCGTGCCTCCGGGCGTGCGAACCTATCGTTTGACGGTCGTGACGAACGCCGGCGAAGGAACCGACGATGCGGTGGAGCGCGTCGTCGAGGCCGGGGAGACGGAAGAGCGGAGTCGACTGCTGGGGCTCCAATACCCCAAAGGCGTTTTCTCGCTCTCGCATGTCGCCTTGCCCTTCCCGCTCAGCGACTCGCTCTATGGGCTTACGCCGGATCTAACCGAAGACTTTGGCGTTCACCTGGGATCGCTGGCGCCACGCGGCGAACGCGGGACGCTGATCGTCAGTCTGGACGCGCTATTGCGCATGTCGTCGAACCCGTTCTTTCCCTATATGGCGCAGCGCATTGAGGAGCGCCTTCCGCCGCGTCAAGACGGCGCGACCGATCTCAACGGCGAGCGCCTGCAGTCGCCGCAACAGACGGCTCCGGGAGCGCCGCCCCATCGCCCGACGAGCGTGACGCCTGCAGGTCCTGCCGGAGCGGCCGCGGCGCGGCCTTCAAGAAAGCGCTCGCCGCGTTGAAGGAATGACGTTCGCTAAACGGCGCGAGTCCGCCAAACGTCGTCTTAGAGCCGCCGCGTGCGCCTCATGAATGAGCGCCCGAGAAGGCCAACGAGATAACCGCCGATGGTGATCGCGAAATAGACGATGATGACAAAAGCCCAGCGGTCGCTGGCAGACGCCACCCTGCGGAATATTTCCGCCAGATAATTGAGATCGATGAAGCTGTTCGCGAACAGCCCGCAAGCGACCGCGAGCGCTGGCACGATCCACCAGGGCGCTCTGAAATAGCCGAGGAGAATGGAGAGCAGAAAGACGATGAAACCAAAGACGTGCAAAAATTCGAGGAAAACCGCCTGGGAAAGCAAGCCAATGAATCGGATCAGCCAAAGCATCTGACGCCTCTCTGCCGCAAGCTCAGACCGTTTTCTTAGCTGAATTCGACCGCAGCAGCCATATGGTTCGCCCTCTCAATCACCAAGATGTTCCCGCGGCGTCCGCGGAAGGGCCAGAGGTCGGGAACGGCATTGCGCAGCGGACCGCGGGTTTCCGCGCCCCTCAGCCGGGCTGGCGGGGCGACGCGCTGGGCCGCCCCCCTGACAATAGCTCCGCCAGCCATCGACTCGAGGGAAATTGCTCAAGAATCGTGAGCGTTGCGATCGAAAGCGGGACGCCCAGAAAGGCGCCAAGCGCGCCCCACAGGAAAGTCCAGAGCACAATCGAAAAAAGGACGATCGGCGGGGAGATCGACAGAGCTGATCCCGAAAACACCGGCTCGAGATAGCTGCCGATGATGAACTGGATCACCAGCACCCCCAGAAATACGAACAAAGGCGTCTCCACCGAGCCGAATTGCACGAAGGCGAAAAGCGGCACAAGCACTGTGACGATGAGGGAGCCGATGTAGGGCAGGTAATTCAGCGCAAAGGCCAGCACGCCCCATGCGCCAGCCATTTCCAAATCCATGAACTGGACGCAACCCCAGATAGCGAGACCCGTCGCAATGCTGGCGATCGTACGAACGAACATATAGGTGCGGAACTTTTCGCTGATCTTCCTGCCGCCTTCGAGCAGGCGTCGGCCCGTCTCCTGATTTTCGAGAGAAGCAATTCGCGCCTGAACGGCGTCGGTCTCCGCCAGTCCCAAAATAACATAAACGAGAACGATGACGGCGAAGGCCAAAATTGTGTTCACTCTTGCAGCGACTGTGCGGAGAAGCCTGATGAGCGATGCGGCGTCAAAATGCTCCGTAATGAGCGTGAAAACGAAAATGTCGTGCTCTTCCAGCCACGACGTGGATGTCGTCACCGTTTCCTGGATGCGGTCGAAATTCTGTCTGATCCACTCCACCACCTCTCTGCCGCCCCAGGCGATCAGAGCGAACAGCGCCAGAATCACGGCGGCGGTCATCACGACTGTCACAGTCAGAGCAATCGCCTTCCCTACTCGCGCCTGCATGGCCTTCTGCAAGGGCCAGGCGATCGCGATGATGAAGACAGCAAAGACGACCGGCTCAAGGACAGCCTGCCCGAACTTGCAGGCGACCAGGACGATAAAGAGGATCACGGTAACGGACGTCACGTTCGCGATGCGACTGTTTTCCATGATGGTCCCGTTACCGTTGCAGGCGCGGCCCGTCGTTGATTTCGAACCGGAACGCGGTCTGATCGCCGACGCGGCTCATCGAACGGCTAAGTTTATGAGCCGGCCAGTTGGGGTGGCAAGCGGCGATTCTGAGCAGTGGGGCAGTTGGGCCGTCAGATCGCGCGGGAGGCGCCGAACGCGCGCGTTCTCATTGAAGGATCGGCCGATATAAGGAGTGGAGAAGCACAGCCGGCGCCGCTGTTAAGGGACGGCGCCGGCTCCGAGATTTTGCGACTAACGCCCTAGCGTCCTCAGCGCCGATATAACTTCTCCAGCGCATTCTCGCCGAGGAGTTCGTGAAGACGGCCAAGGATCAACAGCACGACGCCGAAAAAGCCGAGCGACATCCAGCCGAAAAAGACAAAGCCCCAATGCAGTGGACCCGCAAAGCCTTCGTCCATGGCCCAGAATGTGTGACCCCACTCATTGAATCCCACATTTGGGATCGTCATGAAGACGCCGACGACAAGCACCGCAAAGGCGAGAGAATAGCCCTTCGCGAAAAGAGGCAGGCGCGTCTTCGCATAGAAGAACGCGCCCAGCCCGATGACCGCGAAGAGCGGATACGAAATGTAGAAGGTGATGATATTGCTCGGCGTGAAATCCGTGTCTCGAACGGCGGTCATGTGCCAGACTGCCGTCTGCTCGGTAAAGAAACTCAGCCCCCAAAAGAGGGCGAGGGAAAAAACGACCAGCCACTGAACCAAATAAATGAGCCGGCGCATCTCTGCTGCGGCGCTCAGGTTCGCCAGATCGCGGTCGCGCGTGCGCCACAGAAAGCCGACGAGGCCGACCGCGCCGAAGCTCGACGCCAGGATCGCAAATTGCAGCAGGCTCATCCAATAGGACTGAAATTCGGGCGAGAAGGAATCGAGTCCGGCGCTCCATGCGAATAGCTGCTCGTAGAGTCGCAGCATCGCCACGTAGAACATCAGCGCAAAAACGCCGATGAAAACGGGTCTTGTATCCATGATTTGCTCCGCGCGCCGGGCGGCGGAACGGGTTTCTGCTTTTGTCGTACTCATGATTGTCTCCAGATGTCTGTGCGTTCGGGGCCTAGCGCCCTCAATCGAAGTCTGATGCGTCGCGCGCGACGGTCGGGAGCTGAACCAGCTCGGCGGCCGACTGGACGGTGAATTAACTGAAGAGCTCTCTCGCGAGCGCACGACTCTCGCAGCATGGCCATCGCGTCGCGGGCCTGCTCTGAAAGGATTTGTCGCGAGAAAAGCCTCAGCCCTGCTGAGGGGGAGCCCGTGGCGACTGGGGCGCGCGTTTTGGCTCGATGCGCGGCGCGCGATCCGAACCTTCCGGTGGACGCGGAATGGCTTCGGTTGGGAAAAATACAGCGGTTGAAACGTCAGACTTTAGAGGAGGCGCATCCAGCGCGCTCTCATGAAGAATGCAGCAGAGCCCTTGGCAGGTGCGGTCGTCGGGCGCCGGCGATGGCGCGCTCCCGGTCGCTTCGACTTGCGGCGCGCAAAAAAATGCGCCGAAAACGACGCCGCCCTCTCCGAGCGCCGCGAGATGCGCGACCGCGACCGTCGTCTGAGCGAGAAAAAGGCAGGCCACCATCGCCGCGAACGTGCGCGCGCGCAGACTCTGCCGCTGAATGAATGGAGCCACCGCCGCCTCTCGGTTTCCAGAGGCAACGTTAGGTTTCGAACGCGCGAGCGGTCAAGCAACGCGTCGGCGGCGCCATGCGGCGAAACGACGCGTCGAATTTGATGCAGGACAAGATCATCCGCGACGCGCCTGTTCTCAACATTGATTTGAAATCTCGCTCTCGATCTTGTTGCAGGGCTCCGAACGCCACGCCCCCATCGCGTGACGTGGAGAGCCCCAGGTTCATGCCCGACCTTGGCCATAACCTTGGCGCGCCGACGGCAGGCCTGCTTGCCGAAACTGCCCCGAGTTTGCGGCCGGCTGTGGGAAAGCGCCACAGGCGTTGTGTTGAAATCGGCTCGCCGAATGGGGTGCGCTGTCATAAGTTCAACGATGCGGCGACGAGACATGGCGGCACGCGGGATGCCTGAGATGCATAAAGGCGTTTGCGCCGGCTTGAGCGCGCGAGAACCGAAGACGGCGCAATTCAAAGGCTGGTCAGTGCGCATCCTAAGCACGGGCGGCTACTTCCTCGCAGCCTCGCTGCAGCCGCTACGCCGTGCAGCGCTCGAGTTGAAAGTCTACGCCCGTGGCGAATTCGGACGTTAGAAGCGGCGCGCGGCGCCCTCGGGAAGAAGCGCAAGCGATCGTCCTTGAGGTCGTGCGCGAACTCGTGGTCGAATTGCATCCCGATCTCGTCGACTCTCGACTCGTGCAACTCGACAGCGACCTCGATCGTGATCTCGCGCTCGACAGCCTGTCGCGGGCGGAGCTTCTGCTGCGGCTCAACCGCACCTTCAAGGTGCAGCTGCCCGAGAGGCTCATCGGCGAGGTCAACCGCCCTCGCGATCTCGTAGACGCCGTTCTCGCGGCAGGAGCCGTGGCTGCGCCCGTGGCGCTTCGCGCCGCGTCGGCGATGACGCTTGAGGCCGTGAGCGAGCCGATCGAGGCGAAGACGCTGATCGATGCGCTCGCGCGTCACGCCGAACTTCACGGCGACCGCGAGCATGTTTTGCTCTGGCGGGCGGAAGGCGCGCCGGAACCTCTGACCTATCACGACCTCTATCACGCCGCGCGGGCGGCGGCGGGCGGTCTGATTGAACGCGGAGTCGGCCCCGGCGATCGCATCGCGATCATGCTGCCGACGAGCCGCGATTTCTTCGTCGCCTTTTTTGCGGTTCTGTTCTGCGGCGCCGTTCCCGTGCCGATCTACCCGCCATTCCGTCTGTCGCAGATCGAGGATCATCTTCGTCGCCAGGCCGGCATATTATCGAACGCTGACGCGAGCGCGCTCATCACCAACGACGAGATTCGGATCGTCGGGCGACTGCTCTACGGGCTCGTCAGCGCGCTCAGGCACATCGTCACGATTCCTGAATTAAGCGCAGCATCGCCCTTGCCCGCGCCGCTGCCGGCCGCGCCTGACGCTACCGCACTCATTCAATACACGTCGGGCAGCACCGGCGACCCGAAGGGCGTCGTGCTGTCTCACGCGAATCTGCTGGCGAACATTCGCGCCATGGGCGCCGTATTGAAGGCCTCGTCGGCGGACAGGGTCGTCAGCTGGTTGCCGCTTTATCATGACATGGGCCTGATCGGCTGCTGGCTCGGCAGTCTCTACTATGGCGCGCCCGCTCTCATCATGTCGCCGCTGTCCTTTCTCGCTGATCCGGCGCGCTGGTTCTGGGCGATCGATTCGCACAGGGCGACGATTTCCGCGGCGCCGAATTTCGCATTTGAGCTTTGTCTGAAAGCGATCGACGACGCCAAGATCAACGGCCTCGACCTGTCGTCGCTGCGGGGGATCATGAACGGCGCCGAGCCCGTGAGTCCGACGTCCCTCGCGCGTTTCGCTCAGCGGTTTGCGTCGTACGGTTTCCGGCCCGAGATGATGACTCCGGTTTACGGGCTGGCGGAGAACGCCGTCGGGCTTGCCTTCCCGCCGCTCGGCAGAGGACCGCTCATCGATCGCGTCGATCGCAAGGCGCTCGATCGCGACGGCGTCGCGCGCGTCGCCTCTGCGGGAGCCGACAGCGTCGTCTCATTTGTCGCCTGTGGACGGCCGCTGCCGCATCATGAAATCCGCATCGTCGACGACGCCAGCCGCGAACTGCCGGAGCGGCAGGAGGGACGCATTCAGTTTCGCGGCCCCTCTGCGACGCGAGGATATTTCCAGAATCCTGAAAAGACAGCCGCGCTGTTCGACGGCGACTGGCTCGAGACCGGAGACCGCGGCTATATCGCGGGCGGCGACGTCTTCATCACCGGCCGCATCAAGGATCTGATCAAGCGCGCCGGACGCAACATCTATCCGCACGAGCTGGAGGAAGCGGTCGGAGCGCTCGACGGGACGCGAAAGGGCTGCGTCGCCGTTTTTCCCGCTCTTGATGCGCGCGCCGGAACGGAGCGACTCATTGTCCTGGCCGAAACGCGCCTCACGGACGACGCGCGGCGATCGTCTTTGCGCAAGAGGATCACGGAGACGTCTCAAGCCTTGCTCGATCTCGCGCCCGATGAAGTCGTTCTCGCGCCGCCGCATACGATTCCGAAGACTTCGAGCGGCAAGATCAGACGCTCCGCTGCTCGCGCCATGTTCGAAGCCGGCCGGCTGCAAGCAAAGAGCGAAAGCCCGCAGTTGCAGCTTGTCCGCGTCGCATTGTCGGGCGTCATGCCTCGTCTGCGCCGTCTCTCATCGAATTTCGCGATCTCGGCCTATAACGGCTACGCGTGGAGCGTGCTGGTTCTGATCGGCGCTTTCGTCTGGCCAGCCGTGCTGCTGACGCCAAAGCGGAACTGGCGTCACCGCCTTGTCGGCGCCGCCGCCCGGCTGTTTTTCCGCCTGATCGGATGTCCCCTCACGGTCACCAGCGATGCGCCCGTCCCACAAGAGAACGCCATTCTTATCGCCAATCATTCGAGCTATCTGGACGGCGTCGTGCTGATCGCCGTCTGTCCTGGCGAGCTTTCGTTCATCGCCAAGGAGGAGCTTGCGCATCAGCGCGTCGCCGGTCCGTTCTTGCGGCGACTCGGCGCGATTTTCGTGCGCCGATCTGATCCGGCCGGCGGCGTCGCCGACGCGAGGAACGCTCTCAAGTCAGCGCGCGCCGGCATTCGGCTGGCCTGGTTTCCGGAAGGAACTTTTTCGCGAATGCCCGGCCTCCTCGCCTTCCATATCGGCGCGTTCTCGACCGCCGTGCAGTTGGGGCTTCCGGTCGCGCCGATCACCATACGCGGCACCCGGTCAATTTTGCGCAGCGATTCATGGCTGTTCAGACGAGGTCCTATCGCCGTGCATATCGGCGCGCCGATCGAGCCTCGAGGCGATGATTTTCAGGCTGCGGTCGCGTTGCGCGACGCAACGCGGCGACAGATTTTGGAGCATTGCGGCGAACCCGATCTTGCTCACGAGCGCGTGACGTTGACGGGATGACACGCCATTCGAATATTCGTTGAGACGAGCGCCAGGAGATGAACCGCAATGGAGCGGATCTGGTTGAAAAATTACAGCGCGGGCGTTCCTGCGGAAGTCGACGTCAACGCCTATCGCTCCCTCATCGATATGTTTGAACGCAGCGTTGCGCGCTATTCGGACAAGCCGGCCTTTATCCAGATGGGCGTAACGCTCACCTATGCTGACGTCGACCGCCTGTCGCTCTCCTTTGCAGCGTTTCTCAGCGAGGAGACGAGACTTCCGAAAGGCGCGCGCGTCGCGCTGATGATGTTGAATGTTCTTCAGTATCCGATTGCGCTGCTGGGAGCGCTCCGGGCAGGATACGTCGTCGTCAACTGCAATCCGCTCTATACGGCGCACGAACTCGGCCGGCAGTTGGCGGACTCGGGCGCGCAGGTTGTCATCGTCCTTGAGAATTTCGCGTCCGTTCTGCAGGCGGCTCTGCCCCTGACGCAAGTCGAGCGCGTGGTCGTCACCCGTATCGGCGATATGCTTGGTTGGGGACGGGGAACGCTCGTCAATTTCATGGTCAAGCGCGTCAAAAAACTCGTGCCGGAGTGGAGCATCCCAGGCGCGATCGATTTTCGCGCCGCTCTGCGACGAGGCGCGCACCGCGCGTTCGCGCCTCCA
>JBPFDX010000106.1:0-5778 GCA_051061385.1 Methylocystis sp.
GCCGCCCAAGGAAATTCGCCCATGGCGCCTGCATGACCTGCGCAGGACGTGCGCGACGCAGCTCGGCAAGCTCGGAACGGACCGCGTCGTCATCGGCAAGATTCTGAATCACGCGGAGCAGGGCGTGACAAGCGTCTATGACAGGCACCGTTACGATGACGCCAAACGCCGCGCGCTCGACCTATGGGGCCTGCGCCTGCAGGCCATCGTCGAAGGCCGCGACGGCGGCAACGTCGTGTCGCTCGCGCAGGCGAGGGGATAGCGCCATGGCCAACATCGCTCGTGATTGGAACTTTGAAGGCGAAGAGTTCGAACAGCTTCTAAGAGATGCTGAATGCTATCTCATAGCGGGAATGAAATACGGACCGCCAGAATTGTTGGGGCTCAGAGATGAAATTAAGTATGTAGCATGTTGGTATTATGCAGAAGCGTGGATAGCAGAAGAAAGTGGTAAGCGAATTAACTTGCACGAAGTGCGAGAGCCGGTCGCGCACATCGTCGATGCCTTGAAAAATGATGCGAACGACGGCCTCATATATGGGGTACTGGCTGGAAATACTGATGGTTCGATTGATCTCGATTGTGCGATTAAGCGGCGCGCCTCACTTATTGCGGACCTTGAAAAGATTGCGACGGCTGCAACAAATCTTGAGCCGCCGCAAAAGTCTCCATACAGGCCGCCCCGAGTGGATCTCCGTCTATTAGTTGGGCACCTAGCAAATTACTGGGTTTGCACTACTGATGCTCAATTCACACAAAATTGGTACAAGGGAGAGCCGCTGACGCCCTCCGAGCAATTTGTTTACGCAATCGTCAAGTTTATAGACTCGGAGAGTCTTTCAGCGCTTCCTAACGTAACGGAATGAATCGTTCGCGCGCGTAGAGAAGGTAATGTTTGCGGATGGTTTGGTGATGTAGGCCGGCGCGGCGCTACTTCCGTTAAGTCGAGAAAAAGGCGATGACTTAACGGAAACGCTTTTTCTTTCAATCACTTCAGACTTAACCGAAAGTCCTCACAAGCGCCGCTGATACACGGCGGGCGATTACGTGAGGCCGCGATGCAGCTACTCAGATTTGCCGACTTGAAACAGCGGGGTGTCGTGCGCTCCCGCATGACTTTGGCTCGTTGGATTGCAGGTGAAGGCTTCCCTCCGGGCAAGCTCCTTTCGCCGTCATGTCGGGTGTGGACCGAGGCTGAAGTCACTGCTTGGCTCGCCAGCCGCCCTGTCGCCCGCAAGACCGCGACTCGCTGGGAAGTGGAGGCCGCATAATCCATGGCCTCCAAAAAATCGAACCCGCCGGGCGCAACCGGCGGGCTCGGGAATCGTCATCAGCTGGAAGCCGTCGACGCTCCCTAGAATAAACCCAGCCAAATCGAACTGCAAGGTTTCCGCGCACGCTTCATCGCGCGCCGCCATCGCCTCGCGCCGGCGATGGCGCGGGCCGTGGCCGAACTGAACTTCGGGGAGGCGCCGCGATGAGCGCCTCAATTCTCCTCCAAGGCAAACTTGAGCGCGCGCCCGAGTCGCGCGTCTCGCGCAACGGCAATAGTTTCGCGACCGCGACCATTCGCGTCTCGGCTGGCAACGAATCGCACTTCTGGCGCTTGTTCGTTTTCAGCGAGAGCGCACAAGCCGAACTCGGGCGCCTCGAAGTCGGCGATGCGGTCGCAGTGCAGGGCACGCCAAAATTCGAAGTCTGGCGGCCGGAAAACGGCGAACCTCGCGTGTCGCTCAGCGTCACTGCGGACCATGTCCTCGCGCTTCGCCAGCCGCCGAAAGAGCGGAAGCCGAAGTCCGCGCCTCCCGCAACCGCAGTCGCACCCGAACGTTCGCCACTTGCCCGCCATGCCGGCGACGGTGTGGATGAGTTCGGCGACGGCGTGCCGTTTTAGGAGACCGCGATGATCGCGTTCAATATCCCCGGCGAGCCAGTCGCCTTCGCCCGTAGCGGCGGCAATGGCAAGGTGAGATTCACACCTAAACGCCAGCGCGATTTTATGGCGCTCGTAAAGCTTGCTGCGCATAAGGCGATGGACGGTGCGCCGCCAATGGCCGGACCGGTCGCGATGACAGTGCGCGCGACCTACCTGGTCCCGAAGTCATGGCCTAAAAAGCGCGCTGCCGCCGCACGCTGGCGCACGGCGAAGCGAGACGCGGATAACATCGCCAAGCTTGTCGCAGACTCTTGCAACGAAATCATCTTCGCAGATGACGCGCAGGTCGCGGAGCTGACAGTCCAGAAGCGCTACGGGCCGTTGGCAGGCGTTACGGTGAGCGTCGCGCCCCTTGATGATGGGGGTGCGCTATGAACCTGCGCTCAATTGCCCACGCGCTCGGTGGCGAAGTTTCAAGCGGACAGGTGCTCGCGCCGGGGCCCGGCCATTCGAAACGTGATCGGTCGCTATCAGTTCGTCTTTCGCCGGGTGCGCCAGATGGTTTCTTGGCCTTTTCGCACGCAGGCGATGACTGGCGCACTTGTCGTGATTATGTGCGCCAGCGCCTTGGTGTTGTTACGACGACTGAGCGACAAAATTTCGCGGCGTCGCGAAATTTCAAGCCCGCGTCAACACCGTCGCCTGAGAACCGCACGCGCGACGCGGCGCGCCGTTTGTTCGTGGAAGCTATCGACCCGCGCGAAACGATCGGCGAGCACTATCTCAAGATAGAACGCCGCCTCGGCGACGTGTTCGACGACGTTCTGGCGTTGACGCTGCGCTTCCATCCAGCATGCCCCTTCCGCGACGGCGAGACTCTTGTGCGCGCGCCCGCACTCATCGCAGCGCGACCCACAGGCGGCAATGCACGCCTGCAGCCATCTGGACGAGATGGACGTCGTCGGGAGGCGCTTCCTCGCGGACCCAGAGAACGTCGTCGCCATCCAGCGCATCCGGCTCGACGCAGACGGCTGCAAAGTTGAGCGCCGGAGCCTTGGCCCGCTGGGCAACGGCGTCGTCTTCGTCAGTTCGATTTTCGAGCAATTTTACAGCGCGACCGCGACCATCTGCGAGGGGATCGAGTCCGCGCTCGCCGCACGGGAACTCAACTTCCCCGGCGTCGTCGCGATCACCGGCGTCTCGCGGCTGCGGACGTTCGATCCGCCCTTCGTTTGGGGCCACATCACCGGCATCGCAGAGAATGACGAGGCGAGCGAGAGCACCTGGCGTGCTGCTGCGCCACGCTGGCGAGAGAAAGGCCATCGCGTGCGTGTTGTCGCGCCGCCGACCGGTGACGCCAATGATTATCTGAAGGGGGCGCAGCATGGCCGATGAACTCCCGCCCGAATGGCGCGATCTCGGCGGCGACGCCACGTATGACGAACCCGGTGACTTCCCGCCGCCGATCGGCGAGCCGCAGCGTGACGCCGGGCGAGAGTCCAGGTCGGCTCGTTTCCAGCTCGTCCGCTTCGATGAAATCAAACCCGCGAGCGGCACATCTTATCTCGTCAAAGGACTAATCCCGAGCTGCGGCCTAACCGTCATCTGGGGACCGCCGAAATGTGGGAAGAGTTTCCTTACTTTCGATATCGCGATGCACGTCGCGCTGGACTGGGATTATCGCGGCCGGCGCGTGAAAGCCGGCCCCGTTGTCTATTGCGCCCTCGAAGGAGCTGAAGGCTTTCGCGCACGCGTCGAAGCGTTCCGCCGCGAGAAACTGTCGGACGCAAATCCGCCAGCGCCCTTTCACCTCATGTCGTCACCCATCAACCTAGTCGCCGATCACGCGGCGTTCGTCGCTGCAATCCGCGCGCAACTCAGCGACTCAACGCCTGTCGCGGTCGTCATCGATACGCTGAACCGCAGTCTCGCCGGCTCCGAAAGCGACGATAAAGACATATCCGCATATGTGCGCGCCGCAGACGCCATCCGCGACGCATTCGATTGCGCCATCATCATCGTTCATCACTGCGGACATGGTGGCGACCGGCCGCGCGGCCACTCATCCCTAATGGGCGCGCTCGACGCGCAGATTGCCGTCAAACGCGACGCCGCCGACAATATCGTCGCAACGCTCGAACTCTCGAAAGATGGTCCCGTAGGGCTGGAAATCGTTAGCCGACTTGTTCCCGTCGACATTGGCGTCGACGAAGATGGCGACGCTATCACGTCATGCGTCATCGAGGCCGTCGAAGCGCCAACCGTGGCGAAAGTCGCCGGACCATCAGCGCGCCTCCCGAAAGGCGCTCAGATCGCGCTCCGAGCACTCCGCGAAGCTCTCGACGAATGCGGCGTCGTTCCACCCGCCTCAAACCACATTCCCCGCAACACGGAAGCCGTAACAGTAAATCAGTGGCGGACGTATGCTTATCGCATGGGAGTGAGCACTTCCGACGAAGATCGCGCAAGACGTCAAGCATTCCACAGAGCAACGGAAGCCCTGTTAGCCGCGAAGCAGGCTTGCATCTGGGACACTTTTGTTTGGCAGACATAAGTAAAGTTGGGGAAACAAACCAAAATGTTCCGCCTGTTTACTTGCCCCAGCCGGCAACCTGTTCCGACGTGTTCCTCAAATACGTAAAAATGTTCCGAATGTTCCGCAAAATGTTCCTCGACGTGTTCCGGAACAAAGGACTAACCCCCTTAAAAGGGCTGTCCTTTGTTCCTCGTGTTCCCCCTTCGCGGAAGGATTCTATCCAGCCAAAAAACCCGCCAATACCTCGAATTTTCCATCCCCTCGCGGTTCTCGAATTCGTCGGCCACGTGATATGCAATCACATGTCCTTGCCTTCGCGGCCCTCTCGCAATCACGTGTGATAGGTGTGTTATCCGCTGAGCCTCTTGCATTCTTAGCAGATGCCGGCGAGAAATGGACAACGATAGGACAACAAACGATGATTTTCGCCGCATGTCGCTGACCCAAACACGTTCGCCTCCCGTTGCTTCCAAGAAGCCGAACCGCCTGCGTCCTGTCGCCGTGTCGGCGAGGAACCGTGCGGCCACTTCTAATGGGTCGACGATCCTTGACGGCGTCGACGCCGCAGTGCCGAGGCGCGTAGGTTCCGCGACTTGGTGATGGCCTTCGCCGCGGACCTGGGTGCAGACGTTACCGACCTCTCGGAAGCCGATGCTGCGCTCTGCCGACATGCAGCGAGCGCGACGATGCAAAGCGAGGCCTTGTCGCGGGCTGTTGTGAACGGGGAGCATGTCGACACGGAGCAGGCTGTCAGGGCCGGGAACTTGCTCACCCGCGCCATGGCCACGTTGCAACGGCGTCGGAAGCCGCGCAGCACGACACCCAGCATCCACGATATCGCAGCCCGCCGTCGCAATGGGGGCGCCGGCGCATGAAGCCGCTCGTCCCCATGCGCGTCGCTCTCAGCGATCCTGACCTATTCGGGACGGTGC
Source organism: Methylocystis sp. (assembly GCA_051061385.1). Classification (GTDB taxonomy): domain Bacteria; phylum Pseudomonadota; class Alphaproteobacteria; order Rhizobiales; family Beijerinckiaceae; genus Methylocystis. The sequence goes on from JBPFDX010000106.1 coordinate 5,345, forward strand.
TGGCGGACGACTCGTGGGCGGCGTGGCGCATCCTTCTCATCGCGTGCATGGGCGAGGCGCTGACGGCCGAAGAGCGCGCCATCTTCGAAAGCCTTACTGGCAGGCCTGCGGAGCCCCATGAGCGCGTCGAAGAGTTCTGGGCCATTATTGGCCGTCGCGGCGGCAAGACGCGTGCAATCGCCGTTTTAGCCGCGTATATCGCCGCGCTTCTCGACGTCAGCGACGTGTTGGCGCCGAGCGAGCGCGCGAGCTTGCCGATTATGTCGGCGAGCGTTTGGCAGGCCGGTAAGTGCAAGCAATATCTCTCGGGCATCTTCTCTGAGGTTCCGGCACTGAAGCGCCTTGTCGAGAACGAGACGGCAGACACGATCAGCCTCTCGACTCGCGTCGATATCGAGGTGCGTCCCGCGAGCTTCCACACCTCACGCGGCGGC
>JBPFDX010000107.1:0-49184 GCA_051061385.1 Methylocystis sp.
AAGGCCACGGCGACTTTCGGCGCCGCCACCGGATCGTCCGAATAGGCGATCAGGGTCGGCCCCTTGAGCAGGGGCGCGATGGAGGCGACGTCGGCGCCATCGAGAGCGATCTTGGCGAGGCGGTTCTTCGCGACCTGAACGGTGGCGCCGGCAGCGCGGGCCTGCTTGCGCAGGTTTTGCAGCTGGGCCACGGTCAGGCCGGAGTAGTGAGCAACGACGACGACGCCGGTCTTCGAAAAGACTTCGCGCAACGCCGCGACTGCTTCCTGTTTCTCCGCTCTGTCCACGGTTGCTCTCTCTAACTGGCGGGAAAATCCCGCCGGCTGCGACATGCCGCTTGCGTCAAGCAAGCGGCGCCGTAGATCCTGTCCCCGTCACGGGCGAGCCGCAGCGGTTGAAGGGGCGCGAACCAAATTCGAAGGACGCTTGCAGGAGACCCGCTTGCGGCCTTTAAAATTCCGGTTTCCCCGTCTATGCAGGCCGCCTTCCGGAACGGATCGCTCCCTTCCATCGGGCCGATTGAGCCGCTGCAGGGCGTTAACCCCTTGCGTGCGCCGGCAGTCTCGGACAGGACATGGCCGGACGGGACACGAGGGAGAACCCCGGGTCCGCCGGCCTATCCACCGCCTTTTCCTAAGTCCTTGAAGCGACTTGGGTCGAGGCGGAAGCTCAAATCTGAAAACGGGGCCGCAGGTCGATTGGCCAGCCCCGGAGGGCCTTATTTAAGGGCGCTGGAGCGGTTTGCCAAGGGAAAAAATCACGTTTTTTCGCCCAATCCAGCGGCGCTTGCGCCGACGATCACCGCCGTCCGGGCGTGAACTCCATCCGCATCCGGCCGCCCCGTCCGGAGGACAGCTGCGCCCCGCCAAAGCGCGGACGCGGGCGATACGCGCTGCGGCCGGAGGCTTTGCCGCTGCGGGCGCCTTCGCTGGCGACGCCGGGGTAGGTCGCGCCGCGCTCGCCGCGCGTCGGCCCGAAGGAGGCGAGGCAGCGGTTATAGGCATCCGCGTCCTTGATCGCCTCGCAATCGTCGATACTTCGCGGCGCCGCGAAGGCGGAAACGCTCAGGAGGCACGCGACCATCGCGATCATCAAAGCGCCGCCGGGCGACGCACAAGCCGCAATATTGCCGGTCATCGCAGCGCCGCGCCGCACTTCTTTTCCGCCTCAGAGACGATCTTCTGCGCCACGGCGTCGATCTCCGCGTCTGTGAGCGTCTTCTCGCGCGGCTGCAGCGTGACGGCGAGGCCGATCGACTTCTTGCCCTCGGGCACGCCCTTCCCCTCATAGATGTCGAAGACCGCGACATCGGCGATCAAGGTCCGATCCGCGCCCTGCGCGGCTTTCACCAGATCGCCGGCCGGGCTGGCGCGATCGACGATGAAGGCGAAGTCGCGCGAAACCGGCTGCAGATCGGAAATCTCGAGCTTCGGCTTGATCCTGGTCGGCTTCGCCTTGGGAGCAGGGAGCGCATCGAGAATGATCTCTAACGCCGCGACCGGGCCCTCGACGTCCAACGTCTTCAGGGCGCGCGGATGCAATTCGCCGAAATAACCGACGATCGTCTTTGGCCCGAATTGCAGGGTCGCCGACCGGCCGGGATGGAACCACGGCGGGCCGCCGGGAACGATCTGCAGACCGCCGGTCGGAACGCCGAGCGCGCCGAGCAGCGCCATGGCGTCGGTCTTGGCGTCGAAGGCGCCCGCCTCGCGCGCTGGCGCCGACCAGTGACGCCCCGCGCCGGCGAGTCCGCGCCTGACGCCCGCCGCGGCCTGACGCTGCCCGGTCTCGGTCGCATCCAAGAAGATCTGGCCGACCTCGAACAGGTTCTGGTCGCCAAGCCCGCGCGCGGCGTTGCGGCCCGCCGCCGCGACAAGGCCCGGCAGCAGGCTCGGCCGCATGTCGGATAGATCGGCCGCGATCGGATTGGCGAGCGCCAGCGCCGTCATGCCGCCGCCAAACGCCTCCGCCTGCTCCCTGGAAACGAAGGACCAGGTCACCGCTTCGACCAGGCCCTGGCCGGCCAGCGCGCGGCGCGCGTTGCGCGCGCGCTTCTGCATCATGGTCAGCACGGGCGGCGCGACGCCCTCCGCGCGCGGCAGCGGCGTCGAGGGCACGTTGTCGACGCCGATCATGCGCACGACTTCCTCGACGATGTCGGCCTTGCCCTCGACGTCCGGACGCCAGGAGGGGGCAGCGATGCGCGCCTGACCGTCGCCCGCTTTCTCGACGGTGAAGCCGAGGCGTTCCAGGATGACGGTCGCCTGCGCGGGTTCGACGTCGATGCCGGCAAGCCGTTTGATCTCGCTCCAGGGAAAGTCGATCACACGCGGCTCGCGCGGAACGGCCCCGGCAAGCTTGAGCTCCGACGGCTCCCCGCCGCAGAACTCGAGCACGAGCTGGGTCGCGAGTTCGATCCCGGGCAGCGCAAAAGCGGGGTCGACGCCGCGCTCGAAGCGATAGCGCGCGTCGGTGACGATGCCGAGCTTGCGGCCGGTGTGCGCGATATTCATCGGGTCCCAGAGCGCAGTCTCGATCAGCACGTCGGTCGTCGATTCATCGCAGCCCGACGCCTCGCCGCCCATGACTCCCGCGAGCGATTCAGGGCCATTGTCGTCGCAGATGACGACCATGCCCTCGTCGAGCTCATAGGTGCGTCCGTCGAGCGCGAGCAGCGTCTCGCCCTTTTTCGCACGGCGCACGACGAGATCGCCCTTCACCTTTTTCGCGTCGAAGACGTGAAGCGGGCGCGCGCGGTCGAAGGTGAGGAAATTGGTGATGTCGACAAGCGCGTTGATCGGGCGAAGGCCGATCTCGCGCAGCCGCGACTGCAGCCAGGCGGGGCTCGCCCCGTTCTTCACGCCGCGCACGAGGCGCAGGCCGAAGAAGGGCGCGAGATGCTTGTCCGCTTCGGCGAAGTCGAGCGTGACGTCGACGGGGCAGGGGAACTTGCCCTCGACCGGCAGAATGTCCTTGTTCTTCAGGACGCCGAGTCCCGCCGCCGCGAGATCGCGCGCGGCGCCATAGACGCCTGCGGCGTCGGGTCGGTTCGGCGTCAGATTGATTTCGATGATGGGATCGTCGAGCCCGGCCCATTGCGCATAGACGGCGCCGACGGGCGCGTCCTCGGGCAGATCGATGATGCCTTCATGATCGTTGGAAAGTTCGAGTTCGGCCGAAGAGCACAGCATGCCGAGCGACTCGACGCCGCGAATGACGCCCTTGCCGAGCGTGATCTTCTTACCGGGAATGTAGGTCCCCGGCGTCGAAAAGACGCTCTTCATGCCGGTGCGGGCGTTCGGCGCGCCGCAGACGACCTGCACGGGGGCGCCCGTTCCTGTATCGACCATGCAGACGCGCAAGCGATCCGCGTTCGGGTGCGGCTTCGCCTCGATCACCTTGGCGATGGTGAAGTCTTTCAGCTGCGCGGCGGGGTCGTGCACATATTCGACCTCGAGGCCGATGCGCGTCAGCGTTTCGACGATCTCGCTGAGCGAGGCCGACGTATCGAGATGTTCCTTGAGCCAGGAGAGGGTGAATTTCATTTGGCGCGAACTTTGAAGTTATTGAGCGCCGTCGCCAAGGGCTCGTCATGCCCGCGCTTGTCGCGGGCATCCACGCCGCTGGGCTGCGGAATGATGAAAGTTAGCGGAGCCATTCGTTTCGCGTCTCTATTATTGTTGGTCTTTGCGTGGATGGCCGGGACAACCCCGGCCATGACGCGGAGAGTTTGTCGTTAGCCGCTCAACCCGCCCGCGAGCGTTGGGAAGTCGAGCGGCCTGAATCCATAATGCTCCAGCCAGCGGGTGTCGGCGTCGAAGAAGGCGCGCAGGTCCGACAGGCCATATTTCAGCATCGCCAGCCGGTCGACGCCGACGCCAAAGGCGAAGCCCTGATAGCGGTCGGGATCGATGCCGCAGTTTCTGAGCACATTGGGATGCACCATGCCGCAGCCCAAAATCTCCATCCAGTCCTCGCCCTCGCCGAAGCGGATCTCGCCGCCCTGGCGTCGGCACTGAACGTCGACCTCCATCGACGGCTCGGTGAAGGGGAAGAAGGAGGGACGAAAGCGCAGCTTCACGCCCTTCACCTCGAAGAAGCTCTTTAAAAATTCTTCGAGCGTCCATTTGAGATGCCCGAGATGCGTCGTCTCGTCGATGACGAGCCCCTCGATCTGGTGGAACATCGGCGTGTGGGTCTGGTCGAAGTCGCAGCGATAGACGCGGCCGGGGCAGATGACGCGGATCGGCGGTTTCTGCGAGAGCATGGTGCGCACCTGCACCGGGCTCGTATGGGTGCGCAGCAGCCGCTTCTCGCCGCCTTCCAGCGCGAGGAAGAAAGTATCCTGCATCTCCCGCGCGGGATGCCCTTCCGGGAAGTTGAGCTTGGTGAAATTATAGTCGTCGCTCTCGATGTCCGGCCCCTCGGCCACGGCGAAGCCCATGTCGGCGAAGATGATCGAGAGTTCGTCGGTGACCTGCGAGATCGGATGGATGCGCCCGCGCTCCAGCGGACCCGCCGGCGCAGGCAAGGTCATGTCGAGCGTTTCGGCCCTCAGGCGGCTCTCCAGCGCCGCCTCGGCAAGCGCTTCGCGCCGCGCGGCGATCGCCTCAGCCGCCCTGTCCTTCAGCGCGTTGATCTTCGCGCCTTCGGTCTTGCGCTCGTCGGGCGACATTTTGCCGAGCGTCGCGAGCAGCGCCGAAATCGCGCCCTTCTTGCCCAGCGCCGCAAGGCGCACCGCTTCGAGCCCCGCCTCGTCGGCGGCCTCGTCGATCTGGCGCAGCGTGTCTTGTTCGAGTTTGGCGATGTCGGTCATAGCGGTTTCTAATGTGGACGTTTCCTCGTCCTTCGAGACGCCCGCTCCGCGGGCTCCTCAGGATGAGGAAACGTAAAGCGCGCCGCCTGCGCCCTCATGCTGAGGAGGCTCCGCAGGAGCCGTCTCTAAGCATGTGGGCATAGAATGAGCCGTTCGCGCCGGGAGTTCTTGCGCCGCGTTCTGCCACGCGAGGGGCGTTCTGTCGAGAACGCCCGATCACGCGCCCTAAGGCGCGGCGCGGGGGCGATGGGTGAAAATCTGCGCCAGCGCGGAAGAGACGACGCGGGAGTCGACGTCATCGGCGCGGCTCGTCAGCACGATCGGCACGCGCGCGCCGAGCACCAGCCCCGCCGTATCGGCCCCGCCGAGGAACACGAGCTGCTTGGCGAGTATATTGCCGGCCTCGAGATCGGGCGCGACGAGGATGTCCGCGTCTCCCGCGACCTCGGACTCGATATTCTTGGCGTCGGCCGCGTCGCGGGAAATGGCGTTGTCGAAAGCCAGCGGGCCGTCAAGCTCGGCGCCGGCGATCTGGCCCCGGTCGCCCATCTTGCACAGCTCCGCCGCCTCGATGGTCGACGGTATCTTGCCCTCGATCGTCTCCACAGCCGAAAGCAGCGCCACCTTTGGCCGTTCGATGCCGATCGCATGCGCGAGATCGACCGCGTTGCGAACGATGTCGCGCTTGAAATCCAGCGTCGGCGCGATGTTGATCGCGGCGTCGGTGACGAGCAGCAGCTTGTGATAATACGGCGCGTCGATCACGAAGACATGGCTGATCCGCCGGTCCGTGCGCAGCCCGGCGCCCTCGCGTATGACCGCGGTCATGACTTCGTCGGTGTGCAGCGCGCCCTTCATCAGCGCATGCAGCCGGCCACGGCGCACGAGCTCCACCGCCTGATCGGCGGCGGCGTGGCTATGCGGCGCGTCGACGATTTCGACGCCTTCGAGCGAAACGCCGCTCGCCCGGGCGGCGGCCTCGATCTTCGCGCGCGGGCCGATGAAGGTCGGCAAGATCAGCCCTCGATCGCGTGCGGCGATCGCGCCTTCGATAGAGCGCGCGTCGCAGGGGTGAATGACGCCCATGCGGATAGGCGGCAGCGCCTGCGCGCGCCGCACGAGCGCATCGAGCAACGCGCCGCGTGTGCGCGCTTGCGCGATCATCGACCATGGCGGACGCGACGTGGCCGTCGGTTCGCAGCCAGCGCTTTGGCTCATGCGCGCCCCCTTCGCTTAAAACGGCGGATCGCGAGCGATGCGGTCGACGAAGAATTTCGCCGCGCGAGCCCAGGACTGATCATTGTCGCCGCGAAAATCGAACCCTTGATGGTAGATCGTCTCGCCCGTCGAGACGCGCGCGATTGAAACGCCCATGCTGAGAATGAGCGTGCTGACCTTGTTGACGACGCCGGTGAGAACGAAATCGGCGCCAGCCTTCTTGGCGAGCGACAGTTCACAGCCGTTGCAGGTGCGAATGTAGGTCTGTTTGAGGATCGCGTCGAGGTCCGCGGCGATTGCGGCCCTGTCGACGACGTCATAGACGCCCCGCGCGGCGAGTCCCGCGCCGATGTCGTCACGCGCGCGCGCCAGTCTTTTCGCATGTTCGGCGCTTTGGTCGACGGGCTCGTTCGAGGTGTCGATCAGCTCGAAGTCGAGAACGAGCAGGCGGCGGCGCGGCTCTTCGGCGAAGGCGGCTTGGAAGGCGGCTTGGGACAGCGGCAGGAGCAGAGCGAGCCCGAGCAGGCTGCGGCGGCCGATCATCGCGCTTTGGCTCCATATTTGTGAAGATGCGCGCCATGGGCGGAGAGCCAGGCTTCGGCGCGATCTGTGTCGGCGCAAAGCCGCCGCGTCAGCTTCCAGAATCGCTGCGAGTGATCGAGGTGCACGAGATGCGCGACCTCATGCGCCGCGAGATAGTCGAGCACGAACGGCGGCGCCATGATCAGCCGCCAGGAAAAGTTTAGAGAGCCCGACGCCGAACAAGATCCCCATCGGCTGATCGGGTCTCGCAGGCCGACGCCGCGCGGCGGCAGGCTGAGCGCGGCGGTGTGACGGGCGACAGCTTCTTCGAGGTCGCGGCGGGCCTCCCGCTTGAGATGGTCCTGAACGCGTCGATGCACATGTTCGGTCTGGCCGGCGACGCAAAGTGCGAACGGTACCTCGGCGTTGTCCCTGGATTCGATCCAGGTGACGCCGCGGCGCTCCGGACGATGGTCGATCAGATGATCGACGCCGCGCAGAGGCGCAACCGAACCATGCGCGAAGGGAATGGTCTCGGGAAGCCTGTCGAGACGCGCGGCGATCCAGGCGGCGTGGCGCTGCGCGAAATCGCGCGCGTCGCGCAAAGACGCGCGCTGCGGCATCGTCAACACCGCGTCGCGCGCCGCGAAGCGCACCCGCAATGTGAATCGCCGCGCATTCTGCGACCGACGCAAGGCGACGAGAATTGTTTCGCCGCCGTGAACCAATGTGAGAGTCGACGCGCCGCCAGTTGGCGCCGGTCCTTCGCGCAGGAGTCGCAGCATAGCGACCATGCTAGCGCAAAGGCCATATGAGTCGCGAGTTGGAAAATTGCGGCTTGCTCAAAAATTTCCCTTGCGTCGCGCTTTTCGCGCCGTCTGTGATGCGGCGGCCGTCAACGCTACAAATAGCGTCCGAGCTCGCGCGCGGCTTCGGCAGGGCGGCGCGCGACGTTGAACGGACTCACAAAGCGGCCGCTCTTGTCCATCAGATAAACGACGGTGGTGTGGTCGACGGAATAGTCCTCATCCTTGCCGGGAGCGCGCTTCGAGAAGATGCGATACTCGCGCAATACGGGATCGATCGACGCGCGTGGCCCCGTGACGCCGATGATTCGTGGATCGAAATTGGAGAGGTAATCCTTGAGAGTTTCGGGCGTATCCCGCTCCGGATCGACGGTGACGAACAGCGCGCCCACTTTCGCATCCGGCCCCATCGCCTTGAGGATCTCCGACATCTCGAAAAGCGTCGTATGACAGATGTCGGGACAGTGCGTATAGCCGAAGAAGACAAGGAAAGGCCGGCCCAGAAAATCCTGTTCGGTCACCTGCTGGCCAGTATGAGCGGTGAGCTGAAACGGTCCGCCGATGACTTCCGTCGAAGCCGGAGGCTTGCCGCTGGTGAGATAGACGAAAGCCCCGAAAACCAGCGCGAAGACGGCGCCAACGCCGATCAGCAGCGGCCTTGAGACGCCCGGCCCACCGGCGGATTGCGCCCCTTTGGCGCCGCGCTTGACTCCCTTTGCGCCATTCTTGGTTCCGTTCGCCATCGTGCGTTTCCTGCGATTGTTGTCGTGGGCGGCGCGTCGCCGCAGCGCGTCCGCAAAGCGGATCGCGAAGAAAAATCAGTCCGCGAAAACTATATGGGCGTCATTGCACAAGTCCACGTCGCCCGAATCCTTCGCGTCGTCGAACGCCCAGCGCGCCTCGAATCTGCAGCCCTTGGCGCCGGTGAGCGGAAATCGGGCGCTGGCTCCAGCGGCGAGCGGCCGGTCCAGCCTGCCGACGATGATCTCGGGCGCCGCGCCTTTCGCCGTCATGATGATCTCGAAGCTCTTCAGCGGCACGAAACGCTGGTTTTCCAGATTGACGGTTTGCGCCAGCTTCGCCGGTCGCGGTTTGGTTGCGCCGACCACCTGGGCGACGCCGGCGGCGGCGACGACGCCGATCATCGCCAAGCGTAGCGTCATGGACTCTCTCCCCGATGCGGAACTTATCCCGACGTTTTGCATTCGCCAAGCGTCGTTCGCAACCTGAGCAGCGCGCCGAACAGGCCGGACATGCGCGTCCTGCGCCAATGGTGTAGCGTTGCGGCGTTCGATTCCTGATTGCGAAAGCGCTTTCACCATGAGCGAAACTCCAGGCGCCGTTCCCGGCAAAATCCTCGTCGGCGCAAGCGTGAAGGACGGCAAAACGCGCGATTACCGCTATCTTTTGCTGGCGCTCGGCAATCGCCACGGCTTGATCGCGGGCGCGACCGGCGGCGGCAAGACGGTCTCCCTGCAGAGGCTCGCCGAGGGCTTCTCCAACGCTGGAGCCTCTGTATTTCTCGCCGACGTCAAGGGCGATCTCGCCGGGCTGTCGCAGCCGGGCGAAGGCAAGCCCGCCTTCGTCGCACGCGCCAAGGAGATTGGCGTTGCTTACGAGCCCGACCGGTTTCCGGTCGCCTTCTGGGACGTTTTCGGCGAACAGGGTCACCCCGTTCGCGCCTCGATCTCCGAAATGGGACCGCTGCTGCTCTCTCGACTGCTCGAATTGAATGACGTTCAAAAGGGCGTTCTGAATGTCGTTTTCAAGGTTGCGGACGAGCAGGGGATGCTGCTGCTCGATTTGAAGGACCTGCGCGCGATGCTGGCGAATGTCGCCGAGAACGCCGCGGCTTATAAGCAGAAATACGGAAATGTGGCGCCTGCGAGCGTCGGCGCCATTCAACGCCAGCTGTTGGTGCTGGAGAGCCAGGGCGGCGACAAGTTCTTTGGCGAGCCGGCGCTCGACATCATGGATTTTATGCGCGTCGATCGCGACGGGCGCGGCGTGATCAACATTCTCGCCGCCGATCGGCTGATGCGCGCGCCGCGGCTCTATGCGACCTTTCTGCTCTGGATGCTTTCGGAGCTTTTCGAAACGCTTTCGGAAGTCGGCGATCTCGACAAGCCGAAGCTCGTCTTTTTCTTCGACGAGGCGCATCTGCTGTTCAGCGATGCGCCGAAAGCGTTGCTGTCCGCAATCGAGCAGGTCGTGCGTCTCATCCGGTCGAAGGGCGTCGGCGTCTATTTCGTCACGCAGAATCCGCTCGACGTTCCGGATACGGTTCTGGGTCAGCTCGGCAACCGCATCCAGCATGTGCTGCGCGCATTCACGCCCCGCGATCAGAAGGCGGTGCGCGCGGCCGCCGAGACGTTTCGCGACAATCACGCCATCGAGGAAGCCGAGGCGATCATGCAACTCGGGGTCGGCGAAGCGCTGGTCTCGATGCTCGACGCCAAGGGGACGCCCGAAGTCGTCGATCGGACCTTGATCGCGCCGCCGTCGGCGCGCGTCGGACCGATATCGCCGCAGGAGCGCCAGGCGATCATCTCCGCGAGCCCGCTTGCGGGCAAATACGACACGATGGTCGATCGCGAGTCGGCCTTTGAAATGCTGCAGGCGCGCGCCGCGAAGGATGCGTCGGCGAGCGGCGCAGGCGGCGGTCTGCTCGGAACGCTCGGCGGCATATTGGGCGGGATCTTCGGCAAGGGCGACAAGAAGCGCATGTCGCCTGCGGAACTCGCGGCGCGCTCGGCGATCCAGTCGGCGGCGCGCTCGGCCGGCACGCAGATCGCGCGTCAAATTCTTCGCGGCGTGCTCGGCGGAATGTCCAAGTGAAAGGTCATGGCGAGGTCCGTTTGACTCCATGGTCGTGATGATGAAGTCGACGCGCGACTTTTCCGAACAGGTCTTGCGCAAACGACCTTATATTAAGGAGTCAATGTGTGAGGCTGTCATAGCGTCGCCGCTTGAGCGAAGGGTTCAGCCTGACGGTCGGCTACGGTATTGGGGACCTGTGATCGACATTCGGAACGGAATTGAGCGTATGTTGAGGGTCGTCACGCTCGAGGACGGCGAAACCTCGCACAATGCCTTTTTCGACCGAAACTTCAGGAAAGACACGTCATGAAACTCCACTACTACCCCGATACCGACAGTCTCTACATAGAGCTGAAGTCCGGCCCCGGTACGGAGACGCGCGAGATCGTGTCTGGCCTCAATGTGGATCTCGACGCCTCTGGCGAAGTCGTTGGATTCGATATTGACGGCGCCTCGCAGAAGCTGAACCTGACCACGCTTGAGACGATTTCCTTGCCTCTTCGAATCGCCAAAGTCGCGTAACCTCCCTCGGGCGCTTTGTTCACATTGCTGAAACTTAATCCGCGCTTTAGCCTCCCTTCACGCAATCGTCATTTTCCAGCCCTTGGGGGGCGCCCTATAATGTTTCCCTGTCGCGGTCGGCGTTTGTGACCGCGCATTGCGAACCCGCCGCATCCAGGGGGTTCGCCAGGAGGGACTTATGGCGAATGCCTTGCCCATCGTTTCAGAGGACGGCCTTGCCCGCTATCTATCTGAAATCAGACGGTTTCCTATGTTGGAGCCGCAGCAGGAATATATGCTCGCCAAGCGTTGGCGCGAGCATGACGATCCTAAGGCGGCGCAGGAACTGATCACCTCGCATCTGCGACTCGTGGCGAAGATCGCCATGGGCTATCGCGGCTATGGGTTGCCGGTCGGCGAGATTATCTCGGAAGGCAACGTCGGCCTGATGCAGGCCGTCAAGCGCTTCGAGCCGGACCGTGGCTTCCGTCTCGCGACCTACGCGATGTGGTGGATCCGCGCCTCCATTCAAGAGTATATTCTGCGCTCCTGGTCGCTCGTGAAGATGGGCACCACGGCCAGCCAGAAGAAACTCTTCTTTAATCTTCGCAAGGCGAAGAGCCGCATCTCCGCCTTCGAGGAAGGCGATCTCAAGCCTGAGAACGTCAAGACCATCGCGCATCGGCTTGGCGTATCCGAGCAGGACGTCATCGAGATGAACCGCCGCATGGGCGGCGACGCCTCGCTCAACACGCCGCTGCGCGAAGAAGGCGAAGGCGAATGGCAGGATTGGCTCGTCGACGACAGCATCGATCAGGAGCGTCTGCTCGTCGCCCAGGAAGAGAGCGACAATCGGCTCAAGGCGCTGCGCGGCGCGCTTGACGTGCTCAACCCGCGCGAGCGGCGCATCTTTGAGGCGCGGCGTCTGTCCGATGATCCTGTCACGCTCGAAACGCTGTCCGAGGAATTCGGCGTGTCGCGTGAGCGCGTGCGGCAGATCGAGGTGCGCGCTTTCGAAAAGGTGCAGGCGGCGGTGCGCGACGGCGTCGCACGCATCGAGTCGACGCATGCGCCGGCGATGTAGGCGAGGCTAGTCGCAGATCTTCTGCAACGCCTTCCACTCGTCGTCTGTGAGCACCGGATCCGCCGTAGCCTTGTCGGCGGCCGATAGCTTGGCGAGCCTGTCTTCGCTCAAGGGATGATCGTGGAGGATGGTGAGGAAGCCGTCCTTCTCCTTGCCCGTCACGCGCAGCAGCAGCTCGCCCAGCGGCTTCGCGGGCCGGCCGAGGCCGGCAAGCGTTTTCGCCGCGAATGCGTCTGCCTGCGCCTCGGCCTCGCGTGAATTCGCGGCGTTCAGCAGAGTCTTGCCGACGAAGACCACGGCGCCGCCGCCCGCCACGTCGCCAAAGAGCAGGCCGAAGAGATAGGCGACGCCGCCATCGGCGATGAGGCGCCGCAGATGATCGCGGTTCTGCAAATGGCCGAACTCATGCGCCAGCACGCCCAAAACTTCATCCTGCGACTGCGCCTTCTCCAGAAGGCCGGCCAGAATGAAGACCTTGCCGCCCGGCAGCGCGAAGGCGTTTGGCGTTTTCGAAGAGATCGCCTCGATCGTCGCGGGCAGGCGAAGGCCGGAAGCGTCCTGCAGGCGCTGGGAAAGCTTCGCCAGCGCGGCGGCGCCCTTGGGCGACGCGCAGCTCTTGCCGTCAAACACTTCCCGCATCTGCCGTTCAGCCGCGTCGCCGAGACGTTTCTCCCACGCGACGGGCACGAGCGGCGCGAGCCTGTCAGCCGCGAAAGGAACGCCGAACCAAATCAGGCCGGCGATCGAAGCCGCCGCGGCGAGCGACCAGCCGACGATTTTAAGCGTCGAGCCGTCGGCGCGCCGCGCGTCGTTCGCCGCAAGCATCGGGCAGCGGCGTTCTATTTCGCGTCGCGCTTCAGGCGCGTGCACTTCGAGTTGCGCCAGTTCCGCAGCGCCGATGGCGCGCAGCCGCAGCACGTCGGGCGGCGCCGGAATGCGCCGAACGTCGGCATAGGACCACGAGGCGATAACCGCGCCGCCCTCGCATATGTTCAGCGTGGGACCGAGAGCGAGCGTGACTCGGCGCTTCTTGTTGACCAAGCCGTCGAAATAGATCGCTTCGAATTTTTCGTTCACGCCGTCAGAATCCTGCGACGTCGAGACTATCGGCGAAGCCTTCGCCGAGCGCGGTGGGCGACGACGCATCGAGCCGCATCGCGACCTCCTGAGCGGTGTGCAGATTATGAATCATCAGCGAATTGACGACGATCCGCCACACCCGCTGGACGAAGTAGGTTCGCCAGAGGATCGAATATTGCACGATCAGCGCAAGATAGAACAATACAGCCAGGACGACGCCGAGGATTTTCGGCAGGAAGGCGACGGCGAGCGTCACGCCCATCCCGGCCGCCAGCAACGACGCGAAGAGCAGGCCGACGAACGTCCAATAATTTCCAGTCAGCGCGTGACGCTCCAATGTCGACGTCGCTTGCACGTCGCCGATGCGCACGCCCTCCAGCCACCACTTCCACTGCGCCGCCTTAAACCGCGCATATATGGAGACGGCCGCTGGGAGGGTCGGTAGCATCAACAGGAACCAGGCGCCGTGCTTGGTGAGTTCGTAGAGAATCGGACCGGCGAAGTAAGCGGCCGTCGAGAACGCTGCTCCAATCCAGAGCAGCCAGCCCTGCTTCAAGAAATCGCCGCCGGTCGCGACGAAATCGCCGCGAAGATCGCCGTAGTAGGTGTGGCGCATCTTATAGCGCTCCAAGCCCGCCTGCATCCACGGCAGCGCCAGTCCGAGCGTGACGATCGTGACGAGACCCCAGCCCATCGCGCGCAGCGCGTAGGAAACGCCCGAGCCGTCCATGTGAAAGCGGAGCCCGCGCCAGGCGGTGCGATGCAGCCGGTAGCGACGCGCCCGATAGATTGCGAACTGCCAGAACGCCAGAAAAAATACGCCGACCAGCAACGAGGCGAAAGCTTGCGATCGCTCGGCTTCGACGCCAAGCAGGAAGGAGGCGAGGTAGATCGGCGCCAGGATGGCGATGGCGAAAAAGAAACCGATGAGCAATTCGCGCGCCGTGCCGAGATAGGCGAAGGCGTCGCCGTCGAGAATTGTATGCGACCACAGATGCTGGCGGATTTTGGTCGCGAGCCAGAATCGGTAGAAGCCGAAGGTGACGACTTCGAGAAGCGCGCCTTTGCGCAGGATGTCGCGAAATTCATCGTCGCGGCCGGTGAAGACGATACCGCCCGCCTGCGGCGCGTCTTGCGCCGCGCCAATAGTCATATCGTTCATGAAAAGCCCCCTTGAATGACAAGAATACTGCACTGCCGCATCGCGGCCGGCAAGCTGTCCGCCGCCGCGCCGACGCTATATTCAGGCGAGTAGATCGATCCATGATCAAAAACCCGCAGGTAGGCGACATGTCTCATTGGCTCATTGTCGGCGCGAGCCGCGGCATTGGATTGGAGGCTGCGCGTCAGCTTTCGGCGCGGGGCGATCGCGTGACCGCGAGCGTCCGCAGCGCCGCCGGTCTCGCGGCGTTGAAGGCCGCCGCGCCGCACGCGACCACGCTGCAATTCGACGTTCGCGAGGAGCGCGAGGTGCGCGCCGCCGCGGCGCGAATAACCGATCCCGTCGACGTGCTGATCGTCAACGCCGGCGCCTATGGGCCGCAGCGCCAATCCTCCACCGACATGGATTTCGAAGGCGCGCTCGATCTTCTCTCCATCAACACGCTCGGCCCGCTGCGCGTCGTCCAGGCGTTTCTACCGCTGGTCAAACGCGGCGCTCGGCCGCGCATCGTGTTGATGTCGAGCATACTCGGCTCGATGTCGCTCGACGGGACGTTCAACGTCGCCTACCGCGTTTCCAAAGCAGGGCTGAACAAGATCGCCCAGTGTCTCGCCGCCGATCTGAAGGCGGAAGGCGTCATCGTCGTCGCGATGCATCCCGGCTGGGTGCGCACCGACATGGGCGGACCGGATGCGACGCTCGACGTGCGCGACAGCGTGGCGGGCGTAATCCGAGTCGCCGAGTCTCTGACGCTCGCCGACACGCGCCGCTATCTCGACTATCGCGGCGAAGACCTTCCCTGGTGAATAGGAGATCTTCGAACGCGCGGCTGACGCCGTCGCACTTGGGCGGCGGCGTCACTGTAGGGCATCAATCCTTGCTTACCGCGGCCAATGCACGCACGTCGTGTCTATCCATTTGAAGTTCGGCGGACAGATATTGGCCCGGTCGCGACTCGAAATCGTCGGCCTCCAGCCGATTCGGCGCACGGACGCGCTCTGCTCAGCAGCTTGTCCCACCGAAACTCTGGCCGACGCGAAGGAAGGCGTGAGAAGAGTTGCCGCAAGGAAGGCGGCGGCGGCAGATTTCGAAAGCAATGTCATCTTTATATCTCCTCTTAAATTGCGTCTCGCGGAATTCCTTCAAAACTAACCTGCGAGACTGACAGATGATGAATTGAAGGCGCGGGGATTTCTGTGCGCCTTCGCACGCTTCGAGAAGATCGTCGAAGCGCGCTCAGCGGTCTTCAGACGTTCGCTATGGCGATTTGGCGCGCGCAGCGGCGAGCGCCTCCCGCGCCTGCGCCTCGAGCGCATCGGCGGCGTCCTTCTGCAGTCTGCGCGGCGCCGGCACGTCAATCGTCGCGACGACATGGGCGGGGCGCGGCGATAGCAGAAACAGCCTGTCTCCAAGCGCAAGCGCTTCGTGCAGATCGTGAGTCACGATCAGCGTCGTAATGCGACGCTCGTCGATGAGCCGCGCGATCATGTCGCGCAGCTCCCGGGCGAGGACCGCGTCTAGCGAAACAAGCGGCTCGTCGAGCAGCAGAAGGTCGGGTTTGACCGCCAGGGCGCGCGCGAGCGCCGCGCGCCGAGCGAGGCCGAGCGATAGTTCGCGCGGGAAATGCGCCGCGTGGTCGGCGAGACCGAGTTCATCGAGAAGCGCGGCGATCTCGTCGTCGCGCGCATGCGGCGCGGCGATGCGGATGTTGTCGATGACGCTGCGCCAGGGCAGCAGACGCGGCTCCTGGAAGACCATGCCGAGCCGGCCGTGCTCGGGCAGCGCGATCGTTCCGACGTAATCCACGTCGAGGCCTGCAATGAGCCGCAGCAGGGTGGTCTTCCCGCAGCCGGAAGGGCCGACGACGGCGCCCGCCTTTCCTGCCGGCAGAGTCAGCCGCAGATCTTCGAGCGCGCGAAGCGGTCGCCCGTTTGCGGAATGATAATCCTTAGACGCGATCGAGACGTTGAGAGACGCCGCGCCGCCAGCGTGAGACGTGTCGTTCAAGAGGCTGCACCAGAAAGGTTTCGACGCCGAGCATCAGCGCGACCAAGGGAAGCGCCTAAGCCAGCAGCAGCTTCATGTCGAAGAGCTGAAAGGCCATGTTGATTTCGAAGCCCACGCCGTTGGAGCGCCCCAACAGCTCCACGACGAGGACGATCTTCCAGACGAGCGACAGGCCGGAGCGCGTCGCCGCCGCAAGATAGGGCGCGAGCTGCGGCAGGACGAGATGCCTGAAACGCGTGGCGGGAGAAAAGCGAAACACATGCGCCATGTCCTCGAGATGCGGATCGAGCGCGCGCGCGCCTTCGCGCACGACGACGATGGCGTTTGGCAGCTTGTTGAGCGCGACGGCGCCGATCGCGGCGACTTCGGTGAGGCCCGCCCAGACATAAGCGAGCACGATGACGACCAGCGCCGGCAGATTGAGCAGGGCGACGAGCCACGGGTCGAGCAGCCGGTCCGCGAGTCTGTTGCGGCCCATGAGATAGCCGATCGCCGTCCCGAAGCTCATGGCGAGCGCGAAGGCGGCGACGACGCGCGCAAGCGTGATCGCGAGATTGGCGAAGAGCGCCCCGGAGACCGCCTCTTCATAGATTTTCTCGAAGACGGCGGCAGGTCCGGGGAAGCGATGCGGATCTGACAGCCACGCCGCGATCTGCCAAAGCAGGAGCAGAGCGGCAAGCGAGACGAAACGGATCAATGCGGCTCGCCCTTGGCGTCCGTGTAGAAGGTTCCGGGATGGAGCGTCTTGGCAGGGCCAACCAGCTTTTCGCCGCCGAGCGCGGCGAGCGCGCCATAGAGGATGCGCGCGTCGGCTTCTTCCTGTGCGATCGTGCGCTTCGGCAAGCCGGCGACATAACGCTTGCGGTAGACATCGAGCGTTCGCGCGTCCTTGCCGCCGAGACGCTGCGTCTTGACCACATCCCAAGCCGCGTCGGACGTGGCGATCAGCTCCTTCGCCTTCTTCGTCATCGCAAAGAAGTGCGCGAGCGCGTCTTCGTCTTTCGCCGCGAAGCCTTCGTCGAAAACATAGCCCGTGACGACGACGTCGCCCTTGGCACCGAGGGCCTTCTCGACCTCAGTGAGTTCGATGGCGCGCGCAAAACCTTGCGCTTCGAGATCGGCGGCGAAATTCCAGAATTCGAGCGCGGCGTCGATCTCGCCCTGCAGCGCCTTCTCGGCGATGAGCGGCGGCGCGCCGTAGAGCACGGTGGCGGTCTTGTCGAGATCAACGCCCTCTTTGAGCGCATGGGCTTTGAGCATCAGCCAGCTCTTGTCGAGCGGCCCGCCCGCGACGCCAAGCTTCTTGCCCGCGAGATCCTTGACGCTCCTGATCGCGGGATTCTTCGTCATCACCGCGCCGATCGCCGACGAGTGCGGGTAGAAGGTCAGCTTTTGACCTTGAGCGCGCTGTCGCGCGACCCATAGCCAGTCGGAGATGATGATGTCGGCGCCGCCGCCCTGAATGGCGATCTTGCCGGCGTCGGTCGAGGCGAGTTCAGTGGCCTCGATGTCGAGCTTCGCTTCCTTGTCGAGGTTGAACGCCTTGACGACGGCGAGCTCCCAGCCCAGCGTGCCGGTCTTTTGCAGCGCGATGCGCAGTTTTTCCGCCTGCGCCGGCGCCGCGAAAAGGGCGACGCTGGCGAGACAGGCGGCGAGCGTGACGAAGAAGCGTGGCATTTCTTCCCTTGGATTTTTGCCTGAATGTCTTACCGCAGGATCGATGTGGCGTCGATGCGGGAAGCCTATCGCTGAAGGCTGACGCAGACTCTCTTCGTCATGCTCGCGCGGGTCGCGGACATCCACGCGGCGCCGCTCCGCGCTTTGCAGCACGCGAGGGGCATCGAAAAGCTTGCCGTCAAGTAGAGGATGACGCGGCGCTCTTCGCCGCGAGCGCCGTTTCGTAATAGTCGGCGAGCTGCGAGAGCAGGGCGGCGCAATCGCCCTCGTAGCTCGAGCCGTGCATGACGGCGAGGCGGCGCGGCTGCAGCGCCGCGAGCATGCGAAGCGTCGGGCCTGTCGCAGGAGTAAGTGAAGTCGCCTGAAAGGCGTTTTCCGCCGTAATCGCCGCGTCGAGCAGGCTTTCGCGCGTGAGGGGCGGCCCCTGGCCGATTTGCGTGAGGAGATCGCCGCAGAACAGCGTGCGGGTCGTCTCCTCGTAGATCAGGCCCGACTCCCACGCATGCGGCACATGCGGCGTATCGATGTAGTGCACGCGCCTGCCGCCGATATCCAGAACCTCGCCATTGGCGAGGGCGCGCGGCGGCCGGTCGGCGAGATCATTGAGCGACACCATGCACGCCGTTTGGCCATGAATCACTTGCGCGTTTGGCGCGGCGGCGAGCCACAGATTCATAGCGCCGCATTCATCGGCTTCGACATGGCCGAAGGAAATCCAGTGCAGCCGCTCGACCGGCATGATCGCGCCCAAGGCCTTGGACACGAACGGAAACAGCGAACGCGGCCCGCAATGGAAGAGCAGCGGCGCGTCGGCGTCGATGAGGAACTGGTTGAAGGTGAAACCGGCCGGGGCCGCGATCTCCGCCACGAAGGTCGAGAGGCGGTAGACGCGTTCGGCGATTTCATCGACCTTCGTTTCCATCTTCAACCTCAGGCTCAATTCAGTCGCCGCGTATCGTTTGCCGCGATTTCTATCTGCGTTCATCGTCCGTGGCGTCCCAGCGGCGCCACAGATAGAGAAGCAGGAGCAGCCAGAAGGCGACGAAGCCGTCGGAGAAGATCGTTAAGAAATTGTACGGCGCGTAATCGCCGGCGCGAATCGTTTGCATGACGTGGCCATAAGTCGCCCCCAGCATGAACAGCGACCATCCAAGCCCGGTCGCGAACCAGAACGCGCCGCGAATCCAGATGCAGAGAAAGCCGAGAACGCCCCAGGCGCCGTCGTGAACGCCGACCTCGAACTGGAACGGGCTGCCCGGCGGCCAGCCGATCATCCGCGCCGTTTGGTCGGGGAAGAACACATGCGGGATGAATCCGAGCGGCAGACCGATGACGCCGACGTCGAGAACCAGCGCGTAAAGCAGCAGCAGGCGAATGACGCGAAGGCGGGTTATCGGCGCCTTGCTGAGCGCCAGATGCGCCAGCGGCAGCAGCACGCTTAAAAGCGGGACGACCAAGGCGATCATGGCGCACCCTGAACCGCGTCCGCCGCCGCGGCGGCGGCGACGCTGCGAGCGCTCGGCTTCAGCGCCTTGATCTGAGACTCTTCACACATGGCGCTCAATGCCGGGAGACCGCCATAAAGCTTCTCCGCGTCGCCATAGCCGATCGCGGCGAAGCGATAGATCAGCTGGCGCACCAGGCTGGGCTTCAGGAAATAGCCGGAGTGCACATCGGCCTCGCCTTTGACGTAGATCCAAAGCAGGCGGAGATGTCCAAGCCAGGACAGGTTCGGCGCCGTCCCGCGGGCCGCGTCCGTCACGACGCCGCGCCCCTCCGCGTCGATGCTGTCGGTGCAATCGAAATAGGTGAGCCTCTGCGCGAAGGATTCCTCGGGCTGCACGGCGCCGAGCTCCTCATAAAGTTCGTGAAGCGTTCGGGAGCCGACGCGCAGATTGCCGAGCGTCAGCTCTTCGGAAAGCCGCCATGCGGTCAGCACGCCGACATTGCCGAGCCTGTAGCCGAAGCTGCGGCTCTTCGTCGGCAGCGAAAAGAAGTTCGCCGTCGTTGAAATGTTACGCAGAACTTCATCGCCTTCGTTGGAAAAAAGATGCGCCTCCTGAAAGCGGATCAATGACGAATGCAGCGCATTGCTGCGGCCGGACAGCAGCACCTCAGCCGGAATGTCGGGCGAGACGAGCACGAGGCGGCGCAGGAGAAAGTTCTTGCCGATCTTCGATCTGAGCTCGCGGCGCCTGCGCTCCTCTTCGCTGCCCGCGGCTTCCACGCTACGCATGGCGGCGATTGCGAGCGGGGAGAACACGTCGGACAGAATGCGCACGGCGTTTGTGACGACGAAGCCGCCCATGCTGTGGCCGATAAAGGAAAGGTCGACCGATGAGATCGTCGGGGTCGTCGTTCGGACGTTTGGGAAGCCTGTCGTCGATGTCGCGAATGAGATTGACGAGGTCTGGCACGCCGTAATTCGTCGCGCGAAAGCCGTCGCGAAAATAGACGATGAGCCGCAAGCCGAAAAGGGTGAGGGGAATGACGGCCATCGCCGCCGTCACGGCGGTCACCACGACGCGCGCGAGCTTCCACCAGTCGCAGATCTCAAAATAGAAGTTCACGAGATATACGGCGGCGAGCGAGACGAATAGAATGCCGAGGAGGAACAATGGCGCAGCGTTCAGTCCGCTCCGCCAGGGCGTTCCCATCGCCTCCGACGGCCATCGGTAGCCCACGCAGACGAGACCTCGGTTCTCGAGTTCGCGGTCGTCGTTTAGCGCGATGAACGACTCCCTGAATGTGTCGAGAACTTTCTTGCGCGGCGTATTGAAGCCGTGCACGGTGATCAAGAGCTTGGGGTTTTTCTGCTTCGCCAGAGTCTCGACGATCTTGTTTAGATCGGAAACCTTGCAGTTCTCGGGCGGCGGCAGAACGCATTCCGTATCGTCGATATTATCGGGCGCTGTGCTTTCGACGAAGAAAGCGGGCGTTAAGGTTTCGCCGGCCGGCGGCGCGACGTCGACCTGATACACCGCTAATTCCTGAACATGCGCCATGGATTGCTCCGAATTTTTTGATTGAGCGAAAATCCCCAAGTCAGTAATTGTCGGGCCGAAGGATGCCCCAGCGTCGCGCGTGCGACAAGGCAAGGCGTCATCCGCCTGATTTGTGAACTCCCCATGTCGGCCGGGCGAAAACGCCTGCGCCGGACCGGCCCCCTCGATCCCGAATCGCGCTAATATCGCCCCATGGCTTCAAAACCTGACCTTTTCGGCGGCGCGCCCCGCAAGGCGCCCGCAGCGAAACCCGCCGCAAAGCGGGCGCCTGCCGAATATTCGGCAGCCTCGATCGAAGTGCTGGAGGGTCTCGAGCCGGTCCGGCGCCGCCCCGGCATGTATATCGGCGGCACAGACGAAGCGGCGATGCATCACCTCTTCGCCGAGGTACTGGACAACGCCATGGACGAGGCTGTGGCGGGCCACGCCACCTTCATCGAAGTGAACCTGGAGCCCGACGGCTGGCTGACGGTCGTGGACAATGGCCGCGGCATTCCCGTCGATCCGCACCCGAAGTTCCCCAAGAAATCGGCGCTGGAAGTGGTGATGACCACGCTGCACGCCGGCGGCAAGTTCGACAGCGGGGCCTATCAGACCTCGGGCGGCCTGCACGGCGTCGGCGTCTCGGTCGTCAATGCACTGTCCGAGAAGCTCGACGTCGAAGTCGCGATCGGCGGCGAGCTCTACCGGCAGGAATTTTCGCGCGGAGAACCGCTCGGCAAGCTCAAATCGGTCGGTCGAATCGCCAATCGGCGCGGCACCAAGGTGCGCTTCAAGCCCGACGCGCAGATTTTCGGCGGGAGCGCGCATTGGAAGCCGGCGCGGCTCTTCCGCATGTCGCGCTCCAAGGCCTATCTCTTCGGCGGCGTCGAAATCCGTTGGCGCTGCGATCCGTCGCTGATCGAGCCCGGCGCCGACACGCCGCATGAGGCGGTGCTGCGCTTCCCCGGCGGCCTGAAGGATTACCTGGCGCGCGAGATTCATGGCCACGAACTCGTCACGGACCAGCCCTTCGTCGGCAAGATCACGCGCGAAGGCGGCCATGGCTCGCTCGAATGGGCGGTCTCCTGGTTGGCCGAGGACGACGGCTTCGTTCACTCCTATTGCAACACCATTCCGACGCCGGACGGCGGCACGCATGAGGCGGGGTTTCGCGCCGCGCTGTTGAAGGCGCTCAAGGATCACGCCGAGCGCGTGGGGCAGGCGAAGCGGGCCAAGGACGTCGCCGCCGACGACCTGATGGGCCAGTCGGCCGCGATGATCTCGGTCTTCATTCGCGAGCCGGAATTCCAGGGCCAGAACAAGAGCCGGCTGATGAGCGTCGAGGCGGCGCGCATCGTCGAGGGCGCGGTGCGCGACGCTTTCGACCATTGGCTTGCCGGCGCGCCGTCGCAGGCGAATAAGCTTTTGGATTTCGCCGTCGAGCGCGCCGAGGAGCGCCAGCGCCGCCGCGCGGAGAAGGACATCGCACGCAAGACCGCGACCCGCAAGCTGCGTCTGCCCGGCAAGCTCGTCGATTGCACGAATAATTCGGCTCAAGGGTCGGAGCTGTTCATCGTCGAAGGCGATTCCGCCGGCGGCTCAGCGAAGGAGGCGCGCAACCGCACGACGCAAGCCATCCTGCCGTTGCGGGGCAAGATTCTGAACGTCGCCTCGGCGACGAAGGACAAGCTCCTCGCCAATCAGCAGCTCGCCGATCTCACGCAGGCGCTTGGCTGCGGATTGGGCGCGCATTACCGCGATGAGGATCTGCGCTACGAGAAAGTGATCGTGATGACCGACGCCGATGTCGACGGCGCGCATATCGCGTCGTTGCTCATCACCTTCTTCTATCGGCAGATGCCGCGGCTCATCGAGAACGGCCATCTCTATCTCGCACAGCCGCCGCTCTATAAGCTCACGCAGGGCGCGAAGACCGTTTACGCGCGCGACAACGAACACCGCGAGGAACTGATCGCCAAGGAGCTGACCGGCAAGGGGAAAATCGAGACGAGCCGTTTCAAGGGGCTTGGCGAGATGAGCGCGGCTCAGCTCAAGGAAACGACGATGGACCCGAGCAAGCGCACGCTGCTCAAGGTGATCGTCGGGCCGGAAGATCGCGAGGAGACAGCGGACTGCGTCGAGCGATTGATGGGAAACAAGCCGGAAGCGCGCTTCGCATTCATTCAGGAGCGCGCCGCTTTCGCGACGGAGCTGGTCGATATCTAAGCCCGCGACCGGGTGAAGGACTATTTCCTCGCCCTCATTTTGAGGAGACGCCTCTATGAGGCCTCCTTTGGATGGGGAAGCCCTTAAGCCCCTCGCGCCCGGACGCGTCTGGGAGTATGCTGCCGGCCTTCCGACAGACGATAGGCGCCGAATGACCGACACGGAAATTCGCCCGGAAACCGATCACGCGCCCGGGGCGCGCTCCTTCTGCGACGAGCAGGCCTTCGCCCTGGAGCGTATGCAGCTCGCGCTCGACGCGGGGCGCACCGGCATCTGGGATTGGAATCTTATCACGGGTGAGGTGCATATAGACGAGCGCGTGCGCCGTCTGTGGGGGCTTCCCGAGGGCGTTCCGGCCAGCTTCGAGATTTTCCGCAGCGCGCTGCATCCGCAGGACAAGAAGCGCACCAAGGAGGCGGTGGGGGTCGCGCTCGATCCCACGCACGAAGGCGATTACGAAATCGAATATCGGGTCATCGGCCAGACCGACCGAATCGAACGCTGGGTCTCGGTGCGCGGGCGCACCTTTTTCGAGGAGGGGCGGGCGGTGCGCATTCTCGGCACCGCGCGCGACATAACCCCGCGCAAGCAGCGCGAACAGCATGTGCGCGTGCTGCTGCGCGAACTCGTGCATCGCTCGAAGAATCTGCTCGCTGTGGTGCAGGCGATGTCGCGGCAGACGGCGGCCGGTTCGCCGTCGCTCGAAGAATATCAGCGCAAATTCGCCGCGCGGCTGCAGGCGCTGTCGATGGCGCACGACCTGCTCGTGTCGCAGGACTCGCGCCGCGCCTCGATGCGCGAATTGGTGCGCGCGCAGCTCGCTTATTGCATGGACGTGCCGCAGGGCGACCTCCCGGGACGCGCCAAGATCGACGGACCGAAAATCATGCTGAAGCCGGAGGCGGCTCAGAACATCGGCCTCGCGCTGCATGAGCTGGTGACGAATGCGCTGAGCTATGGCGCCCTGTCGCGGCCGGATGGCGCAGTGTCGCTGACATGGCGATTCGAGGACGGCAGGCTCAACATCGAATGGCGCGAGAGCGGCGGTCCGGCGGTGGCGATGCCGCCGCGCGAAGGCTTCGGACACAAGGTCGTGAAGCGGCTCGTCGCGCAGGCGCTCGACGGCACGGCGACGCTGAATTTCCCGCCCGACGGACTGATCTGGACTCTGTCGATCCCGGCGAGCTACGCGACGGTCAGGGAAGCATAGGGCCGATCGGCGGCGGGTCCGCCAACTCAGCCCAGGAGATCGATCAGCGGGCCGATCAGCGGCGCGTCGGCGGGCGGCATTGGATAGTTGCGCAGATCGCGGGCGCGCGCCCATTTCACCGCCTGTCCTTCCGTCGGCGTGATGAAGCCTTCCCACTTTCGGCACACGTAAAGCGGCATCAGCAGATGGAAGTCGTCGTAGGCGTGGCTCGCGAACGTCAGCGGCGCGAGACAGGGCGCGCAGATGCGCACGCCGAGCTCTTCCTCCAGTTCGCGCGCCAGGGCGTCCTCGGGCCGTTCGCCGGGATGGAGCTTGCCGCCGGGAAATTCCCAAAGGCCGGCGAGTTGCTTGCCTTCGGGGCGCTGCGCGATGAGCACGCGATTGTCGGCGTCGACGAGCGCCGCCGCCACGACGAGCAGAATATTCACGGGCGCGCTCAATTGCCGGAAAGAACGACTTTCACGGGGCCGTTTTCCTTGCCAGTGAGCGTCACTTCCTCATACATGGCGCCGCCTTCTGGCTTGGGTGAGTCCTTGGGCTGCCAGACGAGTTGCGTGGTGAGATAATAATGTCCCGGCGCGACGTTCTCGAATGTGAACCGCCCGTTCGATTCCGTCGTCGTCGTGCGGGTCAGCGAGGCGTATTGCGAATCCGGCTCGACTTTGGGGATTGAGCCGGCGGGCAGGAATTTCACCGAGCCGTAGAAATTCTTGATGCGCGACTGCGCGTAAGTCGTGGCGGGGATGAGTCTCACGGTTTGGCCGGCCGCGTAGCGCACGTTCGACTTCGAGCCGTCGCGCAGAAACGCCTCTCCCGTGATGACGCCCTTGCCTGGCGCCCTGATGTAGTTCGCCTGCGACGGATCGAAGCTGACGCCGGGCGCGGGGCCGCGCGCCGTGTTGCAAGCCGCAAGCGCGACGAGGGGCGGCGCGACGATGAGTAGCTGCACGCAACGCATGGCAAGAACGCTCCACGAGAACGCAGTTCGCGAACTTTGGCCGCCGCACGCGCGCTGATCAAGCAGGCGCGGCGGTCTCGGCGGCGATCAGGCAATCTAGCACGTCATGCATCGTCCTGACGACTGCGACGCACAGCGCCCGCTCGGCCGCCGTGGCCGGCGCGAGGTCGGGAACCATGATCGTCATCGCGCCCGACGCCGCCGCGGACCGGACGCCTGCGGGCGAGTCCTCCAGCGCGAGACAATGTCTGGACGCCATATCCAGTTGCTCGGCGGCTTTCATAAACGTCTCCGGCGCCGGCTTGGCTTCCTTCACCATGTCGGCCGTTATTTGCACCGCAAAATAGTTCAGCAGGCCGGCGCGCTCGAGATGGCGTCTTGTGATCTCGCCGCGAGTCGACGTCGCGACCGCCATCGGCATAGCGCGCGATTGCAGATACGCCAGAAGTTCGCGCACGCCTGGCTTGACCGGAACGCCGTCCCGGGTGAGCGCCGCGAAGCGCGCATCGAACAGCGGATCGAAACGCGCCCGCGCGAAACGCTCGCCAAAGCGGCGCTCCATCAGCGCGTAGCAGTTCGACCAGGGCGTTCCGAGCATCTGCAGAAAGAAGCCCTCGTCGGCTTGCAGCTGCATCGCGGAACACGCCTCGCTGATCGCCCGCAGATAGAACCGCTCCGTGTCGAGAAGCGTGCCGTCCATGTCGAAGATTGCGGCGCGCGCCGCATTGGGGAGGATCATGCGGCGGATCAGCTTCTATAGTCGCCGTTGATTGCGACATATTCCTTAGTGAGGTCGCAGGTCCAGACTGTCGCCGCGCCTTTGCCGATTCCAAGGTCGACATTGATGACGATCTCGTCGCGCTTCATGATCTGCGAAACTTCCGCTTCGTCATAGCCGGGATCGCGCAGCCCCTTATGCGCGACGCGTACGCCGCCGAACCAGATTGCAAGTCTGTCGCGGTCGGCCTTCTCGCCGGCCTTGCCGACGGCCATGACGATGCGGCCCCAATTGGCGTCCTCGCCGGCGACCGCGGTCTTGACGAGCGGCGAATTGGCGATCGAGAAGGCGACGCGCTTCGCCGCCTTTGCGCTGTCGGCGCCCGTCACCGTCACTTCGACAAATTTGCGCGCGCCTTCGCCGTCCTTCACCACCTGATGCGCGAGGTCGCGCAGCACGGCGTCGAGCGCGCGCTTGAATTCGATGAGCCGCTTGTCGCCAAGCTTTTCGATTTTCGGCGCGCCGCGTTTCTTCGCTTCGCCTGTCGCAAAGAGCAGCAGCGTGTCGGGGGTCGACGTGTCGCCGTCGACCGTGATCGCGTTGAAGCTGCTCTTGACGCCGCTTTCGAGCATCGCCTGCAGCGCCTCGGCGCCGATGGCGGCGTCGGTGAAGACGAAGGCGAGCATCGTCGCCATATCGGGCGCGATCATGCCCGCGCCCTTGGCGAAGCCGCTGATCGTCACGTCGACCCCGCCGATCGTCGCCTTGCGCGTCGAAAGCTTCGGATAGGTGTCGGTGGTCATGATGGCGCGCGCGGCGTCGAGCCAGCCGTCGGGCCGCGCCTCTTCCGCGAGCTTCTCCAGCAGCCCGTCGAATTTATGCGCGTCGAGCGGTTCGCCAATGACGCCCGTGGACGCGAGAAAAATCTGCCGCTCCGGCGCGCCCGTCGCGGCCGCGGCGAGCTTCGCCGAGAATTTGACCGCCTGCGCCCCGGTCTTGCCGGTGAAGGCGTTGGCGTTGCCGGAATTGACGAGCAGCGCCCGGGCCTTTCCGCCCTTGATCCTCTCACGGCACCAGTCGACCGGCGCGGAGGGACATTTGGATTTCGTGAAGACGCCAGCGACGGTCGTTCCGGCGTCGAGCAGGGCAAGCATCACGTCGGTGCGTCCGGCATAGCGCACCCCCGCCGCGCCGACGGCGAAGCGCACGCCCTCGAGGGGCGGGATTTCTGGCGCGGATGCCGGCGCGAGCGGGGATAGGGGAGCGTCGTGAGCCATTTTCAGCCTGAGAATTGGAGTTGACCTGCGGGGTTTGGACCCTGCGCGAGTCGCGCGTCAAGGCTGTGACTTGCTACCTCGCGGATCGGGGAGTCATGGTCGCAAGGAACGGGCGCAGGAAGCGCAAAGGCTGGCCGCGCTGCTGCGGCCAGCCTTTGCTCGATTTGCCGTCCTACCTGTCCAAGTCGCCGCCTCTACAGGGAAGGCGCGTTTGGCGCTTACTTCTTCTTCTTTTCGTCCGCCTTCTTTGGCGGCTCGGCCGTCTTCGGCGCCTCGGCCGGCTGGTCCGAGCGCTCGATCTTGGCGCCTTCGCGCAGCTTCATGACGAGTTCGCTCTGCGCCTTCTGCACGACATAGCGAGCGACCTGATCTTTTACCTGGTCGAGCGGCGGGAAGACTTTAGGGCGCTTCTCGTCGAGCTTGATGATGTGCCAGCCGAACTGCGTCTTGACGGGGTCGGAGACCTGGCCCGGCTCCATCTTCGCCGCGGCGTCGCCGAATTCCGGCACCATGCGGTCCTTGGTGAACCAGCCGAGATCGCCGCCCTTGGCGCCCGGGTCCTTGGAGAGCTCAGTCGCGACCTTGCCGAAATCCTCGCCGGCCTTGACGCGCTTCAGCGCGGCTTTCGCCTCGTCCTCGGTCGGCACCAGAATGTGGTGCGCGTGATATTCAGTCTCGGGCTTCTGGTTCTTCGCCGCCTCATCATAGGTCTGCTTGATCGCCGCTTCGGTCGCCGCGTTCTGGGCGACGTCGCCGAGCAGCGTCTCCATCAGCGCCTTGTCGCGCAGATAGGCGAGCTTCTTGGCGAACTCCGGCGTTTCGGCGAGCTTGTCGGCCTGGGCTTTCTGCACGACGAGCTGCTCATCGATGAGGAAGTCGAGCACATAGGACTCGCGCGCCTTTCCTTCGAGCTGGCGCGGAATGCCGGCGCCGAGATCATCCATCGCGAGTTTCAGATCCTCGTCGGTGATCTCCACGCCATTAACCTTGGCGAGAACTTTCGCCTCAGCCGACGTCACGCCGGCGGCGCCCATCGCCAGCAGGGCGGCGAGCGCGGTCGCTCCAAGCGCGGCGCGGGCGAGTGTACGCGCATTCTTGCGGGCGTGAGACATGATGTGCTCCAAAAAAGGGGCCAGGCGGCCCTGAACAAAAGCGGCCGTCGGCCGGCGGGAAAGCTCCTGCGCGAGGAATCCGGCGTATCTATGCCCGAGCGGCCGGTTCTGCAACTCCAGTCACGCGGAAACCGGGCGCTCGGCCACCTCGCCGACGACGCTCGTGAATATTTCCCGGGTTCGCTTCTGCGTGTCGGCGAGCAGCGCTTCGAGATTGGAGAGATCCGGCGCGTCGCCGATCCGCAGCAGAAGGTCCGTCAGTCCGCGCGGCGCGTCCGCCGGACGGAAGGCGTCATCGACGGCGAGCCGCAGCAGTTGCGTCAAGCCCTGATAGAGCCGCGAGGCGTCGGTCAACGCCTCCGCCGCGCCGGGGTCAAGAAAGCCGGCGTCCTTCAGATGGCCAAGGGCGACGGCGGTGGTGGTGGAAAAGAGCTGAGGCCGCTGCACGCCGTGGAGCAGCATCAGATATTGCGCGATGAATTCGATATCGATCAGGCCGCCCGCGACCTGCTTGACCTCCCAGGGGCTCGTCGAGCCTCTTTCCTTTTCGATCCGCCGGCGCATGGTCAAAACGTCGTCCTTTAATTTCCGCGCGTCGCGAGGGCTCGTCAGCGCATGACGGATCGCCGCTTCGACGCGGGTCGCGAACGCCTCGGCGCCCGCCACCACGCGGGCGCGAGTCAAGGCCATCTGCTCCCAGGTCCAGGCTTCATTGGCCTGATAATCCGAGAAAGCGGCGAGGCTCACTGCGAGCGGCCCGCTGTTGCCGGAAGGGCGCAAGCGAAAATCGACTTCATAGAGCAGCCCTTCGGCGGTCGGAGCGGAAAGGGCGCTGATCAGCCGCTGGGTGAGGCGGGCATAATATTGCTGCGTTGAAATCGGCCGTTCGCCGCCTTTCGACTCCGCCATGGGATCGGCGTCGTAAAGCAGCATCAGATCGAGGTCGGACGCCGCGGTCATCTCGCGTCCGCCGAGCTTGCCCATGGCGACGACCGCGGCGGCGCCGCCCTCGATCGTTCCATGCGTGCGGGCGAACTCCTCGCAGACCCGCGCAAAGAGCCGGGCGATGACCGTTTCGGCGAGACGCGTATAGGCGAGGCCGGCTTCCGCCACGGACACCGAGCCGGTCAGGATGCGCACGCCGATGAGGAATTTCTGTTCCTGTCCGAAGATGCGCGCGCGATCGAGCGCGTCTTCATAGGAGCGCGCTTCGGCGAATTGCGAAGCGAGCCGCTCCTCCAATTCGCTTTGCGTCGGTACCGTCTCGAAAAAGGCTGGCTCCATGAGCGCGTCGAGCACGCGCGGGCGCCGGGAGATCGTTTCGGCGAGTTTGGGCGCGGCGCCGGTAATGGCCGCGAGAAGTTTGAGAAGCCGCGGCTGCGAAACGAGCAGCGAGAAGAGCTGCACGCCCGCCGGCAGTTTCGAGATGAGCCTGTCGAAAGCGAGAAAGGCGGCGTCGGCGTTCTCCGTCGCGGCGATCGCTTCGAGCAGGATGGGCGTCAGTTCCGTCAACCGTTCGCGCGCGACGGTCGAACGCGTCGCCGCGTAGCGGCCGAAATGCCAGCCGCGAATGGTCGCCGTCACTGTCTTCGGATTCGCAAATCCCATATTGGCGAGCGTCTCGATCGTGCCCGGATCGTCGTCGTCGCCGGTGAAGACGAGATTGCCGGCTGACGAGGTGAGCTGCGGCGCGCTTTCGAAGAGCTTCGCATAATGGCTTTGCACCACGTCGAGCCGTTTCAGCAGCGCCTCGGCAAAATCGGCGCAACCCGAAAAGCCCATCATGCGGCCGATCACCGCGACGCCGTCTTCTGTCTCGGGCAGCGTATGTTTCTGCTCGTCGGCGACCATCTGAATCCGGTGCTCGACGTCGCGCAGAAACAGATAGGCTTCGCGCAGATCGTCGCGCGCCTGCGGCGCCACCCAGCCGCTCTCGACGAGCTGATCCAGCATCGCGAGCGTCTCACGCCCGCGCAGGCGCCGGTCGCGGCCGCCGGTGATGAGCTGCTGCGTCTGGACGAAGAATTCGATCTCGCGAATGCCGCCGCGGCCGAGTTTGATGTTGTGGCCGACGACGGCGATCTTGCCGTGGCCCTTATGCGCGTGAATCTGCCGCTTGATCGAATGCACGTCGGCGATGGCGGCGAAGTCGAAATATTTGCGCCAGATGAAGGGCGCGAGCTCCTGCAGGAATTGTTCGCCGGCGAATATGTCGCCAGCGACCGGCCGCGCCTTGATAAAGGCCGCGCGCTCCCAGTTCTGGCCCATGCTTTCGTAATTGCTCAGCGCCGCTTCGAGCGGGATTGCGATCGGCGTCGCGCCGGGATCGGGCCGCAGACGCAGATCGGTGCGAAACACATAACCGTCGGCGGTGCGCTCGCTCATGATTTTGACGATGCGCTTCGTCAGCCTGACGAAGAAATCGACGTCCTCTGAGGGTTCGGCGAGGCGCGCGCGCGAGCGGTCGAAGAAGACGATGAGGTCGATGTCCGAAGAGTAATTCAGCTCGAACGCGCCGCCCTTGCCCATGCCGAGAAAGATCCATCCCGATCCGCGTTCCGGATCGCGCTGATCGGCGAGTTCGATCTTGCCGGCCAGCGCGGCGGCGCGCAGCGTAAAGCGAATGGCGGCGGAAAGAGTCGCGTCGGCGATGCGCGTGAGCGCCCGCGTCGCCTCCGGCATATCCCAGATTTTGGAAAGATCGGCGAGCGCGATGACGAGCGCGGCTTCCTGCTTCGTGAGGCGCAACAGGCGCATCAGCTCGGCTTCGTCGTCAGTCGCGACGTTCTGCGTTTCTTCGATGAGCGCTTCGATGCGCTGCGCCGGATCGCTGTCGAGCGCTCTTGCGAGCCGCGCCGGATCGCGCGCCGCAAGATCGGTGAGATAAGGCGAAGCGCCGAGGACGCCGAGGAGCAGTTCGCGCGCCCGCGTCCGCTCGCCCAAGAGCGCGGCGAGCGCGCCATCGGCCGCTTCGTCCTTCTCCAGAACGCGAGCGAGCGCCTCCTCGGCCTTGCCGGCGTCCGGAGGCGCGATGAACACCATGGCGCGCTCGATGAGCGAATGTTGCGTATGCGTCAAAAATCTTTTCCTGGCTTGGCGTCGATGCGGCGCTGCCCCTTCGGTATAATCCTCGGCGTCGCGCAAATCAGCCCCATCGGTTCGCTGGCCCGGGAGAACTGATTTTCCAAGAGAGCTGCGGGGAGGGTCATGTCGCAAGAGGATGTCGCAGAGCTGCTTGCCCGCATCGCCGGGGCGCTGGAGCGACTGGCGCCGCCGCAGCCTGAGCCGCCGGACTTTTCGGCCGCCGAGGCGTTCGTCTGGCGCGCGGCGAACGAGGCGTTCCATCCGGTCGCCCGCGTCAATCGCGTCGATCTGGCGCTGCTCAAGGGCGTCGACCGCCAGCGCGACATGCTCTTCGCTAATACGAGCCGTTTCGCGCAGGGGCTGCCCGCCAATAATGCTCTGCTCTGGGGGGCGCGCGGCATGGGCAAATCCTCGCTGGTGAAATCCGTCCACGGCGCGCTGGCCGGGAGCGGCCTGAAGCTCGTCGAAATACATCGGGAGGACATCGAGGCGCTGCCGGCGTTGCTTGGCGCGCTGGCGCGGGCGCCGTTTCGTTTCATCGTCTTCTGCGACGACCTGTCCTTCGACGGCTCGGAGACGAGCTATAAGGCGCTCAAGACCGCTCTCGAAGGCGGCGTCGAGGGCCGCCCGGACAATGTCCTGTTCTACGCCACGTCGAACCGCCGCCATTTGCTGCCGCGCGACATGATGGAAAATGAAAGCGCCACGGCCATTCATCCCGGCGAAGTCATCGAGGAGAAAATCTCCCTCTCGGATCGCTTTGGGCTTTGGATCGGCTTTCATAATTGCAGCCAGGACGACTATCTGGCGATGGTCTTCGGCTACGCCGATCATTTCGGCCTCGATGCGCCGCCGGCGACGATCCGCGCCGAGGCGCTGGAGTGGTCCATCACCCGCGGCGGGCGTTCCGGCCGCGTCGCCTGGCAGTTCGTGCAGGATCTCGCGGGACGACTGGGGAAACCTTTGTCATAGGCCTTGGGCGTTTACGCGTCCGCTCCCTATCCCGCCGGTTTATTTTTCGCGCGCGCTATCTTTCGCTCTGCTTAAGGCCTAGCCTGAGCTGGGGCATGAAAGGGGGGCTGCATGAACTTCAAACGCATCACGCTGATCACGACCACGATGGTCCTGTGGGTGGTTTCTCTATCTGGAAGCGCACTCGCGTTCTGTGGCGTGCTGCAGGCTTCGGCCAGCGGCTATTCCAGAGAGGAAGCGCTCACAAAGGCCAACAACAAGGGACTTGTGGAGGTTCGACGGCTCGAGGCCAATTACGGGCGCGGCGGCATTCACTACCGGCCCGCGACCTCTTCGTGCCGCGAAGGCGGGAGGGTGACCTGCTTCATCTCTCAGAACTTCTGCGTCGACGGCGGCCAGCGCGCGCGGCCGGCGCGCGGGGAGGAAGGCCATTCGATGCATGGCTGCCCGCCGGGCACGCGGCCCATTCCGGAAACGGATAATTGCGCGCCGGTGCGCAAACGGGTTGGGGAATTCGAAAGCCAGCCGTGGAAAAAGCCGGGGTGCCGGACATGGCAACAGAGTTGCAACAGGGGCGACGCCCGAGCCTGCGCCAGATATGAGTCGACCTGCCAGGTCAATTGACCCGCGAGCGCGCCTCGAGGCGCCCGGCTGAGCGGGCGCCTCGGGCCGTCGTCGGGTGGACTAGTATGGCCGCTCCGGCATGCATTCCGCCGTCACGCAGCGCGTTTTGTAGGCGTAGGGGATCATGGCGGCGACCATCAGCAGGCCGCCCATGATGATGATGATCATTTTGTAGTTCATTAGCGGTTCTCTTCGACGGCGTTTGTCCTTCGGCTTGACGCGGAGAATCCCACGGACGCCGACGCCCGTCTGTGACTTTGTCCTCTTTGTCGCATGGGCGCCGCGGCCGCTACAGCAATGGGGACTAGATCGTCTTCGCTTTGAAGCGGCATAAATCGGCGATGATGCAGCGCGGGCACTCCGGCTTGCGCGCCTTGCACACATAGCGTCCGTGGAGAATGAGCCAGTGATGCGCGTGCAGGAGATATTGCTGAGGCACGATCCTCTCCAGTCCCGCTTCGACCTCCTCGGGCGTCTTGCCTGTCGCGAGCGGAAGCCGGTTGGAGACTCGGAAAATATGCGTGTCGACCGCGATCACCGGCTGATGGAAGGCGACATTGAGCACGACATTCGCCGTCTTTCCGCCGACGCCGGGGAGCGCCGTCAGCGCCTCGCGCGTGCGGGGCACTTCGCCGCCATGGCGCTCGACGAGCAGTCGCGACAGCGCAACGATATTTTTCGCCTTGGCGCGATAAAGGCCGATCGTCTTGATGAGGTCGCGCACGCGCTCTTCGCCCAGCGCCGCCATTTTGGCCGGCGTGTCGGCGAGCGCGAACAGCGCCGGAGTGGCCTTGTTGACGCCGGCGTCGGTCGCCTGCGCCGACAGCACGACCGCGACGAGCAGGGTGAAGGGGTTCTTGTAGTGCAACTCGCTTCTGGGGTCAGGATTGGCGGCTGAAAGACGCGCGAAAATCTCTTCGATTCGCGCGATCTCGGCGGCGGGCAGCCGCCGTCGGCGTACCGGTTTTTTGGCGACGCGCGCGCTCTGACTGTTTGTTTCCGCCATGGACGCGTTATAACTTTCAGAGTCTGAAGGACAAAGCCGGCAGGAGAAATGTCCGACCCTTTCGAGCGGAAAATTTACGAAGCGCGGCTGACGCCGCACCGGTCGATGACGCGGCACGCGTTCTACATTTTCATCATGATCTTCTGTGTCGGCCAGGTTCTGTTCGCGCTGCCTTTCTTTTTCATGGGCGCTTGGCCGGTCGCCGGATTCATGGGTCTCGACGCGCTCGGGCTCTATCTCGCCTTTCGTCTGAGCTTCTACGCCGCGCGCAGTCATGAAACGGTCGATCTTACGCCGCTGGAACTGGTTTTCGCGCAGATCGGCGCGCGCGGACAGCGAAAGGAGTGGCGGTTCAACCCGTCCTGGGTGCGGCTCGAACAGACCGTGCATGAGGAATTCGGCACCGAGCGGGTGGCACTGGTCTCGCGGGGCGAAAGTGTCGAGATCGGCGCCTTTTTGGGCCCCGATCAGAAAGCGGAGCTGGCGCGCGATCTCAATCGCGCGCTCATCGACGCGCGAATGGGCGCGCGTTTCGGCTAGCGTCGCGCTGGCTCAGCACGGCGTCGGCCTCCCGCATCAGCCGCGCCTCGTGCCGCTTGTAGTAGCGCCAAAGCACGAACAAGCCGATCGCGAGCCCGCCAGCGAGCGCCGCCGCGATGGGCCCTTCGATTTTTTCAAAACCTGCCGTGAGGTAATAGGCGCCAAAGCCGAAAACGCAGGCCCACACAACGCCGCCCGTCGCATTGTAAATGAAGAACCGGCCCGGCGGCAGATGATTTGCGCCCGCAAGCGAGGCCGCGAGAATGCGCAGCAGCGCGACGAAGCGGCCGAAAAACACGATCGCGCCGCCCCATCGGTAGAACAGATACTGCCCCAGTCGCAGCTTCTCGGGCCCGAGCCCGACGTGATGCCCGTAGCGTTCGAGAAGCTTCGTGCCGTATTCGCGTCCAAGCCAGTATCCGACATTGTCTCCGACGATCGCGCCGGCCGCCGCCGCCACGACGATATTCTCGATGGCGATCGCCCCCGAGAGGCGGGCGAAGATCGCCGCGCCGACCAGCATGGTCTCGCCGGGCAGCGGAATGCCGGCGCTCTCCAGGGCTACGACGATAAAGATCGCCCAATAGCCGTAAGTCGACAGGATTGAGGCGATCTGCGCCTGATCGAGAAAATGAGTCATCCTTGGCCAGGAAAGAGAGAGGGCTCTTCCCGCTTCATCTAGGCCTCAACGCAAAAATGGCGACATCGCCGACGCGACGCCGCCACTTGCAGGCGTGATGAACCTGATGAGGTCAGTGATACCGGAGCGCATTCTCCCGCGCGGCGGTGTAGGCGTAGGGAGGCGTCGCGGTCATCGCGTCGCCGTCCAGAAAGAAGGGATCCCGCTCCAGCGCCGCTTCGAGGACCTCGCGAAGGCCTCTGAGCAGCGGCTGGTCGTCACGCACGATCTTGGCGCGGAGCGCCTCTTGCGCGGATTCGTCGGACCGGGTCGCGAATTCGCGTACCGCCAATGCGACGAATTTGCCGACGCTGACGCCTTTTTCCCCTGCCGCCGCGCGCACGCGCTCGGCGAATCCGCCGCCGATGCACGCCAATGCAGCCTGGGCGACCTTGTCGTTAGAGCAGGAATTGATCAGATCCACGATGACCATGACGACCTCCGCCCTTGAGCCCTGTTTCAGATCCCTGAGGACCATTCGTTGGCCGCGGTCGCCCGCGACATTTGTCTATTCGCGCTGAGCGGCGCAGTCCCGCTAAGCTAGCCATGCAAGCTGAACCTTTTCTGTATAAAATTGCTGAAAACGCCTCATCCCGGCCAAGGGATCAGGCTCTCAAGCCAGCGAACAAGGCTGTCGGCGCAAGAGCCGAGAGACCTTCGCTCCCCATGCCGCGCGCCTGAGCCTTCTAACTGAAAGGCGTGACAGCTTCGCGACGAAAGTTCGCCAGCATATCAACAACATAATGATTAGCCGAGCTGAGGCCACAGCCCGACTTCGGATTTAACTCGCCGGTGGAGCAATAGTTCCCAGAAGCTGAAAAATTCGTAGCTGCGGCGCAATAGATCGCGCACTGCGCCGCAGAAATTCTCACCAGCTGCCGATATTGGGCGCCGAAGCCCATGGCTCCTGCGGCGGCAGCGGCGCGCCCTTTTGCAACAGCTCGATCGAAATGTCGTCGGGCGTTCGCACGAACGCCATGTGGCCGTCTCGGGGCGGCCGGTTGATGGTGACGCCGGCGGCATGCAGCCGCGCGCAGGCCTCGTAAATATTCTCAACTGCGAAGGCGAGGTGTCCGAAATTGCGTCCGCCGGCATAATCGTGCTCGTCCCAATTATAGGTGAGCTCGATGAGTGGGGCGTCCTTTTCCTTGGCCTGCGCGGCGTCTTCCGGCGCCGCGAGATAGACGAGCGTGTAGCGGTGTTTTTCATTCTGGGTGCGGCGCACCTCCTGAAGTCCAAGGACGCCGCAGAAGAACTCCAGCGAGCGATCAAGGTCGCCGACTCGGACCATGGTGTGCAAAAATCGCATATGCGGCTCCTATCTCCTTCATCGGCCAACGTCGGGCGGCGCAAAATTGCGCCCACGCCGGCCGCTCTGCTAGAGGGCTCGCTCTCCCAGACGATAAATGGCGCGTTGACGTGACCGAGACCAAGGCTCTTCCGAGAGCGGCGACAAGCGCCAAGCTGGCGGCCGCCAAGGCGTCGATCGCGGCGAGCGCTCTGCTCGCGGCGGCGAAATTCGCAGCCGGTCTGTGGTCCGGCTCGCTTGCGCTTTTATCCGAGGCCGGCCACGCCTTCGTGGACACCGGCGCGACGGTGCTGACCTTCTTCGCCGTCCGCGAGGCGGAGAAGCCAGCCGACGAAGAACATCACTATGGCCATGGCAAATATGAGGCGCTGGCGGCGCTGATCGAAACGGGCTTCCTGTTCGGACTCGCCGTGTTCGTCGTCGCCGAGGCCTGGCGGCGCTTGCAGGAGAGGAACGTCGAGATCGACGCCGGCTGGCCTGTCTACGGCGTTCTCGTGGTTTCGATCGCCGTCGACTACGTGCGCTCGCGGCAGTTGAGCCGGATCGCGAAGGAGGAGGGCAGCGACGCGCTCGCCGCCGACGCGCTGCATTTTGCAAGCGACCTTGTCTCGTCGACGCTGGTGCTCATCGGTCTCATTGCGGCGCATTACGG
Organism: Methylocystis sp.; assembly: GCA_051061385.1. Lineage (GTDB taxonomy): Bacteria > Pseudomonadota > Alphaproteobacteria > Rhizobiales > Beijerinckiaceae > Methylocystis. Next base: position 37,048 of record JBPFDX010000107.1, read on the forward strand.
GTTTGAACGGGGCGATGCGCTCGCGGCCTTTGGCGTCGCCGCCTTCATCGCCGTCGCCGGTTTTCGGCTGGGCCGCCGCACGATCGACACTTTGCTCGACGCCGCTCCGCGGGAGCTCGCGCCCCATCTCGAGAGGGCGATCGCCGAGGTGCCGGGCGTCATCGCGATCGAGTCGCTGCGGCTGCGCACGCTCGGACCCGAGATCGTCGGCGAGGCGACAATCGGCGTTTCGCGCGGCCTGCGCGTCGAGCAGGCGGCGCGGATCAAATCGGCGGTGGCCGAAGCGATCGCCGAGGTGACGCCGCGCGCCCGCATTACGCTGTCGGTCGAACCGCGCGCGCTGGATGACGAAACCGTTGCGGAGCGCATCCTGCTCGTGGGGGCGCGCCGCCACATCCACGCACACCACGTCATCGCGCAACAGATCGAGGGCCGCCTGTCGATCGGCGTCGACATCGAACTCGATGGCGCGATGCCGCTTGGCCGCGCGCACGCCGTCGCCGCCGATTTCGAAAGCGCGCTTCGCGACGAATTCGGCGCCGACGCCGAGGTCGAGACGCATATCGAACCGCTGGAAATGCATCTGCTGGCGGCGCATGCCGCCGATCCGGAAGTCGCTCGCGCAATCGAGGCGGCGCTCGCGCGCGTCGCCGCTCGGACCCGGCCGCCGGCGCAAGTGCAGGACGTGAGAGTTCGGGAAACGCCGGGTGGCCTCGTCGTCAATTTTCGCTGCCGCCTCGACGCAACCGCATCGGTGCAAGGCGCCCATGACGCGCTCGACGAAATCGAGCGCCGCACGCGCGAGGCATTCCCGGCGATATTGCGCATCGTCGGCCGGGCCGAGCCTGCGACCGATAGCCAACGACGTGCGCTTGATCTATGAGAGACGCCATGACGCAGGAGTCGGAAGCCGCCGCAGAAATCGCCTCGATGCCGTTCGAACAGGCGATGCAGGAGCTCGAGCGCATCGTCGGCGAGCTTGAGAAGGGTGCCGTGTCGCTCGACGAGTCGGTGAAGCTCTATGCGCGCGGCAAGGCGCTGCAGGCGCGCTGCGAGGCGCTGCTCGCCGAGGCCGAAGCCCGCATCGAGAAAATCACGCTTGGCGAAAACGGCCAGCCGACAGGAGTCGCGCCCTTCGACGTCGAATAGACGTCAATCCAGGCGCTCCTCTTCCGCGGCCTCTCGCGACAATCTGTGAACGCGGGCCATGAAGGCCATGGCGATGAGCACGGCGATCGGGATTGCGAGAGCGGCGACGAGATCGGCGGAAACCTGCGGCGGCAGCGCGCCGCCGGCCTTGAGCCCTTTGGCGACGAAGCTGAAGAGCCCGGTAAGAAAATATGCGAGCCCCGCGATGGTGATTCCCTGCACGATGCGGTTGAGCCGCATCTGCAAACGCGTGCGGCGGTTCATCTCTTCGAGCAGCGCGCCGTTCTGCCGCTCCATCTGCAGCGTGATGCCGGTGCGCATCAAATCGGTCGCGCGCTCGACCTGAGCTGAAAAGCGGGTTTGGCGCGCTTCGACGGCGTTGCAGGTCTCGATCGCCGGATCGAGGCGCGCATTGAGGAAATCTGAGATCGTCGCATATTGTCCTTCGCGCCGCTCGTGCAGCTGGGAGAGCCGGTTCTTCACCAGCGCGCGATAGGCGCGGCTCGCGTCGAAACGGAAGGCGGTGCGCGTCGACAGCGCCTGACCGCTCGCGAGCAGGTCCGAGAGGCGCTTCAGCAGACGATCATTGACGCGCATGTCATGCGCGTCATTCAGCGCTTCGGTGATGCCCGAAAGCTCTCGCTCCATACTGGCGAGCTGCGGCGACACTTGCCGCGCGAGCGGCAGCCCGAGCAGCGCCATCGTGCGATAGGTTTCGATTTCGAGGACGCGCTGCGCGAGGCGGCCCGCTTCGATGCGCGGCAGCGCCTTGCCGCGGATCAGCATGCGCGTGAAGCCATAGGCGTCCACGGCGAAATCGGTCAGAACCTGCGCATCGCGATCTTTGACGCCAATGACGCAGAGACTCTGCGAATTGAAATAGGACGCAAGCTCCTCGACCGACTGCGCGCCGTCGACGACGCAGAGCTGCGTCGCGACGATGAGAACGCCCGGCGGCTTGAAGGAGATTTCGCCCGCTTTGAACGGATCGGCATGCGCGAAGGGGATTTCGGCGCCGAGGCCGGTCGACCAGCTGTAGGTGGTGAATTCGCTATGCTGCTCCCAGCGAAGCCGCCAGTCGCCAAAGATGAAGTAGTGGAACCGGGCGCCCGGATCCGGCGCCAGCACGCCATGCGCGAGCGCGAGCGCGCCGATCGCTTCGCGATCCCTCGCCGCCGCTTCGTGATCGGTGGCGAAGGCGTAGTGATAGACGCGACGCGGCGCGTCGAGCGGCAGGAACGGCCGCGCGTGCAGCTCCGCGAGGACCGCCTGGCGGAATGGATGCTCGCTGAAAGTTGTGGGTTCGTCTTCGCTGATGTCCATTGCGTTTCTTGTCTCTCGTTTACGCGAATCATCGGTTTCACTCGCGAGTCTGTCATTATCGACGCAATGACCGCGGCGGGCGTGCCCCCCTTTTGGTTGCCATGAAATCTACTCCAGACAATGCAGGGCCGCATGTTCGACGTGCGACAGAAATCACATTCGCTGGCCCGGGGGGCACTCGCCGCAATCGTCGCGAGCCTCGCACATGCGCAAACGGTGCCGAACCTGCGACGGAGGTGAAGAAGGCCGCCAATCGCGCCCTATTGCAGAGCCTGAACTTAAATGACCGCGAAGATTCCGACAGCGGTGCGCGGACTGATCGCCAAACCCGACGCGCTGACGATCAAGGAGGCTGGACATGGAGAGCTTCAAGTCCTTCCTCGTCGACAAACTCGCACCCGATGAGTTGGTTCTCGCCTCGTCGCTCGAGGGCGTGCTCGCTCTCAACCAGCGCTCAGCTCGGCGTGATCGCGATTGACCCAGACGGATCATGGGGGCGGGAACGAAGAAAGGCTCTGCTTAGCACGACTGAATCGACGTCGATCTGAATTTCAGCCTTGGCAATCTTGGCCACGCGCGTACAGCGGAGTCGACAGCTGCGCGGCTTTACTATTCCCGCTGGAAATGCTCGTAGACGAGCCGCGCGGTCGCCTTGTTGACGCCGGGCACTTTTTCGAGGTCCGACAGCGCGGCCCTCGCCACCGCCTTCGCCGAACCGAACGCTAGTAGGAGCGCGCGCTTGCGCGCCGGGCCGACGCCGGCGATCTCATCGAGCGGATTCTTGGTGAATTCCTTCTTGCGCCGCGCGCGATGCGTGCCGATCGCGAAACGATGCGCTTCGTCGCGCAGCCGCTGCACGAAATAGAGCGCCGGATCATGCGGCGGCAGCCGAAACGGCTCGCGCCCTTCAACGAAAAATGTTTCGCGTCCGGCGTTGCGATCCGCGCCTTTGGCGATCGACGTGACCGCGACGCCCTCGACTCCAAGCTCGCGCATGACATCGCGCGCGACCTCGAATTGGCCACGTCCGCCGTCGATCAGAATGAGGTCGGGCCTTGAGGGAAAGGCGTCGCAGTCCTGCTCCGAGTCCCCATTCTTGGCGAGCCGCGCGAATCTGCGCGTCAGCACTTCGCGCATCATGCCGAAGTCGTCGCCCGGCGTAATGTCGGCGCTTCGTATGTTGAAGGTGCGGTAGTGGGCCTTCATGAACCCCGCGGCGCCGGCGACGATCATGGCGCCGATCGCCTGCGCGCCGCCGATGTGGGAATTGTCGTAAACCTCGATGCGTCGCGGCGCCGAGGCGAGGCCGAACGCCTGACCGAGCGCCGCGAGCAGGCGCTGCTGGCTGGCGTCCTCGGCGAGCTTGCGGCCAAGCGCTTGCCGCGCATTCTGGAGCGCGTGCTCGACAAGCTCGCGCTTCTCGCCGCGTTGCGGCGCAAGCACTTCGACGCGGCGGCCGAGCCGCGCGGTCAACGCCTCCTCGAGAAGCGCGCTGTCCTCGATCGTATGCGAGAGGAAGACGCAGCGCGCGGAAGGGTGCTCCTGATAGAACTGCGCGAGAAAGGCGTCGAGCACTTCCGATTCCGACAGCGTCGCGTCGGCGCGCGGGAAATAGGAGCGATTGCCCCAGTTCTGAAAAGCGCGAAAGAAGAACGCCTCGATGCAGAAGCGTCCGGCTTCCTTGGCGATGGCGAAGACGTCGGCTTCTTCGACGCTGCGCGGATTGATCCCCTGCGCGCCCTGTACGGCGGAGAGCGCCGAGATGCGGTCACGCAGCCGCGCCGCGCGCTCGAACTCCAGCCGCTCGGAGGCTTCGGTCATCTCGCGCGCGAGCTGTTCGCGCACGGCGCGACTCTTGCCGGAGAGAAAATCGCGCGCCTCGCGCACGAGTTCGGCGTAATCCTCCACCGAGATTTCGCCGGTGCAGGGGCCCGAGCAGCGCTTGATCTGAAAGAGCAGGCACGGGCGCGTGCGATTGTCGAAAAAGCTTTGCGAGCAGGAGCGCAGGAGAAAGGCGCGCTCGAGAGCGTTGAGCGCGCGATTGACCGCCCAGACGCTGGCGAAGGGGCCGAAATAGTCCCCTTTGCGCACACGCGCGCCGCGGTGCTTTAGGATCTGCGGCGCTTCATGGTCCTTGGCGATCAAAATATAGGGAAAGGATTTGTCGTCGCGCATCAGCACGTTGAAGCGCGGCTTCAACTGCTTGATGAGATTGGCCTCGAGAAGCAGCGCGTCGGTTTCGGTCTCGACCGAAATGAACATCATCGAGGCGGTCGCCGAGATCATCCGCGCGATACGGTTCACGTGACCCGCCAGACGCGTATAGCTGGCGACGCGTTTGCGCACGTTCCTCGCCTTGCCGACGTAGAGCACCTCGCCATTGTCGGCGATCATGCGGTAGACGCCGGGTCCATTCGGCGCGTGCCGCCAATGTTTCTTGATGACGTCGACGCCGCGCTTGACGCTTTCGGGCGTCTGGGGCGGTTCGGCGCCCTCGTCGCAAGGCTCCGCCTCCCCCTCGGAAGCGGCGTCGGCCGCCTCGAAGGCGTCGTCCTCTTCAGGCGGAAGATCGCGGGGATTTGCTGGCGGGGCGGTCATTTACCTAGATCTATTCGCGGCCGAACCCGATGGAAAGCGTCATTGACGGCCAGGGGCCCCAAGCAAAGAGCTGTGTAGAACTTTGATCCTATGGGCGTATCCTCGAACCGCCGACTTGCGCTCCCCTGACCGTCTGGCCAGAGTCCGGCAAAGCTTGGGCTGCGACGACTCGGGGGCGGAATGCAGGCGGCGAGGATCACCGTTGGCGCGGTCCTGTTTCCGGCGCTGGCGCTAGGGCTGGCCGCCGTCTTTCTGTTCGGCGAGAGTTGGCTCTCGCAGCTTCCGGCCTCCATCGACTTCGTTCCGGCGACTCTCGCGGCGATCGTGTTGATTGGCGCGGTCTTTGCCGCCCTGCAGCATGCTGAAATCCTCGGCGCCAGGACGGGCGAACCATACGGGACGCTGGTGCTCACCATCGCCGTCACCGTCATCGAGATTGCGATCATGGCGTCGATGGTGGAATTTGGGGACGAGGATCCGACGGAGGCGCGCGAGGCGGTGTTCTCCGCGATCATGATCGTCTGCAACGGGCTTGTCGGCCTCTGCCTGCTGCTCGGCGGTTTCCGTCACCACGAGCAGGAACTGCAGCCGATGGCGACGAGCGCCTATCTCGCCATCCTGATCGCTCTTTCCATTCTCACGCTCATCCTCCCTGACTACACGACGTCGAGCTATGGACCGACTCTGTCGACAACTCAGCTCATTTTCGTCAGCATCCTGTCGGCGCTGCTCTATGGCGCCTTTCTCTTCATCCAGACGGTGCGGCATCGATCCTATTTCATCGACGCGCATGTCGCCGCCACCGGCCTTGGCGAAGCGAGGCCGACGCGCGAGGCGACGATATTGGGCGCCGTGGGGTTGGGGGCGAGTCTGCTTGGCGTCTCGCTTCTCGCGGAGAGAGTCGTTCCTGGTCTTGAAGATGCGCTTCGCTGGCTGGGGATCGATGACGTCAACAGAGTGACCGGCGCGGCGGTGGCCATGCTGGTTCTGCTTCCCGAGTCCTTGAACTCCATAAAAGCGGCGACGCGCAACGCGCTCCAGACGAGCATCAATGGCGCGCTGGGCTCTGTCGTCGCGACGATCGGGCTCACGGTTCCGGCAGTGGCGCTCCTGAGCGTGGCGACGGACCGTGACATTGTCTTTGGTCTCGAGAAGCGCGACACCGTATTGCTGCTGCTCACTTTGCTGCTCAGCGTCGTGAGCTTCGGCGCGGGCCGAACCAATCTCCTGACCGGTCTCGTGCATCTCGTCGTCTTTGCGACATATATTTTTCTGTTGTTCGTGCCCTAACCATCTCCCCGAAGAAAGCCAATGAGCGACAACCTGATCTTCTACCACGCGCCGCGCACGCGCGCCTCGGGCGTTCTGACCCTGCTCGAGGAACTCGACACGCCCTACGAGCTGCGCGTGTTGAACTTTCAGCTCGGCGAACAACGCAAGCCGGAATATGTCGCCGTCAATCCGCTCGGCAAAGTGCCGGCGATCGTGCACAATGGCGCGCTCGTGACCGAGCTCGGCGCGATCTTCATCTATCTTGCCGACGCATTTCCGCAAAAAGGTCTCGCGCCGCCGATCGGCGACGCCTTGCGCGGACCTTATCTGCGCTGGCTCGTCTTCTACGGATCAGCGTTCGAGCCTGCGGTCGTTGACCGTTCCATGAACCGCGCGCCGGCGCCGGCGAGCAGAAGTCCTTATGGCGATTTCGACGACGTCATGGCGCTGATCAACGCGCAATTGACGGAAGGCCCCTATCTCTTCGGCGAGCGCTTCACCGCCGCCGACATTCTCTGGGGCGCCGCGCTGCGCTGGACAGTCGGCTTCGGCCTTGTGCCGGAAACTCCGCAGATCTCCGCCTATGTCGAGCGCGTCACCAAGCGGCCGTGTTTTGCGCGCGTTGCGCAGACTGACGAAGAGCTGCTCAAGATTCATCAAGCGGCGGCGAAAGCGAAAAGCGGCTGAATAGCGGGCTTGGCGGCGCCTCGTTCGAGCAGGGACGGAGGCGACAAAGAACGTTGGCTATTTTCGGGTTCCTGAAGCGCCGCGGATGACCTTGCGCCTCACCAGTCGATCGGCGCTTGCCCGTGGGCGACCAGATAGTTATTCGCCTTGGAGAAATGCTTGCAGCCGAAAAAGCCATTGTTCGCGGAAAGCGGCGACGGATGCGCGCATTCGAGCACGAGATGTTTGCGCCGGTCGATCCCTGCGCCCTTGCGCCGCGCGTAAGCGCCCCACAGCATGAAGACGACGCCTTCGCGTTCGCGCGACAGCGCATGGATCGCGGCGTCGGTGAATTGCTCCCAGCCCTTGTTCTGATGCGAGCCGGCGGCGTTTTCGCGCACGGTGAGCGTGGCGTTCAAGAGCAGCACGCCCTGTCGCGCCCAGCGCGTCAGATCGGGGTCGCGCGAGACGCGATGCCCGAGATCGGCTTCGATTTCCTTGAAGATGTTCTGGAGCGATGGGGGCGGCGGCGTGCTGGCCCCGACGGCGAAGCAGAGGCCGCAGGCCTGGCCGGCGCCGTGATAGGGGTCTTGCCCGAGAATGACGATTTTGACGTCGTCGAACGGACATTCGTCGAAGGCGCGAAAAATCTGCGACGCCGGCGGATAGATCCGGCGCGCTGCATATTCGCTCCGAACAAATTCCCGCAACTGCTGAAAGTAAGGCTGCTCGAATTCGCGCGTGAGATGCTTGCGCCAGCTTTCCTCTATACGAACGGGTTTGGTCATTGAAGGAAGATCGTGTGTCGACAGGACCCCCGCAGGCGCTCGCTTGGGGGATGAATTCAGCATGCGATATAATGACAGGAAACTGGCGTTGGTGAAATGGACGTGCGGTCTGTTGCTGACTGAGGGGCGGTCCATGGCGCATGAAGGTTCCCGATACGAGTCGCTGATTGCCGGCGCAGTCTGGCTGGCGTTGATCGTCGGCGCGCTCTTTGCCGCGCCGTATGTCGTCGGCTACGGAATCGCCTTCGGCGGATATGTTCCTTATGGAGTTGTCTGTAACACGAAGGATGATCTGTTCTCTGGACGAATCGATCCCGACAACTACGCAACTTTCCTCATGAACCGGGGATGCGACTACCAGGCGGAGATCAGGCGCATCCTTGCAAACGACCCGGAGTTCAAGAACGTCGACGCAAACAGGGTCATAGGCATCATCAGAAACGGCGCCGCATCCGATCATGCCGCTCAGGAGATATTGGTGGCGGATGTCGCGAAGGGCGTCAGCAGGACCTTCAGGACTCCTGAAACTGAGGGTTCCTGTGGGACAGGCAGAGGGGCTGAATACTGCGCGCTGAGCCGCTTCTGGGGCGACGACATTATCTCTCGTTTTTTCGAAAGCGTTTCCGGGCTCTACCTGGCGTATTTTCTGCCAAGAATGTCCGAATCGATTTTTGACGGCGTAGAATTGCTCATCCGCTTCAGCCGGTTGGGGACAGCTTTCGGGGCCGTGTTGTTTATCGCATATGCGCTCGTCATCGGGGTCGTCAGCGGAGCGGCGATCCGGACCGTCGGCTCGATCATGAAAAGCTAGCTTCGGCGGTGGTCATTGTCGCGCGTGCCGTCCGCAGCAGCAACTTAATCCTGCAGCGGCCCCCAGGCGGGATCGCTCGCATAGCTTGGCGTCGGCACCAGCGTTTCCGAGCGGCCGAAGACGTCGACCATGTGGATCTTCGGTCCGCCGCCGCCGCCGGAGTCGCGGAAGAACATCAGAAAGAGGCCGTTCGGCGCCCAGGTCGGCCCCTCATTGTGGAAGCCTTCGGTGAGAATGCGCTCGCCGGAGCCGTCGGTCTTCATCACGCCAATGGAGAAATTGCCGCCGTTCTGCTTGGTGAAGGCGATGTAGTCGCCCTTGGGCGACCAGACAGGCGTCGAATAGCGGCCGCCGCCAAAGGAGATGCGTCTCGCTTCGCCGCCATGCGCGCCCATGACGTAGATCTGCTGCGAGCCGCCGCGATCGCTCTCGAAGACGATGCGCGAACCATCCGGCGCGTAGGAGGGCGCCGTATCGATGGCGGCGGTGTCGGTCAGACGCGTCGTGGTGCGCGAGCGCAAATCCATCGTGTAGAGATTGGTCGTTGAGCCTTGCGACAGCGACATGATGATCTTCTGCCCGTCCGGCGAAAATCGCGGCGAGAAAGTCATGCCGGGAAAATTGCCGACGACCTCGCGCTGGCTGTTTTCGATGTTCATCAAGAGAACTTTCGGATCGCCGTCGACGCCGAAGGACATGTAGGTGACGTCGAGCGAATTGGGCGAAAATCGCGGCGTGACGACGAGCTCGTCGCCGCGCGTCAGATAGCGCACGTTTGCGCCGTCCTGATCCATCATCGCGAGGCGTTTGCGGCGCCTGTCCTTGGAGCCGGTCTCGTCGACGAAGACGATGCGCGTGTCGAAAAAGCCCTTCTCGCCGGTGATGCGGGAGAAGACGGCGTCGGACAGGAGATGCGCGACGCGCCGCATATTGGCGGCCTCGGTCACATATTGCTGGCCGGCGACCTGCTCGCCCGTCGTCACGTCGAAGAGGCGGAACTCGGTCTTCAGTCTGCCGTCGCCGGCGCGTTGCGAACGGCCGGTGAGGACGAATTGCGCGTTCACCGCCTTGAAGGCGGCAAGATAGGGCGCCGCGTCCGGCGGCGCGGCGTTCGCGGGCAGCGCGCCGGGGTCGATCGGGTTCAGGAACACCGATCGTTTGAAATTATTGAGCGTCACCGACGTCACGGTGCGCGCCGCGTCATCGCCGACAAAGGGCGCAACAGCGATATTGATCGGCTGAAAGCCGCCGCCCTTGAGGTCGATGATGCGTCCGGCGCGCGCCAGAGTAGCGGGAAGCAAAGGGGCGAAGGCGGCTCCGGCGATGAGGCCGGCGGCGGCGCGGCGGGTGATGCGGCGTGTCATGGGCGAAATCTTTCCAGCATCGGCGTGAAGAAAGCGTATCCCTTCACGGCGATGGACGAGTTTGCCGGGGGAGGCGCTTTGACCCCCTCCCTATCCCTCCCCCGCATCGCTTCGCTCGCGGGAGAGGGGACGCTAACGATCGGCGTGCGCGTCGAGTTGATGAAGCGCGGAATTTTCTCCCTCTCCCTCGAGAGCGGGGGAGGGTTGGGGAGGGGGCGAAGGCAGTTATTCACTAATTCGCATCCTGGAAGCGGATCGTGACGTCGTGCAGCGCCTCTTCGTAATAGGGCATGAATTCGGGCGGAATGCGCATCGGGCTGCAGCGGCGCACCGCCTGCATCGCCTGTTCGCCGCGCGCATGTTCGGTGGGCATCGCAGAGGCGTTCAGCAGTTTCGGCCGGCCCTCCAATTCGCCTTCTCGCGAGAGATGGAACTCCACGATCGGCGTGTAGGTCTGTACGCCAAGCGATAAGCCTGACGCCCAGCAGGGATAATAGTGATCGTGGATGTAGGCGGCGATGCGCGCCTCCATCGAAGCCGACATTTTCTCAGCCGCTCCGGTCGGCGCGCCGGCGGCTGCGGTCTGAATCGCTCTGCCGGTTGCGGCCTTGCGCTGCGGCGCTTCGCGGCTGAGCAGCTTCGATATGCTGGCGGCGTCGAATTTGGACTTCGGCGCGCTCTCATCGCCCGACTTCGGCTTCGCCTCCTTCACCGCCTTTTCGGCCAGTTCGCCTAAGGCGTCGGGCTTGGGCTTCTCCTGCTGCTTCTTGCTGTCGAGGAGCTTCGCGACCTCGTCGATCTTGAGCCTCTCCTTCGGCTTCTCCGTCTCAGCCGCTTCCTTGGCCGTGTTGTCCGGCTTGGGCGGGGTCGGCGGCTTCGGCTTCACGACTTCGGCCTCGTCCGGCTCTTTCTCAGGCTCCTTCTTTTCCGGCTGCGGCGCTGCGGCCTTGGGCTTGGCGACCGGCTTCGGCTCTGGCTGTTTCTCGACCGGCTTGGGCGGCTCAGGCTTGGGCGGCAGCGCGGCGACGCGCTTTGGCGGCGTCGGCGGCGTATCGTCGGCGCTTGGCTGCGGCAGCGGCCGCGCGGCCGGGGGCGGCGTGGCGATGTCCTTCTTGGCTTCGGCGAGCGGCGGCTCGGGCTTGGTCTCGGCTTCCGGCGCAACCTTGTCGACGCGCGGCGTCGGCTTGATCTCGCGCGCCGTCTTCTCGCCCTTCATGATCTGATTGAGTTCGCTGTCGGTGACGAGGTCGACGGGAACCATCTCCACCGCGTCATCGAATTTCGAATCGGCAAACAGGACGAGCGCCGCCAGAAGCAATCCCGCGTGGATCGCCGTGGAGAGAGGAAAACCAGGTTCGGAGCGCGAAATTTTCATTCCCGCTCAGCTCACTTCTTCTCCTGCTCCGTCACCAGCGCGACCTTCTTGTAGCCGGCGCTCGTGACGAGCGACATCACCTCCGCGACGCGGCCATAGTTCACCGCCTTCGAGCCGCGCACGTAGATGCGTTCGTCGAATCCCTGCTTGGCCGATTCCTTCAGCCTGTCGAGCAGCTGCGTCATCTCGACGGGTTGATCCATCAGGAACACCTGTCCCTTCTCGTCGATGGCGATCGAGACGGGCTTCTGGTCGATGTTGAGCGCGCCGGCCTTGGTTTGCGGAAGGTCGACGGCGACGCCCGTCGCGAGCAAAGGCGCCGCCACCATGAAGATGATGAGCAGCACCAGCATGACGTCGATGAACGGCGTCATGTTGATTTCGGCCATGGCGCCGTAGCGCGGCACGCCGCGCCGGCGCCTGCCGCCCTTGCGTCCCGGAGCCGAGAGGGAAGCGCCCATGTCCGCTCCTTACGCCGCGCGGTCGCGGTTCGAGGACGCCGCGTGCTGGTCGATCTGCCGCGACAGGATCGCCGAGAACTCGTCGGCGAAGCTTTCCATCCGCGCCTGCGCCCGGGCGACGTCGCCCTGCATCTTGTTGTAGGCGATGAGCGCGGGAATCGCGGCGAAAAGGCCGATCGCGGTGGCGAGCAGCGCTTCGGCGATGCCGGGCGCGACGACCGCGAGCGAAGTGTTCTTCGAGGCGGCGATCGAGCGGAACGACGTCATGATGCCCCAGACCGTGCCGAACAGGCCGACGAAGGGGCCGGCCGACGCCACGGTGGCGAGCAC
>JBPFDX010000108.1:0-166235 GCA_051061385.1 Methylocystis sp.
ACGGCGTGGCGCGCGGCGAAGGAGCGGCGCAAAGCTTACGCCCGGATTGCGGCGTAAGCTTTGAGCCCCCACCTATGACAAAGCCGCGGCGGGGTTGGACGCCGTCTCTGAACGCCCCGACTGCGGATGTAGCAGCGGGGCGTTTTTATTGTGTGGCGTCTCTGCCACAGGCGCGCAGAAAGTGCATGGGAGGTGATGAATCGCTCTCATTTGCTTTGACACCGCGCACGGGCTTCGCGGATTTCTTGCTCTCGCGAGGCCGCTCAAAATTCCTAATCGTCGGGAGAGAGTAATGAATAAGGGAGCAATTGCCGCTTTAGCCTTGGCGCTGACTACGGGGTCGGCCATCGCTGCCGACCTTCCGTCGTATAAAGCGCCGCCGCCGCCGCCGCTTCCGCCGCCGTTGTGGACGGGTTTCTACCTGGGCCTGAACGCCGGCGGCACGTGGTCAAATAGCAACAGCGTTTGGCTGGGCTCGTCTCCGATCTGGGTGGCGGGAGACAATCCTGGCCCGAATCTATCCCGTCCGGCTGACTACTCTTTGACTGCCGCCCTTGGTGCATCAGGCGTCATCTCTTCGGGGAACGCAGGCGGCTTCATCGGAGGCGGGCAAATTGGTTACAATTGGCAATTTGGCTTTGGAGGGAATTCCTTCGTCTACGGCGTCGAGGCTGACATCCAAGGCATTGCGAACGGCGGCGGCAACAACGGTTCCTGGACCGGCATTCCGGTCACAGGAGCCAATGTCCTCAACCATTCGATCGTGACGGCCGTATCCGCTCGAAAGAACTTGGATTATCTGGGCACTGTGCGCGGGCGTATTGGTTATCTTTTCACCCCGACTCTCCTCGTCTACGGGACAGGCGGTTTGGCCTACGGCGGCGTCAACTTGAACGTCAACGGCTTCCAGAGCGTAGTTCCTGCGGTTGCTGCGTGGCCCACATCTGGTTTTGGAGGCGGCTCATATTCCGACACGCGGGTCGGATGGACGGCCGGCGGCGGTTTGGAATGGATGTTCATGCCGAATTGGAGCGCCAAAATTGAATATCTCTATTACGATCTCGGATCGGTCCAGATGGCGTCAGGCGTGACCACGCAAATCTACGACGGCAGTCTCGGAGGACCTGCCGCGGGCCTGAAATGGCTGAACGCCACGCAAGCGCGCGCAAATTACAACGGCAATATCGTTCGCGTTGGCGTCAATTATCACTTGAACTGGGGCGCGCCTCCGGTCGTCGCGAATTACTAACCGTTAAGTTCAGCTCACTCGCGATTGGAAGCCCGGCTGGCGACGGCCGGGCTTTTCCGTGCGGGAGAGGCAGGGGCGACGGGATAGGCCGTCAGAGCCCCAAGAACCCAAGAAGCCCTCTTTTCTTTGAAAGCCGCTGGGTTTCGGCGGCCTGCCGGCGGACGGTGTCTCGCATCTCCACGAGCTGCTCGTCGGGAATCGAAAAATCAATTGCCGCTAATCCCAAATCTCGGCGCGCTTTCTTCAATTCTTCCTGGGCGTAGTCGGCCAGCGTCATTTTCGCCATGTTGCACCCCACGAAGTTCCGCCGATGTTGTCCTAAACGTTGTCCAGTGGTCGAGATTGGCTCGCAGTTCGCGCGAAACTTGATATAACTATTTGATTTATTTGGTGCCGCAAGAGGGATTCGAACCCCCGACCCCATCATTACGAATGATGTGCTCTACCAGCTGAGCTATTGCGGCGATCGCGCTGCGCCAATGGCGTGCGGCGCGCCACTCTTATCGGCGCGCGGCGGCTTTTTCAAGCAGCCTCTCGCCCGGATGGCGCTCAAGACTAAAGCCGCGGCGCAGCGAAGGCCAGATAGGCCTGCGCGACGGCGCTGGCGATTGAAGGCGTCGCATTGAGCGGCGCGCGCCGCCAGTCCTCAAGCGCGCCGCTCCAGAGGCGGATGGCGCCGGCGTCGCGCAGCGCCGAAAGATAGGCGTCGATCTTGCCTCGGCCGCCGGGCGGCGGGACGACCTGGACCGGCGCGGCCGTCGCGACGGCTTCGCCCACCATGTTGACGCTGTCGCCAGTGACGATGATGGCGTCGGCGGTCGCCAGCATCGAGAAATAGGGATTGTCGCCGTCGCCGTCCCACAGGAAGCCACCCGGCGCGGCGAGCGCCTGCGCCAGCGCGTCGCGCAACGCGGCCGGGGTGCGGCGGGAGGCTGTCGCCATGACCGAGCGTCCGGCCGCTAGGAGCGAAGCCGCGATCTGCGTCAGCTCGGCGATGTCGCGCGCGCCATAGACGCCGCGCCTGCTGTCGCCGCCGATAAGCATCGCGACGCGCGGGCCGGGCAGGGCGCCGATGCGGGGATCGGGCGCGGCGCGCGCCGCGGCGAGCCGCTCCGGCGTGATCCGGTTCGCCGGGGTTAGCGGCGAGAAGACATTTGCGCCGCTTAGGCCGTCGTGACGCGGCGCGATGATGAGATCCGCCGCGCCGGAGCCGTTCGCGGGCCTGTTCACATAGACCGTGAACGTCCGCCCGCCGGAGTCGCGCTTCAAGCGCCGGAGCGCCGGAAGGGTCCGGCGTCCGGCGGCGATGGCGATGTCAGGGTAGGGCGGCGCGTATGCGAAAGCGTCGCGCGGGTCCGTGGGCGCGACAGGCGCAAGAGCGGCGAAGAGCGCGCGCGGGGCGACGCGGCGCATATCGGGGGCAACGCCCAGCGCTGCGGCGACGCCGAGCGTCTGCGCCTCGTGTCCGGCGCGCCCGTCGGTGAGAATGCGGATCGTCGTGGCCGGCGGCAGCAGACTGCTCGAAGCGCGTTCTCCCCAACCCTCCCGCGCTTCGCGGGAGAGGGAGTCCGCTCCGGGCTGGTGCAACAAACCGCGTGACCTTTGCGATTAGGGTTCCCTCTCCCGCTTTAGCGGGGGAGGGACACGGAGGGGGTCGGCGCCTCGCGCCTCAGCCAAACGCGACCTTCAAAATCTCGTAACTCTTGCCGCCGCCCGGCGTCGTGACCTCGACGGTGTCGCCAACCGTCTTGCCGATCAGCGCGCGCGCGATGGGGCTCGTGATCGAGACGCGGCCGCTCTTCACGTCGGCCTCGGTCTCGCCGACGATCTGATAGGCCTTCTCCTCTTCGGTGTCCTCGTCGACGACCGTGACGGTCGCGCCGAATTTGATCGTCGAGCCTGTGAGCTTCGTGACGTCGATGACTTCGGCGCGCGAGAGCTTGTCCTCGAGTTCGGCGATGCGGCCCTCGTTCAGCGACTGCGCCTCTTTGGCGGCGTGATATTCGGCGTTTTCCGAAAGGTCGCCGTGCGCGCGCGCCTCAGCGATCTGCTGAATGATTCGGGGACGATCTTCCTGCTGCCTGCGGCGCTGCTCTTCCGTGAGCGCGGCGTGGCCGGCGGCGGTCATGGGCACCTTGTCGACCATTGCTCTCGCTTCTCGCCTTTCTTCAGTTTCCGTAGTCACGCGCCGGCGGGCGCAGGCCAATCGCCTGGCTTAGCTTGGCTAGCAGCGGCGAATAGCCATCGCCGCTCGCGTGACGGAACCCCCAAAATTTCAGTTGGTCGCGGTCGGCGTAAAATAATCCTGCAGCGCCCGGACCCTGAGGTCTCCCGACACATAGGCGCGTATCCCCTGGGCCGCCGCGACCGCTCCCGCCAGGGTCGTGTAATAAGGAACCTTATGCAGAAGCGCCGCGCGGCGCAAGGAGCGCGAGTCGGCGAGCGCCTGGGCACCCTCCGTCGTGTTGAAAACAAGCGCGATCGAGCCGTTCTTGATGGCGTCGACGATGTGCGGCCGTCCCTCCGAAACTTTGTTCAGCTTCTGGGCGGCGATTCCACGCTCGACGAGATAGCGCGCCGTCCCGCCGGTGGCGACGATGGAGAAGCCGACCTCCTTTAGCAGCCGGACCGCGGGGATGATGCGGCCCTTGTCCGCGTCCCTGACGGAAACGAACACGACGCCTTCGCGCGGCGCCTTGGTGCCGCCGCCGAGCTGGCTCTTGACGAAGGCGGCGTCGAAGGAGCTGTCGAGACCCATCACTTCGCCTGTCGAGCGCATCTCCGGCCCAAGCACGGTGTCGACGCCCGGAAACCGCGCGAAGGGGAAGACGGCCTCCTTCACGCCGACATGCGCCGGCTTGGTGTCCAAGGGATCAAAGTCGACGAGCTTTGCGCCGGCCATCACCTGAGCCGCGATCTTGGCGATCGGGCTGCCGATCACCTTGGCGACGAAGGGCACGGTGCGCGAGGCGCGCGGATTGACTTCGAGCACGTAGATCTCGCCGTCCTTGAGCGCGAACTGCACATTCATGAGGCCGATCACCCCGAGCGCCTTGGCGAGGCTCGTGGTCTGCGCTTCGAGCGCGGCGATCGTTTCGGGCGAAAGCGAGCGCGGCGGCAGCGAGCAGGCCGAATCCCCCGAATGAATGCCCGCTTCTTCGATATGCTCCATGACGCCGGCGATGACGGCTTCATCGCCGTCGGCGAGACAATCGACGTCGACTTCGATGGCGTCGGTGAGATAGCGGTCGAAGAGCAGCGGATTCTTGCCGAGCACCGTGTTGATCTGCCCGGTCTTGTCGTTCGGATAGCGCGCCTTGATCTCGGACGGCACGAGGCTCGGCAGCGTGCCGAGGAGATAATCGTCGAGATCGCTCTGGTCGCGGATGATCGCCATGGCGCGGCCGCCAAGCACATAGCTCGGACGCACGACGAGCGGCAGTCCGAGTTCCTGGGCGACGATGCGCGACTGCTCGACCGAATAGGCGATGCCGTTCTTGGGCTGCTTCAGCCCAAGCCTGTCGAGCAATCGTTTGAAGCGGTCGCGGTCCTCCGCGAGGTCGATTGAATCGACCGGGGTGCCGAGGATCGGCGCGCCAGCCTGCTCGAGGCCGTGCGCAAGCTTCAGCGGCGTTTGCCCGCCATATTGCACGATGACGCCGACGAGCCGGCCGTTGGACTTCTCGACGTCGAGAATTTCGGCCACGTCTTCATTCGTCAGCGGCTCGAAATAGAGCCGGTCGGAGGTGTCGTAATCCGTCGACACCGTCTCCGGATTGCAATTGATCATGATGGTCTCGAAACCGGCCTCGGCGAGCGCGAAGCAGGCGTGACAGCAGCAATAGTCGAACTCGATGCCTTGCCCGATTCGGTTCGGGCCGCCGCCGAGAATGACGATCTTGTCCTTGTCCGAAGGATGCGCCTCGTTCGCGGGAACGCCCAAGAAAGGCGCCTCATAGGTCGAATACATATAGGCCGTGGGCGACGCGAATTCGGCCGCGCAGGTGTCGATGCGCTTGTAAACGGGACGCACGCCGAGACGATGGCGGATGTCGCGCACGGCGTCTTCTTCCATGCCGGCGAGCGTCGCGAGGCGCGAATCCGAAAAGCCCGCGAATTTGAGCTTGCGAAGATTCTCGGCGTCTTCAGGCAGGCCGAACTTCTTGACCTTGTTTTCGAGCGCGACGATTTCTGCGATACGCTCGATGAACCAGATGTCGATCTTGCTTGCTTCGTGAACGGCTTCCGTCGTCATGCCGAGGCGCAGCGCCTGGCCGACGACGAGCAGCCTGTCCGGCGTCGGCGTGCCGAGCGCGCCGCGCAGCACATTCATGTCGTCGCCCTTGCCGAGGCCGTCGATCTCGATCTCGTCGAGGCCGCATAATCCGGTCTCGAGCGAACGCAACGCCTTCTGCAGCGACTCGGCGAAATTGCGGCCGATCGCCATGGCTTCGCCGACCGACTTCATCGCTGTCGTCAATGTCGGCTCGGAGCCGGGAAACTTCTCGAAGGCGAAGCGCGGGATCTTGGTGACGATATAGTCGATCGTCGGCTCGAAGGACGCGGGCGTCGCGCCGCCGGTGATGTCGTTGGCGATCTCGTCGAGCGTGTAGCCGACCGCCAGCCGCGCCGCGACCTTGGCGATCGGAAAACCCGTCGCTTTCGACGCCAGCGCCGATGAGCGCGACACGCGCGGATTCATCTCGATGACTATCATGCGGCCGTTTCTGGGATCGATCGCGAACTGCACGTTCGAGCCGCCGGTCTCGACGCCGATCTCGCGCAACACCGCGATCGAGGCGTCGCGCATGATCTGGTATTCTTTGTCGGTGAGCGTCAGGGCCGGCGCGACGGTGATGCTGTCGCCTGTGTGCACGCCCATCGGGTCGACGTTCTCGATGGAGCAGACGATGATGCAGTTGTCCGCTTTGTCTCGGACGACCTCCATCTCATATTCCTTCCAGCCAAGGACGCTTTCTTCGACCAGCACTTCATTCGTCGGCGAGGCGTCGATTCCGCGTTCGACGATCTCGATGAACTCCGCCTTGTTGTAGGCGATGCCGCCGCCGGTGCCGCCGAGCGTGAAGGACGGACGGATAATCGCCGGCAGGCCGATGTCGTCGAGCGCCTCGAGCGCCGCGGCGAGCGTCTTGACGTGATGCGACCGCGGCGTATCGAGTCCGATTTTCGTCATCGCTTCGCGAAACAGCTCGCGATCCTCGGCCTTGTCGATCGCATGGGCGGTCGCGCCGATCATCTCGATGTCGAACTTCTTCAGCACGCCCATTTTTTCGAGGCTGAGCGCGCAATTGAGCGCAGTCTGTCCGCCCATTGTCGGCAGCAGCGCGAAGCCGCCGGGAGCCGTGTAGCGCTCCTTCTCGATGATCTTGGCGACGATCTCCGGCGTGATCGGCTCGATATAGGTGCGGTCCGCCATATCCGGATCCGTCATGATCGTCGCCGGATTCGAGTTGACGAGAACGATCCGATAGCCTTCCGCCCTGAGCGCCTTGCAGGCCTGGGTGCCCGAATAGTCGAATTCGCACGCCTGGCCGATGACGATGGGGCCGGCGCCGATGATCATGATCGTGGTGATGTCGGTTCTTTTCGGCATGCCGCCTCAGTTTTTCATCCGCTCGTCAGCGCTCTCTCGTCCCATGCTGAGGCGCGCCGTCAGGCGCGTCTCGATGCAAAGGCGAGATGTGTCAGCGGTTTCCCCCTCCCTCGAGACCGCGGCTGCGCCGCCTCCTCGGGATGAGGCAACCATTCGTCTTTCGCCCCTGCACTCGGGCAAGCGCGCACAAAAAAGGGCCGCGATTCCGGCCCTTGGACCAGAACGCGTCCCGAACTTGCCCGTCATTCTGTCATTGGACCGGTCATGCGGGCGGCGAGCGGGGCGCGCCCGGCTCGAAAGTCGCGGAATGTCTAGACGAGATTGACGGTCATGTGAAGAGGCGCGCCCGAGCGGGCTTGCGACCCCAAGACCGCGTCGCAGAAGGTCCGATTGCGCTATCATCGCGCTCTCGTCTCTGAAAGTCACGTTCATGCGCCTTCCGACCCGCTCGCTATTCTGTGTATTGCTTTTCGCTTCCGGCGCGATTTGCGCGCGGGCGGACGATCTCTCCGAGGTGTTCGCCCAATGCGCGGCTTGTCACGGCGTCGATGGGATCGCGAAGAGCGCCGACGTTCCGCATCTCGCCGGACAGAATGAGCTTTATCTCTTCAACCAGATCAAGGCCTTTCGCTCCGGCGCGCGGCCGCACAAGGAGATGCGCTACATGAGCCGACGGCTCTCCGAAGCCGAGATGCGCGAGATCGCGCGCCATTACGCCGCGATGCCGCGCTAGGCATGTCAACGACCCGCCAGCTTGCGACTTACGCGACGGTCGGCGTCGGCGCGACGCTCGCGCATTACGCGGTTCTCATCGCCCTGGTCGAAGGCGGGGGATGGCGCGCCGTGCCGGCGACGCTGTGCGGCTACGTGGTCGGCGGCGGCGTCGCCTATCTGCTGAACCGTCGCCACACATTCGAAAGCGAGCGGCCCCATGCCGAGGCGACATGGCGCTTTGCGCTCGTCGCCTTCGCGGGCTTCTGCGTCACCTATGCGCTGATGAGCCTCTTCGTCGATCGCTGGGGCGCGCCCTATCTGCCGGCGCAGATGGTCACGACCGTGCTGGCGATGTTCGTCACCTTCGCGCTGAACAGGCGGTGGACGTTCGGTTGAGCGATGCGGCTTCAGCGGGTCATGCCCGCGCTTGTCGCGGGCATCGACGCCACGACATCGCGACGAACTTGAAATTTGCGAGCGTCGTATCACGTGGGTGGCCGGGACAAGCCCGGCCATGACGGGACTGTTTTTCGGTGCGATCTCGCTACGGCCACTTCACCATGGGCGGCATGGAGGAGAGGATCGAGTCGACATTGCCGCCGGTCTTCAATCCGAAGATCGTGCCGCGGTCGTAGAGCAGATTATATTCGACATAGCGGCCGCGCCGCACGAGCTGCTCGTCGCGCTGCGCCGCGCTCCAGGGCTTGGCGAAGTTGCGCCGCACGAGTTCGGGATAGATTTCGAGAAAACTTTCGCCGACGTCGCGGGTAAAGGCGAAATCCGCGTCCCATGCGGAATTCTGCGCGTCTCCGGCGCTGTTGAAATAGTCGTAGAAAATCCCGCCGATTCCGCGCGGCTCGTTGCGGTGGGCGAGGAAGAAATATTCGTCGCACCACTGCTTGAAGCGCGCATAATCGGCGACGGAATGGCGCTCGCAAGCGCCGCGCATCGCGGCGTGAAAGGCGATCGTGTCGGGATCGTCCTGCGTGCGCCGCGCGTCGAGCACCGGAGTCAAATCCGCGCCGCCGCCGAACCAGGCTTTCGTCGTTACGACGAAGCGCGTGTTCATATGCACGGCGGGAACATTGGGGTTCCACGGATGCGCGATCAGCGAGATTCCGGTCGCGAAAAAGCGGGGGTCTTCCGCAGCGCCCGGGATCTGTTTGGCGAATTCGGGCGCGAAGGTCCCGAACACCGTCGAGCAGTGGACGCCGGCCTTTTCGAACACGCGGCCCTTGATCATCCCCATGCGACCGCCGCCGCCGGGCGCGCCGCCGATGTTTTGAGCGGCGCCTTCTAAAGTCGCCCCGCCGATGTTTCGAGCGGCGCCTTCTAAAGTCGCGCCGCCGTGATCGGTTCGGCTCCAGGCGGTGAGAACGAATCGGCCGGGCTCCTGCGCCTCAGGCGCGAACGGGCCGGGGGCTGCGTCTTCCAGCGCCTCGAAGGCGGCGATGATGCGCAGTTGCAGCGACTCGAACCATGCGCGCGCGGCGTCCTTACGGGTTTCGAGCTGATCGGGCGCGGCGTTCATAGGCGTCTCCTTGGTCGCCGTTTCATCCCGCCGGCGCCGCGCCTTGTCAATTCGTCTGGACAGTCACCGCGCCATATCGGCGACTTTCATCTTCGGGTTTTGGCGCCCCGCCGCGGGCGCCCCGGTCGCCGCCGCGAAGCCGGCGCGCAGAAACTGCACGAGCGCCGTCTTGACGTTGCGGCCGCGCTTGGTGAGTTCGGTGACATAGCAGAGGCGGGGCTCGCCGTTCGGCCACGCGTCGTTTTTCAGTCTCGCCTGGCGCATGTCTTCAAGCACCTGCGCCTTCACCTCGCGCGAGTCCTTCATCGTGATCAGACCGTCCGCCGCCAGATGCCGGTCCGCGTTATAGTCCTCGCTCATTTTCTGATTTGCGAATTCGAAGTCGCACAGCTTGCCCTGGTCGCCGACATAGAGGAGCCGTTCGACCCACGCCCCGCGGAGCGAGCGGATGTCGTCGGGCAGCATGTCTTTCATCTCCGCCGGCAGATCCTGGTAGATCGGCGTCGACTCGGCGATCTGATCCACTTTGAAGGCGGCTTTCATGTTGAACCCTTCAAAGCTCTCGATCTGAGTGAACTTGACGAGGAGCTTGCCAAGGACGCCGCGCGCCTCCGAAAAATTGGTCACCAGCGCATAGAGGCCGATGCAGAGAAGGACGGTGAATAGAGCCGCGTTAAGAGATTTGAGCAGCCGCTCCCAAAGCGCGAGCGAGATGCGAATTGCCTGATGAGTCATATCGCCCTCCCGAACAACTCAATTAACATCGCGTTAAAAACGCCGACGATTTCAGACTAATCCGGGCTTTTGGCGACGCGCTGTGCGGCGGCGCACCTGTTCAAAGGGCGCGCAACTGCCGCAGCGCCTCGCCCATGACCATTGCCGCGGCGACGGCGACGTTCAGCGAGCGCAGGCCATCGCGCATGGGGATGCGCAGAGCCAGATCGGCGGCGGCATGGACCTCTTCGGGCGCGCCCGCAGATTCGCGGCCGACGAGAAGAAT
This sequence comes from Methylocystis sp., assembly GCA_051061385.1. Taxonomy (GTDB): domain Bacteria; phylum Pseudomonadota; class Alphaproteobacteria; order Rhizobiales; family Beijerinckiaceae; genus Methylocystis. The sequence continues at coordinate 10,109 of JBPFDX010000108.1, forward strand.
GTCGCCTGCCTGGTAATCGCAATCCAGATAGGAGAGCGTCGCGTGGGTCGACAGCAGCAGCAGGCGGCGCGTCTCGCCAGCCTCCGCGCGCGCCGCGCGCCAGTCTTGGAACGCAGAGAAGGAGGCGTGTCGGTCAATCGTCACGCGATCGAGATAATCCATGCCGGCGCGACGGAAATCGCGGTCGCTGATGGGGAAGCCAGCAGGCCCGATAATGGCCGCGGCGACGCCCAGACATGCGCAGGTTCGCAGCATCGTTCCGGCGTTTTGAGGGATGTCGGGCTGATACAGAGCAAGCGTGAGAGGAGCCATTCGCGCGTTCCAATCGGATGAAACGGCGGATTTGCGGCATATCGCCGCGAATGCCGTCAAGGTCTTGTGTCATGGGGGCAACGGCCAAATTTCCCTGTCGCGTCTTGTGGACAGCGGCTGAGATTCGCGTAAAACGGGTCGCCTTGGGCGCAGCCGCCGCCTAGGCGACGGAGACTTGAGACCGTTGGGAGAGGTTCGAGCGTGACAAGCAAAGATGCCGCCGTGAAGCCGGCGGAGCCGAGCCGCCGGGATATTCTCTATGTCGCCACCGGCGTCGCCGCCGCGGGCGCCGCCGGCGCTGTGGTCTGGCCGCTTATCGCCCAGATGAATCCGGACGCATCCACCCTCGCGTTGGCCTCGACGGAAGTCGATCTTTCGACAGTTCCCGAAGGCCAGATCGTTACTGTGAAATGGCGCGGCAAGCCGGTTTTCGTGCGTCACCGCACGGCGGCCGAGATCAAGGCGGCCGAGGACACGCCGCTTTCTGTCCTGCCGGACCCTGAGGCCGATTCCAAGCGGGTCCAAAAGCCGGAGTGGCTGGTCATCATCGGCGTCTGCACGCATCTCGGCTGCATTCCGACCGGCAAGGAAGGCGAATTCAACGGCTGGTTCTGTCCCTGCCATGGCTCGGTCTACGACCTGTCGGGGCGGATTCGCAGCGGCCCCGCGCCGACGAATCTGGAAGTGCCGCCGTACGCCTTCCTCACGGAAAGCAAAATTAAGATCGGCTAGCCAAGGCCGAGCGCCCTTCAATTTCTCCCACGAAATTCCGAGAGCAGCAGGCCCATGGAAGGACACTCCCAATACACGCCCAAAAGCGGCTTCGCTCGCTGGTTAGAGCGCCGGTTGCCGATTTTGAGCTTCATGCACGATTCCTTCGTCGCCTATCCGACGCCAAAGAACCTCAACTACATGTGGGTGTTTGGCGCGGTTTTGAGCTTCATGCTCGTGGCGCAGATCGTGACGGGCGTCGTTCTGGCGATGCATTACACCCCGGAGACGACGCTCGCTTTCGATTCCGTCGAAAAGATCATGCGCGATGTGAATTGGGGAACGGTGCTGCGCTATGCGCACGCCAATGGCGCCTCGATGTTCTTCCTCGCCGTCTACATCCACATCTTTCGGGGCATGTACTACGGCTCCTACAAGGACCCGCGCGAAGTCCTGTGGATTCTCGGGGTCATCATCTTCCTGCTGATGATGGCGACAGGATTCCTCGGCTACGTCCTGCCCTGGGGGCAGATGTCCTTCTGGGCCGCGACCGTCATCACCAATCTCTTCTCCGCCATCCCTGTCGTCGGCACATCGATCACGACCTGGCTGCTCGGCGGCTACTCCGTGGACAATCCGACTCTCAATCGGTTCTACGCCTTGCACTATCTCGTCCCGTTCATCATCGTCGCGATCGTCGCGCTTCACGTATGGGCGCTGCATGTGACGGGTCAGAACAACCCCTCGGGCGTCGAGGTGAAGAACATCAAGAAGGACACGGTGCCTTTCACGCCCTATGCGACCTTGAAGGACGCGGTTGGGATCGCGGCGTTTCTCCTGGTCTATGCGTGGCTGACGTTTTTTGTGCCGAATTATCTCGGCCATCCCGACAATTACATCGAAGCCAACCCGCTGGTGACGCCGCCGCACATCGTGCCGGAGTGGTACTTCCTGCCATTCTATGCGATCCTGCGGGCGATACCGAACAAGCTGCTCGGCGTCATCGCGCTCTTTCTGTCCATTTTGATCACCGCGGCGCTGCCTTGGCTCGACACCTCGAAGGTGAAGTCGGCGGTCTATCGACCGCTCTTTCGCAAGGAGTTCTGGGTTTTCCTAGCCGTCTGCATAGGGCTTGGCTATCTCGGGGCGCAGCCTGCCGAAGGCGTCTATCTTTGGTTCGCGCGTCTGCTCTCGGCCTATTATTTTCTGCACTTCCTCGTCATCCTGCCTGTCATCGGCAGGATCGAGAAACCGGAACCCGTTCCTGAGTCGATCGACTCTTCGATCGTGCGCGGGGAAACGTCCCATGTTTAACGCGCATGCATATTCACGGGGCAAGAATCCACTGATGAAGCGATTGTCGCTGGTTTCTCTCGCGGTCGCCACGACGATGGCGCTGGCCGGTCCCGCCTGGACGCAGCAGGCAGCGCCGCCGTCAGCCACCGATCAGGTCGCGGCCCCTTCGGCGAAGGAAAAGGAAGCGCGCCACGAAAGCACGCGGCACGAGGAAAAGCCCAAGCGCTTCGAGTGGAGTTTCGCCGGCGCTTTCGGCCGCTACGACAAGGCGCAGCTGCGCAGAGGATTCAAGGTCTACAAGGAGGTCTGTTCCTCCTGCCATTCGATCAAGATGCTCGCCTTCCGCAATCTGTCGCAGCCCGGCGGACCTGAGTTCTCGGAAAAGGAAGTCGAAGCGCTCGCCGCGAGCTACAAGGTCAAGGACGGACCCAATGAGGCCGGCGAATATTACGATCGCCCCGGTCGCCCGAGCGACCGCTTCCCGCCGCCTTTCGCCAATGAGCAGGCGGCGCGCGCGGCGCTCGCCGGCAATTATCCGCCGGATATGTCGGTGCTAGCCAAGGCGCGCGGCTATTCGCGGGGCTTTCCGCTCTTCCTGTTCGACGCCTTGCCCGGCTTCTCCTATCAGGAGCATGGCGTCGACTATATCGTTTCGCTGATGGAGGGCTACGAAGATCCTCCGCCAGACGTGAAACTGCCGGAAGGACAGTTCTACGATCCCTATATGCCCGGCCGGCGCATCGGCATGCCGCCGCCGCTCTCCGAAGGCGTCGTGACCTATGACGACGGCGCGCCGCAGACGATCGATCAATACGCGAAGGACGTCGCGGCGTTCATGATGTGGGTCGCCGAGCCGCATCTTGAATCCCGCAAGCGGGTTGGCCTGGGCGTGCTGGGCTTCCTCGTCGTTTTCGTCGGCCTGCTTTATTTCACCAAGCGCAAGATCTGGTCGGGCGTGCCGCATTGATTGCGGCGCGCCGGTCAGCGTTGGGCGCACGCTCACCCATCACTTGATCTTCTTTAATTCAGCGAGGGCGCTGCTCGCATGCTTGACGGCGCGCGTCGTGTCGCCAAACCGCGCGCGCATTTCGGCGAGGCGCAGATGCCGGATCGCGCGGTGCAGCAGCTTGTTGGCGACGCGGTCCCTTTCAAGGGCTTTTTCATGCAGCGCCTCGCGGGCATGGCCGAGCGCGCTCATCACATGCGTCACGACTTCCTTCGAGTCGCCTTTTGCGCCGTCTTCGATCGCCTCCTGAGCGTGCTCTATCGCGGCCTCCACATGAATGCCGATGCCCGCCATCGCATGACCGCCGGACAAGGCCAGCATCGCAGCGGCTACAAAGGCGAATACGCTCGCTCTGCGCGTCATGGTCATCTCCTCATCGCCCAGCGGGCGGCATAGCATGTCCAAGAGGTAGGGCTTCAGCGAAAGCCTCTCAATCCGCGCTGTCCGCCATTTCTTGATCGAACGCGTCAAATCAGGCACAAGGCGCTACGTCTCTGGGCGCTCCATCGCCCGCCATTTTTCCCGGAAAGGTTGCAATGTCGGAGATCATGCGCGTCGGCATCGCGGGGCTCGGCACCGTCGGCGCCGCGGTAGCGCGCCTGCTGCGCCGCCAGGCCGAGGCGCTGACCGCCCGCACCGGGCGGCGTATCGTCGTCGCCGGCGTTTCCGCGAGGGATGCGACAAAGGAGCGAGGCGCCGACCTTTCGGGCGTGGAATTCTTCGCGGATCCGGTCAAGCTCGCTTCATCGCCCACGATCGACCTTTTCGTGGAGTTGATCGGCGGCTCCGAGGGGCCGGCGCGGGCCAGCGTCGAGACGGCGCTCGCCCATGGCAAGCCGGTAGTCACCGCCAACAAGGCCTTGCTCGCGTCACACGGTCTGCATCTCGCGGCGCTCGCCGAGGAGAAACACGCCGCGCTCGCCTTCGAAGCGTCCGTCGCCGGCGGCATTCCGATCGTCAAGACGCTGCGCGAAGGCCTCGCCGGCAATTCGATCGAGCGCGTCTACGGCATTCTCAACGGCACCTGCAATTACATCCTGTCGCGCATGGAACAGGAGCAGCTGTCCTTCCAGGAATGCCTCGAGGAGGCGCAAAAGCTCGGCTACGCCGAGGCGGATCCGACCTTCGACATCGGCGGTTTCGACACCGCGCATAAGCTCGCGATCCTCACCTCGCTGGCGTTCGGCACGCGCATCGCGGCGAGCGCCATCGACATCGAAGGCATCGAGCGCGTGACGCTCGCCGACATCGACGCCGCCGCCGAGCTTGGCTATCGCATCAAGCTGCTTGGCGTCGCGCAGCGCACCGCGGATGGCGTCGAGCAGCGCGTCCATCCGACGATGGTGAGCAAGAACTCCGCCATCGCCCAGGTGATGGGCGTCCTGAACGCCGTCACCATCGACGCCGACGCGGTGCATGAGCTGACGCTCGTGGGGCCGGGGGCGGGGGGCGACGCTACCGCTTCGGCCGTCGTCGCCGATATCGCCGACATCGCCAAAGGCGTGCGTTCGGCGCCCTTCGGCGTGCCGACGGGGAAGCTCGCCGAACTCAAGCGCACGCCGATGCAGCGCCACAAAGGCGGCTATTACATCCGCATGTCGGTGCGCGACGTCGCCGGCGCCTTCGCCAAGATCGCGTCGCGCATGGCGGAGCGCCGCATATCGCTCGAAAGCATCGTGCAGCGCGGCGCGCGCGGCGCGCCCGGCGACATCGTCGACGTCATCCTCATCACCCACGCGACGAGCGAACATCTGGTGCGCGAGGCGCTGGACATGATCTATCAGGACGGCGTCATCGTCTCGCGCGCGCAGGTCATCCGCATCGAACGCGAGTAGCGCGACATGACGCAGCAACCCGAAACCGACGCGTCGCAGATCGACCGCTATCTGACGCTGGAGCTCGCGCGCGCCTCCGAGCGCGCCGCGGTCGCGGCGGCCAGGCTGCGTGGGCGCGGCGACGAAATGGCCGCCGATCTCGCCGCGGCCGAGGCGATGCGCGAGGAACTGTCGCGGCTTCCCATCCGTGGCCGCATCGTCATCGGCGAGGGCGACCAGGACGCCGCGCCGCTGCTCTATGTGGGCGAAGACATTGGCGCCGGCGTTGGTCCTCGCGTCGATCTCGGCGTCGCCGCGCTCGAGGGATCGACGCTTTGCGCCAAGGACATGCCGGGCTCGATCGCCGTCGTCGCCATGGCGCCTTCCGGCTCGCTCCTCCGTGCGCCCGACGTCTACATGGACAAGATCGCCATCGGTCCTGGATATCCCGAAGGCACGGTCGATCTCGATCTCGATCCGGGCGATAACGTCAGGGCGCTCGCCATCGCCAAGGGCGTGCGCCCGAGTGAAATCACCGTCAGCATTCTCGATCGGCCGCGCCACGCCGACATCATTCGCGCCTGCCGCAACGCTGGCGCCTGCGTGCGCCTCATCACCGACGGCGACGTTGCGGCGATCATTCTCACCACCCATCCTTCGGAAACCGGCGTCGACATGTATCTTGGACGCGGCGGCGCTTCGGAAGGCGTGCTCGCCGCCTGCGTGCTGCGTTGCGCCGGCGGTCAGATGCAGGGGCGGCTCGCGCTTGAAACCCGCGATCAGGTCGCGAATGCGCAGCGTCTCGGCCTTCTCGATCCGCGCCGTAAATACGCTGTGGGCGACATGGCGGCGGGCGACGTCGTCGTCTGCGTCACTGGCGTCACGGCGGGTCCGCTCGTCGGCGGGGTATCGCTCGGCAAGACCACGATCGACACGGAGACGATCGTCTATCGTTCGGCGACGGGCACGATCCGACGCATCCATGCGATACATCGCGCCGAGGGGAAGTTCGATTGACGTCGAACGCGCATGAGAGCGCTGCGCTGGCGAGCAACGGAATTTCTTTGCGGAGGGGAGGAATGTCGCGCCAATGACTCCCGCCGCCCATGTCTCCGCCGCCATCGAGGCGCTCGAAGATCTGTCGCTGCGCCGGCGGCCCGCCGCCGATGCGCTGAAGGACTGGGGTCTCGCGCATCGCTTCGCCGGCTCGAAGGATCGCGCCGCAATCGCCAGCCTCGTCTTCGACGCGCTGAGGAAGCGCGCTTCCGCGGCCTTCATCATGGGCTCGGACGCGCCGCGCGCGATCATGCTCGGCGCGCTGCGCGAGGCGCGCGGCCTCGACACGGAGGCGATCGCGGCGCTCTGTTCCGGCGCGGGCCATGCGCCGGCGCCGCTTTCGGACGATGAACGCGCACGCCTAGAGACGGCCTCGCTCGAGACTGCGCCGGAGCATGTGCGGGGCGACTATCCCGAATGGCTGGCGCCGCGTTTCGAGGCGGCCTTTGGCGCGCGCGCAGCGCAGGAAGGCGCGGCGCTGGCGGCGCGCGCGCCGGTCGATCTGCGGGTCAATATTCTGAAAGGCTCGCGCGAGCAGGCGCTGGAAAAGCTCGCGCATCTTTCCCCCGCGCCGACGCCGCTCTCGCCGATCGGCCTGCGCATCGAGGTCGGGCAGGGCCGGGGGCCGGCGCTCACGGGCGAGACCGCCTATGTGAAGGGCCTCGTCGAGCTGCAGGATGAAGCCTCGCAGCTCGCCGCGCTGCTCTGCGCCGCCGCGCCCGGCGAGCAGGTTCTCGATCTTTGCGCCGGCGGCGGCGGCAAGACGCTGGCGCTCGCCGCGCAGATGCACAACCGCGGGCAGATCTACGCCCATGACTCCGACGGCCGCAGGCTCGCGCCGATTCATGAGCGCCTGGAGCGGGCGGGGGCGCGCAACGTCCAGGTGCGCGCGCCGCGGGGCAAGGCCGACGTGATCGCCGACCTCGAGGCGCGTTGCGACCTCGTGCTGATCGACGCGCCCTGCACCGGAACCGGCGCCTGGCGACGCCATCCCGACGCCAAATGGCGGCTCGCGCCGGGCGCGCTGGACCTGAGGCTCAAGGAGCAGCGGGAACTGCTGGCGAAGGCGGCGCGTTTCGTGAAGCCCGGCGGGCGTCTCGCTTACGTCACCTGCTCGGTGCTGCGCGAGGAAAACGAGGAGCAGGTCGCGGCTTTCCTCGGGTCGAACCCGGATTTCGCCGCGCGTTCGGCCGCCGAAACGGCGCAGGCGGCGGGACTGCCGGACCTCGCCCGCTTTGCGTCGCCGCATGGCTCCGGCATACGCCTCTCGCCCGCCACCAGCGGCACAGATGGGTTTTATGTGTGCGTCTTGCTACACGCCAGTCGTTAGGTCTCATTCGCACCAACTGGGGGAGAGACAGGGAGGGGGTGCATGGCGGATGGGAAAGTTCCGAAGGTGGCCTTCGCTCGCAAGCTTCGACGCGACATGTCGAATGCCGAGCGTAAATTATGGTCGGCGTTGCGCGGCCACCGGTTTCATGCGCTGCAATTCCGCCGCCAAGCGCCTTGCGGTCCCTTTATCGCGGATTTTCTTTGTCACGCCGCCCGGCTCGTCATAGAGATTGATGGCGCGACCCATTCCACCGACGCGGAGCTTGCGCGCGACCGCCGGCGCGACGCTTGGTTTGAGGATAACGGCTTCTCGGTCTTGCGCGTGACCAATGCGGCGGTCTACGCAGAATTTGACGGCGTGCTTGAATTGATACGGTTGCGCGTCGAGGAAAGATTGCCCCCACCCCAACCCTCCCCCGCTTCGCGGGAGAGGGAGTCCGATCCGGGTCCGAATAACGAACCGCGTGACGTCGATCGTTAGGGTCCCCTCTCCCGCGAAGCGGGGGAGGGACAGGGAGGGGGCGATGATTAAGAGAACCTATGCCAGCAACCGCCGACGACTCCTTCCACCACGACATCGCCGATCGCCATGACAAGGTGCTGATCGTCGACTTCGGCTCGCAGGTCACGCAGCTTATCGCGCGGCGCGTGCGCGAGGCGGGCGTCTATTGCGAGATCGCGCCGTTCCAGACCGCCGAGCGCGCCTTCGCCGAGATCCGCCCGAAGGCGGTGATCCTCTCCGGCGGGCCATGCTCGGTCACGGAAGAGGGTTCTCCCCGCGCGCCGCAGAGCATCTTCGATTCCGGCGTTCCCGTGCTCGGCATCTGCTACGGCGAGCAGACCATGGCGATGCAGCTCGGCGGCAAGGTCGAAGGCGGACACCATCGCGAATTCGGCCGCGCCGACGTGACGGCGCTGGAGCAAAGCGCGCTGCTCGACGGCGTGTGGGAGAAGGGCGGCAGCTTCCCCGTCTGGATGAGCCACGGCGACCGCGTGACGAAGCTGCCGGAAGGTTTTCGCGTCATCGCCGCTTCGGAGAACGCGCCTTTCGCCGCGATCGCCGACGAGGCGCGCCGCTATTACGGCGTGCAGTTCCATCTCGAAGTCGTGCACACGCCCCACGGCGCGAAGCTCCTGTCGAACTTCGTGCACAAGGTCGCGGGGCTGAAGTCGGACTGGACGATGGCGGCGTTTCGCGGCGAAGCCATCGCGGCGATCCGGCGCCAGGTCGGCGACAGCCGCGTGCTCTGCGGTCTGTCCGGCGGGGTCGACAGCGCCGTCGCGGCGGTGCTCATTCATGAAGCGATCGGCGAGCGCCTCACCTGCGTTTTCGTCGATCATGGCCTGCTGCGGCAGGGCGAGGCGGAAGAGGTCGTAAGGCTCTTTCGCGATCACTACAACATTCCGCTGCATCACGTTGAAGCAGCGGATTTGTTTCTCGGCGCGCTGGAAGGCGTCGACGATCCCGAGACGAAGCGCAAGACGATCGGCCGGCTGTTTATCGAGACGTTTGAAGCCGAGGCGAAGAAGATTGCGCAGGACGGGCGCGGCGCGCCGCAGTTTCTCGCGCAGGGCACGCTCTATCCGGATGTGATCGAGAGCGTCTCCTTCACCGGCGGCCCGTCGGTCACGATCAAATCGCATCACAATGTCGGCGGGCTGCCGGAGCGCATGAACATGCGGCTCGTCGAGCCGCTGCGCGAACTCTTCAAGGACGAAGTGCGCGCGCTTGGCCGCGAACTCGGATTGCCTGAGGCCTTCGTCGGGCGCCATCCCTTTCCGGGGCCGGGGCTCGCGATCCGCTGCCCAGGCGTCGTCACGCGCGAGAAGCTTGCGATTTTGCGCAAGGCCGACGCCGTCTATCTCGACGAAATCCGCAAGGCGGGATTGTATGACCAGATCTGGCAGGCCTTCGCGGCGCTGCTGCCGGTGCGTTCGGTGGGCGTGATGGGCGACGGGCGCACCTATGATTATGTCGTCGCGCTGCGCGCGGTGACGTCGAGCGACGGCATGACGGCGGATTTCTATCCCTTCGACATGAGTTTTCTGGGCCGCGCCGCGACGCGCATCATCAATGAGGTGAAGGGCGTCAACCGTGTAGTTTACGACGTAACGTCGAAGCCGCCGGGGACCATTGAGTGGGAGTAGGGAGAGATATTGACCGCGCCTCAGCAGAACAGATCGCGCGAGTAGTTGAAAACGCGCTAACTCGATGCAAACTGTGGCGCGCCTCTCTAGCCAAAGCCTGCTAGCACTGTCTCGATCGGCAAAAATAAAATTCGGCTGTCGGCCGGATATTCGATGAACTCCGCGCATCGCAGATAAAACCGCTTCGCCGCGTCGTCCTTGGCGTGCACCAGCACAGCGCCAATGCCGATGCTTTGCGAGGCGACCGCAATGCGACGCAAAGCGTCCGCAAGCAAATCGGCGCCGAGGCCCTTGCCAGCATAGTCGCGGTCAACCGCAAGACGCCCGATGACTGAAACCGGGATCGCGTCGGGCGCGTTGCGGCGGAGCTTGCCCGGCGCGGCGGCGCGCTCGACCGAGCCGGCCGAGATGCGGTAATAGCAGACCACACGCGTGCCTGCACAGACGACATAGGTCCGCGAGAAACGGCTCTCGTTTTTCAGTGCGCGACGGCGCAGCCAATCATTCAGCGCGGGCGCGCCGCAGTCGAACTGCGAAAGATCGTGTTCGACGGTCAGCGGCGCGGGCGCCGAAAGCGCGGCGCGTTCTACTTCTTCCATGCCGGAGCGCGGCGCAGCAGTGCTTTGAGCTTCGGTCCCGGCGCCGGCGGATTGTCGAGCGCCTGCACGAAGGCGTCATAACGCTCCGGGTCGAGCAAAAAGAGTCGCTGGTCGAGCAGTACGTCGGCCGCCTCCCGCCGCGCGCTGTCGATCATGAATTCGGTGCGCGTCTTTCCCAAAATCGCCGCCGCGTCGTCGATGAGCTGGCGTGTCTTGGCTTCGATCCGCAGATTGATGCTGCCTTTGGTTTTCGAACCTGAAGCAGGTCCCGCAACCGCTCGGGTTTCGGCCTTTCGCCTTCGCGATGATGAGGAACGCCCGCTTGGCATCTTCAAAGCATACCGCTCCGTACCTACAATGTCAATACGCGGCTTATTTTAGTATGCGCGTCGGCTCAATGTTTTCCGCGCTACGCTCAGCTGGGGCTCGTTGCGCGAGCGGAGAAAAAATTTCGCACGCCAAGGCATGAATGGATGATCATGGCTCGCGAGAAACATGCAATCTTTCCCAGATTGCAGGACGCGCTAATTAGCGTGGCGTTCGATCCCTTGATTTGAAGAGGTTGTTGTTATGCGAAATCTCCAAATGCTGGCCATCGCCGCATGTATTAGCGGCGCCATCGTCTCCTCGGCGGCGAGTGCGCGTCCGGTGACGACGGATGATTGCCTCTCGCGCGGGCTGTGCGCTTACGTCAACACGAAGGGTCGCGTGACGTGCGGAAAATGTCCCGGCCAGGCCAAGGCGGTCTGGTTCGCCACGCGCAGCCAGGCGACTGCGAGGTGCAGGAAGTGAGTGGCGCTGTCTTGAAGTTCCGGCGTTCCGCCGCCGTGGAATGCGCCGGCGGGCCTGATGCAGGGCGTCGATGGCGCTGCTGATCCGCATCTTTGCCGTTGCGCTGTCGATCGGGCTTTACCTCGCGCTCGCGATCATCGGCGGCGGCGGGATTGAGGCCTTCTTTTCCAGTCCAGCGCGGACGGCGCTCGTCATCGTCTCCCTCGCGCTCGGCGTCGCGTCGCTCTTCGTCGATGGCAATCTCAGTCCCGGCCTGCGCGAGGACCGCGGCAATCGATGGGTCATCGCGGCGTTCCTGATCATCGGCCTTCTCGCCGCCTATCTGCCCGCCTGGGCCGACCGTGAGAATGTGTGGAGGCTGGATGGCGACGCCGTGCGCTGGCTCGGAGTCGCGCTCCTTGCGGCGGGCGGCGTGTTGCGGCTCTGGCCGGTCGCCGTGCTCGGGAGGCGTTTCAGCGGCCTCGTCGCCATCCAGCCCGGCCACGAACTCGTGACCACCGGAATCTACAGTCGCATCCGGCATCCGAGCTATCTCGGCCTCTTGATCTCCGCTCTCGGCTGGGGATTGGCGTTCAACACGGCGGTCGGCCTGTTTCTGGCCTTGGCGAACATTCCGCCGCTCGTCGCGCGGATGAACGCCGAGGAGCGCTTGTTGAGTTCCGAGTTCGGCGGGGCCTATGAAGAGTATCGCGCACAGACCGCGCGGCTTATTCCGGGCGTCTATTGAATATAGCGACGCCAGCGTTTGGGCGTCGCGTTGATCGCCTCCGGAAGGAATGCGCTCATGAACCGTCTGTTGTCTCGCCTGTTGCTGCTGGGAGCTTTCATCGCGCTGCCTGCGCAAGCCGACGACGTCATAAGGCTCGCGCCGGGCCGCAGCGCGATCTTCACGCTGCAGGAGAATGTCACGACCGGCTATTCCTGGCGCATCGATCAGGCGGCGAGCCGCAATCTCGGCATTCTGTCGATCTCGGACGGCGGCCGCGGCGGCGGCCGGCGGCGCATGGTCGGCAGCCCCAGCGTGCGCCACTGGAAAATCCGCGCGCTCGAGCCCGGACAGGCGGAAATCGTCTTCGCCTATCAGCGGCCGTGGGAGCCGGCGCCGGTTAAAACGCGCAGCGTCGAGGTGGAGGTCGCGCCTTAAGCGCCGCTTCCGGGGCGGGACTTCATCGCGTCTTCGAGACGCGCGGTGGCCGAGCCGCGCTTCGCCGGCTTCTGCTGGCTCTCATGCGGCGCCCAGCCAGACGCCCAGACGATCTCGAAGGTCGCGCGCACGCGTCCGTCCGCGTCCGAAAAGCGCTCGGCGTAAATCTGCGCCGCCCGCGTGACGACGTCGCGCCGCAGCGGTTTGCGCGCGCGCTTCACAAGAATGTTGGCGGCGCCCATCGCGCGCAGATCATCCATCAGCGCGAACATCGAATCATAGCGCAGCGCGAAGCTGTCGACGTCGGCGACCGGCAGGGCGAAGCCGGCGCGCTGCAGCAAGGCGCCCATGTCGCGCACGTCGACGAAGGGCGAGACGCGCGGACTGGCGCCGCCGGTGATTTCCTCTTCGGCCTGCGTGAGCGCCGCGCGAAGTTCGACAAGGCTGGCGCCCCCGGCAAGGCAGGCGAGGATCAGCCCGTCCGGCGCGAGCATGCGTCGCGCCTGCGCGAGCGCGCCCGGGAGATCATTGGCCCATTGCAGCGCCATGCCGGAGACGATCAGATCGAAGGAGCCGGGCGCGAAAGGCGGAATTTCTTCATCAACGACGACGTCGCCGCCATAGGCGCTCGCGCGCAGGGGCCGCGTTCGGCCGCTGGCCACGACGGCCTGCGAGAAATGCGGGCTGGGCGAACCGAGATCCAGCGCGCGCGGAAACTCGCGCTTCACCGTGAGCAGGCGATCGAGCAGGTCGTCGGCGGCGCGCGCCGCGAGAAAGTCCGGCGCGCCTTTCGAAGCGGCGCGGCGCAAGCGCCGGCGCAGCAGCGCCCGATCAAAAATTTTCGGCGGTCCGCCTGTCTCGCTCATGCCTTACTACCGCGCTCGCGCCAGATAGGCCTGTAAGTGCGCAATCGCATGAATTTCGACGAAAGGATGGCGCAATAGCGGCGTGATCGTCCGAGACGATCCGTGGTCAGGTCGGGAACTTCCCGTGAAATCTTAACGTTAAGCCCTAACCTGAAGACGCGGAACGCTTCGACAAGATCATGGCGAAAGTTAGAATGCGCCCATTCGAGAAGTCGCTTCTGAGGCTTCAATAAGTAGGGTGTGAGCGTCATGCGTAATCTGTTTGCTCTTTTGCGTCGATCCCGCAACTTCAAGCCGACTGGAACGCTTCCGGCGTTCCTGATGGCGATGGTCGCGGGACTGGGTCTCGCCGCGCTTCCGCAGGACGCGAACGCGCGCAACATCGTCTCGTTCTCTCCCAGCGTCGCTCCCGGCACCGTCGTCATCAGCGCCAGTCAGCGAAGGCTGTTCTATGTCGTCGACACCGGAGTCGCCATCAGCTATCCCGTGGCCGTTCCCAAGCGCGGCAAGGAATGGTCGGGCGCCACCTCCATCGGGGGCAAATATGTGAACCCCGACTGGGTTCCGCCAGCGGTCGTCAAGGCCGATCACCCCGAACTGCCAAACTTCATCCCGGGCGGCTCGCCGCGCAATCCGATGGGCGTGCGCGCTTTGACGCTCGGCGGCGGCGATGTGGCGATCCACGGCACCACCCGCAAAATGCGCGCGTCGATCGGCACGGCGGCCTCCTACGGCTGCATTCGGATGCTGAACGAGGACGTTTCCGACCTCTACGATCGGGTTGACGTCGGATCGCCGGTCATGATGACGCGCTAGCGCCAGCGACTCGCGAACAGCGCAAGCCTCGCTCGTCACGCGAGCGAGGCCACTTTTTGTCCTTAAGCGGGCGCTCGCGTTCTTCTCGCCAGATATGGTCTTTTATCCAGAGCTTTTTGCGCGGAGCTTTTTCTGGCGCGAGTCGCTGTGGAAGACGCCGCGGCGCCATGGACGCCGACGTGCGAATCCCGCAGTCTCCGCCCCGAGAAGGTCCGACCGGCGCTTTTTTCGCGTCATAGTTCTCGTGTGGAGTATAGTGATCGCAAGAGATGATTCGACTTCGAATCAATCGCTTGAAAAGGAGGCGCCCTCACGGAAAGCTCCACGACGCATCGTCGCCTGTCTTTTAGTCGCCGCGTTATGCTGACATTGAAAAAAAGGTTGGCACATGCTGATCGCAACAGAAAATGAAACGGAACGCGCTGAACATCCGGTGGATGTCGTGGAGCAACTGGCGGCCACCAACGACTGGTCCTTCGACAGGGACGACGAAGACGAAATTTCAATTTCCGTCGCCGGAGCGTGGACGGAATATCACGTCGCTTTTACTTGGCTTCCGCATCTGGAAACGCTGCATGTCAGTTGCGCCTTTGATCTCAAGGCGCCGGAGCGCCGCCGCGGCGAGCTGATGACGCTCGTGAATGCGATCAACGAGCAGATGTGGATCGGGCATTTCGACTTCTGGCCGAAGGAGGGAGTCGCGATGCACCGTCACGGACTCATCCTGACCGGCGGCGCGCAGCCTTCGGCGACGCAGTGCGCGGCTTTGCTCGACAATGCGCTGCAGGCGTGCGAGCGGCACTATCAGGCCTTCCAATTCGTGCTGTGGGCTGGAAAGAGCGCCAAGGAGGCGCTCGCGACCGCTAATTTCGAGACGAAAGGCGAAGCGTGACCGACGAGTCGGGGCTTCGCGGCAAGTCCGTCGCGTTGATCGGCGCCGGAAACATGGGCCTGGCGTTGCTGGAGGCCTGGGCGGCGCAGGGCGCGCTTGGGTCCGTCGCCATCGTTGAGCCGCAGCCGTCGCCGCGGCTTCAGAAGTTGTGCGCCGAACATGGCTATGCGCTCAATGGCGCGGCTGCGCCGCGGGACGCCGTCGTTCTCGCCGTGAAGCCGCAGGCGCTGCAGGCGGGCGCCGCGGCCGCAACGCCTTATGTCGGGGGCGAGACTGTCGTGGTGTCGATCCTCGCCGGCAAGCGCATCGCGGACATTGTCGCGCATATGCCGGCGAAATCCGTCGTCCGCGCAATGCCGAATACGCCCGCAGCGATCGGGCGCGGCGTCACCGGCGCTTTTTCCAGCGAGGAGACGAACGCCGGCCAGCGCGCGCTGGCCGACGCATTGCTCCGCGCAGTGGGCGCCGTCGAATGGGTCGACGACGAGACGCTCATCGACGCAGTGACGGCCGTCTCGGGATCGGGTCCTGCCTATGTCTTCTATTTCGCCGAATGCCTTGCCTCCGCCGGCGCCGAAGCGGGCCTGCCCTCGGCGCTTGCGGCGCGGCTCGCCCGCGCGACGGTCGAAGGGGCAGGCGAGTTGATGCGACGGCAGCCTGAGACGGATCCTGACGAATTGCGCCGGCGCGTAACGTCTCCGGGGGGGACCACGGCGGCGGCGCTGGAGGTGCTCGAGGCGCCGGACGGCCTCGGCGCGTTGATGCGCCGCGCCGTAGCTGCGGCGAAACGCCGGGCGGGCGAACTCTCCGGCTAAATAGGCGCGCGCCTTGTCCCGGCGCCGCGCGACAATAGAATATAGCTAGAAAATTCATGCGGACCTGGAGAGAGACATGACTGGCGGCGGCCCCCGCGACCGCGTGATCGATGCGACGCTTCGGCTCGCAGCGCGGCGAGAATTCAGCGACGTAACGCTCACCGATATCGCCCACGAAGCCGGCATGTCGCTTGCCGATCTGCGCGAGCTTTTCCCTTCGAAGGGCGCGATCATCGGCGCCTTCTCTCGGCGCATCGACCGGGAGGTTCTCGACGGGGCGCCCAAGGAAGCCTCGCACGAACCGGCGCGCGAGCGGCTCTATGATGTTTTGCGCCGTCGGCTCGACGCGCTCGAACCGCATCGCGAGGCGTTGGCGAGCGTTGGGCGCTGGGCATCGCGCGATCCGCTCACCGCCGCGGCGCTCAATCGTGAAACGGTGAATTCCATGCGCTTCATGTTGGAGGCGGCGGACATCGACAGCGAGGGGCCGGTGGGATCGCTCAAGCTGCAGGGACTGGCCCTGGCCTGGAGCCGCGTGCTCGAAGATTGGTTCGCCGGCGACATTCACGACGCCTTGTCGACGCTCGACCGCGAGCTCACGCGCGGCGAACGTTACGTCGATCGAGCGGAAGATTTCGCAAGGCTCACGAGGCCGTTCTATTCCTTCGCGCAGAGCCTGTTCGGCTGGCGGACCCGGCGCGGCGGCCGCGATTACGACGACGACAGCGGCGGATATCCGCACGCGCGCGCATGATCGTCGCGCGCGCCGGTCATAGCGGCAGGCTGACCGTCGCGCGCAAGCCGCCAAGCGGGCTTCGGTCCAGGGTGATGTCGCCGCCGTGCGCGCGAGCGATGTCGCGGGCGACGGCGAGGCCAAGACCCGAATTTCCCTCGTTCTGGTTGCGGGATTCGTCCAGCCGGTAGAACGGCCGGAACGCGTCCTCGCGACGTTCGACGGGGATGCCCGGCCCATCGTCGTCGATGTTCACGGTCATCGTCGCCCCGTCGTTGGTCGCCGAAAGTTCGATGCGCTTTCCATAGCGCTGCGCGTTGCCGACGAGATTGGCGAGCAGCCGTTTGATCGCCGCGGGACGCGCAACGAGTTTCGGATCGCCGGCGATTTTCACGGCCGCTGCAAGACCGCGCTTTTCAGTATCCGTCCTTAACTCCTCGAGGATGGCTGAGATGTCGGTGGGCGACGAGGTTTCATCGCCGTCGCCGCGGGCGAAGGCGAGATACGCCTCCACCATACGCTCCATCTCATCCACATCCTTGCGCATTCCGGCGGCCTCATTCGAGTCGCCCATCAGCGCCAGCGAAAGTTTGAAGCGCGTGATGATGGTTCGCAGATCGTGCGAGACGCCGTTGAGCATTGTCGTGCGCTGCTCGATGGCGCGTTCGAAGCGGCGCTTCATGTCGAGAAAGGCGGCTCCCGCCTGACGCACTTCGCGCGCGCCGCGGGGGCTGAATTCGACATTTCGACCTTTGCCGAACTCCTCGGCGGCGCGAGCCAGGCGCAGGATCGGCCTGATCTGGTTGCGCAGGAAGGACGTGGCGATGGCGAGGATGATCACCGAGGCGATCGCCATCCACATGAAGAAAATATACGAATTCGAGGCGTAGGCATGCGTCCGCGTGGCGAACATTCTCAGCGTCGCGTCATCGAGCGCGACGGGGATTTCGATCAGACTGCCCGGCAGCGCGGTGTTGATCCAGAAAGGCTCCTTCAACCGGCGCGAGAGCTCCTTGGTGAGCGCCTTGTCGAGCAGCGAGAACAAAAACGACTTTGGCGCGGGCGGCGGCAACTCCTGCTTGGGCAGAACGGCGATCTCCATGTTGAGATCGAAGGCGGCGATGCGGCGCAGCTGCGCATGGTCGGGGTCGTTGGGGAAGGTCTCGTAGACATCGACGAGGGCCGCAACCTGACGCGCCATGCCGGCGGACAGACGGTAGGTCACGACCTCCCAATGCCGCTCCATGAAGACATAGGCGACGGCGGACTGGAGCAGCACGACCGGCAGGATAACGATCAGCAGCGCGCGGGCGTAAAGCCCTTTTGGCATGCGGTCATGCAGCCAGTTGGCGAAGCACCGCCACAGATTGCGGGGCGCGGCGAGAACTTCCGGTAAGACGACGGTCATCGTGGAGACTCTACCACTTTAGCGATTGGCGCGCAGCGGCTCGGCCAGCAGGCGGTAGCCGTGGCCGCGCACGGTCTGAAGATAGCGCGGCGCGTTGGGATCAGTCTCGATCTTCCGTCTCAGGCGGGCGATCTCGACATCGACGCTGCGCTCGCTTGCGCTTCTTTCTGGATCACGTTGCGCCAAAGTCTGGCGCGAGACAATGCCGCCGTCCCTTTCGGTCAGCGTCCGCAACAGGTCGCGCTCGCGGGTGGTGAGCCGAACCGGCGCGCCGTCATGCAGCAACTCGCCCCGCGACGGATCAAAAACGAAATCGCCGAAGCGCCTCGGCCGGGCCGAGTCCGCGCGCCGCGCGCGGCGCAGAATGCTCGCGATGCGCAGCGACAGCTCCCGCGGATCGAAAGGCTTCGCGAGATAATCATCCACTCCCGCCTCGAGTCCTTCGACGCGGTTCGCCGTCTCGGTAAGCGCCGTCAGCATCAGGATGGGCGCGGAGCGCAGGGGTTCCGGGCCGTTGCGCAGCCGCGCGACAAAGGCGGTGCCGCTTTCGCCCGGCATCATGACGTCCAGCACGATGAGATCGAAGGCGAGGTTGCGCATTCTGGCGCTCGCCTCCTTCGCGTCGGCTGCGGCGCTGACCAGATAGCCTTCATTCATCAGGTAGCGCGACAGCAGGGTGCGAATGCGCTGATCGTCGTCGACGACGAGAATATGCGCCGCATTCGCGTTCGGGATGCGCTCTGCAGACATGCTCATGGCGCGTCGCCGGCGGCTTTTGCGGACGCGAGATGCGCTCGGACGCCCGGGCGCTCGTCGGCGTCGATCATCGCAAACAGGAATTCGGAGGCGGCGCCCCGCGCCGCAGCCGGCAGCTCGTCCATGACCTTCAGCAGGCGGGCTGACTGCAGCGCAGCTAGTTCGCGCGCCAGTTTCGCGCCCTTGGGGGTCAAGAAAAGAAGGCGCTGACGGCGATCGACCACGCCCGCGCGCGCCTCGACGAAGCCCCCCTCGATGAGCTGCTTGAGCACGCGGTTGAGGCTCTGCTTGGTGATCCTCAATATGTCGAGCAGCGCCGCGATCGTGAGGCCAGGTCGGCGATTGACGAAATGGAGCACGCGGTGATGCGCTCGTCCAAAGCCGTAATTTTCTAGGAGCCTGTCAGCGTCGCCCACGAAATCGCGGTAGGCGAAAAAAAACAGCTCCACGAACTCGAGCGCGTCCCGGTCGCTCGTGCTTCGCGCCGCATCAGCGGCCGGCTTCTGTAAAGTAGCGACGGAAGCCGGGGGGATTTTTCTCGCTACAAGTTCATCCACGCTGGTTCTTGCCTGACGTTTGGCGCGAGCTATTTACGTCAACTATATTGACATAAATCTGACCGATGGCTAGTGCTGACCAAGCGTCGCAGCGCCTTGTTTCGCCTCTCGATCGCGTCTTCCCGGAGTTCGCCATGTCGCTTCCGCCCTTCGATCAGCGCGACGGATTCATCTGGTATAATGGAGCCCTCGTTCCGTGGCGCGACGCGAAGCTTCACGTCCTCTCGCACGGGCTGCATTACGCATCCTGCGTCTTTGAAGGCGAGCGCGCCTATGGGGGCGCAATCTTCAAATCGCGTGAACATTCCGAGAGATTTCAGCATTCCGCTCGGATTCTCGATTTCGAGATTCCCTTCAGCGTTGAAGAACTCGACGCCGCCAAGCACGAAACCGTCAAGGCCAACGGACTGTCGAATTGCTACGTGCGCCCGGTCGCCTGGCGCGGCAGCGAGATGATGGCGGTGGCGGCGCAGAATTCGACGATCAACGTCGCGATCGCCGTCTGGGACTGGCCGAGCATGTTCGACGTCGAGACCAAGATGAGGGGCATCAAGCTCGACATCGCCGAATATCGACGTCCAGATCCGCTGACGGCGCCCTCCATGGCGAAGGCGGCGGGTCTTTATATGATCTGCACCATCTCGAAGCACCGCGCGGAGCGTCGCGGCTTCGCCGACGCGCTGATGTACGATTGGCTCGGCCGAGTCGCCGAATGCACCGGCGCAAACGTCTTCTTTGTTCAGGACGGCGCGTTGCATACGCCGATCGCCGACTGTTTCCTTGACGGCATCACCAGGCGGACGGTCATCGACCTCGCGAAAAGACGCGGCGTCGAAGTCATCGAGCGCCGGATCATGCCTGAGGAAATGTCGTCGTTTTCGGAGTGCTTCATCTGCGGCACTGGCGCCGAAGTGACGCCCGTTTCCGAGATCGGAGTCTATCGCTTCACGCCGGGCCAACTGTCGCGCGCGCTGATCGAAGACTACACGCGCGAGGTTGAAAAGCAGCCTTCGCCGGCCATGTGATCGCGGCGAACGCCGCGGCGCCGGCGTTCGGCCGTTCAGCCGCTCATTCGCGCCTTGATGGCGTGCTCCGCCAGAGTCTTGCCGAGCGACCAGACGGCGGAAGGCGCCTTGTGCGCATCCGCGATGACGGCGTCGAACGACTGCTCGATCCAGTCGCAATCTTCGTCTGAAATCGTCAGCGGCGGCAGCAGCTTGATCGTGTGGTTTCCGTGTCCGGCGACTTGCGTCAGCACTTTGTGATCGCGAAACAGCGGGATCGAGATCAGCTGACAAAACAATCCTGAGTTGACCGTCTCCAGCAAATTCCATGCGGCCTTCAG
Organism: Methylocystis sp.; assembly: GCA_051061385.1. Lineage (GTDB taxonomy): Bacteria > Pseudomonadota > Alphaproteobacteria > Rhizobiales > Beijerinckiaceae > Methylocystis. The sequence continues at coordinate 30,507 of JBPFDX010000108.1, forward strand.
CTTGAGCGATTTGGGCGGCCCGAACTCCACGCCGATCATGAGGCCCTTGCCGCGCACGTCGGCGACAAGCTCGTAGCCCTCCGCCATTCTTCTGAATGACGCGAGAAGACGTTCGCCCTTGCTGGCCGCGTTCTCGATCACGCGCTCGTTCTCGAGCGCGTCGAGCGTCGCGATGCCGGCCGCCATCGCGAGATCGTTCTTGCTGAAGGTCGAGCCATGCACCACGGCGCGATCCATGCGGTCGAAAACCTTGTCGAAGATCGATTTGCGCGTGAGCACCGCGCCGACCGGCACATGGCCGCCCGAAAGCGCCTTGGCGACGACGATCATATCGGGTTCGACGCCCGGGAAATGATCGATGGCGAAGAAGCGTACGGTCCGGCCCAATCCTGTCTGAATCTCGTCAGCGACGAACAGCGTCCCGTATTTGCGGCAAAGCGCCTGCGCGCCGATAAGATACCCCTCCTGAGGAATATTGACGCCCTTGCCCTGAATCGGCTCGACGAAGAAGGCGGCGACGTCGCGTGCGGACAATGCCCGTTCGAGAGCGTCGAGATCGTCGAAAGCCACCTCGCGCGCGTTGGGCAGCAGCGGTCCAAAGCCTTTCTTGAATATTTCATCGCCGTTCATCGACAGCGATCCGTAGGTCAGGCCGTGGAAGGAGTGCGCGCAGTGCAGGATCCCGGCGCGGCCCGTCGCCGCGCGCGCGAATTTGATCGCCGCTTCAACCGACTCGGCGCCGGAATTGGCGAAAAAGACCTTTTCCAGCCAGGGCGCATGCGCCAGCAATTTTTCCGCGAGAACGCCGGCCAGAACCGAAACGTCAAGTTGCACGAGATTGGCGAACTCGCCGTCAAGCACGCTGACCAGCGCGTCGCGAACCCCTGGGTGGTTGCGCCCCAGCGCGAAGACTCCCCAACCGCTGAGTAGATCGAGATAGCGGTCGCCTTTGCGGTCCCAGAGATAGGGCCCGACGCCGCGCACAAAGCCGACGTCATAGCCAATCGTCTTGAGAACGCGCACCCACATCTCGTTGAGGCGCTTCGCATGCAGCGAAAATCGCTCGCCCTCGCGGGCCGCCGCCAGCGCAGCGAGGTCATAACGAGGATCAATCCGCGCGGAGGCGTCTTCATGAGCATGGACTGTCATGGGCGCGTTCGCTGGCGCGGTCGACGAAGAGGTCATTTGCGGCGCTCCAACCGAGGGAATTGCGGGCAGGCGACAGGGCGCGCGACGCTCGCCAGTTTCCGATTGCGCGCCCGGAGGGCGTTTGTCAAATCCCCCACCAATGTGGCGCATCGGCCACATGTCCTGAGATTTTGACGGTTTCGCCGGCGTCATTCGACGATCCGCCCGCGTTTATTGCGAAACGCCGCTGCACGCGTCGAGGCGCGCGCACGCAAGTTTCGACAAGAGCGACAAGGGTTTCGTCGATAGGCGCGAAGCGCTGCGCGTATCCACAGGCATTCCGCAAATCGAGTAAAATTGCCGGTTGGATGACGCGCCGTGGATGGTATCTTGTTAAAAGTGATTCATGAGCGACGCGGGGCGATTCGCGCCTTAGTAAGATTGCCAGCGCGCGCACGCCAGTAGAATGCTCTGGATCAGCATGGGGAGTTGGTCGGTGGGCGCTAAAGTAACTTTTCAAGATGATTTGATCTCGAGCGCCACTGAACCGGATGAGTCCGGGCTCGAACTGGTCGAGGTCGCGGGACAGATTAAATGGTTCGATGTCGCGAAGGGCTATGGTTTTGTGGTGCCTGACGACGGCTCCGCCGACATTCTCCTGCACGTCACCATTCTCCGTCGCAGCGGGTTGCAGACCGCTTTCGAAGGCGCGCGCGTCGTTTGCGAGGCGCAGAAGCGCGCCAAGGGCATGCAGGTCTTTCGCGTCATCGCGATGGACGAGTCGACCGCCGTGCATCCGTCGCAGTCCTGCGCCGGACGCACTCATGTCCAGGTCGTCCCAACGAGCGGCTATGAGATCGCCATCGTCAAATGGTTCAATCGCGTGAAGGGGTTCGGATTTCTCACGCGCGGCGAAGGCACCGAGGATATTTTTCTGCATATGGAGACGGTTCGCCGCTACGGCATGACCGAACTCAAGCCCGGCGACAGCGTGCTCGTGCGCTACGGCGGCGGTCCCAAGGGCCTTATGGCGACTGAAGTGCGGCCGCTCGACGCGAAAAGCGTCCCGTCGCACTGAACACATTCCCAGCGCGAGGCTCTTTGGAGCGCTTCCGAATGAGATCTGCGCAAAGATTCCGCTTACTCATCTGGACTTTGTTTCTGGCGCTCGCGCTGACCGGGGCGCGCGCCGAGCCTGCGCTGGAAACTCTGGGCATCGTGACCGCGACGGGCGAGCACGACTTCAAAGTCGAAGTCGTCGACACCCCCAAGGCCCGCGCCCGCGGCTTGATGTTTCGCAAGTCGATGCCCGCGGATCACGGCATGCTGTTCGAGTTCAAGACCGAGGGGCCGATCTCGATGTGGATGAAGAACACCTATATTCCACTCGATATGGTTTTCATCGGCCGCGACGGTCGGGTGGTCGGCGTGGCCGCCGATGCGGAGCCTTTCTCCGAAAGGATCATCGCGTCGCCTGAGCCGGCCTATGCGGTGCTGGAGCTTAACGCCGGCGCCGCGCGGCGCATCTTGCTCGCGCCGGGAGACCAGGTGCGGCACCGCATCTTCAAGCGCTAAGTCGCATTCCCTTGTGAGGCGCGGCCTCGCGTGGTAGCGAAATTTGAGCGAGGGCAGGGCCGCCTTTAGGCACGGCTTGCGTCCGGCGGGGTATAGCGCAGCCTGGTAGCGCGGAAGTTTTGGGTACTTCAGGTCGCAGGTTCGAATCCTGCTGCCCCGACCAGCGCGAACGCCGCCGCGCGGCCGCTCTCTCACCCGGCGCCCTGGCGCGCAAAGTCAACGACGAGGCCATATGACCGCACGCATCTATCTTCCGGCGCCGAGCGCCACGCAATCGGGTCCCGGGTCGGACATGTGGCGGCTGGACTTTGAGCCGGAGTCGCCACGAAGCATCGAGCCGCTCATGGGCTGGACGAGTTCGGGCGACATGCGCCAGCAGATCAGACTCAAATTCGCCACCAAGGAAGAGGCGATCGCCTATGCCGAGCGCAACGGGCTGGCGTATCGCGTCGAGGAGCCGAAGCCTAACCTCGCCGCGCGGCGAGGCGCTTCCTATTCGGATAATTTCAAGACTAGCCGTATCGGACTCTGGACCCATTGAGGCTGTTTCGGCCCCGTAGCTCAGCCGGATAGAGCAACTGCCTTCTAAGCAGTAGGTCGCAGGTTCGAATCCTGCCGGGGTCGCCATATATGAGTACCCTGTCGGGCGTTTCTGGCGCCGCGTCGGCCGTGGTGATACGGTCGGCCGCGCAAGCTGCGCATTCGACGGCTCCGTAGCTCAGCCGGATAGAGCAACTGCCTTCGAAGCAGTAGGTCGCAGGTTCGAATCCTGCCGGGGTCGCCAGTCGAAGTTAGTAGACGGGGACAGGCGAATGCGGCTTGATCGCCAGGGTGCGATTGCGATCGTTGGCGCTCTGGCGTTTCTCCTGGCGCTCCCGCCGCTGGACACACTGGCTCAGGGCGATTTTTTCGATACGCTTTTTGGCCCCGAGCAGCCTTCGTGGGCGCCGCCGGGACGCTCCCGGCGCATCATGCGTCCGCCGCGCCAGCGCGCGCGCGCGCCGAAAGCCACCATCCCTTACGGAATGATCCCTTACGCCAAGCCGGTAGCGACCGGCGGCGCCGGCGGCGACGCCGATTCAATGTCGGGCGGCGCCTACTGCGTGCGCGTCTGCGACGGCTATTACTTTCCTTTGATCAAATCCACGCAGCTTTCCGCCCAGCAGTCCTGTGATTTCGCCTGTCCCTCGGCGCGCGTGCAGCTCTATCAGGGCGCGAGCATTGATCAGGCGCGGAACGCCAAGGGGGAGCGTTATTCGGCGCTCCGCGCGGCGTTCAGCTTCCGCGACAAATTCACGGCGCGATGCTCGTGCAACGACCCGGCCGCGTCTCGCGACTATTATCTGCGGCTGTCCCGCCGCGATCCGACGTTGCGGAGCGGCGACATCGTGGTTGGGGAGAAGGGCGCATTCATATACAACCGCTCCAGTCTCGTGAGCATCAGCCGCGCCCCGCGCCACGTAAGAGCCCGCCTGCGAAGTCTGTTGCCGCGAAACATCGCGCCGGGGGACGCGAGCGCCGCGCGAGACAGTTCGATTGCGCTAAACAGGACGCAGCGGCTTTCAAAATAGTCCTGCGGCGTCGCCTCGCTCTTTACAGCCGCGGCCGGCCCGGCTATGTGCCGCCAGCCAGTTTATGACAGTTTTGTGACGATTCCCGGAGGCAGAAGCGCCATGTTGTCTTGGTTTCAGGCGCTCATGCCGAGAGAGGAGCGCTTCTTCGACCTTTTCGAGCGGCATGCGGAGACGCTTGTCGCGGGATCCCGCGCCTTGCGCGAACTGCTCGACGGCGGCGACCGCGTGCTCGTCTGCAGTCACGAAATCCGCCGCCAGGAGCATGAGGCCGACGCGATCACCCGCGAGGCGCATCTCGCGGTTCGCCGGACATTCATCACGCCTTTCGATCGCAGCGACATCCGCGACCTGATATCTGCGATGGACGACGCAATCGACCAGATGCACCAGACAGCGAAGGCGACGCTGCTTTACGAAGCGCGCGAGTTCCAGCCAGCCATGCGGCGCATGGGAGATATCATCGTGCAGTCGGCGGAGCTCACGCGCAGCGCGATCCCCCTCCTGCGGTCGATGCGCCAAAACGCCGGGAGGCTCAACGCCTTCAGCGAGGAGATCACGCGGATCGAGGACGAGGCCGACGCCATTCATGACCAAGGGCTGAAGGAGCTGTTTCTGGCGCATCGCCACGAAGATCCCATGGCGTTCATCGTCGGGGCGGAGATCTACGGCCATCTTGAAAGAGTCGTCGACGGGTTCGAAGACGTCGCCGACCGAGTCGCCGGCATCGTCATCGAACATAGCTAGGGCGGGCGCTTGCAGGATTTCTCGTACTATCTCCTTGCGCTCATCGCCGTCGCGTTGATCTTCGATTTCCTGAACGGTCTGCACGACGCCGCCAATTCCATTGCGACGATCGTCTCGACGCGCGTTCTGCGGCCCCAATTCGCGGTGTTCTGGGCCGCCTTCTTCAACTTCATCGCCTTCCTGTTTTTCGGCCTTCACGTGGCGCAGACCGTCGGCGCGGGCATCATCTCGCCCGATATCGTCGACGATTTCGTCATCTTCGGCGCGTTGATGGGGGCGATCGTCTGGAACGTGATCACCTGGGGATTGGGCATTCCCTCCTCGAGTTCGCACGCTCTTGTCGGAGGGCTTGTGGGGGCCGGCGTCGCCAAGGTCGGCGCTTCCGCGATCGTCTGGAACGGTTTGCTCAAGACGGGCGCCGCGATCGTCCTCTCGCCGGCGCTTGGGTTCGTCCTGGCGCTCGCGCTCGTCCTGCTGGTTTCGTGGCTCTTCGTGCGACGGACGCCCGGCGGCGTCGACGCGCTGTTTCGCCTGTTGCAATTCGCCTCGGCTTCCCTCTACTCGCTGGGCCACGGCGGCAATGACGCGCAAAAGACCATGGGCGTGATTGCGGTGCTGCTTTATTCGCATGGCGCGCTCGGCGGCGAGTTCCACGTGCCGTTTTGGGTGGTGATCGCTTGTCAGGCCGCCATGGGGCTTGGAACCCTGTTCGGCGGGTGGAGGATCGTGCGCACGATGGGCCCCAAGATCACGCGTTTGACCCCCATGCAGGGGTTCTGCGCCGAGACCGGGGGCGCCATTACATTGTTCCTGGCGACCGGACTGGGCGTTCCGGTGTCGACGACGCATACCATCACCGGCGCGATCATTGGCGTCGGCGCGTCGAGACGGGTTGCGGCCGTTCGCTGGAACGTCGCCAAGGACATCGTGGTCGCCTGGGTCATCACGATGCCGATGGCCGCTTTTTTCGCCGCGACTTTCTACGCGATTGCGAGGTTCGCGGCATGAAAGCGCCGAAGGCGAAGAAGAAGAACGTCGGCGCGGGCGTCGTCCTGCGGACGCAATACGCGGCTTTACCGTGGCGAATCTACAATGGGCGCATGGAGATCATGCTGGTCACCTCCCGCGACACAAAGCGTTGGATCATTCCGAAGGGTTGGCCGATGAAAGGCCGCAAGCCGCATATCGTCGCGGCGATCGAAGCGGTGCAGGAAGCAGGTCTTATCGGTAAGATGGACAAGGCGAAGCTTGGCGACTTCGGCTATGAAAAGCGCCTCGACAGCGGCGCGACGGTCGACTGCCGCGTCGAGGTGTTCGCCTTGCGCGTCCAGAGACAGCGCAAAAAATGGCGTGAGAAGAAGCAGCGCGCCACACAATGGTTTGAGTGCGTCGTCGCCGCCGGATTGGTGGAGGAGCCCGAATTGCGCGAGCTGATGCTGGCCTTCTGCGGCGTGTCAGCCCATCACAAGGCTTAGCGCGTCTTAGCCGCGGGAGGATCGGCGCGCATCCAGCCCTTGGGCAGCTTCATGCGCGCCGCCTTGCAAAATTCGGTGGGTTCGGCGACCTTGGCGGCCTTGTCGCGTCGCCCCGAGCGTGGCTTGGCGGCGACGGGCGGAACGACCTTCTCGCCCTTATTGTAGACAGTCTTGTCTTTGCAGACGTCTGGGCATTTGCCGATGACGTCAGACTTGTTCTGGCCGCAGCCCTTGCAGGCGCAAGTGATGTTCGGGAAATCCTCGCCGCTGGCCGCCAGCGCCGGCGAGACGCCCGCAATCAACCACCCGCAGACGGCCGCATAAGCAGCAAACCGGGAAACGGCCACCATATTGCTTCTCCCATCAGGACTTCTTCGCACGATCGGACATGCGAAGACGTGAAATGCACTGCGCCCGCGTCGCCATCAAGTGGCGTTGAGCCGCGCGAACCCCGCGTCGAGATCCGCCTTCAGATCGGAAACATCCTCCAGTCCGATCGAAAAGCGCAGCGCCGGTCCTTCCGGAGTCCAGCGCGTCGCCGTCCTGTATGAAGAGCAATCGAAGGGGAGAACAAGACTTTCATAGCCGCCCCACGAGAATCCGATCCCAAATAATTCCAATCCGTCGACGAAAGCGGCGACCGCCTGCTTTGAAGTGTCCTTGAAGATAACCGAAAAGACGCCAGACGCGCCTGTAAAGTCCCGCTTCCACAGCGCATGGCCGGGGTGCGTTTCGAGAGCGGGATGCAGGACGCGTGAGACTTCTGGCCGCGACTCGAGCCACCGCGCGATGTCGAGCGCGGCGCGCTCCTGCTCGCGCAGGCGCAAGGCCAGGGTGCGCAGCCCGCGCAAGGCGATCGCGGCGTCATCGGGACTGGACCCCATGCTGAACATATTGAACGTCGCGCGCAGGCGCTTCGCCCATTTTGAGTTGGCCGAAACGAGCCCCATGAGGAGGTCGGCGTGCCCGGAGAGATATTTGGTGCCGGCCTCGATCGCGAGGTCGCAGCCACGCTCATGAGGCGGAAACAGCAGCGGAGTCGCCCAGGTGTTGTCCGCGATCACACAGGCGCCATGTGCGTGAGCGGCCGCTGCAATCGCGGGAATGTCCTGGATTTCCATGCTCTGCGAGCCGGGCGATTCGACGAGAACCGCCGTCGTTTCCGGCTTCATCATCGCGGCGATGCCGCCGCCGATCAGGGGATCGTAATAGTCTACCGCGACTCCGAAGCGCGTCAGAAGGCCGTCGCAAAAGATGCGGGTCGGCTGATAGGCGGAATCAACGATCAGCGCATGCGCGCCGGCGTGCGTGGCGGTGAGCAGCGCCAAGCCGATCGCCGCCAGGCCGGAGGGCGTCAGCACCGTGTCGGCTGCGCCTGCGATCTCGCTCCAACCGTGCTCGAGGGCGCGAGTCGTGGGCGTTCCCTTGGTGCCATAGGTATAGGGCTGCCGCAGGCTCTCGAGAGCGGCGACGGTCGGAAACAGCACGGTCGACCCGCGGTATATTGGCGGATTGACGAAGCCGAAATGATCAAACGGCGCGCGGCCGGCCTGCGTCACGACCGTTGCGGGCTTTAGCTTACGCCTTGTTTTTCGTTTTTCTTCGGACATGCCGCCCCTTACATGTCGGCTTTTGCGTGAGCGCCGCGCGAGCGTAGTATATCCTACGCCGGATGCCGAGCCCGCCCGCCATGATGCGCCGCCCGATCTTCGCCCTGCTTTTGGCTTTCGCCGGCGCGTTTTTCGCTGACAGCGCAGGCGCGCAAACCGAACTCGGCGCGACGCTCGCGCAGGTCGTCAAGCGCGGCTATATCACCTGCGGCGTGACCGTTGCGCCCGGCTTCGCCCAACGCGACGGCGCAGGCGAATGGCGAGGGTTTGATGTCGATTTCTGCCGCGCCGTCGCCAGCGCCGTTCTCGACGATCCGACCAAGGCGCGATTCGTTGAACTCTCGGCAAAGGCGCGCGTCGGCGCGCTGCAGGCCGGCGCCCTGGACCTGCTCGCCAGCGCCTCGCCCTGGACCCAGGCCCGCGACGCAGGTCAGAAGGTCATCTACGCCGCCGTGTTTCTCCACGACGGGCAGGGGTTTCTCGCGCGCCGGCAGCGCAGCTTCGCTTCTCTGCAGGATTTGGACGGCGCCTCGATCTGCGTCGAGCAGGGCACTCCATACGAACTTGAGGTCGCGGACTTTTTCCGCGCCCGCAAGGCGAAATACGAGCCGAAGCTGTTTCCGAGCCTCGAGGAAGCCGCCAAGGCCTATGACGAGGGCAAATGCGACGCGCTGACCGCCGACGTGTCCGCGCTGCATGGCGTTCGAATCGGCCTGAGCGCCCCCGCGGACCATGCGGTCCTGCCGGACCTCCTGTCGAAGTCGCCGCGCGGTCCGCTTGTCCGCCAGGGTGACGACCAATGGCTGAACATCGTCCGCTGGACGCTTTTCGCGATGATCGACGCGGAGGAGCTGGAGGTGTCGAATTCGAACGCCGATGCGGCCCTGTCCTCGGAAAATCCGCAGATCCGTCGGCTGCTGGGCGTCGACGGCGCTCATGGCGACGATCTCGGCCTGACCCAGGACTGGGCCTACCGCATCATCAAACATGTCGGCAATTACGCCGACGTCTTCGAGCGCAATCTCGGGCAGGGCGCGCCCTTCGCGATGGAGCGCAGGCTGAACGCCTTATGGAACAAGGGCGGGCTGATGTATGCCCCGCCGGTCAGATAGACGTCCGATCCGGCGCGCCCGCCGCCAGCTTCGCCCACCATTCCGCCAAGGCCTCACGTTCGGGCGCGACGTCTTCCGCCAGGGACCCGGCGAAGGCGCGCCATTCGTCGCGATAGTGCGGAGAAACCGCCGCGATCACCGGAACGCGGGCGGCCATCGCCGCCCTGAAGGCGTCGCAGAGTCCGCCACGCCCGGCCTCCTGCTTGGAGAATTTGCTGATCACGATCAGCTGCGCGCCGCCGCGCGCCGCGCGCTCGATCGCCGCGCAGGCGAGCGCCAGTTCGCCAGTGTCGAGATTGCAGGCCACCGATCCGGGCCCGAGGTCCTGCGAGATTGGGTAAAAGGCCCCGTTGGCGACGTCGCGCAGCATGATTCCGGATTTTCCCGACGCATCCGCAACGCGCGTTTGCGTGACGCCGCCCACCCGCACGCCTTTCTGGATCAGCTCTTCCGCGAAGGCCTGCATCAGAGATTGAACGCGAACGCTGTCTTCGGCGGGCAGCGCGGCGATGCGCGTCCAGCCAATCGTGGCCTCAAGCGGGGCGTCGACGGGGCCATGAGATTGTTCGCTTAAGATTGACATCGAGTCCTCGCCGGGCGCGCCGAAAGAGCCTATGTTTCCGGTCGCGCGCCTACCTCTTGTTTATCAGAGAGCGCGGCCGATTTGATATAGAGCGTCAGATACAACGACGTGAACCGCAGTGGGCGATCATTCGACTAATCCGCCAGCCACTCAGGGCTCCGCGAAAGCTGGGCCGATAGACGCCTTCCTGGACAAGGCGAGAAACCTCTCGGCAAGCGCGTCGCGGGGGCGCCTGATATTCGCGCTGGACGCGACGATGAGCAGACAGCCGACGTGGGACATGGCGCAGTCCATTCAAGGCGAGATGTTCCGCACCACCGCAGCGCAGGGCGGGCTCGACGTTCAGCTCGTCTATTTCCGGGGTCTGGGAGAATGCCGCGCGTCTCGCTTCGTTTCGGGAGGCGAGGGGCTCGGCGCGCTGATGTCGCGCATTTCGTGCCGTGGGGGCCGCACGCAGATCGGCAAGGTTCTGCGCCATGCTCTGGATGAGTCGCGCGCAGGACGCATCGGCGCGCTCGTCTACATTGGCGACGCAATGGAGGAGCGGGTCGACTCCCTAGCTGCGGCGGCCGGCGAACTCGGACTGCTCGGCGTGAAGGCCTTCATGTTCCAGGAAGGTCAAGATCCTGCCGCGCAGCATGCCTATCGCGAGATCGCGCGCCTGACCGGCGGCGCCTATGCGGCGTTCGACGCCACGGCGCCGAAGCGGCTGGGGGAGCTTCTCGCCGCGGCGGCAGCCTATGCCGTAGGCGGCAGACTGGAGTTGGAGCGCCGCGCCGGCGAAGGCGAAGGCGCAGCGCGCCTGCTTCTGTCTCAGATCGGTTGAGGATGAACGGATGCCCATTCTGATCGGACTTGTGGCCCTGGTCCTGACGATGTTGGCGCTCAACGCCTACACGAAGACGTCGCCGGCGCTGTTGGCCGTGATTTTCAAGCGCGGCGGGGGCTTTCTCGCGCTCGCGCTTGGCGCCATTCTTCTGGCGCGCGGGCGCCTGGACCTCGGAATGGCGCTGCTCGGATTGGGCGTTTGGCTCACAGGCCTGAGCGGCGGGCCGCTGCGCGGCTTTCGCAGGGCAGGGTCAGGAGCCGGGGGCGTCTCGCGCGTCCGATCAGCGATGATCGAAATGGAGCTCGACCATTCAACCGGCGCCATAAGGGGCGTCGTACTGGCCGGCCAGCATGAAGGCGCGCATCTCGACTCGCTGACGCGGCCCGCGCTTCTAGAACTCTATGGCGTTTGCCGCCGCGATGATCCCGACGGCGCGAGACTCTTAGAAGCTTATCTGGACCGGCGATTTTCCGGCTGGCGTTCGACAAGCGATGCGCACGCAAACGCGGGGGGCTTCCGAGCGGGCGAGGGCGGCGCGCGCCGTCCAGGGGCGATCTCGGAAGACGAGGCCTACGAAATTCTCGGCCTCAAGCGCGGCGCCGCGGCGGCGGACATAGCGCGCGCGCACCGCGAGTTGATGAAGAAGCTTCATCCAGATCTTGGCGGAACGACGGATCTTGCGGCCCGGGTGAACGAGGCCAAGGACGTCCTGATGCGGCGTCACCAGCACTGACGCGCGCGCGCGGTAATCGTGGTCCCAAGTCGTCGACATGGTCAGTTCTTTGTCGTGAAACAGGCGAAGCCCGAACGCTTGAGCGCCTTGCACGCTGACTGCGCCGTTTCCTCTTCGAGCCCGGCGAATCGCGCTCGATAGAGGGTTTCAGACCCTCTCTGCACCTTCTCGGTGAAAGCCTTGGCCGTGGCGGGAAAGCCCTGCAGCTGGCCGCGCGCGCGTGCCAGCAGCTGATTGGCCTTCTCCTGATCGTCGGTGGCCCCGATCTGAATCATCCAGCCTGCCTGGGCGGGGCGCGCGGCGTCGGCTTTCGCGGCCTGCGATCTTGCCGCGCCACGGATGGCTGAAGGCGTCGTGGAGACGGGGGTGATGTCGATTTTTCGCGCGCCGCCCGTCGTCGAACCGTCGCGTGCGGCGACCGGCGTGACTCCACCGCGCGCCCTGGCGCCCGGAGACGCGCCCCTGAACTCCGCCTCGCCTGCGTCAGCCCGCTTCTGTCCGCCAGAGACGAAGGCCGGGCGAACGACCGGTCGACCGGCGCTCTCCTTCGGCGGGATGTCGGCTGACGGCACGGGCGTGGAGAGACGGCGGACGAACGGTTCAGGCTCTTCGGCGGCGCTTTCTTGAGCCTCCGCATAAGCCAGGCGTTCCGCGGCGACCTGTTGAGCGCGTTCGGCGGCGCGCTCGGCGCGCTGCGCGCGCTCCTGAGCGAGTTGCTCCTGCGCCTCGCTGGCGCGCGGATCCTCGGCGATCGCCGCCACAGTCCTGACGGAGGCGCCGCCGTCGATGTTCTCCTCGATCAGCCCCGCCATGATGCGATCGCGCGTGTAGGCGGTCTTGCCGCCCATCACCACCGCGACGATGTGGTGTCCACGCCGGCGCACTGACGTCAGAAGATTGAAGCCGGACGCGCGCGTGTAGCCGGTCTTGATGCCGTCCATGCCCTCGACCTGGCCGAGGAGATGATTGTGATTCCGGTGCAGCGCGCCGTTGTAGGCGAAGCTCGGCGTCGAGAAATACCGATAGTAGCGCGGGAAGCGCTCCTGGATCGCGCGTCCGAGCACCGCGAGATCATAGGCCGTTGTGATCTGGTTCGGATCGGGAAGGCCCGACGCGTTTTCGTAATTGGTGTTGCGCATGCCGAGCGCATGGGCCTTGCGCGTCATCATCTGGGCGAAGGAATGCTCGTCGCCCGCGACGTTCTCGGCGATCGCGCAAGCGATGTCATTGGCGGATTTGGTGACCACCGCCTTGATCGCATTTTCGACGCTGATCGTCTGACCGGGCCGGAGGCCGAGTTTGGAAGGCGCCTGCGCCGCCGCGTGTTGCGAGATCATCAGAGGCGAATCGAGCCGCAGCCGTCCCTTCTCAAGTTGCTCGAAGAGCAGGTAGAGCGTCATCACCTTGGTGACTGAAGCTGGATGGCGCAGCTCGTGCTCTGAGCGGGCGTAAAGAGCGCGGCCGCTGTTCGCGTCGACGACGATCGCCGAGAACCCACGATGCTCGCCGATAACCGGGTCGCCGGCCGCGTTGGCGCGCATCCGCACGGCGGAAACGCGTTCGCCGGAGTCGCGGTGGTGTAGATGCCGTCCCCTGCGCGCTTCGGCGGGGATCGCCGCCATCGCAAAGAGGAACGTGATCGTGGCAATGCTTGCCGCGAGGGAGCGGGACCGCGGCAGGCGATCCGACGAACTCGATCTCAGCATAAACGCGCCCCTTCACTTCACTGTTGTTCGCGCAACCGCCCAGCCGCGCCAAAAGTGACGATTTGACAGACTAAGGGCTGGCGGTTACCCGCCGGTTAAGCGTCAGCCCAGCGCCCTGACGTTTTTTGCGTCGCAACATTTCCATTGACTTTATTTTGTGCATTGCATATAAATACATCGTGAGCGGGCGCATAGCGCCGCATAGGGCGCCTTTGCGCCAAAATCATGAGGACGAACCATGGCAGCTAATTTCGACAGCGTTCAGAAGCTCGGCAAAGAGCAGTTCGAGGCCGTTTCCGCCGCTGCGGCTGCGGTGACCAAGGGCTGGCAGAGCATCGCCGCCGAGACCACCGATTATTCCAAGAAATCCTTCGAAAAGAGCCGCGTTCTGGCCGAAAAGCTGATTGCGGTCAAGAAGATCGACGAAGCCTTCCAGCTCCAGAGCGATTTCGCCAAGAGCGCCTATGAGGATTTCCTCGCCGAAGCGACCAAGCTCGGAGAGCTCTACACGAACATGGCCAAGGAAGCTTTCAAGCCGATCGAGTCCGCGGCGAAAGTCTATAGCCCTGCCGAGTAATTGGCGCTAAACACGTTCGTCCAAAACGCGGCTAGGACAATTGAGACCCGGGGAGGCCTTCGCCTCCGCCGGGCTTTGTACCGAGCGCCGGGTTCGCGCCCGCCCATTGTGACCATTGGTCCCGGGACGCGCGAGCGGCCGGCTTTAGCGAAGGAGTACCACATGAGTTATGGAAAGCCGGCGGTCGCCGCCGGAGCCCTGTTCGGCGTGATGTTGAGCGCTGCGCTCGTTTCGCCTGCCTCGGCGCAGGATGTGCGCATCGGCTGTTCCCTCGTCCAGCAATATGGCGGCGCAGAAGTGAACGTCGTGCTTGAGCAGGTGCGTTCCAGCGTCGGCGAGAGCGAGGCGAACGCCCTTCACGCTAAATATATTGGCCTGAAGAACGACTGCAGTTCTAATCAGAACGCCTCTCGAGTGGTCCGGCTCTCTCCCGCGATGCACAGGCTTCTCAACGAATATGGCGTAAACGTCCACCGCTTCGCCGTTCTGCAGCGGTAGCCTGCTTCCCGCCCTGGACCTGAAAAAAGTCGGGGGCGGGCGCAGACCGTTACGCCTTCTGGGGACGGCGGCGTGCGCGGAGTTTCGGTGAAGGGCGCGAAACTGTAGAATTCAGCCCGAATCCGCCCGCGCCCGTATAAGGCCCCGATCATGCCAGCCGCCGACGCCGGCTTCGTCCATCTGCACGTCCACACCGCCTATTCGCTGCGCGAGGGCGCGCTGACGCTCGGCAAGCTCATCGATCTTGCCGTGCGCGACGAGCAACCGGCGCTCGCGCTCGCGGACACCAATAATCTCTTCGCGGCGCTCGAATTTTCGGAGAAGGCGTCGAAGGCCGGCGTCCAGCCGATCGCCGGCGTGCAGCTCCGCGTCGACTTCGGCGACGGTAAGGGCGGCGCAGGCGCGGGGCGCGACGAGCGTTTCGCCAATGTCGTGCTGCTCGCCAAAACCGAGAGCGGCTATCGCAATTTGATGCGGCTCGCTTCGCGCGCCTTTCTCGACACGGAGCAGGGCGACGAGCCGCATGTCACGCTCGAAGCGCTCGCCGCCGACGCCGAGGAGCTGATCGCGCTGACCGGCGGGCCGGATGGCGCGTTGGATCGCGCTCTTGCGGAGGGCAGGCCCGAGCAGGCCCGCATGCGCCTCGCGACGCTCGAACGCCTCTACGGCGATCGGCTCTACGTCGAAATACAGCGCCACAATCTGCCTGCTGAACGGGATGTCGAGCCGCAATTGCTCGACCTCGCCTATCGCCACGGGCTGCCGCTCGTCGCGACGAATGAGCCTTATTTCGCTCAACCCGCCGATTTCGAAGCGCATGACGCGCTGCTCTGCATCGCCGAAGGCTCGGTGACGAGCGTCGACGACCGCAGGCGGGTCTCGCCCGAGCACTACTTCAAGACGCGCGCGCAGATGCGCGCGCTTTTCGCCGATCTCGAAGAGGCGACCCTCAACACGCTGGAGATCGCGAGGCGCGTCAGTTTCAGGCCGCAGACCCGCAAACCGATCATGCCGCGCTTCGTTCAGGAGGCGCGCGACGCCCGCGCTCTGGACGAGATCGAAGCGCAGGAACTGCGCCGTCAGGCGCTCGAAGGGCTGGAGCATCGCCTCGCCGCGCATGGTCCGGCGGAAGGTCGAACGCGGCAGGAATATGCCGCGCGACTCGATTTCGAACTTTCCGTCATCGAGAAAATGCGCTTCCCGGGTTATTTCCTCATCGTCTCGGACTTCATCAAATTCGCGAAGTCGCAGGGGATTCCCGTCGGGCCCGGGCGCGGCTCGGGCGCCGGATCGCTCGTCGCCTATGCGCTGACCATCACCGACCTCGATCCCGTCCGCTTTGGACTCTTTTTCGAACGCTTTCTGAACCCCGAGCGCAATTCGATGCCGGATTTCGACATCGATTTCTGCCAGACCCGCCGCGGCGAGGTGATCGACTACGTCAGGCGCCGCTACGGCGCGGACCGGGTGGCGCAGATCATCACTTTCGGCTCCTTCCTGGCGCGCGGCGTTCTGCGCAGCGTCGGCCGCGTGCTGGAAATGCCGCTCGGCCAGGTCGACAAGCTCGCCAAGCTCGTGCCCCAGAATCCCGCGAAGCCGGTCACGCTGGCGGAAGCGCTCGCGAGCGAGCAGAAGCTGCGCGAGGCGATGCAAGAGGATGAGCGCGTCAGCCGTCTCTTCAAGATCGCGGGGTCGCTGGAGGGGATCTATTCCAACGCCTCCACCCACGCCGCGGGCGTCGTCATCGGCGACCGCCCGCTGCATGAGGTGACGCCGCTCTACCGCGATCCGAAGTCCGACATGCCGGCCACCCAGTTCAATATGAAGTGGGTGGAGCCGGCGGGACTGATCAAGTTCGACTTTCTCGGTCTCAAGACGCTCACGGTGCTGGCGACGGCGAGCGCCCTGGCGCGCCGGCGAGACCCAGCCTTCGACCTCGCCAAGGTTCCGCTCGACGATCCAGCGACCTACGCGCTGCTCGGCCGCGGCGAGACAGTCGGCGTGTTCCAGCTGGAAAGCGCCGGCATGCGCAAGGCGCTGGTCGAAATGCACGCCGACCGCTTCGAGGACATCATCGCGCTCGTGGCGCTGTATCGGCCGGGGCCGATGGCCAATATCCCGACCTATTGCGCTGTGAAGCTCGGCGACGAGGAGCCCGATTATATCCACCCCGCGATCGAGCCCATTCTGAAGGAGACCTTCGGCGTCATCATCTACCAGGAGCAGGTGATGCAGATCGCCCAGGTCCTCTCGGGCTATTCGCTCGGCGAGGCCGACAATCTGCGCCGCGCCATGGGCAAGAAGATCAAGGCGGAGATGGACGCCCAGCGCGACCGCTTCGTCAGCGGGGCGATTGCGCGCGGGCTCACGAAGCAGAAAGCCAATGAAATCTTCGACCTCTTGGCGAAATTCGCCGACTATGGCTTCAACAAGAGCCATGCGGCGGCCTATGCGCTGATCGCCTATCAGACCGCCTGGTTCAAGACCCATTATCCGGCGGAATTCCTCGCCGCCTCCATGACCTTCGACAAGAGCCAGACCGACAAGCTCGCCGAGTTTCGCGACGAGGCGCGTCGGATGGGCATCGCGGTCGAACCCCCTTCGATCAATCATTCCGGGGTCGATTTCGACGTCGCCGCAGCTGGCGAGGGTAAGCTCGCCATCCGCTATGCGCTCTCGGCGATCAAGGGCGTCGGCGAAGCGCAGGCCGAGTCGATCGTGCGCTCCCGGGGCGAGCGCCCGTTCGTGAGCCTGGCCGACGTGGCGCGACGGTTGAATCCTCGCGAAGTGAACAAGAAGACGCTGGAGAGTTTGGCGGCCTGCGGCGCCTTCGACGAGATCGAGCCCAATCGCGCCAGGGCTTTCGCCGCCATCGAGCCGATGCTCGCCGCCGCCAACCGGCACGCCGAAGACCGCCGGGCGGGGCAGAACGCGCTCTTTGGCGAAGCGGAGCCGGCGGATCTCGCGGTTCCGAAGACCCAGCCCTGGCCGGCGGCCGAAACGCTGCGGCGCGAATATGAAGCTGCCGGTTTCTTCCTTTCGGGCCATCCGCTCGACGCCTACGCCGGCCTCCTTCCCAAGCTACGCGTATCCCGATGGAGCGACTTCGCCGCCTCGGTGAAGCGCGGCGCGACCGCCGGACGGCTCGCCGCCGTGGTGCTGGACCGCGCCGAGAGGCGCACGAAGTCCGGATCGAAGATGGGTATCGTCCAGCTTTCCGACGTTAGCGGACAGTATGAGGCGATCCTCTTCCAGGAGGGGCTGACGCAATATCGCGACCTCCTGGAGAAGGGCGCCGCGGTGCTCGTCACCCTCTCCGCGGCCGTCGAGGGCGAGGACGTTCGGGCGCGCATCGTCACCGTCGAGCCTCTCGCCGCAGCTGCGGCGCGGGCGCAGAAAGGCCTGCGCGTCGTCGTCGGCGACGAGGGGCCGCTCGACAGAATCAAGACAAGGCTGAGCGGCAGGGGCGACGGCGAGGTGTCGATCCTGTTGAAACGGGACGCGGGACGGGAGGAAATCGAAATCCGCCTGCCTGGGAGCTATCCGGTCAATGCGGATGTCGCGGGGGCGCTCCGCGCCATCCCTGGCGTCCTTGAGGTCGAATATCTGTAGTGCTCTTAAACCTAAACTATAAGTTCAAGTTGTAAGTTATTGGTATAACTAGCTTTAGTTTGACGTTTCCTAAACACGCGCTGTCGCTGCCTTAGGCTGCGCAGCTGGCCAGATTTTCTGTGGAGCGCTGGGAACAAAAGCGCTCCTGAATAGTTAATCGGCGGTTAACCCCAGCCGCAACCTTTGTTTTTCGCCGGGAGGCAATCATGGACGCGACGCTCGCCGCAGCCGCTGCAATCATCGGCGCGCCCAATGCGCAGTTCCTCGCCCTGTTGTTCATCGGCGGCGCGATCGGCTGGTGCGCGACGAAGTTGTCGCATTTGATGCACGCGCATGTGACGACCGGCGCCTTGCTGCTCTCGGCGGTCACCGGGGGATGGCTCGCGGCCGAACTCGCGGTTCGCGCGGGCGTCGGCCAACGCGGCGCCGACGCGGTGCTGATCACCGGAGCTCTGGGGGCGGCGCTGTTCTGCCTGGGTTGCCGCGCGATGCAATCTCGCCAACGGATTGCCTGAGCGCATTGCCGTCCGGCGCTGGCGCGCATAGCTTGGTGGGGAGGAGCTCCCCGCCTTGACCGTGATCGATCTCTTGAACGACGACCCCCGCAAGAAGCGGGACGCGTCGTCTCTGCGCCATCCCGAAAAGGCGAGCCGTCCGGACGCGCCCATCCTCCGCAAGCCGCCCTGGATCCGCGTCAAGGCGCCGGGCTCGAAGGCCTGGGCGGAAACGAGCGGACTGCTGAAGGACGCAGGGCTCGCGACGGTGTGCCAGGAGGCGGCCTGTCCGAATATTGGCGAGTGCTGGGAGAAAAAGCACGCCACCTTTATGATCATGGGCGAGATCTGCACGCGGGCCTGCGCCTTCTGCAATGTCGCCACCGGCCTGCCGGCGCCGCTCGACCCGAGCGAGCCGGAGAGAGTGGCGGAAGCCACCCGCGCGCTCGGTCTTTCTCATGTCGTCGTGACGTCCGTCGACCGGGACGATCTCGAGGACGGCGGCGCGGGTCATTTCGCGGACACCATCGCCGCGATCCGATCCGCGTGTCCGGATACGACGATCGAAGTCCTGACGCCCGACTTCTTGAGGAAGACGGGCGCGCTGGAGAAGGTGGTGGCGGCGGCCCCGGACGTCTTCAATCACAATCTCGAGACCGTGCCCTCGCACTACGTCACGGTGCGCCCCGGCGCGCGCTATTTCCACTCCCTGCGCCTGCTTCAGCGCGCCAAGGAGTTGAATCCCACGATTTTCACGAAATCCGGAATCATGGTCGGACTTGGCGAGAGCCGACTGGAAGTGATGCAGGTGATGGACGACATGCGTTCGGCCGACGTCGATTTCATCACGATCGGCCAATATCTGCAGCCGACCCGCAAGCACCACCCCATCGAGCGCTTCGTGACGCCGGAGGAGTTCGAGTCCTATCAGACGCTCGCCTACGCCAAGGGTTTTCTCTACGTGGCGTCGTCGCCGCTGACCCGCTCTTCACACCACGCGGGCGATGATTTCGCCAAGTTGCGCGCGGCGCGCGAACAGCGGCTGGCGGCGCGCTAAGCAGAAGGGCGCATTCCCTCGCCGTGAAGGGGAGGGAATGCGCGAGCCTAGTTAGGCCCCGAGAGCCGTGGAGATTTCGGACAGCGTCGCGCGCTCGGCGTCGCTCACCTTCACGCCGCCGAATCCGAGAAAGCCGCCCTCGACGCCGGCTTCCGCCACCAGATTGGCGATCTGGTTGAGCCAGTTCTTGAAGGCTCTCGACTCGGTGGGGACCTTGGAATCGAGAATCGACGCGGTGCGACGCAGTTCGGTGAGCGCCCGGTCCTTGAACTCGCTCGACTTGGCGCCGTCCACGACGTTCTTGACGCCTTCGCGCGCCGCGGCGCGGCCGTCCGGCGTGAGCAGGTCATTGACGACCGCCTTGACCAGCGCATCCGCGCCGGGATCGGACTTCGCCTCGGCCAGGGCCTTGGCGCTTGCAAAGCCCTCCTGCAGCGTGCCGATGAAGCCGCTCGGATCGCCGGCGCTGACGGCGAAGCCCGCAAGCAGCGGCGACTCAAGAACTTTTTTCCACTCATCAGCTGTGAAATTGGATTTGTCGGCCATTGTTTCCTCCATAGAACGTCGTTTCGCCACCAAGGGAGCCAGCGAGAGCTCGTCGATAAAACTACGCCCTGGCCTAATTGTTCCCGCCGTCGGATGCGCCCGGCTTTTGCCGCTCTCGCCAATGAATTAGAAGCATTGGCCCATGAAGAGTTTCCGCAATCGCCGGCACGTGCCGCATAGCGCCAGAGAAATGTTCGCGCTGGTGCGCGACGTTGAATCCTATCCGCAGTTCGTGCCGCTCTGCGAGGGCATTCGCATCCGCCGCCGGTCGGAGATCGCGCCGGGGGTGGAAGCATTGTTCGTCGAAATGCAGGTCGGCTTCAAAGCCATCTGCGAGCGCTATGTGAGTCGCGTCTGCTGTGACGCCAACAAACTGGATATCCGGGTCGAATGCGCCGAGGGCCCGTTTCGCAAGCTCGACAATCGATGGACGTTTCGCGATGAGCCGGGGACGAGCGAAACCGCGCCCCGATCGACCGTGGATTTTTTCATCGCCTATGAATTCAAGAGCGTGGCGCTTGGCCTGCTGATGGGCGCGATGTTCGACAAGGCTTTCCACAAATATGCCGACGCCTTCGCCAAACGCGCGGACGAAGTTTACGGCCGCCGCTGAGCCGCGGCGGCGACCATCATCTTCAGCGCTTGCGCGACCGAGGCGGCGCGGATCTTGGCGCGTGAAAGGCGTCCAAAGCGCCGTTCTACAAGGTCCAGTCCCCCGTCGCGCGTCGCGCAGGCGAAATGAACCAGCCCGACCGGCTTTTCGGCCGAGCCGCCGCCAGGCCCGGCGATCCCCGTCACCGCGACCGCGATGTCGGCGGCGGATCGATCGATCGCGCCGACGGCCATCGCGCGCGCGACCTCGGCGCTGACGGCGCCATGCGCATCGATGAGCGACTGCGCGACGCCGAGCATCTCGCATTTGGCGGCGTTGGAGTAGGTGACGAAGCCGCGGTCGAACACGTCGGAAGCGCCGGCGATTTCCGTCAGCGTCGCGGCGACGAGCCCGCCCGTGCAGGATTCGGCCGTCGCCAGGCGCAAGCCCTTGGCGCGGGCGGCTTCAAGAAGATTCATAGCCCTTACGTATGCCGTATCATGAGCCATTACGTATCTCGTAAATACTCGTTACGTTCTTCATAAGTCGTGCGTTGGCTTGGCGCGCAGCGCTTTCACGTCGCCACGCTGTTTCTTGCCGTCGAGCCGTCTGAATTTCGAGGCGAGCGTCGGCCGGGTTTTCTTGCGCGGCGGCGGGGGCGGCGCAGCGGCGGCGCGGATCAGCGCCAGAAGACGCTCGAGCGCGTCCGCCCGGTTGCGCTCTTGAGTGCGATGGCGCCGCGCCTCGATCAGGACGACGCCCTCCTTCGTCAGCCGTCGGCCGGCGAGGCGCGCGAGCCGCGTCTTCACCTCGAACGGCAGGCTGGGCGAACTGCGGGCATCGAAGCGCAGCCGCACCGCGGTTTCGACCTTCTGCACGTTCTGGCCGCCCGGTCCCGAGGCGCGCGCGAATTCTTCCACGATCTCCCAATCGTGGAGCGCGATTCGTTCGGTCACGCGGATCATAAGGGGCCTCGGCTCTGCACCGCGCCTTATAGCAGAAAGCCGCGGAACGGCCCGAGGATCGCAACTCCGGTCGCGGCGCCGTTCGCCGGGCCGGCCGGGACGGCGATCGCCGCTGTTCAGCATGCGGCGCTGAGCGACGCCGCCGACGGCGGCTGATCGGCGTTCGGAAACTGGCGCCCACGTCTCGAACTCCCGCCACGGAGGATGCATCCCAACAGTCAAGGCGAGCTTAGAAATTCCCCAATTAGAAATTCCCCAATAAGAAAGCTCGGTTAGACGGCTTCCATTATTATAGAGCGGCCCGCGGCGCGCCGCCGCTTACTTAAATTGCGGGTTTTTCTCGCTTTCTCCTGGTCTGGCGCTAAGATTCAGGCAGCGGCCGCCATTGTTTCGAGGCGATTGATGAAATTGGATTTGAGAAAATTCGCCGACCATCCTGCCGAAACCGCCATCATCACGTTTCTCGTCCTCTTTAGCTGTTTCGTCGTCTGGGTCGGTTGGACTCTTCTGCCGCGGCTGGAGACGGCGCTCAACCAGGGCGGCGTCGACGACATCAACAAACTGACCCTCACGGCGGCCGGCGTGTTCGGCGTCTATTTTCTCGTTTGGCGGACCTGGATCGCCGATCGGCAACGGCATGTGGCGCAGGAGCAGCTCTATATGGGGCTGCTGACCAAGGCCATCGAGCAGCTCGGCGCGACGCGCGACGAGACTCTCGAAGATGGGGCGTTGCGGACCGTGGCGAACAGGGAGGTCCGCCTGGGCGCGATCTATGCGCTCGAAAAGCTTGCGTGCGACTACATGGCGCTGCACTGGCAGATCATGGAGGTGCTGTGCGCCTATGTCAGGACCAACGCCGGCGACCCCGCGCCCTGTTCGCCGGAAATTCGCGCGATCTACGCCAAGCGTCCGCGCGAGAGAAGCAAGGACGAGCATGCGACGCTGAAGGCTAGGACCGCCGGATTGAAGCCGTCCGTCGACGTTCAGGCGGCGCTGACCGTCATGGGGCGACGCTCCGAGCAGCAGAAGGCGCACGAGCAGCGCAGCCGACATCTGACGCGGCAGAGGCGGCTCGATCTGTCTCGCTGTCAGCTCGCGGGCGCGGATCTGGCGCGCCTCGATTTCGACGGCGCGATCTTCACCGGCTCCTGCCTGGAAGCGGCCATTCTGTTTCGCGCCAGCTTTAGGGACGCGCTGCTCGACGAAGCGCATCTCCAGGGCGCGAAGCTCGAATCGGCCTTGCTCGATGACGTCCTGATGTTCGATTCTCATCTGCAGGGCGCGCGATTGGGAGGCGCCTCCTTGCGCTTCGCCCATGCCGGCGATTCTCATTTCGAGGGCGCGCATTTGGCGGAGGCCGACCTTGAGGGCGTAAGGCTGCACGGCGCGCATCTGCATGGCGCAGCGCTGCGCCAGGCGACGGGCCTCAACGACAATGTTCTCAGCCGGGCGCACGGCGACTGCCGCACAGTCATCCCCGAAGGGCTGTCGCGCCCCGCGCATTGGTCCACGGGAGGCGGCGCCGCGAAGGAGATCCCGCCGCCTAGAATCGCCCGCGAGTGACGGTTAGGACCTTAAGGCAGGCGCACCGTGGCGATCGCGAGCGCCGCCATGCCTTCCTGCCGGCCTGTGAATCCCAACCTCTCGGTGGTCGTCGCCTTGATCGCCACGCGGCCGATCTCGACGCCCATCGTCTCCGCTAATTTTTCGCGGATGCGTTCGCGGTGCGGGCCGATCTTCGGCGCTTCGCAAATGATGGTGGCGTCGACATTGGCGATCGCGCCGCCGCGCGCGCGCACCAGTTCGCAGGCGAGCGCCAGAAAGATCGACGACGCCGCGCCCTTCCACTGCGGGTCGGAGGGCGGGAAATGCGCGCCGATGTCGCCCTCGGCGATGGCGCCGAGGATGGCGTCGGTGATCGCATGCGACAGCACGTCGGCGTCCGAATGGCCGGCGAGCCCGTGCGAATGCGGGATCGCGACCCCGCCGAGCCACACGGCGTCGCCCGGCCCGAAGGCGTGCACGTCATAGCCCTGACCCATGCGAACGTCGGGCAGATCGGCGATGGCGGGTTGCTTTAAGAGCTGCATGGCGCGGGCGAAGTCCTGTTGCGTCGTGAGTTTGAAATTGGCGGCGTCGCCGTCGAAAATATGCACCTTCACGCCCGCCGCCTCGGCGATCATCGCGTCGTCGGTGTATTCGCGTCCGCCGGCCGCAGCGGCGCGATGCGCCTTCAATATGAGATCGAAGCGAAACGACTGCGGCGTCTGCACGGCGCAGAGCTTCGCGCGATCGGGGGTGGCGACCACGACGCCCGCGTCGTCGATCTGCTTCACCGTATCGGCGAGCGGCACGCCGGGGGCGGCGGCTCCATGCAGATCGGCGGCGTCGATCGCGCGCGCGATGAGCGCAGCGTCAGCGAATGGACGCGCCGCGTCGTGGATCAGCACGATCTCCGGCGCGTCTTCAGTCGCGAGCGCTTCCAGACCGCTCCTGACGCTGTCCTGCCGGCTCGCGCCGCCAAAGGCCGGGGGGAGGAGCCGCTCCCGCGCGGAGGGAGCAAGCTCCGCGGCGCTCGCGACATAAAGCTCGAGGTCGTCCTTATGGATGACGACCTTGAGCGCCGCCTCGGGCATGGCCATATGCAGTGCGTCCAGGGTGCGTCCAAGCAGGGTCTGCCCGGCGACTTCGCGGTATTGCTTTGGCAGGCCCTCGCCAGCCCGCGAGCCGCGTCCGGCGGCGACGACGAGAATGGCTATGGAAGGATGGTCGTGAGCGGCTCCCATGGCCGCTCTCTGTCGGTTTTCGCCAGCGGCGTCAAATGCCAGGGGCCCAATGAAAAGCGATGTTGCAACTGCGAAGAGAACTGCTTATGATGTGGGCAAGATGGCTGTTGCCGAAAATGTAGGCGCTGGCTTTGCCCCTGCGCCTCTGAGCGTAGGCGGGACCGTGCTAACGGGTCGCGCCTTGCTTGCGCCGATGGCCGGCGTGACCGATCCGACAATGCGCCGCATCGCCTCGCGCCTTGGCGCGTCTGCGACGATAAGCGAGATGGTCACGGCCGCGGGCGTCGCCCGGGGCGACCGGGAGACGGCGATACGTCTCGAACACGCCGGCGACAGACCGCGGGTCATTCAGATCGCCGCGCGCGAGCCGGACGAAATCGCGGCCGCGGCGCGATCGGCAGAAGCTTCCGGGGCTGATTGGGTCGACATCAACATGGGCTGTCCTTGCAAGCGCGTTACCGGAGGCCTCGCAGGCGCTGCGCTGATGCGCGATCCCGACTACGCGGCTCGGCTGATCTCAGCAGCACGTGACGCAATATGCGTGCCGATCAGCGTCAAGATGCGTTTGGGATGGGACGACACGAACCGCAACGCGGCGGAGCTGGCGCGCCGCGCGGAAGCCGAAGGCGTTGTGATGATCACTGTCCATGGACGCACGCGGCAGCAGTTTTATTCAGGGAAGGCCGACTGGCGCGCGATTGCGGCGGTGAAGGCGGCGGTGAGCGTTCCGGTGATCGCCAATGGCGACTGCGCGGACGAAGACGACGCCGTCGAAATGCTGGAGCGATCCGGCGCGGATGGCGTCATGATCGGGCGGGCGGCGATGGGGCAGCCCTGGATCGTCGGCGACATCGCGCATTTTCTGCGGACCGGCGAGCGCCGGCCGGCGCCGACGTTGGCGCAGCGCGCCGAAATCGCGCGCGAACATCTCGAGGGATTGGTTCGCGCGATGGGCGCATCGGCCGGGCTGAGACACGCCCGCAAGCATCTCGCCGCTTATGTCGATCGCCTGTCTGCAAGCCTCGCCGCCGAGTCGCGTCGCGCGCTCGTCACGACGAATTCGCCGGATGAGGCGGCGCGGCTGATCGAAATCATCTTCAAAGGACGAGCGGGCGGGCAGGGGATAGCGGCATGAGCGTAACCGATCGTCCCCGCCGGAATGGCGCGCATTGCGGCGGCTACGAGCCGCTCAAGGTCATCAACGAGGTTGGTCGATCCTGCATGCTCGAGGCGCTGCCGAATGCGATCCTGACCGTCGCGCGCGATGGCGTCATCGAGGACGCCAACGCCGCCGCCGAGGCTTTCTTCGAACTGGGCAAGCCCTTGCTTATCGGCCAGTCGCTGGAGCGGCTGCTGCCGTTCGGATCGCCGCTGACCGCGCTCATCGAACAGGTCCGCGAGCGCGGCGCGACGATCAATGAATACAAGGTCGATCTCGGCCGCCCCGGCCAGGAAGCCGACCGGCGTGTCGACGTGCATTGCGCGCCGCTGCCCGAGGGCGACGGGCTCGTGCTGGTCATGCTGCAGGAGCGAACAATTGCCGACAAAATAGACAGGCAATTGACGCATCGCGGCGCGGTTCGCTCGGTTTCGGGGCTGGCCTCGATGCTGGCGCATGAAATCAAGAACCCGCTCTCGGGGATCCGCGGCGCCGCGCAACTGCTCGAATCTGCGCTTGGCGATCAGGATCGCGCGCTGACGCGGCTGATTTGCGACGAAACCGACCGGATCGTGCGTCTCGTCGATCGTATGGAGGTCTTCTCCGACGCGCGTCCGCTGCAACGCGAGCAGGTCAACATCCATTCGGTGCTCGATCACGTGAAGCGTGTCGCTCAGAGCGGTTTCGCGCGCAACGTTCGTTTCGTCGAGAGCTACGACCCCTCGTTGCCGCCGGTTTTCGCCAACCGCGATCAGCTGGTGCAGGCCTTCCTCAACCTCGTGAAGAACGCGGCGGAGGCCGTCGGCGAGGCCGTCGATGGCGAGATCGAACTTTCGACGGCTTTCCGGCCGGGGGTCAGCCTGCGCGCGCTCGGCGAAAAAAGCCCGATCGGGTTGCCGCTCGAGTTTTGCGTGCGCGACAACGGCCCTGGGGTTCCGGACGACATCGCCGCGCATCTCTTTGATCCCTTTGTCACGACGAAGTCGACAGGAACTGGCCTCGGACTTGCACTGGTTGCGAAGATCGTCAACGACCACGGCGGCATCGTGGAATGCGAGTCCCTCCCGAGACGCACGACGTTTCGGGTGCTGATGCCAATGTACCGGGCGAAACGGCCCGAACAACGCGAGGAACGGCGTGCATGACATCTCGCACAGGCGGGAGAGCGAAGTGATGACGCGAGGAGAAATTCTGGTCGCTGACGACGACGCCTCCATACGCACCGTCGTGGCGCAGGCGCTGTCGCGCGCCGGCTATGAAGTGCGCACGACCGGCGCGGCGGCGACGCTGTGGCGGTGGGTGCAGTCGGGCGAGGGCGATCTCGTCGTCACCGACGTCGTGATGCCCGACGAGAACGCCTTTGAGCTTCTGCCGCGCATCAAGAAGCTGCGTCCAGAACTGCCGATCATCGTCATGAGCGCGCAGAATACGTTCATGACCGCCATTCGGGCGTCGGAACGCGGGGCGTACGATTATCTTCCGAAGCCCTTCGACCTCAAGGAACTCGTCGGAATCGTCGGCCGCGCCATGGCCGAGCCGCGCAAGCAGCCCGAAGACGATGGCCACGACGAAATCGAGGGGATGCCGCTCGTTGGCCGCTCGCCGGCGATGCAGGAGATCTACCGATCGCTCGCCCGGTTGATGCAGACCGACCTCACCGTGATGATCAACGGCGAGTCGGGCACCGGCAAGGAACTCGTCGCCCGCGCCCTGCACGACTATGGCAAGCGCAAGAAGGGCCCCTTCGTGGCCGTCAATATGGCCGCGATTCCGCGCGATCTGATCGAGAGCGAACTCTTCGGCCATGAGAAGGGCGCCTTCACCGGCGCCAATCAGCGATCGGCCGGCCGCTTCGAGCAGGCCGAGGGCGGCACGCTGTTTCTCGACGAAATCGGCGACATGCCGATGGAGGCGCAGACCAGGCTGCTGCGCGTGCTGCAGCAGGGCGAATACACGACGGTCGGCGGACGCACGCCGATCAAGACCAATGTCCGGATCATCGCCGCGACCAACAAGGACCTGCGGATCCTGATCCAGCAGGGCCTGTTCCGAGAGGATCTCTATTTCCGTCTCAACGTCGTGCCGCTCCGCCTGCCGCCGCTGCGCGAGCGCGCCGAGGACATTCCCGACCTCGTTCATCACTTCTTCAAGGTGGCGGCGAGCGAAGGGCTGCCTCAAAAATATATCGATCAAGCCGCGCTCGACCGGATGAAGAAATATCGCTGGCCGGGCAACATCCGCGAGCTGGAGAATCTCATCCGCAGACTCGCGGCGCTCCACCCGCAGGAAGTCATTTCCGATCAGCTGGTCGAGGCCGAACTCGAACATGAGTTCCGGCAGGCCGAGCCCGCCGGCGAGAGGAGCGCCGCCGCGGCCGCGCCGTCGCAGGAACTGGCTGACGGACAGACGCTCTCGACTTCGGTCGAGCAGCATCTCGCAAAGCTGTTCCGGGACTACGGGGATCAGCTGCCGCCGCCCGGCCTCTACCACCGGATCATCCGCGAGATCGAGATTCCGCTTGTGTCGGCTGCGCTTGCGGCGACGCGCGGCAATCAGATCAAGGCGGCGGAATTGCTCGGCCTCAACCGAAACACGCTCCGCAAGAAAGTGAACGATCTCGACATCAGGTTGATGCGTTCGCCAAGATAAGACGGTCAGAGCGCATCGTCTCTCATACATTTGCATCATGCGGGCGGCGGGATGCCGGGCTTAGCATGATCTGCCGGTCGATTTTTCTTGATCGGTTTGAGTTTGAGGGACCGCCGCCATTTTCGCGCGGGCCGTTCATTTCGATAGGAGCGTTTCATGGCTGACGATATTGCCAAGTTGACTGCCCGCATCGAACGCCTGGAGAGCGCTCTCGGCCGCGTTCCCGGGGGAGGCGTCACGGACCCGCCTCCGGATCCCTGGCCCTGGCCGCAGTGGCCATTCCCGCGCCCTTGGCCTTGGCCGCCGCGCTGGCCGTTTCCCTGGCCCGATCCGCTGCCGCCCGGTCCGATTATCGACCCGCCGCCTTTCGATGTCTCTCAGCTGACTCGTCCTCAGCTTGAATTGGCGCTCGAGCAGATAAAATCTCAGCGCGTCAGGCTCGACGCCCAGGAAAAGGCAATCAGCGCGCAACTTCAGAAGGCAAAGTAAAGCGCCTCTCTCACTGGCCGTCCGCGCCGCGGACGGCCAACCTCTTGCGCACAAAGATTTTTTCCAAGTCGTTCTCGTTTTGCTTTGGGGGCCGTCATGAGCGCGATACCGCAACGAAAGAGCGGCCGGCCGCAGCGAGCCTTGCTTGTCGGATTTCAGGATCAGGACAATCTTGGCCTTCGTTACCTGTCATCGGCCGCGCACAGCGCGGGCCATGAGCCGGAAATCGCCACCTACCAAGCCGATCCTTCCGCTTTAGTCCAAAAGGTCCTCGCCGGCCGATATGATTTCGTCGGCCTATCGCTGATCTTCCAATATATGACTCCGAGCTTCGCGGCCGCCGTCACGGCGCTGCGCGAAGCAGGCGTCAAGGCCCACATCTCCATGGGCGGCCATTATCCGAGCTTCGCTTATAAAGAAGTGATGTCCGCGGCGCCCGGACTTGATTCGATCGTCCGCTTCGAAGGCGAGGCGACTCTGGCGTCGATGCTCAATGCCTTTTCACATGGCGCGGAGTGGCGCAACACCGCAGGCATCGCCTTTCGCGACCAGGATGGCGAGATCCGCGCGACTTGTCTGCGCGAACCGCTCGCAGATCTCGATGCCTTGCCCTGGCCCGATCGCCAGACGATCGACTACGGCAGCCATCCTTTGTCGACAGCCTCAGTCCTCGGCAGTCGCGGCTGCCCATGGGACTGCAGCTTTTGCTCGATCCGGCCGTTCTATGAAGCGCAGGGAGGCCAGCTACGCCGACTGAGGCGACCCGATGCGGTGGTCGATGAAATGATCGACTTGCACGAACGCCGCTCGGTGCCCGTCTTCCTGTTTCAGGACGATGATTTTCTGGCCACAGGCAGGCGAGCCCGCGAATGGGCGGGACGAATAGCCGACAGACTCGTCGACGAAGGCTATGCGGGCGACATCGCGTTCAAGATCAGTTGTCGCTCCGACGAAATAGATGAAGCCGCCATTCGCCGCTTGATGGCCGGCGGGCTGACGCATGTGTACATGGGCGTTGAATCGGGCGACGCGGCGAGCCTCGCCACCATGAACAAGAAGCTTGGGCCTCAACGACATCTTCGAGCGGGGGAGATACTCAAATCATTGGGGCTCTCGTTCGACTTCGGCTTCATGCTGATGGAGCCCTATTCAACCTTCGAAACGATCCGCAACAACATCGCCTTTCTTGACGCATTCGTTGGCGACGGCTGGTCGGTCGCGCCCTTCTGCCGGATGTTGCCCTACGCGGGCACGCCCATTCGGGACCGGCTCGCGTCGGAAGGGCGCCTGACGGGCAGCGAATCTCAGCCGGATTACCGCTTTCTGGATCCCAAGCTGGATATCTTTTACGAGTGGATGATCGAAAC
This sequence comes from Methylocystis sp., assembly GCA_051061385.1. Taxonomy (GTDB): domain Bacteria; phylum Pseudomonadota; class Alphaproteobacteria; order Rhizobiales; family Beijerinckiaceae; genus Methylocystis. Next base: position 60,367 of record JBPFDX010000108.1, read on the forward strand.
CTTCTACCGCCGAAATTTTACCGCCGAAGGTTTATGCCATCTTCTGAGATATCGCCTCTTCGAGGCGCGGCTCCGTCTGCGCGGCAGAGCGGCCGCGCCGCAACATCTGGCGCAGTTGCAGTATATCGCGGCGGTCGCCAACGGCGTCGCTTGTCAGGTGCTGCGCTCGGCGCTCGACCACATAGAACGGACGCCGCTAGATACGCTACGCCGCGACCGAGAATTCCTGAAGGCGCTGTCCGCACATGAAGCGCGCGAGGAGGAGCAGCTGACTCACGAACTGCGACGGTATTGTGCGGCCATCGCCGCCGAACGCCGCCAGCGCGTGTCCGATTCCTTCGACAATTCATGGACCTTCGAGGGGCTGGAGCGAGAGGCGCCAAGGAACGGCGGCTCTTTGAGCGCGGCTTGATTGGCGAGCGTCCGGCCCGGATCGCAGGCGCAGCCCTTCAATTGCAAGCGGCGCGGGCGGAGCCTATACAGGCGCCATGGCCCTGACCGGAGACCCGGCTTCTCCGCCCAAGGCGAAAGGCAGAACGCCGTTTCGCAGCTGGTTCGGTCCGATCATCGTGATCGGCGCCGTAGGCTGCGCTTTGGCTACCTTCCTGGTCATCGCGGAATTTGGCGCGCTGTCGCCGACCGACGACCGGGTGCTGCCGCTGCTCATCGTCAACGGCGTCTTCGTCGCCGTTCTGCTGGCCATGGTGCTCGTCAAGGCGTGGCGGCTCTACCGCGTCTGGCGGCGCGGCGAAGCGGCGGCGCGCCTCCATGTGCGCACCGTCGGCTTCTTCTCGATCATCGCTCTCATTCCGGCGATTCTGCTGGCCGTCGCGGGATCTCTGACGCTGGAGCGCGTGCTCAACCCGGCCTTCATGTCGAGCGTCAAGGTCTTCGTCCACAATACCGCGGAAGCCGCCGCCGTGTTCCGCGAGAGCCAGTGTCGAGCGCTGCTGCAGGAGGCGCAGCTCACCGCGTCCGATCTCGATCGGGCGGCCATTCTCTACAACTCGGACCGGCCGTATTTTCATCAGATATTCCAATCGCGGGCGTATTTTCTCGGCTTCTCCGTCGCCGCCCTGGTGAAATCCAACGGCGAGATCCTCGATCGCATCGACGTCGCGCAGAACGCCGCGTCGATCATCATCGCGCCGCCTCAGTCCGAATTCGACGACGCGCGACGGGGGGAGCCTCTGTGCCTCGTCATCGACGAAGGCAAGAGCTTCGTCGCTCTGCGCGCGCTGAACGCCTTTCAGGACACATTCCTTTACGTCACACGGCCAATCGACCCGATCGCGGTGGAATTTCCCAAACAGGCTCAGAGCCTGATCAGCAGTTACGACACGTTCGACGCCTATCGCGCCGCCGTGCAGCGCGCCTTCGTGCTGATGTACGCGTTCCTGACGACGATCATGCTGCTGTCGTCGATCTGGTTCGGACTCGACTTCGCCGACCGCCTAGTGACGCCAATCCGCGATCTGATCGCCGCGACGGATGAAGTGTCCGCGGGCAATCTCGACGTTCGCGTCAACGTCGATAAGCAGCACGGCGATCTGGCGCGTCTCGGCGACGTCTTCAACAATATGACGACCGAGCTCAATCTCCAGCAGAGTCGTCTGATCGAGGCCAATCGCATCAATGATGAGCGCCGCGAATTCACCGAGGCCGTGCTCGCCGGGGTTCCGGTGGCGGTGATGGGCGTCGACTCCGACAGCGTCGTGACGATTCTCAACCGCTCGGCCGAGGAACTGTCGCTCGCCGACGCCAGCGGGCAGGCGACTGTCGGAGCAGCCGTCGGCTCCGTCCTGCCGGAAATCGCGCCGATCCTGAAGGACGCGGCGGAAGTTTTCCCGCGCGCCGTACAAAGCCAGATCACGATCAAGCGCGGAATCGCCGAGCGCACCTTGAACGTGCGAGTCACCTCGGCGCGCGCCGACGCCGGACATCACAATTACGTGGTGACGCTCGACGACATCACCGACCTTGTGATGGCGCAGCGCACCTCCGCCTGGGCGGACGTCGCGCGCCGCATCGCTCACGAAATCAAGAACCCGTTAACGCCGATCCAGCTTTCGGCCGAAAGGCTGCGCCGCAAATACGGCAAGGTCATAACGGAGGATCGCGACGTTTTCGACCAGTGCACGGACACGATCGTTCGGCAGGTCGACGACATCAAGCGAATGGTCGACGAATTCTCATCCTTCGCGCGCATGCCGAAGGCGCGCCCGGAGCGCGACGATCTCAACGAGTGCATTCGGCAGGTGGCGTTTCTCATGCGCGTCGGCAACGCCGATATCGATATCGTCGAGAAACTGCCGGACAGGTCCGTCATCGCGCAATTCGACCGCCGCTTGCTGTCGCAGGCGCTCACCAATATCGTTAAGAACGCCGTCGAGGGCATCGCCGCACGCGAAGAAAAAGACGCCGCTGAAAAGGGACGAGTCGAAATCGAACTGGATGTGCGCGAGCGCATGGCGGAAATCGATGTGATCGATAATGGCAAGGGCTTTCCGGCGATGAACCGGCAGCGCCTGCTTGAACCTTACATGACGACGCGATCAGACGGTACCGGCCTCGGCCTGCCGATCGTCGCCAAGATCATCGAGGATCACGGAGGCCGGCTGGAATTGCTGGACGCGCCGTCGGGTCGGGGCGCCTGCGTAAGGCTCATCATACCCCTCGCCGCGGAGACGACGTCGAAGGAAGAGCCGCGCGCGGCCGACGGCCGGGCTGAAAGCGCGTCGGCGCATGCAAACGCGGCGGGGCAGAGCGGGGTATAATGGCGAGCGATATTTTGATCGTCGACGATGAAGAGGACATCCGAGAGCTTGTCGCCGGCATATTGAGCGACGAAGGCCATGGGGTCCGAACCGCCAAAGACGCCGACGAAGCGCTTGCGGCCATCGCCAGCCGGCGCCCGCACCTCGTGTTTCTCGACATCTGGCTGCAGGGATCGCGCCTCGACGGGCTTCAAGTGCTCGAACAGGTCCAGAAGCAGCACAACGGCCTGCCCGTGGTCATGATCTCGGGCCATGGCAACATCGAAACCGCGGTCAGCGCCATCAAGATCGGCGCTTACGACTTCATCGAGAAGCCCTTCAAGGCGGATCGACTGGTGCTCGTCGCCGAACGCGCGCTCGAAGCCTATCAGCTGCGACGCGAGCTTTCGGCGCTGCGGCAGCGGGCTGGCGCCTTCGACCGTATCGTCGGCGATTCCCCGGCGGCGCATCAGCTGCAGCAGCTGATCGCCCGTGTTGCGCCTGTGAATTCTCGCGTGCTGATCACCGGCGCGCCCGGAACGGGCAAAGAGCTCGCCGCCCGCTGCATCCATGAGGCCTCGAGCAGGGCCGAGGGACCGTTTGTTGTCATCAATTCGGCGACGATTACGCCCGAAAACATGGAGATCGAACTCTTCGGCCGCGAAGGCGCCGACGGCGAGCGCAAGATCGGCGCGCTCGAAGAGGCGCACGGCGGCACGCTGTTCCTCGACGAAATCGCCGACATGCCGAAGGACACCCAGGCGAAAATCCTGCGCGTCCTGGTCGATCAGACCTTCCAGCGAGTCGGCGGCTCGACCAAGGTCGAGGTCGACGTGCGCGTGATCTCATCCTCCGCGCGCGATCTCGCCTCGGCGATCGAAGAGGGCGCGCTGCGCGAGGATCTGTTCCACCGCCTCGCCGTGGTGCCGATCCGGGTTCCTTCGCTCGCGGAACGCCGCGAGGACATTCCGGCGCTCATCGACTATTTCATGGAAAACATGTCGCTCGCCTCCGGCATGCCGCGCCGGCGCATCGCGGAGGACGCTCTGGCCGTCCTGCAGCTGCATGACTGGCCGGGAAACATCCGTCAGCTGAAGAACAATGTCGAGCGCCTGATGATTCTGACGTCGGGCGATTCGAGCGGGACGATCACCGCGGAAATGCTCCCGGCCGACGTCGGCGAACTCGTTCCGGCGACGCCCGCGGGAGTGCGCGGGGAGAAATTGATGAGCCTGCCGCTTCGAGAGGCGCGGGAAGTTTTCGAGCGCGAATATCTCGTCGCGCAGCTCAACCGCTTCTCCGGGAATATTTCCCGAACGGCGGAGTTCATCGGCATGGAGCGCTCGGCCTTACACCGAAAACTTAAGTCGCTTTCTGTAGAGTCGTAAAAACAATGATCTAACAGAATCAATTGATGCATTAGATCAGGTTTGGCGCCGATGCTGCGTGGCTTCCAAAACGATAATTTTAATGGATTGGCGGCGCCATCGGCGTGACTTGCGCCTTGCGCTTCGCGATTTGAAAGGTTCTAATGAAGGTGGCGGCAAAAAAAAGAACGATCCCTTGGGGGCGGCGTCATTCCGCTCGGCTCAAAAAACAGAACAGGACAGCCGATGTCGTCAGAGCGTTCGCAGAATCTGCAAGATACATTTTTGAATTTCGTCAGGAAGAATAAAGTCCCTCTCACCATCTTCCTCGTCAACGGCGTGAAACTGCAGGGCATTGTCACCTGGTTCGACAATTTCTGCCTGCTGCTGCGGCGCGACGGGCATTCTCAGCTTGTCTACAAGCACGCCATCTCGACGATCATGCCCGGACACCCCATACAAATGTTTGAGCCGGGCGACGACGAGGGGCATGCCGACAACAAGCGGTAGGCGATTGAAGTCAGACAGCGAAGCTAAGCATGGCGCGGCGCCGAAGGGCGTGGGCGCCCGCGCGATGGTCATTGGGCCTTACCTCGCCCAGGGCGAAGCCGCACGCGCGCGAGACCCCGCCGCGCGGCTTTCTGAGGCGGTCGGCCTGGCCCAGGCGATCGACCTTGAGGTCGTCGACCAGCTGTCGCTCACGCTCAACGAAGTTCGGCCTGCGACTTACCTCGGCAAAGGCAAAGTCGAGGAGATCGCCGAAATCGTCAAGGCGAAGGAGATCGCGCTCGTCAGCATGGACTGCCAGCTCTCGCCCGTGCAGCAGCGCAATCTGGAGAGGGCCTGGGACGCCAAGGTCATCGACAGGACCGGCCTCATTCTCGAAATCTTCGGTCAGCGCGCCCGCACCAAGGAGGGCGCGCTGCAGGTGGAGCTCGCGCATCTTGCCTATCAGAAGTCGCGGCTGGTGCGCTCCTGGACTCACCTTGAACGCCAGCGCGGCGGCTTCGGCTTCCTCGGCGGCCCCGGCGAAACGCAGATCGAGACGGACCGGCGCCTGATCGAAGAGCGGATGCGGCGTATCGAGCACGATCTCGACAAGGTCAAGCGCACCCGCGCGCTGCATCGGAAGACTCGGCGCGACATTCCCTATCCGGTGGTGGCGCTCGTCGGCTACACTAACGCCGGAAAGTCGACGCTCTTCAATCGGCTGACCCGAGCGGAAGTGCTGGCGCAGGACATGCTGTTCGCGACGCTCGATCCTACGCTGCGCCAGATCAGATTGCCGCACGGCGCCAGGGTGCTGCTCTCCGACACGGTGGGATTCATCTCTGACCTTCCGACGATGCTCGTCTCGGCATTCCGGGCGACTCTGGAAGAAGTGATGCTCGCCGACGTGGTTCTCCATGTTCGCGACGTGTCACACGAAGATTGGGAGGCGCAGGCCAAGGACGTCGAGTCGATCCTCAGCCAGCTCGGACTGAAGGGAGAGGCCGAGGGGCGGATTCTGGAGGTCTGGAACAAGATCGACGCCCTCGATCCTGAACGGTTGGAGGCGCTTCAGCTCGCCGCGCGCGGCGTCGAGCCGCAGCGGCGGCCGGTTCTGGTCTCAGCCTTGTCCGGGCAGGGCCTCGATGAATTGCTCTCCCGCATCGAGGCGAAGCTGGCGGCGGGCCGTGTGCGCTTTGAACTGGACCTGGACGCGGCTGACGGCGAAGGGCTCGCCTGGCTTCACGCCCATACTGAAGTGCTCGAGCGCGAAGCGCTGCCGCAGGGCGGCGTGCATCTGGTCGTGCGCGTCGATCCGGACCGCTCGGACGGCCTCGCGCGACGCTTTCCGCAGGCCGAGGTCATTCGCGAAACCAGCGCGGCCCGAAGAGCCGCGTCGTAGCGAATCGCGACGGCTGCGCGCTCCTCAGAGCGGCTTGCGCTCGGCGGCCTTCGCCTCGACCCATAGCGCCTCCATTTCATCGAGCGACGCCGCTTCAGACGAACGCCCGGCCTCAGCCAGTCGCTGCTCGATATGACGGAAGCGGCGCTCGAATTTAGCGTTGGCGCGGCGCAGCGCCTGCTCGGGATCGACTTTGGCGTGGCGCGCCAGATTGGCGACGACGAACAAGAGATCGCCGATTTCCTCTTCAAGCGCCGGCGAGGCGTCCACGCCAGGAGCCGAAAGTTCCGCCGAGACCTCCTCAGTTTCCTCTCGAATCTTGCTCAGGACTTGCTGCGCGTCGTCCCAGTCGAACCCGACCTTCGACGCCTTTTGTTGAAGCTTTAAAGCGCGCGTCAGCGCGGGCAGGGCGAGCGGCACGCCCTCGAGCAGGCTCTCCGCTGGCGCGCCCCGCTTCGCCGCCTTCTCGCGCGCTTTGATTTCGTCCCACTGCGCGCTTACCCGGCCAGCATCGAGCGAGTTTGCGCCGCCAAAGACATGCGGATGCCGGCGAATGAGCTTGTCGCAGATCGCGTCGACGACGTCCTGGAACACGAAGGCGTGCTGCTCCTGCGCCATCCGCGCATGGAATACGACCTGCAGCAACAGATCGCCCAATTCGTCCTTGAGATCGGCGAGGTCGTCGCGCTCGATGGCGTCGGCGACTTCATAGGCTTCTTCGATCGTGTAGGGCGCGATCGAACGGAAATCCTGTTCGAGATCCCAGGGGCAGCCGCTGCCGGGCGTGCGCAGCGCCGCCATGATTTCGATCAGTCGGACGACGTCGCCATCCACTCGGGAGGACATGGGATTCCCCAAATGAAAAACGCCGCGGCCCTCTTTGAGGATCGCGGCGCTTTGATTTACCGGGCGAGGCTCAGTCCAGCGTGATGGACAGCGCTTCTCTGCCTTTCGCCGTGTCGACGACCTGCATGGTGACCGGCTGCCCCTCGGCGAGACGGTTCACGCCGGACGGGCCGAGGATCGAGATGTGGACGAACACGTCCTTGCCGCCGTCGTTCGACTGAACGAAGCCGAAGCCCTTGGTCTCGTCGAACCATTTCACCTTGCCGGAGACCGGCACGGCGGTCGACGGATCGGGTGCCTGGCGTCGGGGCCGGGGGCTGTCGAAACCGCCGCCGCTGCGCGGAGGCGGGGCGCGCTCTGATGCGCCGGCGAGATCGACCTCGAGAATGCGCGCCACCTGCTGGCCCTTGACAGAGCTGGTGACCTGCACCTGCAGTTTCGCGCCGGGCGGCAATGCGTCATATCCCGCCGCCTGCACGGCGCCGATATGAAGGAAGGCGTCGCCTGTGCCATTGCCCAGCTCGACGAAACCAAAGCCCTTGTCGGGCTTGAACCACTTCACGATGGCGTCGACTGCGGGCTCGTTGGACATCGGCGGCGGCGAGTCTGGGAATCCGCCGCCAAAGGGTGATCGCGCCGGCCGGCTCGGTCGCGGCGAATCGTATCCATACGGGGCGTCGTCATCAAATCCGCGCTTGCGGGGGCCCCGAAAATCTCTACCTTTGCTCATGTCTACCTGCTCGTCTCCGCCAAAAACGGCAAGACCGCTATGCCAACCGTGTGCGCCCAGCCGTTCCCGTTCGGGTCGCAAAATACGCCCGTTTTGAAACGACGATGATGTGCCTCTTGAATGCCATATAGTCCCGCGCAGCGAGCCTTTTACCAGAGTTTCGCCCCTGAAGGCCAGAGAATTCCGTGGGGTGATCCAAAAATCCAAACAGTCGCCATGGTTTGACAACAGCGCGCCCGGCGCGGCGGGCACGGGGAATGTTTGCGTTTGCAGCACCTTAGGCGAGTCGAGCGACGCGATTTTGACGCGCCGTCGTCCGCGCGGCGGCCGCATTGTCAACACAAAGCGTCACGCGCGCGACGCGCGCCGCTGAAATGGTCATGTGAAGATTCCGCGATCAGCGGACGCGGGCGATCGAGAGATTCGGCCTAATACCCGCATGCACGATTCGCATAATCGATATTATGGAACTAAATCCTGGGCGCACATTTGGAGGCGCGTCGCTCAGACGACGAGCTCCATTCCATCGAACGCCGGCGTGACATTCTCCGGCAGAGTCGCGGCGAGCGCGTCATAATCCAAATCGACGTGCAGATCCGTTAGGACGGCGCGCTTAGGCTTGAAATGGGCGACGAACTCCAGCGCCTGTGCGACGGACAGGTGCGTCCCGTGCCGCTGGTGGCGCAGGGCGTCGATGATCCACAGATCCAGCCCTTCGAGATATTGCGCGCTCTCAGGCGGGATCGCGTGAAGATCGGGCGTGTAGGCCACATCGTCGAAGCGAAAGCCGAGGGCGTCCATGTCGCCGTGGTCGAGCCGAAATGGCGTCGCGACGATCTCGCCGCCCGGCCCCTCCACGGACACGGCGCGCCCGAGATGCAGCCGGTGTTCGGTCATCAGCGGCGGATAGAAGCTGCCCGGCGGGGTCTTGAAAATATAGTCGAACTTCGTGGCGAAGGACCGCGAGGTCGGCTCGTCCATATAGGCCGGGATGCGCCGTCCGCTCAGAATGACCAGCCCGCGCACATCGTCGACGCCATGCGTATGGTCCGCGTGCGGATGGGTATAGAAGACCGCGTCAAGCCGCTTGACGTCGGCGTCGATGAGCTGCTCGCGTAGATCGGGACCGGTGTCGACGAGCACTTGCGTCGCCGCGTCGGAAGGACCGCGCGCGACGAGAATCGAGCAGCGGCGACGGCGGTTCTTCGGATTGCCCGGATCGCACTTTCCCCAGCCCTGCCCGACTCGCGGCACGCCGCCTGACGAGCCGCAACCAAGAATCCTGATTTTAAGGCTCACGCGGCGACGTCCAGAGGCGGCATTTTCGAGAAGAGCCGCAGAGCGTTTTCTGTCGTGGCGATGGCGAGTTCGCCGGCGCTCACACCCTTGATCTCCGCCAGCGTGCGCGCCGTGTCGACGACGAAGGCCGGCTCGTTGCGCTTGCCGCGATGCGGCGTCGGCGCGAGGAACGGCGCGTCGGTTTCGACGAGCATGCGTTCCAGCGGCACGTCGCGGGCGATCTCGCGCAGATATTCCGCGTTCTTGAAGGTCACGACGCCGGAAAAGGAAATATAGAGACCGAGTTCAAGCGCCGTTCGCGCGAGCGCCGGGCCGCTCGTGAAGCAATGGAGCAGGGCGGGGAAAGCCCCCTTCCCCATTTCGTCTTTGAGGATTTCGGCGCAGTCGTCATCGGCGTCGCGCGTGTGGATGACGAGCGGCAGCCCGGTCTCTCTTGCGGCTTGCACATGGATCCGGAACACGCGCTGCGCCTGGTCGCGCGGCGCATGGTCATAGTGATAATCGAGACCCGCCTCTCCCAATCCGACGCATTTCGGATGCTGCGAAAGAGCGACGAGCGCCTCGACGGTCGGCTCGGCCTCTTCGTGCGAATGGTGCGGATGCGTCCCCACGGTACAGAAGACGTCCGGATAGGTTTCGGCGATCGCCTTCACCTGGTCGAAGCGCGACAGATGCGTCGATATCGTGATCATTCTGGCGACGCCGCGCGCCTTGGCGCGAGCGATCGTTTTCGGAAGCTCGGGCGCGAAATCGGGAAAGTCCAGGTGGCAGTGTGTGTCGATGAGCATCAGCTTCGGTCGGGAAGGCGAACTTCGCAGGCTGGAGAGATCCCTCCGGCGCTCGCCGAGGACTTATACGATAGGTTTGCGCCGATGCGGCAATATGGCTCGGCTGGCGGAAAACACAAATATTTGCGCGGGGCTCCTTCGCGGCCATGATAGGCGACGCTATAACTTTATTTGCTATGCAGAGCTATCCTCTCGACGTCGATCCCGAGCAGCTGATCCGCTGGGTCATGGCGGAGCGCGAGGCGAATCCGTCGCGGTTCAGGCTCGCGGCGAATCGCGCCATCGAGACGAGAGACATTCCGCTGCGGAAGGAATTGCGGTTGGGAGACGAAGCGCGCGAGGACGTGAGCGAGGTCGCGACCCTCGCCACGCTGGAGTTCGCCTCTGCGCAGAACGAAGGCTGGTCCGTGACCGTCGTCATCGAGGACGATATTGGCCCGCAGCCAGTCGAGGATGCATCTGAGGAAAGCGCCGAAGAAGACCTCGATCTCGAAACCTTCTTCGAGGAATTCATTCGTCCCGGAAGAGGGACGGCGACCATCGTCGCAAATGCGCAGACTCCGGCGGCCAAGGAGCGGCTCTCCTTTCTGCTCGCCGACGTGATCCGGGACCGCCACGAGTCGAATTCGGGCGGGCCGTTGCAAGGGCGAGGAGCAGGACGTTGACGCAGTCTTCCGCGCAGGACGGCGACGGCCGTCCGCTGGCGACGATCAAGGACGTCATGGACGTATTCGGAGAGATCGACGACGCGACCTTGTCGGCGATCATGGATTTGCGGCCGACGATCGCCGACGTCGAGGAAGCTTCGATGTGGATGTCGGGCGATCCGGACGTCTTCGGCGCCGGCGCGCCGCTGAAGGACGTCGCCGGAGAGATCGTCTCGCTACTCGGCGGCGGCGACGACGAAGAGAACTTTCCGCCGACGATATGAGCGTCGCCGCGCCGCCGCATCGCGACGGACTGCAGGCCGTGAGGCTTTTTCTGTGCGGCGACGTGATGATCGGTCGGGGAGTCGACCAGATCCTCCCTTCGCCCTGCCCGCCCCAGCTCTACGAGGAATATGTCTCTTCGGCGCAAGAATATGTCCGTCTCGCCGAAGCGGCGTCGGGGCCTATTCCGCGGCCCGTCGACCTTTCCTACATCTGGGGCGCTACGCTCGACGAGCTCCGCGCCTATGCGCCTGACGCCCGCATCATCAATCTCGAAACGAGCGTGACTCGCAGCGAGACCGCGGAACACAAGGCGATCAATTACCGCGTCAGTCCGCAGAACGCCGAGTGTCTGCGCGTCGCTGGCGTCGATTGCTGCGCGCTCGCGAACAACCATGTGCTCGACTGGGGCCGCTCCGGACTCCTCGAAACGCTCGCGACGCTCGAGCGCCTTCGCATCGCAGTCGCCGGCGCTGGACGCACGATCGATGACGCGCGGCGGGCGGCGATCCTGAAGATTCCGGGAAAGGGCCGGGTGGTCGTCTTGTCCTTCGCCCTGCCCGACGGCGGGACGCCTCTCGACTGGGCCGCAACCACCGACTCGCCAGGGGTCAGTCTGCTGCCGGATCTTTCGTCTGAAAGCGCCGCCATCGCCTGCGATCTGGCGAGAAGCGCGGCGCAGCCGGGCGACGTGCTCGTGGTTTCGATCCACTGGGGCTCGAATTGGGGCTATCGCGTCTCGGACGCCCAGAGGCGCTTCGCGCATCGGCTGATCGAAGACGGCGGCGCTTGCGTCGTCCACGGACATTCGTCGCATCATCCCAAGGGTTTCGAGATCTTTCGTAACCGATTGATCCTCTACGGCTGCGGCGACTTCCTCAACGACTATGAGGGCATCAGCGGCTATGAGAGCTATCGCGGCGATCTCTCTCTCATGTATTTTGCGGATATCGATGTGACGCGCGGGGAGCTTACTGAGCTTCGGCTGGTTCCGCTGCAGATGCGGCGCTTGCGCCTGGAGCAGGCGTCAGCCGCCGACGCCGAATGGCTGGCGCGCACGCTCGATCGCGAATGCGCGCCATTCGGCGTTCGCGTCCATCGAAATCTGGATGGCGCGTTGACGGCTTCCTGGCGCCGCGCGTGCGCGCCGCGACGCTCGTGACTGCAGCGCCGAGACTTCCCATCTGAATCCCTAAGGAGACAGGCGGAGCTTGACGATGGCGATCACCCTCAATCACACGATCGTGCCGGCGAATGACAAAGAGGCCGCGGCGCGCTGGTTCGCGCAGATCTTCGGGCTGCGTTACGACGGCTCAAAGGGCCATTTCGCGCCGGTGAAGATCAACGGCGAGCTGACCTTGCTGTTCGACAAGGATGAAGGCTTCGGATCGAGCCACTATGCGTTCCACGTTAGCGACGAAGACTTCGACAAGATCTTCCAGCGCGTGAAGGATGAAGGCGTGGCCTTCGGGAGCGCGCCGGGAAGGTTGACGGACGGCCAGCTCAATGACTGGAACGGCGGCCGCGGCGTCTATTTCAAAAGCCCCGACGGCCATGTGCTCGAGCTGATGACCGCGCCGCAGTAGGCGCGCGCTACGCCGCTCTCGCTTCGTAGAGGATCGCCTGCATCGGCAGACGCATGGGACTGTCGCCGTGTTCCTGCGTGAGCCTCTCAGTCAGCGCGTCGACAAGCGACTCCGCGGACACGCCGCCCCGCGTGCGAATCTGTTCAAACAGCGGACTGCCAAGAACCAGTCCCTGCGCGAAGGCGACCGGATCGGCCACATCCTTGACGCGCGGCTGCACCGAGACGGCGATGTCGATGAAGCCGGCGCCGATCAGCGACTCCTTGATCGGATCGATCTCGGCGCAGGAGAAAGGCGCCCGGAGAAACTGCGGCGGGTCGTCAGGAAAGAAGCGCTCGACCACTTCCTGCCCCAGGCGGGAAAAGGTGTTGTAGCGAGGCGAGTCCCAGACGCTGAACAGATAGCGGCCGCCAGGCCGAAGCGTGCGCCGCGCCTCGCGATGCGCCGCGTCCTTGTCTGGGAAGAACATCAGCCCGAACTGGCTGACGATCGCGTCGAAGGCGTTGTCGGCGAAAGGCAGCGCTGTGGCGTCTGCGGGCCGGAACGTCACCTGCTCCGCCGCGCCGAATTTCGCCTTTGCGACATCGAGCATCGGCTCGTTGAGGTCGGTTGCCGTGAGCCGCGCCTGCGGGCCGAGAGCGTCGCGCAGCCTGCGCGTGACGATCCCCGTGCCGGCGGCGGTTTCGAGCACGTCGATGGGAGCGCTCGCGGCCGTCCTGTGGGCGATGTCGGCCGCGTAGTCCGCGAAGATCACCGGGCCGAGACCGCGGTCGTAAAAAACGGGAATGTCGCCGACGAAGCGCGCTGTTTCGCTGGTCATAGCGACATTCCCCCCTTGAGTGGAGAAAGGCGCTCGCCGCGACCCCTGCTCGCTCAAGCAAGCGGTTCAGGGACCGTCGGCGCGGCGCTATTTGCCGATTACTGGGCGGGCTGTTCGGCCGCCGGCTCCTCGGCCGGAGCCGCGGGCTTCGGCTTGGGCTTCGGCTTCTTCGGCTTCGGCTTCGGCTTGACCGGTTGGGCTGCCGGCTCCGGCGTCGGCTGAGCCTCCGGCATCGCGGCGGGCGCGGCTGGCGCCGCCTCCTGCTGCGGGGGCGGCAGCGCTTCGGTCGGCATGGGGACGGGCGCAGCTGGCGTCTCGACGACCGCCGGCTGCTCGGCCGGGGGCGCTTCGGGCGCGGGCGCGGCCGTAGCGTCCGGCTGGGCCGGCGCTTCCGGCTCGGCCGGAGTCGCGGTTGCTTCGCTCGGCGCGGCCTCCTCCGGAGCCGCCTCAGGCGGGGTCTCCTCCGCTGGCGATGGCTTGAACCGGCCCTCGATCGCCGCTTTCAGGTTGGCGACGCCTTCCGTCGGCGCCGCATAGATGCCCAGTCCAAAACCGATCGCGCCGGATATGACCGCCGTCAGGATCGTTGAAATGCCACGCGCCATTCCATGAGTTCCTCTGTGAGAATAGAGCCGTTCTGAGACGTTTGAGATACGACGCAACGAAGCGGGCTTCGCCAGGCGAACTCGGCCGAGCGGCTAAGCGCCATTCCTATAGAAGGAACCCCGCATTTGATACTGCACGCCCGAGCTTTGGCCGGCAAGCCCGCGGATCAAGGCCATTTCGTCGCTCCCGCGTCGCCGCCATTTGAAGCGGCTGATTATGGTCAGCGCGTGGCGAAGGCAAGCGCGCCGTCGCCGCTCTGAAGGCTCTAGCCCGCCTCCTCCTCCATGAATCGGGGAAACACCGGCGTCGGCGGCGGCAGCGGCGCGCCCTCCTGGAGGGCGTTCGTCTCGCCGGCGTGCGTGAAGTCCCGCTCGTCCGGACCGACGTCGAGGAGATCGAGAAGCTTTCCCGCGCAATCGGGCATGAACGCCTGCAGCGGAATCGCCACCCGGCGCAGGGTCTCGGCCGTGACGTAGAGAACGGTCTCCATGCGCGCCGGATCCGTTTTCTTCTTCGCCCAGGGCTCCTCCGCGGCGAAATAGCGATTCGCTTCCGCGACGACCCGGAAAATCTCCGCCAGTGCGTGATGCGGCGCATAGGCCTCCATCGAGGCGCGCGCCTTGGCGAGCGCATCGGTGGCCTGCGCGAGAATGTCGTTGTCGGCCTCCGTAAGCGTGTGTTTACGCGGTACGGCGCCCATACAGTTCTTGGCGATCATGGAGAGAGATCGCTGCGCGAGATTGCCGAGATCGTTGGCGAGATCGGCGTTGATGCGGTTGACGATGGCCTCATGCGAATAATTGCCGTCCTGTCCGAAGGGAATCTCGCGCAGGAAGAAGTAGCGCAACTGGTCGACGCCGTAGCGCTCGGCGAGATCGATCGGATCGATAACGTTTCCGACCGATTTCGACATCTTCTCCCCCTTGGAGAACAGGAAGCCGTGCACGACGATCTGCCTGGGCAAAGGCGCGCCCGCCGACATGAGAAACGCCGGCCAGTAGATCGCATGAAAGCGGGTGATGTCCTTGCCGATGACATGTGCGTCGGCAGGCCAGAAACGCGCCTTGTTTCCGCCTTCCGTAAGGTATCCTGTAGCTGTTATGTAATTCGTAAGCGCATCGACCCAGACATACATCACATGCTTCGCAGAGGTCTGCGCGCTCAGCGGAATCGCGATGCCCCAGTCGAAGGTGGTGCGCGAAACCGAGAGGTCCGTGCGGCCCCGCTTCACGAAGGCGACGATCTGATGCCTGTAGTGTTCCGGCGTAATGAATTCCGAATGCGCCGCATAATGGGCGAGCAGCTTCTCGGCATAGGCGGAAAGTTTGAAGAACCAGCTTTCCTCCTCCACCCATTCGACCGGCGTTCCGGTCGGCGCGAATTTCTTGCCGTCCCGCTCGGTGAGTTCGCCCTCGTCGTAATAGGCCTCGTCGCGCACCGAATACCAGCCAGCGTATTTCGAGAGATAGAGATCGCCGTTCGCCTCCATGCGCCGCCAGATTTCGAGCACCGTCTCCTTGTGACGCGCCTGCGTTGTACGAACGATATCGTCGGCGCGGGCGTTCAGCGCCTCGCCCATCCGGGCGAATTGCGCGGCGGTCCGGTCGGCGAGCGCCCAGGGCGTCAGCCCTTCCTTCTCGGCCGTGCGCTGCATCTTCTGGCCGTGCTCGTCCATGCCGGTGACAAACAGCACGTCATAGCCGTCGAGCCGCTTCCAGCGCGCGAAGGCGTCGGTGGCGATGCGCTCATAGGCATGGCCGATATGCGGCGCGCCATTCGCGTAAGGAATGGCCGTCGTGATCATGTAAGGGGGGCGTTCAGACATGGGTTGGGTCTAGCGCGGTTTGGGAGCGCGGGGAAGCGGCGCCTAAGTCAATCGAGACATGAGGCAAGCGCTGTGCGCCATTTTTCCTGCTTTTGGGCGAATGTCAGCGACGCATGCGCTGCACTGGTCGAGGGCAGCCGTTGCGAGGCGATCGCCGCAGCCCGAATGGGGAGCGTGGGCAGAACAAGGCGTTGGTACAGGCTCGCGGCTGTTGCGCCATTGAAGCAGATCAGCGCGATTTTCGGATGCGTTTCGAAGAAGAGTTCGAAGTCATTCAGCCGCACAGAAGAAAGTTCGATCCGTTGGTCGAGGCTGCCGACGCGATGCGCGCTCGCGCAGACATCCCAAAGGGCGATGCCGCGCGCATTCAGGCCACGGAGACGATCGGCGTAGCAAGCGCTCGGGTCGACGCCGAGCAGATTGCCCATCAACGGCCAAAAGGCGTTGCGCGGCTGTGCGTAATACTGCTGGACTTCTAGCGAGCGCTGGCCCGGAAGCGAGCCAAGAATCAAGAGCTTTGCGTCAGGCGACGCCGCGGCGGGAAAGCCGAATGAAACTGTCATCGCCGACCTGCGACTCCCCTTCTTGCGCCGGCTGCACTAGGTTGATGGTCCGGAGCACGAGTATGAGCGTATCCAAAGGCGCGCCGAGGGATCTTGCGCGGCGCTTCGCCGACAAGCGAAGCGCGCACGCAAGTGGCTGGCGGCGCGAGACCTTCACGCTGGAGCGCAGCGACGCGCGCGCGAAAGCGCGCGAATGGTTCGAGCGCTTCCCGAAGGCCGCCTATATGACCGAGATCGAGTTCTGGCGCGAACTGGACGACGGGCGCATCGAGTTTACGATCCGACGTCTGCCCAGCGCCGACTAGCCTGCCCCGGCCTACTCGGCGCCGACGTCCGGCGTACGCCAGCCGAGGTGCTGGCCGCTGTCGACGGCGACCATCTGGCCCGTCACGCTTTTCGCCTGGCTGAGGTAAACGACAGCGTCGACGACGCCCGAGACGTCGGCGGCGCGCTGCAGCGGGACGCCGCGCGCTTCGATCTCGAATTCCCGCTCGCCGAGCGCCGCGTTGGGGAAGACCGGCCCCGGACCCACGGCGTTGACGCGAATGCGCGGCGCAAAGGCCTGCGCCATGGTGCGCGTCGCTGCCCAGAGCGCCGATTTTGACAGCGTGTAGGAGAAATACAGGGGCGTGAGGCGCCAGACGCGCTGGTCAATGATGTTAACGATCGCGCCGTTCGCCTCCGCCGGCAGCGCCGCCGCAAAGTCGCGCGACAGCAACAGCGGCGCGCGCAGATTGATCTGCATCTGCCGCTCGTAGCGCTCCAGCGAGAAATCCTGCGCGGCGTCGATCTCGAAAATCGAGGCGTTGTTGATCAGCAGCCGCAGCGGTCCGAAAGCCTCGCCGGCGCGCTGGATCAGGGCCTGCGTGGAATTCGCGTCGGCAAGATCGGCGACCGCGGTCGCGGCCCGCCCGCCGCGCTGTCGGATCGCATGTGCGGCGAGCTCCGCTTCCTCCGCAGAGCGCGGGGAGGCGTGCAGCACGACCGGCCGGCCCTGGCGCGCGAAGCGCTCGGCGATGGCGAGGCCGATGCGACGCGGGGCGCCGGTCACCAGCACGGGGTCGTCTGCGTCCTGGTCGCCCCCGCTCATGCGCCTCGCCCCTTCGTCGACCGCGTTCTCAGGCTTCGGCGTCCTCGCCCTCGCCGACGTCGCCGATATGCTCGACGGAAACGACGCGCTCATCCTCGGCCGTGTCGAACACGATGACGCCCTGAGCGCCGCGGCCGGCGATGCGGATGCCGTCGACCGAGCAACGGATCAGCTGACCGCCGTCGGTCACGAGCATGATTTCATCGCCATGGCCTACGGGAAAAGAGGCGACGAGCTTGCCGTTCCTGGCGTTTACCGCCATCGCGACGATGCCTTTGCCGCCGCGCCCGGTCGTACGATATTCGTAAGAGCTCGTACGCTTTCCGTAACCGTTCTCGGAAACCGTGAGAATGATCTGCTCCGCCGCCTGCATCTCGTAAAAGCGGGTATCCGACAGCTCTACCGTCGCCGCCTCCTCAGCCTCGGCGCCCGCCTCCGGCGAAACGTCTTCGCCCATACGGCGGCGCAGCGCATTGGCGCGCTTGAGATAGGCGGCGCGCTCTTCGCCCGAGGCGTCGAAATGATTGAGAATCGAGAGCGAAATCACACGATCGCCCGCTCCCAGCGCGACGCCGCGGACACCCATTGAGGTGCGGCCCTGAAAGACCCGCACCTCCGGCACGGCGAAGCGGATGCATTGGCCGTCGCGCGTCGTCAGCAACACGTCGTCGCGCTCCGTCGCGGTCGCGACGTCGACGATCGCTTCGCCTTCGTCGAGCTTCATGGCGATGAGGCCGTTGCGGCGCACGTCGACAAAATCCGAGAGTTTGTTGCGCCTGACAGTGCCGCCCGTCGTCGCGAAGATGACGTCGAGCGTCGACCAGCTCTGCTCGTCCTCCGGCAGCGGCATGATGGTGGTGATGCGCTCGTTCTGCTCGAGCGGCAGCATGTTGACGAGCGCCTTGCCGCGGGCCTGCGGCGCGGCGAGCGGCAGCCGCCAGACCTTTTCCTTGTAGGCTTTGCCGAGCGAGGAAAAGAACAGCACCGGCGTATGCGTGTTGGCGACGAAGAGGCGGTGGACGAAATCCTCCTCCTTCGTCTGCATGCCGGAACGACCCTTGCCGCCGCGCCGCTGCGCGCGATAGGTCGAAAGCGGCACGCGCTTGATGTAGCCGGCGTGCGAGACGGTGACGACCATGTCTTCGCGCGCGATCAGGTCCTCGTCCTCGACCTCGCCGTCGGCCTCGACAATCTGCGTGCGGCGCGGCGTGGCGTGCGCTTCCTTCACCGCGAGCAGCTCGTCCTTGACGATGCCGAACAGACGTTCGCGCGAGCACAGAATATCGAGGTAATCCGCGATCTCCGCCGCAAGCTTGTTCAGCGCTTCGGAGATCTCTTCGCGGCCAAGCGCCGTCAGCCGCTGCAGACGCAAATCCAGGATAGCGCGCGCCTGCGCTTCCGAAAGCCGGATGGTTCCATCGTCGCTGAGCCGGTGGCGCGGATCGGCGATGAGTTCGACGAGCGGCGCCATGTCCTTGGCAGGCCAATCACGCGCCATCAACGCTTCACGCGCCGCGGCGGCGTCGGGAGACGTGCGGATGAGGCGGATCACCTCGTCGATATTCGCAACGGCGATGGCGAGGCCCACCTGCAGATGAGCGGTGTCGCGCGCCTTGGCGAGGCGGAACTTGGTGCGGCGGGTGACGACCGTCTCGCGGAAGTCGACGAAGGCGCGCAACACGTCATAGAGCGTCATCAGCTCGGGACGCCCGCCGTTCAGCGCGATCATGTTGACGGGGAAGCTCGTCTGCAGCGCCGTGTGACGCCAAAGCTGGTTGAGAACGACGTCGGCGACAGCCTCGCGTTTGAGTTCGACGACGATGCGCATGCCGTCGCGGTCGGACTCGTCGCGCAGATCCGCGACGCCTTCGATCTTTTTCTCTCGCACCAGGTCGGCGATGCGCTCGATCAGCGCGGCCTTGTTCACCTGATAGGGAATCTCGGTGAAGATGATCGCTTCGCGATCCTTGCGCAGCGTCTCGATCTCGGATCGGGCGCGCATGATGATCGAGCCGCGCCCGGTCGCGAAGGCGTTGCGGATGCCGCCGCGACCGAGGATCGTCGCAGCGGTGGGGAAGTCCGGCCCCGGCACGATCTCCATCAATTCGGCGACGGTGAGATCGGGCCGATCGATGAGCGCGATGCAGGCGTCGATCACCTCGCCGAGATTGTGCGGCGGGATGTTGGTCGCCATGCCGACCGCGATGCCGCCGGCGCCATTGACCAGCAGATTGGGAAAGCGGGCCGGCAGGACCGTCGGCTCGTGCTCCTTGCCGTCGTAATTGGCCTGGAAGTCGACGGTGCCTTCGTCGAGGTCTTCGAGCAGCGCCAGCGCAGGCTTTGCGAGCCGCGACTCCGTGTAGCGCATCGCCGCCGGCGGATCATTGTCGACGGAGCCGAAATTGCCCTGCCCGTCGATGAGCGGCAGCCGCATCGAAAAGGGCTGCGCCATGCGTACGAGCGCATCGTAAATCGCGGCGTCGCCATGCGGGTGATATTTACCCATCACGTCGCCGACGATGCGCGCCGACTTCACATAGGCCTTGTCCGGCGTGTGCCCGTTCTCGTGCATCGAGAACAGAATCCGGCGATGCACGGGCTTCAGGCCGTCGCGGACGTCCGGCAGCGCGCGCGAGACGATGACGCTCATCGCGTAATCGAGATAGCTGCGCTTCATCTCGTCGGCGATGGAGACCGGCTTTATGTCAGAGCCAGGTCTGTCAGAGTCGTCTTTTTTGGTATCGTCGTCGGCCAAGTGAGCGCCAGTTCAAGGATAGCGGCTAGGTCCCATGTCTATAGGCGATTCGAACGGGCGACGCCAGCATTAGCGCTCTATAAAGGGCCATTCATATCAAACGGTTATCGCTAAGTCCGGCGTGCTTTAGGCGGCGAACGCCCGGCTTTGAAGGTCTTGCCCCTCCCGACCGCCGGTTTCGGCCTTTTCGGGCCCGCCCGAAGCGCCGCCGCAACCGCCAGCCCGACCCAGCGCGCAAGTTCGTCCCCGTCCTCGAGCGCCTGGTCCGGAAGGCTCCAGTAGGAGATCGCGATCGGACGGTTCTTGCCCTGGTAGACGAAAGGCCGGCAGCCCGCCTCTTGAAAACGCGCCGCGCTATGTTGATCGGCCTTCAGATAGATTTCGCCGCCCGTTTCGATGGCGAAGAAGAGGCCATCGGCGTAAACGCCATGGCCGCCGAACATGCGCTTGACCGACACCGCGGCGACTGGCGCGAAAAGCTCCTCGATACGCGCGCGGTCCATGGCGGCCCCGATGAAATCAGGAACTCCCAATTTCCGTCGCGGCGCCAAGCTTCTCCGGCTCGGCGGGCTTCAGCTCGACGCTCTCGCCGCAGCCGCAGGCAGACGTCTGGTTGGGGTTTTCGAACACGAAGGTCGAGGAGAACTGCGTCGTTTTGACGTCCATCGTCGTGCCGAGGAGATAGAGCACCGCCGCGGCGTCGACGATCACCCGACCGCCCTCGACCTCGATCACTTCGTCGCCCTCTTTAGCTTCGGCGATCTCCATCTTGTATGACATGCCGGCGCAGCCGCCCTTCTCCACCGAGACGCGCAGCCCCTGCCCCTCTTGAGCCTTCGCCAGCAAGCCGCGCACGCGCTCGGCCGCAGCGGGGCTGACGTTCATCACGCTCATCTTCTGCATTGAAGCCATCATCCTATCGCGCCTTTGCGCTCACCACATGTCGAGCGCGACTCGCGCTTCGTCCGACATGCGGCTCTGATCCCAAGGAGGGTCGAACACCATGTTGACCTTGACGTCGCTGACGCCCGGCACGGCGCTCACCGCATTCTTGACCCACATCGGCATTTCGCCCGCGACCGGACAGCCCGGCGCGGTCAGCGTCATGTCGATTTCGACGAGCCCCTCGTCCGAAATGTCGACGCGGTAAATCAGGCCAAGCTCGTAAATGTCGGCCGGAATTTCCGGATCGTAGACCGTCTTGAGAGCCTTAATGATGTCGTTCGTCAGCCGCTCAGTTTCAATGGCGTGAGCCGTTCGATCCGCCGCCGGGGCGGGCTGTGCTTCGCTAGCGTTGGGAGCATCGTTCATGAACACGAAATTCTCCTCAGGCGAAAAGAGCGCGGGCCTTTTCCAGCGCTTCCGCCAGCCTGTCGATCTCTTCGCGCGTATTGTACAGCGCGAAAGAGGCGCGGCAGGTGGAGGTGACGCCGAAACGGGAGAGAAGCGGCATGGCGCAATGGGTCCCCGCTCGCACCGCGATGCCTGAACGATCGATGATCGTGGCGATGTCATGCGCATGCGCAGCCGCCATGTCGAAGGAAACGATCGGCCCTTTGTCGGGCGCCTTGCCGTAAATTCTCAGGCCTTCAATCTGCGAGAGTTTCTGATGCGCATAGGCGGTCAGTCCCGCCTCATGCGCGCGGATCGCGCCTCGGCCCATGCGCTCCATATAGTCGAGCGCGGCGCCAAGCCCCACGGCTTGCGCGATCGGCGGCGTGCCGGCCTCGAAGCGATGCGGGGGAGCGTTATAGGTAACTGAGTCGACGGTCACCGTTTCGATCATTTCGCCGCCGCCACAAAAGGGCGGCAACGATTCCAGCCATTTACGTTTGCCGTAAACGGCGCCGATCCCGGTGGGGCCGTAAAGCTTGTGGCCGGTCACCACATAAAAATCGACGTCGAGCGCGCGCACGTCGACATCCAGATGCACCGCGCCCTGCGAACCGTCGACGACCAGCGGAACGCCGTGAGCATGAGCGATGCGTGCGACCTCCGCGATCGGCACCGGCGCCGCGAGCACATTCGACATATGCGTGAGCGCTACGATCTTCGTGCGCTTCGAGAAGAGCTTTTCGAACGCCTGAAGATCGAAGCGTCCATCCTCGTCGACGTCGAGCCACTTCAGCACGGCGCCCTTGCGTTCACGAAGGAAATGCCAGGGCACGATGTTCGAGTGATGCTCCATCAGCGACAGGATGATCTCGTCGCCTTCTCTGATATGCGCCTGTCCAAAGGAGGCGGCGACGAGATTTAAGGCTTCGGTCGCGCCGCGCGTAAAAATGATCTCTTCGGTGGATTCCGCGTTGAGAAAGCGGCGGACGGTCTCGCGCGCGCCCTCGTAGCCCTCTGTCGCGGCGTTGGCCAAATAATGCAGGCCGCGATGCACATTGGCGAATTCGTGCTCATAGAAATGAGTCAGCCGTTCGATCACCGCCCGCGGCTTTTGCGCCGAGGCGGCGTTGTCGAGATAGGCGAGCGGCTTTCCATAGGGACGCTCGGAAAGGATCGGAAAGTCCGCCCGAACCGCTTCAACGTCGTAGACTGTCTGAATGCGCGCAATCTCGTTCATCGATTGATCCTTCGAGAGAGCCATGCGCTGACGCGTTCGCCGAGAAACGCCTTCAATTGCTCGTCTTCAAGCGCTTCAATCGCCTCATTGGCGAAACCCTCGATGAGCAGGGCTTCGGCTTCTCGGCGGGGCAGTCCGCGCGCGCATAGATAAAACAGCTGATCCTTGTCGAGCCTGCCGCACGTCGCGCCGTGGCCGCATTGCACGTCGTCGGCGAAGATCTCGAGTTCCGGCTTGTTGTTCATCGTCGCGTGAGCGGAGAGCAGCAGCGCCTTGGACTGCATCACGCCATCGGTCTTCTGCGCGCCGGGCCGCACGATGATCTTGCCTTGAAACACGCCGATGCTCTGGTCGTCGAGGATGTTGCGGAAACATTCCCGGCTTTGCCCGTGCGGCTTCACATGATCGACGACGAGCGTCGTATCGGCGTGCAGTCGTCCGCGTCCCAGAGTCGCGCCATTGAACCGCGCGCTCGTCTTCTCGCCATCGAGCCGCGCGAAAATCTGCCGGCGGTTCAACCCTTCGCCCTCGATGAGCGCGACGGAATTGATCGCGGCGTTCGCCTCAAGATGCGCAACCAAGGATGAAACGCGAATGGTTTGATCGACGCCGCCTGAAACATGCGTGACGAGATCAACGCGGGCTCGCGGCGCGAGCCGCAGAACGAGCGCGCCATTGTCTTGAGCGGGCGCTCCCGACAGCGCGCCGATCGTTTCGATCAGACTCGCCTGAGCATCCTCGCCGAGCATCACAAGCGCGCGCGTGTAGGTCGACTGCGCCGCGTCCGCGGACACCAGCGTCGCGAGTTCGATCGCGCGGTCGATCCGAGCGCCCGGCGCAATCTCCAAGACGACTCCGTCCTGCATCAGCGCCGCATTGAGCGCGAGGACAGGATCCTGCGCGCCGACATCGGCGCTGGCGAGCGCCGACATCACATGCAGCTCGCCCTGCGCGAGCGCGTCGCGCAGTGAACGGGCGACGACGCCCTCGGGGAGCCGCGCCATATCCGAGAGATCTGGGCGGAAGACGCCGTCTAGCGTGACGAGCCGGAGCGAATCATGCGCGCGCGGCAGCGTCAACGCGCCATGCGAAGCCGTGGCGAGCGGCGCCGGCTTGCTCATCGCGGCTTTCAGGTCGGTGTAATGCCAAGATTCGAGGCGGCGGTTCGGCAGACCGTGCTCCGAGAACGCCGCCCATGCGGCCGCGCGCAGGCGCTCCGCGCCCTTGTCGCGCATCTCTTCGTAAAAGGACGAGAGCGTCGCTTCCGCTTCGCTCGCCAGCTTGATCATCGCTACGCCGCCTCTTGCGCGATGTAATCCTGATAGCCGCGCTCCTCGAGCTCCAGAGCAAGATCCGGGCCTCCCGACCGCATGATGCGGCCTTGCGCCATCACATGCACCGTGTCGGGCCTGATATATTCGAGGAGACGCTGATAATGCGTGATGACGACGAAGGCGCGCTCGGGTGAACGCAGCGCGTTGACGCCGTCGGCGACGACCCGCAGCGCGTCGATGTCGAGGCCGGAGTCCGTTTCGTCCAGAATGGCGAGACGCGGCTGAAGCAGCGCCATCTGCAGGATTTCCATCCGTTTTTTCTCGCCGCCGGAGAAGCCGGCGTTGAGCGGCCGGCGCAGCATGTCCTGCGAAACGCCGAGCGACGCGGCGGCCTCCTTGACGCGCTTCATGAACTCGGGAGTCTGCAACTCGGGTTCGCCGCGGGCGCGGCGCTGCGCGTTGAGCGCCGCCTTGAGGAAGGTCATCGTCGCGACGCCGGGGATTTCGACCGGATACTGAAAGGCGAGGAAAACGCCCTTGGCGGCGCGCTCTGCCGGATCGAGGTCGAGAATGTTCTCCCCATTGAGCCGGACTTCACCTTGGGTAACGTCATACCCCTCGCGGCCGGAAATGACATAGGAGAGCGTCGACTTGCCTGTGCCGTTCGGTCCCATGATGGCCGCGACCTCGCCGGCCTTTACGCTGAGCGTAAGGCCCTTGAGAATTTCGCGCTCGCCGACGGCGACGTGCAGATCCTTGATTTCGAGCATCAATTCAATCCCTCAAGCCGTCGTCTCATGTGCACATAGCGAACGACTTCTACATGGTCCCTCGCGCAAGCGATACAGAATGAGATAAGCGCCGCTTATCGCGCTTCTGACTCCTTCGCCGATGTCTGGCCGCTGTCGCCCTATTTGCGGATATGGGCCCAGCAATCTCGTTTTCCTTTCCAGCGAATCTAACGTCCGATCCGCAGCGGTCTCATTCTCTCTTGCGATATAAGACCAGATCTCAATTAAATCCTCTTCAGCGCGCGCCGTTCGAACGATGCGCATGCGATGCTAGCTCTGTGACTGACGGCGGCGCGCCTCGGCTTTGATGTCCTCGATCGAGCCAAAGCGTCCGGAGCCGCTATCGACTCCTTCACGCCAGAGCCGGCGAAATTCCTCGACATCCGTCCTCTCAACAAGGCGTTCTGTGCGCCATTGCGCGACTGCAGCCCGAATGACGTCGTCCTCGGACTCGAACTCGCCACATGCGACCGCTGCAGCAATCTCTGTTTCCAGTTCCTCGGGGAAAGAAATACGCAATGTTCGCATCACCCGACGCTCCCCTCGAGCGAAATCGAAATCAGCTTCTGCGCCTCGACGGCGAACTCCATCGGCAGTTGCTGCAGAACGTCGCGCACGAATCCGTTGACGATCAGCGCCGTCGCCTCTTCTTCCGTCAGGCCGCGCTGCATTGCGTAGAACAGCTGGTCCTCGGAAATCTTCGAGGTCGTCGCCTCGTGTTCGAACTGCGCGCTCGGGTTCTTCGACTCGATGTAGGGAACCGTATGCGCGCCGCAGTCATGCCCGATCAGCAGGCTGTCGCACTGCGTGAAGTTGCGCGCGCCATCGGCCTTACGATGCGCAGAGACCTGTCCGCGGTAAGTGTTCTGCGAACGGCCGGCCGAAATGCCCTTGGAGATGATGCGGCTCTTCGTGTTCTTGCCGAGATGCAGCATCTTGGTGCCGCTGTCGACCTGCTGATAGCCGTTCGAGACCGCGATCGAGTAGAACTCGCCCTGCGAACCGTCGCCGCGCAGGATGCAGGAGGGATATTTCCAGGTGATCGCCGAGCCGGTCTCGACCTGGGTCCAGGAGATATGCGAATTGCGGCCGCGGCAATCGCCGCGCTTGGTGACGAAATTGTAAATGCCGCCCTTGCCTTCGCTGTCGCCCGGATACCAGTTCTGCACCGTCGAATATTTGATCTCGGCGTCGTCGAGCGCGACGAGCTCGACCACCGCCGCGTGAAGCTGGTTTTCGTCGCGCTTGGGCGCCGTGCAGCCTTCGAGATAGCTCACATAGGAGCCTTTGTCGGCGATGATCAGCGTGCGCTCGAACTGCCCGGTTTTCTGTTCGTTGATGCGGAAATAGGTCGAAAGCTCCATCGGGCAGCGCACCCCCTTCGGCACATAGACAAAGGAGCCATCGGAGAAGACGGCGCTGTTCAGGGTCGCGTAGAAATTGTCGGTCACCGGCACTACCGAGCCGAGATATTTTTGCACCAGCTCCGGATGCGTCTGCACCGCTTCGGAAATCGGGCAGAAGATGACGCCCGCCTTGGCCAGTTCTTCCTTGAAGGTCGTGGCGACGGACACGCTGTCGAAAACGGCGTCGACCGCGACGCGGCGGGTTTCGACCCCCGCGAGAATCTCCTGCTCACGCAGCGGGATGCCAAGCTTCTCATAGGTGCGCAGCAGCTCGGGGTCGACCTCGTCGAGCGACTTCGGGCCCGGCGCGGACTTCGGTGCGGCGTAATAGTAGAGATCCTGGAAGTCGA
Organism: Methylocystis sp.; assembly: GCA_051061385.1. Taxonomy (GTDB): domain Bacteria; phylum Pseudomonadota; class Alphaproteobacteria; order Rhizobiales; family Beijerinckiaceae; genus Methylocystis. The sequence continues at coordinate 86,611 of JBPFDX010000108.1, forward strand.
TGCGCGGATAGTGAACGCGCGCCCAGCGCGGCTCAGGCATCGTCAGCCAGCGCCGGTAGGCCTCCAGGCGCCAATCGGTGAGCCACTGCGGCTCGCTCTTTTTGGCCGAGATGAAACGAACGATGTCTTCATTCAGGCCCTTGGGGGCCTTTTCCGATTCGATATCGGTCGAAAACCCGTACTTATAGGCGTCGACGTCGATCGACTCGACGCGCGCAACGGTCTCCTGACGAGCCGCCATTCTCTTTCTCCTCGTCACGACGGGTTCAAGGCCCGCCGGCCGATCGTTCCGCCCCCGCCCAGTTATACCCTAGACGTCGACTAGGCGGCGGAATGTCGGGACCTCATGCGATCCACGACACGTGCAAGAACCTTTCCAAACTCTTCTACATCCTCTTGCGTCGAAGACCAACCGAAACTGGCCCTCAGCGCCTCCCGGTCCGCCGCGCCCATGGCCGCAAGCACATGAGACTCCATCATTTTGCCTGAAGAACAGGCCGACCCCGCTGAAAGCGCGACATTCTCGAGGTCGAGCGCCATCAGCATGGTGCGCGGGGCGAGGCCGGGGATGGCGAAGGCGCTGGCGTTCGGCGCGCGCGGCACACTTGCACCGTAGAATCGGGCTTCCGGCGCGACTTTCAAGACTTCCTGCTCCAGGGCGTCGCGCAAACCGGCGATTCGCGCCGCCTCCTCGGCCAGATTCATGGTCGCCGCCCTCAGAGCCGCCGCGAAGCCGGAGATTCCCGCGACATTCTCGGTGCCCGCCCGGCGACCGAACTCCTGACCGCCCCCGCGAAAGATCGGCGCCTCCAGATGCAGGCTCTCATCGCGAAAGGCGAGCGCGCCGACCCCCATCGGGCCGCCGAGCTTATGTGAGGAAAGGAACATAATGTCCGCATCAGTCGTCGCGAATGTCGTTTGGAGCCGTCCAACGGACTGTACGGCGTCGCAGACGACGACGCCGTTGGCCGCATGGACGCGCGCAGCCGCTGCGGCGACGGGCTGAATGACGCCCGTCTCATTGTTGACGGCCTGCAGCGCCAGCATCACCCGCTGGCCGGAGCGCCGCGCCAGCGCCTTCTCCAGCGCTTCGATAGAGATCGCGCCTTCGCGGGTCAGCGGCAGGGTCTCCACGGCCCCGGGCGGAAAGCGGCGCCCCTGCAAGACGCAAAGATGCTCGCCCGCGCCGACCAGCAGCGCGTCGACCGGCGCTCCGTCGCCTTCCCGGCGAAGCGTCGGCGAGAGCGCCAGGCTCGCCGCCTCGGTCGCGCCGCTTGTGAAGACGACCCCGCGCCGCGGCGCGCCGACCGCCTCTGAGACGACCTCCCGCGCGCCTTCCAACAGCGCCTTCGCCGCCCTGCCTTCGGCATGGACTGAAGAGGGATTGCCGAGCGTCTCCAGCGCGTCGAGCATCGCGGCCCGCGCCTCGGGACGCAGCGGCGACGTCGCGTTGTGGTCGAGATAGATGCGCCTGGGCATTTGTTGGACATTCTATCAGAACGCGGCGGCCCCGGCGCGTTTCTTGTATCTGCGCTGCGCATTCGGCTTTCTACGAAAGGCGCTTCATGCGGATCGAGATCGACAGGCCTCATGTGGAGGCGCTCGTCGCGCGCTTTCCGGCTCACGCTTGCCTTTCTGCTCAGCTGCGCTTTTCGGACCGCGTCGAGGCTGACCTCTCGCATTTCGGTCCGGACGAGCTCGATTTTCTCGGCGCGCTTTATCGCGACGCGGGTCCGCAGCTGCGCGCCCGCGCCGCGCAGCTCGCGACCCTGCGCGGGGCGATGGAAGCGAAAACCTCGCGCTTCGCAGCGGAGGACCTCGAAGAGGTCCTGCCGGCGCTCGTGCGCTACCTGACGACGGACGCGATACGCGGGTGGCTGTTCACCGCCAATGTTACGTCGAAACCCCTCCCCTATGTCATCACGCGTTTCGACTATGTTCCCGCCTCGAACGACGAGGCCGGAAAAATCCTCATCGAGCTGAAGGCTAACGCCAAGGGGACCCTGCAATCCAATGTGATCCGCATCATGAGTTCCGACATCGCCGGACGAACCATCGGCGAGATCCTGGCGGCGCGCGGCTTTGTGCGGGAAACGCCGGCGCTGATCGAAGCTTTCGACGCTTCGAGTGAGACGTATTACGATTGGCGCGGACGCTACGGGGCGCAGTTCTCCGCGAAAGGCATCGGCTTTCACGCCGAAGACCCGACGGCGACGCATCGCGACACCGACTGGTCGCGCAAGGACATCATCGTGCTTTCGAGCAACGGATCGGAAGCGCGTCTCGTCAATGATGAGAGCATCCTGACCGGGCGCAGTCTGACGCTTGAGGCGCCGGGCGACGTCCTCGGTCATTTCCTGCGCAAGGCAGGCAAGAGCAATCGCTTCGCGGCCGAAGACGAACTCGCCGAGATCAAGGCGCTGATTCCGGAAGGCCTCTTCACCCAGATTCCGGTGCATCCCTACATCTTCATGTTCCATCTCGATCTGCATCATTACGTCTGGGTGCATGTCGATGAGATGCAGCCCTATCGATACCAGCCGGAACTCAGGGAGAAGCTTGTTCTGCCGGAGGAGCAGACGGATCTGATCGACATTCTCACCGCCGAGATGGACGTGCTGATGGACGACATCGTCGCTGGCAAATCTGGCGGCACGACCGTGCTCTGCGCCGGCCCGCCCGGGGTCGGCAAAACCCTGACGGCGGAAGTCTATTCCGAGATCATTCAGCGTCCGCTCTATCGCGTGCATTCAGGCCAGCTCGGCCTCAATGTCGCGACGATGGAGACGGCGCTCAAAGACATTCTCACGCGCGCGCAGCGCTGGGGCGCGGTGATGCTGATCGACGAGGCCGACGTCTATATCAAGCGCCGTGACGACAATATCGCCATGAACGCCGTCGTCGGCGTCTTTCTGCGCGTGCTCGAATATTTCAACGGACTGCTGTTTCTCACGACCAACCGCGTCGACGATATCGACGAGGCGATCGTCTCGCGATGCATCGCGCTCATCCGCTACGCGCCGCCGGACAACGAAGCCCGGCGGCGCATCTGGCGCGTCATGGCGGGGCAGTTCGACTTAACGCTCGACGATGAGTTGATCGACCGTCTGGTCGCGACTTTTCCCGAAGCGACGGGCCGCGACATCAAAGGCCTCGCGAAACTCACAGCAAAATTCTGCCATCAGAAAAGCGTCGCGCCTAGCCTGCCGGTCTTCCAACGCTGTGCGATCTTCCGGGGGCTGGAGATCGCGCGCGCCGCATAACCCTCTCGCTTCGGAAGAGAGTCATGCGCCTCGTTCACGGCCGCGCCGACTTGGCCAGCCGCGCCAGATTGACGAACTCCGCGCGGTAGCCGAACGGATCGTCGCCCTTGGCGTTTTGCGCCAGCGCGATCACATCGTCATAGCCGTAGTCGCCAAGATAGGGCGCGCCTTTCAGCAGCTGCGCGAAGGCGGCGACGGCGATGGAGAAGCGAACCTCCTGCGGCGCGCGCGCAACGCTATTGACGCTCTGCGAGTCGGCGATCGGCTGCGTGATGAGACGCGACGCATTCTCCTTCGGCAGCTTGTAGCGCAGTTTCAAAAAGCCGAGTTCGTCCTCCGCGCGCGCCTGGCCGGAAGCGGGCGCGGGCGCCTTCTTGCCGTAGCGCAGGTCGTCGACGAGTTTCTTCTCCGAACCCGTCGGCGTGATTTCGTAGATCGCCGTTACGCGGTGGCCTGAACCGACATCGCCTGCGTCCACCTTGTCGTTGTTGAAATCCTCGCGCCGCAGCGCGCGGGTTTCATAGCCGATGAGACGATATTCGGCGACGCGCGCGGGATTCCACTCGACCTGGATCTTCACGTCCTTGGCGATGGGAAAGAGAGTCGACGACGCTTCCTCGACGAGCGCTTTGCGCGCCTCGTTGAGATTATCGACATAGACCGCCGCGCCATTGCCGTTCTGCGCCAGTGATTGCATCAGCGCGTCATTGTAATTGCCCTGGCCGACGCCGAGAATCGACAGGAACACGCCCTTCTCGCGCTTTCTTTCGATCAGCCCTTTCAGTTCGTTTTGATCGGTGACGCCGACATTGAAATCGCCGTCGGTCGCGAGGATCACGCGGTTCACCGCCGACTCGTCGAAATTCGCTTCCGCCAGCCGATAGGCGTCCTGAATGCCCTGCGCGCCAGCGGTCGAGCCTCCCGCGCCGAGCGCGTCGACCGCCGCGAGAATTTTGGCCTTGCCTGAAACCTTGGTGGGTTCGAGCGCGACGCCTGAGCCCGACGCGTAAGTGACGAGTGCGACCGAATCCTCAGGCTTCAGCTCGTCGATAAGCATGCGCATCGCATTCTTGACGAGCGGCAGCCGGTCCTGCGGCGCCATCGAGCCCGACACGTCGACGAGAAACACGAGATTGGCGCGGGGGCGTTCGACGCTCTGCAGCGCATAGCCCTGAATCGCGACATGCACGAGCCGGTTGCCCGCGCTCCACGGGCTTGGCGTCACCGTGATCGTCGGCTTGAACGGCGTCTGCGCGCTCTGCGGCTTCGGATAGTTATAGGGAAAGTAGTTGATGAATTCCTCGACCCGCACCGAATCCTTCGGCGGCAGGCGGCCTTCACTGAGCGCACGACGCGCGAAGGCGTAGGAGGCGGTGTCGACGTCTATCGAGAAGGTCGAGACCGGGTCCGTCGCCGTAACTTTGACGGGGTTGATTTCCTTTGAATCGAACCGGTCGCGAAACTCACGCTCCGGCGCGAATTGCGTATCGGCCGGCGGCGGCGCGCTGGGCTGGGCGGCCGAGACAGATCGCGCTTCAAGGGCGCGTCGCGACAGCCGCCGCTCAGCGCCATTGGGAGCCGAGCCGGCGACGCGCGGCGGCGGCGCCACGCCGTCGAGCCGACCGACTAGCGCGCTCGCCGCCGTCTTCGCTTTCTGGTCTCCAGCCGCGGGCGCCGGAGCCGGCGCCGCTTCCATATGCGGCGCGGCCGCGATCTCGGCCGGCGGCGCGACGCGGCCGATCGGAAGAGTGGACATGTTTCCGCCGACCGGCGCATAGGCGCGCGAGAGCATGAAGGCGGCCGGCGCGCCGATCATCAGCGCGGCGATCGAGGCCGCCAGCGCGCGGTTGAAATGAAACGTCTGACGCATCGTCCGTTTCCCTTCCGTTGGAGAGGATGCGTGACTGAGACGTTGCGGCGAGCACGATCCTTGGGGTTCGGCCGCGCTTTTTTCAAAAGCCGCCGCCGCCGCCGCGAGCGCCGCGCGCTTCGCTTCGCCGTCGGGCGGCGGAACCCGCATGTTCTTGAGGCGCGTGAGATCAGGTTCGGTCATTGCGCCGGCTCCAGCGTGTTCTTCAGGCGTTTGCGCGCCTCATGCAGATGCCAGGACACGGTTTTCTCCGAACAGCCCATCAACGCCGCCGCCTCGCCATGCGAGAGGTCCTGCGCATAGACGAGCAGAACGGCGTCGCGTTGCTGGTCGGGCAGAGCGCGCACGGCGCGCCATAGCTCCTGCCCCATGATGTCGTCCTCTGGGGTTTCGGTTTCGGCGCCGTCCGCGAGCGCCGACATTCGCGCCGGATCGAGCGCCACAATTCTGCGCCGCGCCCGGACATGGTCGACCGCGGTCGTATAGGCGACGCGGTAGATCCAGGTGGTGAAAGCGCAATCGTTGCGAAAGCCCTTTATCGCCGTCGCCATCTTCACCATCGCGTCCTGGGCGATGTCCTGCGCCTCCGCGCGCCCGCCGCTCCAGCGCCAGGCGAGCGCATAGACGCGGTCGTAATGGCGCTCGGCGAGCGCAGCGAAGGCGTCGCGGTCGCCGGCCGCCGCCCGTTGCGCCAATTCGCCGTCGGTTGCTTCGCCCGGCAAGTCGCCCCCGCTAATTGAGCCCGTTGAGACTATTGACGGCTGGGGCCGCGAAATCCTTGGGTCGGAGCGGCGAATTCCCGCAGCGCCGCCCGAAAAGCGGAATTTCCTTGCATTTCACTGCAGCCCGCGTGGTAGAAGGCGCGCCTGCCAGTTTCCCAAGGAATCCCGAATGCCCGAGGTTATCTTTACCGGTCCCGCCGGCAGGCTCGAGGGCCGCTTTCATCAGTCCGCCACGCGCGGCGCGCCGATCGCGATCGTGCTGCACCCGCATCCGCAGTTCGGCGGCACGATGAACAATCAGATCGTCTATCATCTATACTACGCCTTTGCGGAGCGGGGCTTTTCCGTGCTGCGCTTCAACTTCCGCGGCGTCGGGCGTTCGCAGGGCTCTTTCGATCACGGCGCGGGCGAGCTTTCGGACGCCGCCGCCGCGCTCGACTGGGCGCAGGCGGTCAACCCTGAAGCGCGCGCCTGCTGGATCGCGGGGGTCTCCTTCGGCTCCTGGATCGGCATGCAGCTGCTGATGCGCCGCCCGGAGATCGAGGGCTTCATTTCGGTCGCGCCGCCAGCCAATCGCTTCGACTTCTCCTTCCTGGCCCCCTGCCCCTCCTCGGGCCTGTTCATTCATGGCGACCAGGATCGGGTCGCGCCGCTGAAGGAAGTGACCGGGCTCATCGAGAAGCTCAAGACGCAGAAGGGGATCGTCATCGAACATGCGGTGGTCGAGGGCGCGAACCATTTCTTCGAAAACAAGGTCGAGCCGCTGATCGCGCATGTCGACGCCTATCTCGACCGGCGCCTCGGCAATCCGCCGCGGATCGCCATTCCCGCGCGAGGGGATTGAGCTTCATCGTCATTGTCGATGTGGGCAACCCGCGCCCGGCGGCCTATGACGCTTTCGCGGTCGCCCGCGCCAGGACGCCGCCGCGCATCGCCTGAGGCGCGCCGGTCGTGGTCGGGAAGGTGATCGGCAGGCCTTCCAGCAGCCGCACGGCGAGATAGGCGAAGGCCTGAGCCTCCATCGAATCCGCCGACCAGCCGACCGCGTCCGCCGTCGTCACCTTGCACGGCAGGCGCATGACGAGTTCGCGCACCAGGATCGGGTTGCGCGCGCCGCCGCCGCAGACGATGAGCAATTGCGGCTGGGACGGCAGATGCGGAAAGAGCCGCAGCACAGAAGACGCCGTAAAGGCGGTGAGCGTCGCGGCGGCGTGCTCCGTCGAGAGCTTGGCGACGGCGTCGAGCGCGAAGGCGTTTCGGTCGAGCGATTTTGGCGGCGGCTCATCGAAGAAAGGATGCGCCAGCATCTTGAGCAGCGTCGCCTCGTTGACGCGCCCGCGCGCCGCCATATGGCCGTGTCGATCGATTGGCGCGCCGGTGCGCTGGAGCATGAGATCGTCGATGAGCGCGTTGCCGGGGCCCGTATCGCAGGCGATCGGCGGCTCGTCGTCCGCCACATAAGTGACGTTGGCGACGCCGCCGATATTGAGGAGCGCCACTTCGCCTTTCATGCCGCCGGCGCGGACGAGCGCGCGATGGAACACCGGCACGATCGGCGCGCCCTGCCCGCCCGCGGCCATGTCCGCGGCGCGAAAATCATAGGCGACGTCGATGCCGAGCCGGTCCGCGAGCGCGGGCCCGTCGCCGATCTGAATCGTAAGTCCCTGCTTGGGACGGTGCAGCACCGTCTGCCCGTGAAAGCCGACGATGTCGACGCTCGCCGGGTCGATCTCATTGTCCCGCATCAGCGTATCGACCGCCTCGGCGTCGCGGTCGGTCACCATGCGCTCGGCGAAGGCGAGCACGCCGGGGCGCGCGTTCCGGTCTTCGAGAGTCGCGGCTTCGGCGAGCGCGTTGCGCAGCAGCGCCCGGTCGGCGTCGTTATAGGGGTAATGTCCCGTGGGTCCGAAGGAGATCGAAGCGTCGCCATCGGTTTCGATCAGCGCGACATCGACGCCGTCCATGGAGGTGCCGGACATGAGGCCAATGGCGCGATAGGTGGGCAAGGCGAATCTCTCCGAGATGCTGGAGATTAGCAGAAGAAGCCGTCGCCCACCTCCCCTTTGCGGGTGGTCGCTCGCCGAAGGCGAGCGTGAGGGTTAGTTTCAATACGCTACGCTCAAGTGCAATTAAGAACGCTGGTTTGTGGGACGCATCACATCGTTCCAATCAATCTCATATCCGACTGCTTGAAGTTCCCGGGCAAGTGTCTGCTTCCAACCACCCCCGCTATCGAACGTCTCATAGACAACACCACCGAAATCCGATGGCAGTTCCATATCGCCTTTTTTGAGAGCGCAGACGTTTTCACGCCCTAACCGAGCGATAAAGTATCCAAGTTCCAGCAAAACGTTCTGGCGTGGGCGCGGCCTAGATTGTTTTCCATTGGCGCCGCCAAAATCATCGGGCGTCAAGAGCACTACTGCGAAAGCTACTTCTCCATGCGCAACAACCTTTTCGATGACTGTGCGACCGCGATTGGCCTGCTCATGAAGAATGATTGGCTTTAAGCCAATGCTTTCCAGAAATCGTGCAACCGCTTCGCGTGGCCCTTCGTCATGGCCATGCACGATGAAAACTTTGCGCTCGAATGGAGGGTTCACGAAAGTTGATTGGGACGTATGGCTTGCGGGTAATTCCTCAAGACGTTCTTTAAGGGCGGTAATCGCCTGCGTTAGCAAGGCAATGGAGCGTGCTTTGGATCGAGCGAGCGATTGCTGAACTGACGTTATCGGGACTGGGAACGCGTAATTATGGGGACCGTTATCAAAACTTGAAGCATTAGAATAACGTCTATAATCAGCCGTATCGGATCCAAAAGTGCGCGAAAGAGCTTCATCGATCGCGACACCTAGCGCGTCGATTTCTGGGATGTTGTATTGTTCACTAACTTTGGATGGATCGAACTTCTCAACTTCACTGCGCCGACGTTCTAAGCGATCAATCCCTTGTCGGATCGACTCAGCGTTCATTATCGCGGGCAATTGCGTAGAGCGAGATTGAGATGAACGACGGACCATCGACGGCTATCCAAAATGGACGTCAACAAATATGAATCAGAGTGTTATCCTTATTTCTTTATGCTTTCCCGTTCAACAAATTGCGCACGCCTACCGCCGCCCCTCCCAGGCCCATGCCGCGACCACCGCGCCAACAAGCGCCAGCATCGCCCACAGCCCCAGGCCGAGCGGCGCGATTTCGACGCCAACGAGAGTCGAGGCGCCGGTCTGCCTGACGCCGATCCAGTCCGAGCCGCCATAACGGTTGGCGTCGCGCAGCTCCACGACGCGCGGCATTGCGACAGTGTCGGCGCCGCCGGTTGAGAGTCGCCGCGCCGTTCCGCCCGTGGCCTCCGCAAGCGGCTGCAGCTTCTCCGTCGTCGACGCCACCTCGCGAAATTCGCGCGGATTGGGGGGGCCGACGTTGACGAGCGCCGTCAGACCCTCGCTCTCAAAGCGCCACAGGCCCATCTCCTTGGCGTCGAAACGCGCGCGCCACAGTCCCGGCTCGCTCTGCGCCACGGCGATTTCATCGCGCGCGCCGGATGGCGCTGTCGCCATCACCGGCGCGGGCCTTTCCTTCATCGTCTGGCGTTCGACGCTCACCTCGTGGCCATGCGCGGAAGCGCGCAGCGCCTCCTCCTCAAGGTCGGGCTCCTTCATCAGCCAATGCGCGAGCCGGCGCATCAGATCGACATGCGGACCGCCGCCCTCATAGCCGCGCGCCCAGAGCCAGATCTGGTCGGAGAGCAGCAGCGCCACGCGGCCCTTGCCTTCATGCGAGAGCACCAGCAGCGGCTTGTCGCGCACGCCGGACATGATCGAGTCGCCCTTCACCACATTGGCGTCGATCTGCCGGAACCATTCGCCCCAATTCGGCGGCTCGGAACCGGCGCCCGCCAGGCCGCGGGTCACTGGATGTTTCTCGCCGTCCTTGCTGACGCGGGCGCGAAACGCCTGTTCGATCAGCGCGCCATCGGGGCGCGCAGGCAGGATATTTTCGAGCGGGGAGTAATAGAGTCCGCGCAGCGTTGCGTAATCTGGCCCAACCGCCGCGAGAAAGGCGCCGCCGTTCTCCACGTAATTGGCGATGTTCTCAAAATAGATCGACGGCAGAGTCGTCTGGCTCGAATAGCGGTCGAAGATGATGAGATCGAATTCGTTGATCTTGCGGCCGAAGAGATCCGCCGTCGGAAAGGCGATCAGCGAGAGTTCGCTCGCGGGCGTGATGTCGAGCTTCTCGGGGGGGCGCAGAATGGTGAAATGCACCAGTTCGACATTGGAGTCGGCGCGCAGCAGATTGCGCCAGCTCCGCTCGCCGGGATGCGGCTCGCCCGACACGAGCAAGACTTTGAGTCGGTCTCGCACGCCCTCGATCGTCAGCACGGCCTTATTGTCGAGCGGCGTCAGCTCGCCGGGCGCCGGCGGCGCTTCGAGTTCGACGACATTCTGCCCGCCATGCTCGATGCGCACTGGAATGCTGACGATGTCGCCGGGCAAAGGACTGAACGTCGGCAGCGCCTCGCCGTCGCGCCGAACGGAGATCGGGATTCGCGCGCCGTCGCCGCCGAGATCGACGACGCGGGCGCGAATGATCTGCTCCTTGCCGACGATGCCGAAACGCGGCGCCTCGACAAGCTCGATACGGCGGTCGCGCTCGCCCTGATGCCCCGTCACGAGCGCATGAATCGGCGCCTTGAAGCCGAGCGCCTTCGCCTTTGCGGGAATATCGTGAACGACGCCGTCGGTGAGAAGGATGGCGCCGCCGACGCGCTCCGGCGGAACGTCCTTCAGCACTTCGGCGAGCGCGCCGAACAGCTTAGTGCCGTCATTGCCGGAAGCGTCGTTCGTGACCGTGACCGTGCGCGTCTCAACGTCGCCGAACTTCGCCAGCGCAGCGTCGAGCGCCTTGCGCGCCTCTTCCGTCTGGGCGTTTCTCGCGCCGAAATTCTGGCTGTCGCTCCTGTCGATGACCACCGCGACGACGCTCTTTTGCGGGTCGCGTTTCTCGCGCACGAGCGATGGACCGGCGAGCGCCGCGATCAGTAGCGCGAAGGCGAAGGCGCGCACGGGCGCGCCGCGCTGGCCCCTTGCCGCCATCAGCGCCAGCGCGCCGGCGCCCAGGACGCCGAGGATAATGAGCGCCGACCAGGGAACGAGCGGCGCGAAGGCGAGCGTCAGGTCGTTCATGCGCGTGCGCTCTTGATTGCCGCGTCATGGCCGGGCTTGACCCGGCCATCCACGAGCCGCAGCCGCATCGTGGATGCGCGGGAGAAGCGCAGGCATGACGCGGTTGAGGCGTTTGGAAAAGCGTAGACGCTCATTGGCCCAGCCTTTCCAGCAAATCGCGCACATGCACCTGATCGGATTTGTAGTTTCCTGTCAGCGTATACATCACCAGATTGATGCCGCCGCGCAGCGCCAGTTCGCGCTGGCGGGCGCCGCCCGGCGTCAAGGGAAACAGCGGCTGGCCGCGCTTGTCATGCGCCCAGGCGGCGGCGAGATCGTTCGAGGCGATGACGATCGCGGAAACGCTGTCCGTCGCGCGCACGGGCCGAGCGGCCTGATCTTTCGGCTCTGGCGGCAGCGCCTCGACCCAGGTCTCGCCATTGGCGTAGCGGCCGACGAAGCCGTCGAGCAGATAGAATGTCTTGGTGATGACGTGATCGCGCGGCGTCACTTCGAGCGGCGGAATGTCGAGGCCTTTCGTCAGATCGCGCAGCCATTGCGTCTCCGGCGTCGGCGGGCCGCCGACGCGCTGAGACAGCGCGTCGCGCGTGTCGAAGACGACCGTGCCGCCCTGCTTCATGTAGGCGGCGACCTTTGCGGCCGTTTTCGCCGACGGCTGCGGCGCGCTCGCGACGATCGGCCAATAGAGCATGGGATAGAAGGCGAGTTCGTCCTTTGCCGGATCGACGCCGACCGGCTCTCCCGGCGCAAAGGACGTGCGCGTGTTGAGCGCCTGAGTCAGCGCCTCAAGGCCCAGCCGCGATATCTCGTCGACATGCGCGTCGCCTGAGATCACATAGGCGAGGCGCGTGGTCAGCGCGGCGTCCTTGTCGCGCTGGGCGGCGGCCGATTTCGGCGAGGTTTCGGCGCGCGTCTCGCCGGTCATAGCCGCCATGCAGAGCGCCGCCAGCATTGCGGCGGTCGCGGCGCCGAAGGGGCGCAGGCGCAACTTTCCGCCGAGCGCCATCGCGATCAGCGCGTCTGCGATGAAAGCCATGAGAGCGAAGACGAGCAGCGGCGCCTGCAGGTCTAGCTGACCGCCGGTCTGGAGCACGCTCGCGCTTAGTCCAGCGCCGGTGAAATCGAAAGCGCTGATCTCATCCGTTGGCCGCAGCGTCTGAATCGCGACGAAGGCTTCTCCAGCGCCGTAGAGGCCCGGAGGATGTTCGGCGCTTGCGGGACCCTCGAACCCCGGCTGGATGCTCTGCGCCGTCGGCCCGGGCGCGCCGAGCGCGCCAAATCCATCGAGAACGCGCATCGGCGCCAAAGCGGACTGTTCGGCGACGATGTCGGTCCGTTCGTCGCCCAAGGGCGCCGATTCTCCGGCCATGGCGCTGATCCGTTTCAGCATATCGACGAAAAGTCCTGAGATCGGCAGGTTCGACCAATTGGCGTCGGCGTTGACGTGAAACAGCACGATCAGCCCCTTGCCGCGCCGCTCAGCCGTGACGAGCGGCGTGCCGTCGGAAAGCCGCGCCCAGGTCTTGTCGCCAAGCCCCGGATCTGGCTCGGCGAGCACCTGCCGCTGCACCGTGACGTCCTTGGGAGCCGGAAGGCCGTAGAACGGGCTCGAAGCTTCGAACTCAGCGAGCGCCTTGGGTTCTTCCCAGGACATGGCGCCGCCGAGCACGCGCCCGTTCCGGCGTAGGCGCACGGGCATAAGGTCGTCGGCGGCGTTGGCGAGACGCGGGCCTGCGAAACGCACGAGCGTGCCGCCCTCTTCGACGAAGCGCGACACGGCGTCGAAGGTTTCGCCGGGCGCGAGGCCGACATCGGCGAGCGCCAGGATGTTGGGATGTTCGGCGAGCAACGCCTGCACGGGATCGACGGCGCCCGGCCGCGCCGTTCGGACCTGAGCGAAAGGCGCCAGCGCCTTCTCGAGATAATAAACAGGCGACAGTAGCGGCTGCGCCTCGTTCGCGGCGCCTCCGCCGACGACCGCCACCCGCTTCACTTTCGCGCGCGCATCGAGCAGCGCGACGGCGCCGGCGGAATTCTCGCCTTCGATGCGCAGATGGCTGACCTCGTTTCGCAATTCGACGGGCAGCTCGATCTTCGCTCTGACGCGCGATGCGCCGCCGAAATCGACGGCGGTTCGGCCGATCGTCCTGCCTTTGGCGTCGAGCGCGTCGACGATGGCGGACGAGTCGCCGCCGGCGCGCAGCACGTCGACGCTGAGCGCGGCGGCGTCATTCGTCCGCGCGGCGAGCGCGCGCGTCGCGTGATCTTCGACGTAGACCTCGACGCCACTCGCCCCCGATTCTTTCAAAGTTCGCGCGAAACCTCCGGCGTCGGCCTGCGCAATGCCATCGCTGATCCACACGATGCGCGCTGTGGGATGCGCGCGGGCGAAGGCGGCCGCCTGCTCGCCGATGGCCTTACGGTCCGGCAGAAACGGCTTAGGCTGCGCCGAGCGCAACTTTTCCATCGCGCGCTGGCCATCGCCAGGAACCGGCGACGCCGTCTCCGACGCGAGCGCCACGGCCACAGGGCCGCCGGTCCGCGCCGCGGCTTCGATGATCGACTCGGCGCCCGCCAGGCGTCGCGCCCACGTCGGTGCCGCCGGCCAGCCATCGTCGAGGACGATGAGCGTTGGCGCAGCGGACGCAACGACGCCGCTCGGCGCCCAGACCGGACCCGCCATCGCGAACATCAGCGCCGCTGCGAGCGCGAGCCGCAGCGCCATCAGCCACCAGGGAGTCTTTGCGGGCGTCTCTTCGTCGGGCTTGAGTTCGCGCAGGATCTTCGTGGGCGGAAAGACGATCTCGCGCGGGCGCGGCGGCGTCACCCGCAGCAGCCAATAAATCGCCGGAAGACCGAGCAGGCCGAATAGCGCAAGCGGCGCGGCGAATGAAAACATCAGCGCCGCTCCTCGAAGCCGACCCCATCCGTTCCGAGCAATCCCATCGCCAGCGCCAGCGCCGCTTCGGCGGCCGGCCTGTCGGTGCGATGCTGCAGGAAGATGAAGCCGACGTGTTGCGCGGCGCGGCGCACGGCGTCGCGATGCGCCTCGAACCGCCGCGCATAGGCTTCGCGCAAGCTGCGCGCGTCGCCGGCGTAGAAGGCGGCGCCGCCGTCCGTGTCAAGAAAAGTGGTCTCGCCGGAAAACGGTAGAGTCTCCTCGCTGGGGTCGATCACCATCAGGACCGCGCCCGAGGCGCCGGCGTCGGCGAAGCGCCGCAGCCTGGCGGCGAGCGCATCCGGTTCGACGAGGAAGTCCGAGATCAGCACGACGCGGACGCGCGGCCTCATCGACGCCTGCGGCGGAAGATCGTCGCGCGCCGCGTCCGCCGAGTTTTCAGCCAGCGCGCGCGCCAGCCGGTCGATCACGTCGCGCGCCGAGATCGGGGCGGTCAGACCGAGCGCCGCGGCCCGCTCGCCGCCGCGAACAAGCACGTCGGCAAGCGCGAGCCCCAGCGAGACGGCCCGGGAGAGCTTGTCGTCGGACGCGAGCGACGACCCGAATGCCATGGAGGGCGAACAGTCCATCCAGAGGAAATAGTCATGCGCGGCTTCCCATTCACGCTCGCGCACATAGAGCTGATCGCCGCGCGCCGAGCGGCGCCAGTCGATCCGATGCGCCGCTTCGCCTGACGCGAAGGGCCGATACTGCCAGAACGTCTCGCCGACGCCTGCGCGTTTGCGGCCATGAACGCCATAGGCGAGGCTCGCCGCGATCTCCCGCGCCCGCGCCACGAGCCTTGGCATTTGGCTCGCGAGATCGGCCGCCGCGGCCCCGTCGGCCGGTTGGCGTCGCGCGGGGTCATAGGCGCGAGTCGTGATGTCAGAGAACATCGTCAGCTTTCTTCGTCATTGCTGCGCAGATGGCGATATAGGCGCAACGCTTGCCCTTGGCGGGCGCAAGGCACAGGAGCGCTCGGCTCCGCTTCCGCCGCCCCCGCCCGATGCCCAACACCGTCACCCGATCCGCGCGACGAGCGTTTCGATGACGTCGGAAACCGTCATCTCGCGGCGCGCGGCGAAATTGAGCGCCATGCGATGGCGCAGCACCGGCGCGGCGAGCTTGGCGACGTCGTCGATCGAAGGCGCGAGCCGGCCGGTCGCGAGCGCTCTGGCGCGAGTCGCCAGCATCAGCGCCTGGGCGGCGCGCGGGCCCGGACCCCAGGCGACATGCGGCGCGATCTCGGGATCGCCCTCGTCCGGGCGGGCGGCGCGCACGAGATCGAGAATGGCGTCGACGACTTTCTCGCCGATCGGGAGACGGCGAACGAGGCGCTGCGTCGCCATCAGCTCTTCGGCGTCGAGCGCCTGGCTCGCCTGGACCATCGTCTCGCCGGTCGTCTCAAGCAATACCCGCCTTTCGCTGGCGCGGTCGGGATAATGCACGTCGATCTGCATCAGGAAGCGGTCAAGCTGCGCTTCCGGCAGCGGATAGGTCCCTTCCTGCTCCAAGGGGTTCTGAGTCGCCAGGACATGGAAGGGTCGCGGCAGGTCGTGGCGCTTGCCGGCGACGCTGACATGGTGCTCCTGCATCGCCTGCAGGAGCGCCGACTGGGTGCGCGGCGAGGCGCGGTTGATTTCGTCGGCCATGAGCAGCTGCGTGAAGATCGGCCCCCTGATGAAGCGGAACGACCGCGACCGGTCCGCGCCCTCTTCGAGCACTTCGGAGCCCAGAATGTCGGCGGGAAGCAGGTCAGGCGTGAACTGCACGCGCTGCTCGGCGAGGCCGAGCACCCGGCCGAGGGTCTCGACAAGCTTCGTCTTGGCAAGGCCGGGGACGCCGACGAGCAGCCCGTGGCCGCCGGCGAGAATCGTCACCAGCGCCTGCTCGACGACCTCGTCCTGACCAAATATGACGGCGCCAATCGCCGCTCGGGCGCGTCCGATATGGTCGAGCGCCCGTTCGGCGGATTGCACGACGGCCGTTTCAAGCGAGGTCGTCTTCGTGTCGAGTGAGGTCATTTCAGCTTGCTCTGGCAGCCTGTCTATGGGGGATCGCGCGTCGACGGCGGAGCTGCCGAGTTCCGCCGCAAGTCGATCCAAGGCCCGCGCTGTTGGCTTCGCACAAATTTTAGGCGAAGCGGCGGATCTTATGGCCGGGCGCGATCTTGATCTTTCCTCCATCGCAATTCAAGCGCAACCGGCGCGCTAGAACGCCGTTTTGCCCCTCAAGGCGCGTGTTGGACATGACAGTTTGTTCATGTGACTGACAGTGGGCGCCGGCCGTTCAACGACGCCATGTATAATCCAACGGACACCACTCATTCCCGAAAGGCGTTCTCGCCCATGTGGCGCGCAATTGTCGAAACCGCCCTGCTCTTTCTCACGCCTTTTGTCGCCTATGCTCTTTTCCATGCGCTGCAAAGGCGCTGGCCTTTCGTGCGCGAACTCTGGCATGGCAGGATCGTTTCGCTGTTGACGATCGCGGGACTTCTGGTCGCCATCGTCGGCGTGGTGGCGCTGGGGCTCACCGGGCTCAATCAGGGCGCCTATGTGCCGGCCCATGTCGAAAACGGAAAACTGCAGCCGGGCCGCTTCGAATGAACGCGGCGCAGCAATTGCTCGACGATCCCCGGCTGGCGACGCTCTTCGCGGCGCTCGTGAAGACCGGCGCCGAGACTCGCATCGTCGGCGGCGCCGTGCGCGACGCCCTGCTCGGCCTACCGCCTCACGAGATCGACCTCGCTACGACGGCGCTGCCGGACGCCGTGCTTGCGGCGGCGCGCGACGCTGGCCTCAAGGGCGTTCCGACGGGCATCGAACACGGCACGGTGACGATCGTCGTCGCCGGTACGCCCTTTGAAGTCACGACGCTGCGCGAGGATGTCGAAACCGATGGCCGCTTCGCAAAGGTGCGCTTTGGCGGCGATTTCGAGCAGGACGCCAAGCGGCGCGACTTCACCATCAACGCGCTGTCGCTCTCTTCGGATGGAGAGATTCACGATTACGCCGGAGGCCTGTCGGACATCAAGGCGCGCCGCATCCGTTTCATCGGCGACGCCACCACGCGAATTCGCGAGGACTATCTGCGGATCCTCCGCTTCTTCCGCTTCAACGCCTCTCACGGGGACGGGCCGTTCGATCGCGAAGGCCTGCATGAATCGATTGTCGCGCGGGAGAATCTTTCGCGTCTGTCGCGCGAGCGCATTCGCGCCGAGCTGATGAAGCTGCTGCTCGCACGGCGGGCGCCGGAAATTCTGCGCGCGATGTCTCACGCCGGCGTCATCGAGGTGATCCTCGGCATCGGCTACCCGCTTCGGCTGCAGCGGCTTGCCGAGCGCGAGGCGGCTTCCGGCAGGGCGGCGGACGCCGTCTTGCGGCTTGCCGCCTTCTCGGTGCTGACGGTCGAAGACGCCGAGCGGCTGCGCGATCGCCTGCGGCTTTCAAACGACGAATTCGCGCGGCTGGCGGCGGCCGCGCGGACGCTCTCGCCTCTGCACGGACGCGAAGCGCCGCCGCCGACCGCCCATTTGCGCGAGATGCTGTTTTTATGCGGCGCGCGCGCCGCCGCCGACGCGCTGGCCCTGGCGCATGCGGAAAGCGCCGCGCCGGCCGGCGATCCCGACTGGCTGGCGGCCTCCCGCTATCTGGAGGAAACGCCCATGCCGGCCTTTCCCATCAAGGGCGCGGATCTCATCGCCCGCGGCGTCACGCCGGGCAAGCGTTTGGGCGAGGCGCTCAAAATGCTGCAGGCCGAATGGATACGCGCCGGCTTCCCGCGCGATCCTGCGGTGGTCCAGCAGCTTCTCGAAGACGTCGTGGCGAGCAGCGTTCGGGAGGCGGCGAGCGGGTCCCCCGCCGATCATTTCCCTTCCGGACCGGATCAAGGCTGAACGGATAAGCCGAGCGATTCAGGCGAGCGCGGCCTACCGCGCCCGCGTCGCGTCTGTTGGATCGGACTGATCAAGGGCGGCGATCTGCTGGTCGAGATCCTTCACGACCCGCATCGCGAAGGGGCCGACATGCAAATACAGCCCCGTCAGCAGCACCACGCATTCCAAGGCGGATGGATTGCTTCTCGCGCAGGACAGGAACAGGCGCCAGAACCTCGCCGCCACTTTCGGGCGATTGACCGTCATCCACCAGCTCACGCGAAAAAGAAAAGTAATGTCCCGGGCGAGCACTCGATAATTGGTCGGAGCGCTCAGGTTTGGCCGTTGCAGCGCGCGACTGACCGTGGCCAGTCGATCAAAAAAAGCGTCGGGCGCGTAGATCGTCTCCAGGACGTCCCTGTAATCCTTCAAGATCTCTCGCCGGGGACGTAGCGGCGCGAAGTTGAGCCCCGCCGTGCATTGGTCGCCACGTTCAGGCAGCGGCGCGTCGAAGTCCGGCGCCAAGCGGGCCTCCGTCGCCAGGCGGCGCGTCAATTGTGTGTTCGGAAGCGCCGTCAACAGGCCGACCATCGCAATTGGCAGACTGGTCGCCCCTATGCAGTCGATCATCCCATCGGCGACTCCATCCCCTTCGGAATCGAAGCCGATGATGAACCCGGCCAGCACGAATATGCCGGACGCATAGATCTTGAACATGCTCTGCGCGAGGCTTCGCCGCATGTTCTGCTTCTTCTGCATCGAGAGCAGCGTGTCGGCGTCAGGGCTTTCGACGCCGACGAAAATGACGAAGAAATTCGCCTCTCTCATCATCGTCAATAGCTGTGAATCATCGGCAAGATTGATCGACGCCTCGGTCGAGAATTTGAACGGATAGCCGCGCTGCTGTTGCCAGGCTTTCAAAATCGGCAACAACAGCTTCAGCGCCTTCTTGTTGCCGATAAGATTGTCATCGACGAAGTCGACATGGCCGCGGTAGCCAAGCGCATAAAGCCGGTCCAGATGCGCGATCATCTGTTCATTCGTCTTGGTGCGCGGCGTCTGACCATAAAGTTCGATAATGTCGCAGAATTCGCAGTTGAACGGGCAGCCTCGCGAGAACTGCACGCCGATGAAGAGATAGTGAGCGAAATTCAAGAGATCGTAGCGGGGCAGCGGACTTCTGGTCACGTCCGCCTGGAATTTCTGCGCTTCGAACAAGCCCTTGCGATCGCCGTTCCGCCAGGTTGAAACAAATTCATCTATTATCCCTTCGGCTTCGCCGAGGATGAGAAAATCCGCCGATTTATATGCGTCAGGACTTGAGGTCGCGTCAGGTCCTCCGACGCAAATAGTCCTGCCGAGTCTCCTGCAGCGGTCCATGATTGCGAGCGCGTCGAGCCGCTGCGGAAGCATGCCGCCGGTCATTATCAAGTCAGCCCAAAGTATATCTTTTTCCTCGAGCGCTTCTGCGTTGCGATCCACAAGCTTGAACTCCCACGACTGGGGGAGCAGCGCAGCGACGGTAAGCAGGCCGAGCGGAGGAGCCGGACAACGAGCGCCTACCGCCTTGCAAGCAGCCTCGAAACTCCAGAAGGAGTTTGGGTTGAACCGTGGAAAAACGAGAAGGACTTTCGTCGGAGCGGCGGACACACTTTCCTCCTCGTCAGTCGAAGGCGTCGATCCAGAACCAATCCGGCGGCGCTTAACAGCCGCGCCGTAAGCGAAGTCACATCGCGCCGCTCGTCAGCGACTGACTTGATTGCAGGCAATTAGCAGCGCATTGCGACACAACGCCTGTGTTGACGTGGCGAGCCTCTATCGTCGTCGAAACGAGCGTCATGATCCGGCGGCGAAGTTCCGTATTTCAGCCGCGTCGCAACTTTCCGTTCGTTTAGAAAGATTTATTGCCGCAGAGCGCCCAACGCGAATGCGCGACTCGGATTGCCTTGAGCGACCTGCGCGCCGGCGCAAAGGCCTGCAGACCGCGCGCCAGCGACTTGGCCTGCGCAAGTTTCATGCCTCGTCGAAACCGCGTTGGCGCCGAGCAAGAAAACCTGTTCGCGGACAGCTTCGCGCTCAGACCGCTTCGGCTTTCGCGAGCGTGTCGAAAACGCGGAGCACCAGCGCGCGCTTGTCGAAATTGAACACCTCGGTTTCCCGAGCGGCTTCGCGAATCTCTTCCCAGGCGACGGCGTAGCGCGCCAGCCTTATCGGGGCGGCGCCGGACTGCGCCAGCGCCCGCACCCGGCGATCGAGGTGGCGCTGCGTGGCGCCCATGAAGGTCTCATACGCCGCTTCATTGTCGCGGCCGGTGAGCTTGTCGGCGAGCATATGCGCGCCGAGCCAGTCGACCTGCGGCAGCCGATCGAAGAGCTTGCGCACGGCGGCGTCGAAGGCGACGCCATCATCGCCGAGCAGCCGCAGCGCCTCGCGCACAGAACCTTCCGCGCGCGCGGCGGCCGCCAGAAGATCCGCCTCGGGCGCCTCCGACCACGGCGGGCCGAGGTTCCTGACCGCCGCGATCGTGTCCTCCGGCGACAGCGGGGCGAGCATCAGCTTGCGGCAACGCGAACGGATGGTCGGCAGTATGCGGCCCGGCTGATGCGCGACGAGCAGAAACAGGGAACGTTCCGGGGGCTCCTCGATGAGCTTCAGGAGGGCGTTGGCGCTGGCGCGGTTGAGGTCGTCGGCGCAGTCGACGATGGCGATCCGCCAGCCGCCGGTTCCCGACGCCTGATGGAACGCCTGAATGACCTTGCGCACGTCCTCGATGCGAATTTCGGTGAAATGCTTCTTGGTCTTCTCATTCCAGGCGCGGCGCAGCAGAAAGATATCGGCGAGCGCCATCGAGGCAATGCGGCGCGCCGCCGGATGGTCCCCCGCGACTGCGAGGCTTTCGGCGTTCTGAACCGCCGCAGCGCCGGGCTCTGGATGCGCGAGGAGAAACCGCGCCAGGCGCCAGGCGAGCGTCGCCTTGCCGACGCCTTCCGGCCCGCCGATGATCCAGGCCTGCGCCATCTTGTTGCGGCGATAGGCGTCGACAAGCTCGCGCTCGGCCGCGTCGTGACCGAACAGCGCAAGGGTTTCCCGCGGATGCGGGGCGTCATCGTAGCGGTCGCTCTCGGGGTTCGCTTCTTCGCGGCTCATTGCGCCGCTTGCGCGGCATGCGCAAGGAAACGATCGTGAACGACGGCCTGCACCGCATGCGCGACGTCGTCCACCGACCTGGCGGCGTCGAGCACGCAGCAGCGTTCCGGTTCGCTTTCGGCGATCTCGAGGAAGGCCAGCCGCAACTCCTCGTGGAAGTGCGGCTCTTCGCGCTCGAATCGATCGATCTCCTCGCCGCCGTCGCGTCGCAACGCCGCCCGCGCCAGTCCTTCTCGCGCCGGCAAGTCGAGCATGATCGTCAGGTCTGGCCGCGTGTCGCCGATGGCCGCCCTTTCCAGCAGCGCGAGAGTCTTGGCGTCGACGCCGCCGCGCGCGCCCTGATAGGCGCGCGTGGAGTCGGCGAAGCGGTCGCACAGCACCCAGGCGCCGCGCTTCAAGGCAGGCGCAATCAGCGTCTCGACATGATCGGCGCGCGCGGCCGAGAACAGCGCCGCCTCGGCAAGAGGCCCCAGCGGCGCGGCGCCTCCCGACAGTAGAAAAGCGCGCAGCTGCTCGGCTTTCGGCGTGCCGCCAGGCTCGCGCGTCGTCACCACCTCGAAGCCGCAATCGCGCAGATGGTCTGCGAGGCGCGCAAGCTGAGTCGACTTGCCGACGCCCTCGCCGCCCTCGAAGGTGATGAAACGACCCCTTTCGGGCGCCACCGGAAAGGTCATTTCTTGCCGGAGAGTTTCTGGTGAATGGCCGCGGCGGCGGATTCGTAGACAGCGTCGAAAGCGCGCCGCGGCAGCGATCCCTGCTCGACCGATTCCGCAGTTTGCAGCGGCTGTTCGAGCACGACGGCGTTTCCCCGCTTCACCTCCAGTCGGCCGACCGGCATTCCCGCTTCGACCGGCGCCAGCACAGGGCCCTCGTAAACGATCTTGCCAAACAACCGCTCCGTCCCGCCGCGCGGCAGGAGCACTTTGATGTCTTCCTTCGCGACGAGATCCACCGACCCTCTGGTTCCGCCATAGACCTGCGCCGGCCCGACGGTCTCCCCGGCCTTGAACAGCTCCTTCTCCTCGAAGTTGCGGAATCCCCATTGCAGCAGCTTGCGCGCCTCTTCGGCCCTCTCCTTGGGAGTCTTTGCGCCGTAAACGGCGACGATAAGGCGCCGGCCTTCCTGCGTCGCCGAGCCAATCAGCCCATAGCCGCTGTTCTTGTCGATGTTGCCGGTCTTCAGCCCGTCGGCGCCGATGCTCATCGTCAGCAGCGGATTGCGGTTCTGCTGGCGAATCTTGTTCCAAGTGAACTCCTTCTCGCCGAAGTAGCCGTAAAACTGCGGATAAGTCTTGATGATATGCGCGGCGAGCTTCGCCATCTCGCGCGCGGTCACCTTCTGGTCAGGGCCGTCCATGCCCCAGGGATTGCCGAAGCGCGATTTGACCAGGCCAAGTTCGGCCGCGCGCTTGTTCATCCGCATCACGAAGGCTTCTTCGGAGCCGGCGAGACCTTCGGCGAGCACAATCGCGGCGTCATTGCCGGATTGGATCACCAGACCGCGAACGAGGTCTTCGACGCGGGCGCGGCTGTTGAGCGGGAGAAACATCGCCGATCCGCCCGCGGGAGCCCCGCCGTCGCGCCAGGCATGCTCCGAAACCGTGAATTCGTCGTCGAGTTTCAGCTTGCCTTCGGCGAGCGCCTGAAAGATCAGCTCCGCCGTCAGAATCTTCACGGTCGACGCCGGCTTCTGGAAGTCGTCCGCGCCCTTCTCGAACAGCACCGTATTCGTGCCTGCGTCGATCAGGATGGCGCTGGGAACGCTCGTCTGAAAACTATCCGCTAACGCCGCCGTCGCGCCGGGGCCCGCAAACGCGAGCAGAATCAGGAAAAGCCATCGCATGGGAAAATTCGGCAAGGGCGCGCTCCCCTTGGTGACGCCGCAGCGCGGCAAGCGCGGAGAAGATGCCGCGCGGCGCCGAAAATTGCAATCAGGGGGTCGGGAAAGATCAGTTTGTTCTAACAGAAGAACTCAGGGCCTGTCGGAATCCGCTGCGAGCCGAAGCGTGACCGGTGATCCCAAGGTGGGCAGGACGGGAGGGCGGCAGCGGCGCAACGGCCTGCTTCGCCTTCCTGGTCGAGGCGACGGGCTCCTCGTCGACAGCGGCTTCCTCGCGCGACGGCGGCAGCGGCGGCGCGTCGCTCTCCTGCGCCGCACTGGTCTGCGCATAGGCCAGAGCCTGATAATCCGAAGCTTGCGCATTCTCATAGGCGACGCGCGCCGTGAGCTCCGCAGCCTCCGCCCTTGCATCGTAGCGCGCGGCGCGCGCCGGGTCCTCGTTCGCCGCCGTCATCACCGGCGACGTGGCGTCGAGCTGCGCGGGAACGCCGTCGTCGCGTAGCGTCGCAAGGAGCTTAGCGTCGTCGTCGCCGTCGAGATCCGCGCGCCCGATCCAATCCACTTTGACGCGGGTCGTGCCGACGCCATGGAAATCGAGCGCATGGGCCACCCGCTGGGAAACGTCCATCACGCGTCCGCCGTGATAGGGACCGCGGTCGTTGACGCGCACCACGATCGACCGGTCATTGCGCAGATTGGTGACGCGCGCATAGCTCGGGAGCGGCATGGTGGGGTGAGCGGCGGAAATCGACTGCCGGTCGAATATTTCGCCATTGGCGGTGCGGCGTCCGTGGAAGTCTGAGCCGTACCAGGAGGCGGTTCCAACCGCCGAATAGGGTCTTTCGCTCGGATAATAGGTTCGGCCGGCGATCTTATAAGGCTTGCCGACCATGTAGGCGCCGCCGCCCTTAGGAACCTCTTCGCCTTCCGCGATCACCCGCGGACTCGGGCGCACGCCATAGCGCGGGTCGATCTGGCCAAAGCCGCCGAGGCTGGCGCTTCGGTGCGAACCGGTCGAAGAGCATCCCGCGAGCGCGCCCAGACAAAGAACAGGCAATAATTTGGCGAGGAAGCTTGAGGAGCGAGCGAGCGGGCGCCGTACATAAACAACATTGTTGAAGACGACAGATCGCATCCAGACGGTCCTTGCCATCGCCGCTCGAGCCGCCGGTCTGCAGTGACGGAGGCGTCCCACAAGTGGCGACGCATCCAATTGTTGCGCGACGTAAAATCGTCGCGCGGCGTCACCCGCGGAGTGTCTCGCCGATGTGTGAAGTTGTCGTTAAACGCACTTACGCTGACCCTCAGCAGGCGTCGCGAATCAGACCAAAATGCGACACTCGCGCCCTGAATGGATCCGCGCTTAACGATTAAAAAACAGTGTGGCCAGGGCGCCACAGTGTTGCGCATCACTGAACGCGCGCGGCGTCGATGATTCGCGTCTCGACGCGCTCGACGCCTCGAAAGAAATTGCCCGACAATTTCGCGGCGACGTGAAGCTGCGCGCCGTCTCCCTTAAGCAGCGCCTCGCCGAGCGGCGAATGCATGGCGCGGAAGGCGATGGCGTCGACCGTCGCGCCGTCGCGGGAGCGCAGGCGGGCGCGCACATGGTCGGCGCCGACGATCTGGGCGTAGGCGATCTGCTGCTCCGGAAGCGCAAATAACGGCTCAGGATTGCCCTGCCCGAATGGGCCGGCCTGTTCGACTCGTCGCAGCAGGTCCAGGCTGACGCCGCGACCTGCTACTGTCGCGTCGAGAATGAGCGCGTCGTCCCGGCGGGCGGCTTCGACGGCGGCTTCGAGCGCCTCGCTGAGAAAACCGCGAAAGTCGTCGAGGCGGTCGCGCGCCAAAGTCACGCCGGCCGCCATGGCGTGTCCGCCGCCTTTGACTGCGAGGCCGAGATCGACCGCGCGCCGGACCGCAGCGCCCATGTCGACGCCACTTAAACTTCTACCTGAACCAACGCCACTTTCATCATTTAAAGCAATTACAAAGGTTGGAATGTTGAACCGTTCCTTTAATCTCGATGCGAGCAGTCCGATCACGCCGGGATGCCAGCCCTCCCCCTCGACGACGAGACATGACAAATGATTGGATCGCGCGAATTGCACTTGTGCCCTTGCGATCGCCTCCTCCAGGGTGGCCTTCTCGACAACCTGACGTTCGCTGTTCAGCCGGTCCAACTCTGACGCGATGCGCCGCGCCTCGGAGGGGTCGGAGAGGGTGAGAAGCCGCGCGCCGAGGCCCGCGTCGCCGATCCGACCGCCGGCGTTGATCCGCGGCCCGAGCGCAAATCCGAGGTGATGAGCGCGCGGCGGCCCATCTAAACGGGCGGTGTCCATGAGCGCGGCGAGCCCCAGTCGCGCGCGGGCGGCCATCACCATCAGACCCTTGGCGACCAGCGCCCTGTTGAGGCGCGCCAGCGGCGCGACGTCGGCGACCGTCGCCAGCGCGACAAGATCCAGCGCGGCGAGTAGATCCGGCGCAGTTCGCTCGCCGCCCCACCAGCCGCGCGCGCGCAGCGCCCGCGACAGTCCGACAAGCGCGAGAAAAACGACGCCCGCCGCGCAGAGCGCGCCCTGACCCGAGAGATCGTCGAGCCGGTTAGGATTGACGACGAGCGCGTCTGGCAGAACTTCCGGCGCCTGATGATGGTCGAGGACGATCACATCGAGGCCGAGCCCGCGGGCGACGGTGAACGCCTCGTGGCTCGTCGTCCCGCAGTCGACGGTGACCAGAAGGGTCGCGCCTCGTGCCGCAAGGTCGCTGATCGCGTCGATATTCGGCCCGTAGCCCTCGATGATGCGGTCGGGAATGTGCAGCAAGGGCGCTGGCGCGCCCGCCGCGCGCCAGAAGTCGATAAGCAGCGCCGACGCGCACGCGCCATCGACGTCATAGTCGCCGAAGACGGCGATGCGTTCGCCGCGCGCGATCGCATGCGCGAGCCGATCCGTCGCGGCGTCCATGTCGCGCAGCGTCGAAGGGTCGGGCAGCAGATCACGCAGCTTGGGGTCGAGAAAGCCCGCGGCGTCGGCGACCGTGACGCCGCGCCCGGCGATCACGCGGGCGAGGAAATCGTCAATGCCGTGCGTTTGCGCTAAGGCGAGCGCCTGCGCCTCGCCGCGCGCGTCAAGCCGCCCGCGCCACCGTCGGCCAAGCACCGACCGCTCGACGCCGAGAAAGGACGGAACCATCGAATCGGACATGGACGCCTCAACAACGAGCGCTAAGCGCTGCGCGCGCGCGACGCAAGTGTTCCCCGGACGCGACGATGTCGGACTGAGTGCGGCGGATATCTGATGAATCCTAACGGTTTAACAAATCCACTTGACATCGCTGTCCATTAGCTCGTCATAATCCTGGTGAAAAATTGCCGATCCAGTCCGTTTAGATGAGGCGCCTGTCGCGCCAAAGTCCGTAGATTTTTCGCTAACTTACGGGTCGCTACGGGCGGCGAACTCGACCAGACCGATAGCCGCATCGTCGAATTGCGTGAAAAGGAATTGAGCGGAGATTTTTATGGAGTCCAAGAAGCTCGAGACAGGCGCCGCGCCGCGCAAACTCGGCGAATATCTCAGGCGGACGCGCGACAAGACGCAGACCCATGCCGGTCACGGCGCGGGCGGGGCGCAGTCGGTGCGCAAGGACGCCTACCGCGGGCACGAAATCGAAATCGTCACGACCTATAAGATCCTTGTCGACGGCAGGAAGATCCGCGCGCCGCTCGGCGTGGACGCGTCCGGCCAGGTTCATTGTCATTCTTTGCCTAACTACCAGACCGCGTCGGCGGTCGACATGGTGCGGGCGCTCATCGATGGATTTCCGGAAGAATTCGAGCGCAAGCCGGCGAAGAGCAGGAGCAAGGCTCCGGCGCGCCGCAAGGGCCGGCCCGCCGCAAAGAAGGATTCAAAACACACTCATTGATTTTGCGGGAGTGAGACGATGGCCGTCGTCCGAAAAAACATTTTGAAAAATGCCGACATTCGCGACCAATATATCGAAGGCGTCAAACGACTGAAAAAAGAGCCGTCCGGCCGAACGACCGATGAATTCGGGATCCCCGGCGCCTCCCGCTCAGTGAGCACATACGATCTTTTCGTCGTCTGGCACGTCACGGCCATGATGATCGAGACGCCGCCGGGAAACCCGGCCCAGCGAAACGCGGCGCACCGAGGACCGATCTTCGCGCCCTGGCATCGGGTGATGCTCATGGTTTTCGAGCAAAACCTCCAGCGCGCGTTGGGCGACGCGAACTTCGGCCTGCCCTACTGGGATTGGGCGGAAGACGGCGACCTGCCGCCTGGGCAACAAGCGGCGGCGGCGATCTGGGGCGTTGACTGCATGGGCGGGGAAGGCAATCCGGTGTCCGCCGGGCCCTTCGCCTTTCGCGCCAACGATCCTTCCGCGTTCAGGGTGCGCATCTCCACGAACATCTCTGGAGAGCTGCGCTCGGTGAACCGCGGCCTCAGGCGCGCCTTCGGCGTCAGCGCCAATGCGCTTCCAAAAACGGCGCATGTCACGGATGCGCTGGCGCTGACGGATTATGACGCGCCTGACTGGAACGCCGAAACGAACTGTTTCCGCAACTGCGTCGAAGGGTGGATGGACGACGAAGGCGTCTCGCAGACCTGGCTGCACAATCTCGTGCACGTCTGGATCGGCGGAGAGATGCTTCTCGCCTCTTCGCCCAACGATCCCGTTTTCTTTCTCAATCACTGCAACATCGACCGGCTCTGGGAAAGCTGGATGAGCCGCAACGGCCGCCTCTACCTTCCCGATATGACGGCAGGCGCCGATCTCAAAGGCCACCGGATCGACGATCCGATCAGTTCGCCGCTCGGGGGCAGCGTGACGCCGCGACAGACGCTCGACGTTTCCGCGATTTACCAATACGACGCGCTCGTTTGAGCGCGAAACATCTGATTTTTAGTTCACTTCGGACCGGGCATGGCGCTTAAATCCACTCACATCGTTTTCGTGCATGATTTCTTCGGCTGGGGTCCCCGGGAGTTCGGACTTCCCTATTGGGGCGACGCGCTCGACCAGCTCGGCGAGCCTTTCGCCGTTCACGAAGCGAAGGTGGGACCGGTCAGTTCGTTCCACGACCGCGCCTGCGAGCTTTTCGCGCAGATCGGCGGCGGAAGGGTCGATTACGGCGCGCAGCACAGCAGCGAGGCGCGCCACGCCCGCTACTCGCGTGAATACGCAGACCCATTCACGCCCGACTGGTCGGAGGAGAACCCGGTGATCCTCGTCGGGCATGGCGCCGGCGCGCAGACCGCTTTGCAACTGCAGGCGTTGCTCGCCAGCGATTTCTGGGAGCGCGGGACGAGCGCGGACTGGATCGAAGGGGTGATCAGCGTCGCCGGCGCCATCAACGGGTCATTGCTGCCCTATGGGTTCGGCTGTGACCGCGAAAACGGCCGTCTCAAGCGCAAGCCGAGTCGCCTCATCGCGGAATCGTTCAATTTCCTCGGAATGGCGGCAGGCGTGCCGAGCGCCATGCGCAAGCCGTTTGATCTTCATCTCGACCAATGGTTCGACGGCGAAGCCGTTTTGTCAGAGGCGATGGAGCGTTTGGATTCGGGCGCCTTCGTCGTGGGCGAGGATAATCTCGCCTTCGATATGACGTTGCAGGGCTGCCGCAACGCCAACGCGCGGTTCAGATCGCATCCTGGCACCTATTATCTTTCGCTCGTGACCAACGCCACGCATGTCCGCGCGTCGGGCTTTTTCGGCAAAACCTGGCGGCCGGACCCTACGATTCATCCCATTCTCTGGCAGTCGGCTCTTTATCAGGCGCGCGAAGCGAACTTCGCCAAGGCGCCGATCGTCGGCTGGGGTGGCGGCGATCTGTCACTGCCGCAGTGGCGGCCCAATGACGGCGCGGTGAGCGTCATCTCGCAGCGCTATCCCTTTACGGCGCGGGAAGAGCCGGTGGGAGGCGAAGGCGTCTTCAAACGCCAAAGGCTGAAGCCGGGACGCTGGTATTACGAATATCTGGACAAGGCCATTGGCCAGCGGTTCGACCATTTCGACGCGGTCATCGGCGCGCAGCTCAAGCCCTGGGTGCCGGGACTTCGCGACGCGCATCGGGAGATCTATCTTCGGCTCGGCGAGACCCTGCGCGGCCTTTAGCCGTCTGCGGACTGGCTAATGCACGCCGGCAAAACCTTGCGAGCGCAGCGCGTCCATGACGCCGTTGAAGATCAGCGAGACGCCCATCGCCGAGACGAAGAAGCCGACAATCCGGGTTGCGGCGTCGATCCCAAGCGGCCCCAGCGTCGTCGTCAACCGCGTCGCAAAGGCGAGGCAGGCATAGGTGACGGCCACAGCGAGGAAGATCGCGGCGAGAATGGCGCCGAACGCCAGCGCCTCATGCGAAGAGTGCTCCACGGTCGCCATCATCCCGAGCACGGTCGCGATCGGGCCGGGTCCGATCATGAGCGGCATCGCGAGCGGCATGAAGGCGATATTGCCGGTCGATCGGGCGAAGGCCGGCGATCCGTCGCCGTCCGACGACGGCAGAAAAAGCTCGAAACCGATCCGCATCAGCACGATCCCGCCGGCGATGCGCACCATGCTCAGCGAGACGCCGAAAATTTTCAGGATCACCGCGCCAAAGAACAAAAAGAAAAGGATGAGCAGCAGCGCGTAGAGACAGGCCATGAAGGCGACGCGCCGCCGCTCCTGGTTGGTTTTCTCGCGCTGGAGCAAGAGAAAGACCGGCAGCACCTCGAAGGGATTGATCACCGCCAGCAGCGTCGTGAATGTCGAGAAGAACAGCGTCAGCTCGGTTCTGAAAGCTCCGGCGCCGATGTCCGAGACGAGACTGCTATCCATTAGGTCTTCTCATTGGCGTTGCGCTGCGCCGACATGGGGCGGCGGCTTGGCGGCGGGACATTATTGCGGCTGACGCCACCGCTCAAGCGCCGCACTGGCGGAGCACGCTGATTTTGTGAGCATTCGCCTGGGCTTGGGTCCCGCGCTAGAATCTGTTCCATGACCGACGCGATTGAACTCACCCATTCATCTGGCGACCGCGCCGAGATCCTGACGTTCGGCGCCGAGCTTTCATCCTGGGGCGCGCGCGGCGTCGAGATGATCTGGGCGAAGGACCCTAAGGTCTGGGACCAGACCGCGCCAGTGCTGTTTCCGGTCGTCGGCTGGACGCGCGACGGCCGCGTGCGCGTGGAGGGGAAGACCTATCCGCTCGCGCTCCACGGCTTCGCCTGGAAAAAGCGCTTCACCGTCGCCGAGCGGCGTGACGACTATCTGCGCCTCGCGCTCGTCGATGACGCCGAGACCCGCGCGCTTTATCCGTTCGCGTTCCGGTTCGAAGTGGAGTTCCGGCTGCACGCCGGCGCGCTCGAGAACAATCTGATTGTCACAAACGCGGACTCCCGGCCCCTTCCCTACGCCTGCGGCCTGCATCCCGCCTTTCGCTGGCCGCTCGCTGCCTCGTCCTCGCCGCATGCGATCGTGTTTGAGAAGGAGGAACGTCCCGAAGTTCCCCTCATCGGAGCGGGCGGGCTTTTCTCGAAACCCATCCGCAAGACGCCGCTCGATGGCCGGCGATTGCCGCTCGAGCCGGAAATGTTCGCGCGTGACGCGCTGTGCTTTCTCGAGATTGCGAGCCGCAGCCTTGCTTTCGACAATGGCGAGGGCGCGCGTCTGTCGGTGGCGCTCGACGATTTTCCCCATGTCGGATTTTGGACGCTGCCGCCCGCGCCTTATCTTTGCATAGAGCCATGGACAGGCCACGGCGATCCGGAAGACTTTTACGGCGATCTCTACGAAAAACCCTCCATGCGGATTCTGGCGCCCGGCGCGCGAGCGCGTCATGGCGCGATTTTCGCCTTTGAGCGAGAGCCGTCGCTCGGCTAGGAACGATCCGCCACCCGCCAGGAAACGCCAATGACCGTCGCCTCCAGCGTCATCGAAGCCATCGGCCGTACGCCGCTCATCGAATTGCGCGCAGCCTCCAAGGCGACAGGCTGCCGCATCCTCGGCAAGGCCGAATTCATGAACCCTGGCGGCTCGGTGAAAGACCGCGCGGCGCTCTCGATCGTCGAGGATGCGCGCGCGAAAGGACTGCTGAAGCCGGGCGGCGTCATCGTCGAAGGCACCGCCGGCAACACCGGCATCGGGTTGGCGCTCGTCGCCAACGCCCTCGGCTTCCGCACGGTCATCGTGATTCCGGACACGCAGAGCCAGGAAAAGAAGGACATGCTGCGCCTGCAGGGCGCGCAGCTCGTCGAAGTGCCCGCCGTTCCCTACGCCAACCCCAACAATTACGTGAAGCTCTCCGGTCGGCTTGCCGAGCGGCTCGCCAGGGAAGAGCCGAACGGCGCCGTCTGGGCCAATCAATTCGACAATGTCGCCAATCGCGTCGCCCATCTCACGACCACCGGCCCGGAAATTTATGAAGCTTTGGACGGCGCGGTCGACGCCTTCATATGCGCCTGCGGCACCGGCGGCACGCTCGCTGGCGTCGGCATGGCGCTCAAGGAGAGAAATCCGGAAGTGAAGATCGGGCTGGCCGATCCATATGGGGCGGCGCTCTACTCTTATTACACGAGCGGCGAGTTGAAGGCCGAGGGCTCGTCGATCACCGAAGGGATTGGCCAGGGCCGGATCACGGCCAATCTCGAAGGCGCGCCAGTCGACGTCGCCTACCGCATTCCGGACGAGGAAGCGGTGCGCATCGTGTTCGATCTCGCGGAGCAGGAGGGCCTGTTGCTCGGCGGCTCTTCCGGAATCAACGTCGCGGGCGCCATTCGCCTCGCCCGCGAGATGGGCCCCGGGAACACGATCGTGACCGTGCTCTGCGACGGCGGCGCAAGATACGCCTCGAAGCTCTTCAACGCCGAGTTCCTGCGCAGCCAGAATCTGCCGACGCCGCCATGGCTCGCGGGCGCCGTGGAGATCGATCCCGGCTTCGTTTAGCCTTCGACCGTCTCGACAGGCGTTGTTGTCGTTGTATGCCCGGCCTCGCGCTGCGGGACGAAATTCTCGCGGCGCACGAAGAGCGCCTTCCGCAGTTCCTCCTCCCCGACCAGCTTGGCGAATTCGCGATAGCCGAAGAACGGGATCAGCGCCGCGAAGGTGACGAGCGCGACCGACAAGAGCGTGCGAAGGTTGTAGAGATCCACGCCGTCATGGTTCGCATGGGCCGGCCAGAAATGCTCCAGCAGCGCCTGCTCGAGGATGTCCATGTCGATGAGCAGCACGCCGAAAAGAAACGACTTCACCAGGATGGGAACGATCAGCGGCATCGTGTCGAACACGCGCCAGACCCCGAACTTGTTGGCGATGAACAGCACCTTGGCGAAAGCAAGCGCCTTGGCGACAGCAAAGCCCTGGTGCTGCACGATATGCGCCTGCGACAGGACGATCGACTTGTGCACGCCAAGCACCGCGAGCAGGAACCACACATAAAGGAACACCGGAAAGAAGGCCCTGGCTTCCTCCTGCACCTTGTCCTTCAATCCCATTTTCGTCTGCTCGCTCATGTCCTCTCCCGCGCCGCTGCTTTCGAGGCATCCATCGCGCGTCAATTTAGCTGCGCGACTCCTGCCTGGCTATCGCCTCGGCGCGCGCCAGATCCTCCGGGGCGTTGACGTTGAAGAAGGGGTCGTAAGGCTCTGCCGGCCAGTCGACCGTCACATTCGCGAATCGCGCGATAAAGGCTGACACCCTGCGCTCGTCTTCCTCAACGAGCGCCCGCCGCAAGTCCGCTCGTCGCGCGACCGGCCACAGCGCCACGGCGTGATGGGTTCGCTCGTTCGACGCCGCGACGGCGATCTCGGCGCCCGTCCGCGTTCGAGCTTCTTGAAGACGCGACAGGAGATCGGCCGGCAGAAACGGCGTGTCGCCTGGCGCGGTCAGCACATGCGCGGCGCCCCTGGCGGCGCCAAAGTCCATGCCCGCGAGAACGCCGGCAAGCGGTCCCGCAAAACCTTCGACGCCGTCGGCGACGACCGGAAGACCGAACCGCGCAAAACGCGCCGGATCGCCGTTGGCGTTGACGGCGAGAAGCCCGCACTGCGGCTTCAAGCGATCGATCACATGCTGAAGGATCGGGCGTCCGGCGATTTCGACGAGCGGCTTGTCGCCTCCGCCCATGCGCCGCGCCAGTCCGCCGGCAAGGATAACGCCGATACAGTCGTTCATGCGCGTCGGGAATTGGCTTCGAGCAGGGCCGCCATTATCTTTCTTCCATAATCCTGAGCGCCGCTCACGCAAAGCGCGCCTTTCGAGGAGAGCCCATGACTACGCGTCGCCGCCTCGCCGTTTTCGCCTTCGGCATTGTCTCCGCCCTTCTCGCATCCGCCGCCCCGGCCGGCGCCGCTTCCCAAAATTTCACGCAGGAGGCCTTCGCGGCCGCGCAAAAGGCCGGCAAGCCGATCATCGTGCATGTCTACGCGCCCTGGTGCCCGACCTGCCGCGCGCAGGAACCCGCCATGCAGCGCGTCGAATCCGATCCGAACTATGCCGGCGTCGCCATGTTCCGCGTCGACTTCGACAGTCAGAAGAATGCGCTCAAGACGCTGAAGGCCAACCGGCAAAGCACGATCATCGTGTTCAAAGGCGACAAGGAAGTCGGACGCTCGGTCGGCGTGACCGATCCCGGCGCGATTTCCGCGCTCGCCGCGAAGGCTCTGTAAATAGATGGAGTTCGGCGCTCTCGGGCTCGCATTCGTCGCCGGCCTCCTCTCGACCTTGTCGCCCTGCGTTCTGCCGCTTCTGCCGCTGGTGCTCGGCGCCGCGGCGGCGGAGCACCGCTATGCGCCAGCGATTCTCGCACTCGGCGTCGCCATCTCGTTCGTAGCGATCGGCCTTTTCGTGGCGACGGCCGGATTCGCCATCGGCCTCGATGGCGATTGGCTGAGGGTAGTCGCGGCGGCGCTTCTGATCGGACTTGGCGTCGTCTTGCTTGCGCCCGAGCTGCAGGCGCGCGTCGCCGCGGCCGGCGGGCCGATCAGCGACTGGTTGAGCGCCGCTTTCGGCGGCGCTCAAGGCGGAATGCTCGGCCAGTTCGGGGTTGGCCTGCTGCTTGGCTCGGTCTGGAGCCCCTGCGTCGGGCCGACGCTCGGCGCGGCGTCGGTGCTGGCCGCCCGCGGCGAAGACCTTGGCGCGGTCGCGTCAACCATGGCCGCATTCGGGCTCGGCGCCGCCGCGCCATTGATGTTGCTCGGCGCGTTGTCACGCCAGGCGATGGCGCGCTGGCGGGATCGGCTGCTGACCTTCGGGAAACAGGCGAAGCAAGCGCTGGGCGCGTCGCTGGTCCTGATCGGTCTGTTGATCGTTTCGGGCTACGACAAGACATTGGAGACGGCGCTTGTCACAGCTTCGCCCGAATGGTTGACGCAGTTAACGACCCGTTTTTAGCGCGTCGCCCTGCCGATGCGCCGCCGCGTGGATTCGCTAGACGCTGCCGGTTCCAGGCAAGACGCTCGACGCAAGCAAATCCAGGCAAGAGCGGCCCACAATCGTGGTATTGGCGATTCCGCTCCGGGCGCGCGAAGTCTTCCCCGTGCAGCATGTTCCTAAAATTTGGTGTATTTTCCGCTGCCTATAGGTCTCATTCGTTTAGGCAATTCTTAAAGCGACGCCTTTATAAGGATCGCTGCAACGTGGCTGTTTTGAGTAACGAGTGAGTGAGATGACCGAGACGCATCGTCCCCGTGTCAAATATGTCATCGGCCCAGATGGCAGTCCGCTGACGATTGCGGACCTACCTCCGGCTTCGACCAAACGCTGGGTCATCCGGCGCAAGGCTGAAGTGGTGGCGGCGGTGCGCGGCGGCCTTCTATCGCTCGACGAAGCCTGCAGCCGTTACACGCTGACGGTCGACGAATTCTTGAGCTGGCAGATGTCCATCGACCAGCATGGCCTCGCCGGACTGCGCACCACGCGACTCCAGCAATATCGCATGTGAGCGCCGCGACAGACGCAACGGCATTCAGGCGCCGGTCAGAAATGGCCGGCGTTTTATTTTTGCGGCTGTTCTTCTATCCCCCGCCAGCGCTCGACGAGCTTCTTGCGTTCGAAGAGCGCGACGACGACGAGCGCGATCAGCAGCGGGATGATGAGATAGAAGAGTCGCCAGACGAGCAGCGCGGCCAATACCTTCAGCCGCGGCATGTCCGGCATGACATTGATGAAGAGCAGCTCGAAAATGCCGAGCCCGCCTGGCGCGTGGGACACGAGGGCCGCCGAAAAGGACAGGAGAAACGCGCCGAGCACGACGAGATAACCCGGGTTGCCCTGCTCCGGCAGCGCGAAATAGATGATGCCCGCGGCGCCGATCAGCTCCAGCGGCGCCGCGAAGAGCTGGCGCAGCATGATGTCGGGGCGCGGATAGAGAATTTCGAAGCGCCCGAACAAGCGGATCGCGCGAAAATGCATGAGCGATCCGCTGATATAGAGCGCGACGAATCCGAGGCAGGCGAGACCCACGATGCGCGCGGCGCTCGGATTTGTCAGCACGTCCGGCAGAAAGCCGGACAGGCGCTGCATCAGCGTGGGGTCATAGGTCAGCAAAAGCCCGGCGAGCAGCACATTGCCGAAGCCGAACGTATAGGAGCACAGCACCACCAGCGCGGCGACCTGCGTCGCTGTCAGCCCCTTGGTGGAATAGGCGCGGTAGCGCACCATGGCGCCCGAGAAAACGCTCGCGCCGATATTATGCGACAGGGCGTAGGTGGTGAACGAGCAGACCGAAATAAACAGCCAGTTGATATGCTTGACGCCCAGATGCAGCAGCGCGATGCGGTCGTACCAGGCGAGCGCCGCATAAGCGACAAGCGTCGAAAGGCCCGCGAGCAGATAATTGCCTGTCGGGATGGCCTTCAGATTGGCCCAAACCTCGACGCCGACCGATTCTCCCCTGAATTCACGATAGAGGAGGAAGAAGGAAGCGACGACCGCGATGAGGCCGACTGTCGGCCAAAAATATTCCAGCAGTTTTCTCATGCGGCCCGTCGTGTTAGATTTCAACTTCGATCATCAAACCGGCCGCACTGGCCGCACTCTCCCTCGCATGGAGGACCCGGCGCCCGCAAGCCCGGCTCCATGGCGCCTCGATAATTAGCGCTTGCGGCGAATCAATGGAGGCCGGAATGCATTTGCTGTCGCGGATCAAGGGCTTAATCCTGACGCCGCAGGCCGAATGGTCGAAGATCTCGGAAGAGGATACGTCCACTTTAGACCTCTACCGCGGTTATATTGCGATATTGGCGCTGCTTCCGCCCTTCGCGAGCTTCTTCGGCTCGTGGCTTTTCGGATTCTCCTACGGTTCCGAGGGCGTCATGCATCCGACCTTCTCGGGCGGGCTTTATCGCGCCTTCGTCCAATATCTGCTCAGCCTTCCCGCGTTCTTTATCGTCGCCTTCGTCATATCGGCCATTGCGCCGCATTTCGAAGGAAAGACCGACGACCGACGCGCCCTGATGCTGACCGCCTACTCCTTTACGCCGGTCTGGCTCGCTTCGCTCTTTGGCCTGATTCCCGGGCTTCGATGGCTGGATGTCCTCGGCTTCTACGGAATCTATGTTTTTTCCGTCGGCCTGCCGACCATGATGCGCGTGCCGAGGGAAAATCTTGACGTCTTTACGCTGGCGACGCTGTTTCTCGTGGTCGCCACCGTCGCGCTCCACGGGTGGGTGGTGCATCTGATCGCGCCGCAGCAGCTAATCTAGCGCCAGCGCTCCGCGGCGGCGTCATCCTCGGACTTGGCGCCGACCCAGTCGCCGGCGCCGCCATCGGCGCGGCGCTCCTTTTTCCAGAAGGGCGCGCGGGTCTTGAGATAATCCATCAGAAACTCCGCGGCGGCGAAAGCGTCGGCGCGGTGTCGCGCCGCGGCGAGCACCAGAACGATCTGTTCGCCAGGCCGAATTCGGCCGAAGCGATGAATGACCGTCACGCCCTGCAAAGGCCAGCGCTCGAGCGCCTGCTCTGCGACGCGGGAGATTTCGACCTCCGCCATGCCGGGGTAATGTTCGAGCTCCAGCGCGTCGAGCGCGCCGTCCTCGTCCCTGCAGAGACCGACGAAGCTGACGAGCGCGCCGATGTCCCGCCGGCCCTGCGTCAGCAGCGCCTGTTCGCGCCCGGGGTCGAAATCCTCAGCCTGCACGCGCACCGAGGGCGCCGGCCGCGACGTCATGTCAGCCGCCCGTCATCGGCGGAAAAAAGGCGATCTCGCGGGCGGAGCCGATGGGCGCGTCGGCCGTCGCATGCGTCCTGTCGACCGCTGCGCGAATCGTCGCCGGATTGGCGAAAGCGGCGGCGTAGCCCTCGCCGCGCGCCGACAGCCAGTGGATCAGCTGGCGGACCGTGACCACTTCGCTCGGAGGGTCGATCTCCTCTTCCGCCACGCCGATGCGCTCGCGCACCCAAGCGAAATACAGCGCTTTCATCCCGGCTGGTCTTCCCCGAAATGGTCCCATGCCGACTGCAGATAGTCGAACCCGGTGTAAAGCGTCAGGATCGCCGCCGCCCAAAGAAGGCCCGCACCGATCTTTACCGTGCCGGGAAGAACCGCCTCGCCCGCCGGCCCGGCGATCAGAAATCCCAGCGCAACGAGTTGCGCCGCGGTTTTCCACTTCGCGATCGCGGAGACCGGCAAGCGAACTTTGAGCTCGGCCAAATGTTCGCGCAATCCGGACACCAGGATTTCACGGCACAGAATGATGATCGCCGCCCAGATGGTCCAGCCGGCGAGCGTTCGATCGGCGACGAGCGCCATCAGCGTCGTCGCAACGAGCAGCTTGTCCGCGATCGGATCGAGCATCCGCCCCAGCGGGGACTGCTGCTGCCAGATCCGCGCGAAATAGCCGTCGAGAAAATCCGTCACGCCGGCCGCTATGAAAACGGCGAGCGCCGCCCAGCGCGCCCAGTTCTCCGTAAAGCCCAGGAGCAGGCCCGCCACCACCGGAACGGCGGCGACGCGGCCATAGGTCAGCAGGTTAGGCAGCGCCAGGGCTTGAGACCGACGCTTGGCGGTGACGGCCGTCTCGGACATACCGCAAGGGAATATGGTCCCGCTCCCCAATGTCAATAGAAAGGGCGCCGCCGGCGCTCTCGCGCCGCTGCCGTGTCACTCGCGGTCGACGGAGAAGGCGCCGGGTCCGGCCGCCGCAAAGAACAGAAATACGAAGCAGTAGAGCGCGGCGAGCTCTCCCTTGTTGATGAGCGGCCAAAGATCCTGTCCGGCGTGGAAAAAGAAATAGGCGACCGCCATCTGGCCCGAAAGGATGAAGGCGACGGGGCGGGTGAACACTCCAGCCAGCAGCAGCGCGCCGCCGACAAGCTCGAGAATGCCCGCCGCCCCTAGCAGCGAGAACAGCTGCAGGTTGTCGAACATCGCGACATGCGGAACGCCGAAGAGCTTGGCGGCCCCGTGCTGCATGAAAAGCAAGGCGGCGGCGATGCGCAGCAGACCCTGGGCGTGCGGGGCGAAGCGCTGGGGAATGATTCGCAGCGTCATTTGGATTGGCCTCCTAAAGAATGGTCGCAATTTCCTCGAAAGCCAGCCGCGGACCGCGCGGGTAGAGCTTTGCGGGATCACCGTAGCCGATGTTGATCAGGAAATTCGATTTTACCCGCGTGCCCTGAAAGAATTCCGCGTCGACCTTCTCCCTGTCGAAGCCGCTCATTGGCCCGCAATCGAGCCCCACCGCCCGAAGCGCCAGAAGCAGATAGGCGCCCTGCAGCGAGCCGTTGCGAACGGCCGTCTCCTCGATCAGCTTGTCGTTGCCGGCGAACCAGGATCGGGCGTCCGTCGCCGGATAGAGATGCGGAAGCCTGTCAGGGAAATCGAAATCATAGGCGACGATGGCCGTGGCGGGCGCGGCCATCGTCTTCGGACGATTGGCGTCGGACATCGCCGGCGCGAGACGCGCCTTCGCCTCGGGCGAGCGCACGAAGACGACTCGCATCGGGGAGCAGTTCGCGCTTGTCGGCCCCCATTTGGCGTAGTCGACCGCGAGTTCGAGCAGGCTGTCCGGCACCTCTTTTTCAAGCCATCCGTTATGCGTCCGCGCGCCCGTGAAGAGCTGCTCCAGGGCCTCGGGCGCGATCGGCCCTGCAGCATGCTTGTCGCTCGTCATCACACTCCCCAGGGAATTTTAAATGTCGCGCCCCTCGACCTCGATGCGCAGGCGCTCCTCGATCTTGCGAAGCGACTCCTGCTGGGGCGAGATCGCGAGCGACTTCCGATAGGCCGCGAGCGCGCCCTTCTTGTCGCCGGCCTTCTCCTTGAGCGCGCCGAGCGCCGCAAGCGCGTCGAACCGCTTCGGCTCGAGTTGCGCAGCCGTCTCGAGATCGGCGATGGCGCCGCTGTCGTCGCCCTGCTCGGCCCGAACTTTGGCGCGACGCACATAGGCCTCGGACCATTGCGGCGAGAGCGCCACGACATAATCCAGCAGCCGAAGCGCGAGCGCCGGCCCGCCGGCGGCGTCAGCGGCAAGCGCGCGCGCCGTGAGCAAGTTGATGGTGTCTGAATCCGAGCGCGACCAGCGGCTGGCGATCGCCGCGGTCACGCCTTGCGCCTCGCGCTCGTCCTCGGCCTGCTCAAGGCGCAGATAGAGCCGCGCCATCTCCTCAGCGCGCCGCTCGGCAGGGTCCTTCGGCGGCGCCGGCGCAGCAGCCGCGGGAGGGCGCCGTTCGGGATGGAGATCGCGTCCGCCTTGTCCGGGGCCGAGCGCACGGCTCCCCGGCGGCAGCGGAATCCTTCCAATGCCCGGAATAAAAAGGAAATCACCGCCTTCTTCGCCGAATGATTCGATCGACGGTGGCTCAGAGTCCTGCGCCAGCGCCGAGCCGGCCGCCCAGGTTCCCAGAAACGCGACGATCGTTAGCGCAAGATGTGGCGGCGTCCGCATGGACGCTAACATAGCGCAGGTAAACAGAAACGGCCACAGCGCCGCTCGTGGCCGAGATTTAGGTTAACCCTTTGTAAGGCGTATCTCGAGCCGCTCCCGGCGAATTCATCCTGCGTTCAGGCGAGGCGCCCGAATCCTTTGCGCGCTAGTTACGACTGTCAGGACACAACCGCGCTTATCGCGACAACAACGCTGCGGCCCCGAGAAACGGCCGGGCATGGAGTTGGATCGATGATGGATACGATACGCCGTTTGCTGCAGGAGCACGGCCGTTTGCACACCCCTGTGGAACAACTGTCTGATTCCGACGATCTCTACAGCGCCGGGCTGACGCCCTTCGCGGCGATCCGCACAATGCTCGCGCTTGAAGAGGCCTTCGACGTAGAATTCCCGGTCTCCATGCTTCGGCGGCAAAGCTTCGCTTCGATCAACGCCA
The DNA here is from genome assembly GCA_051061385.1 of Methylocystis sp. Lineage (GTDB taxonomy): Bacteria > Pseudomonadota > Alphaproteobacteria > Rhizobiales > Beijerinckiaceae > Methylocystis. Next base: position 126,779 of record JBPFDX010000108.1, read on the forward strand.
TTGGCGCTTGCGTCAGCGAAGTGGTGTCGCCCGGCGAGCGCCGCGCCGCTTAAGCAGGGCGCGACTAGAGCGATGCGCGACTGGCGCAGGGGCCGGACGCGCTGGCCTTAGCGCATCGGCGACTCCCGCGCCGCCCGCGGTTGCTACGGTTCCTTCGCTGCGCTAGTCGTCTTTGGAAAGGCTCGAGCGACGAGCCTTCGCGACGACGAGACACCAATGCCTCCTTACCGTTCACGCACGACGACTCACGGCCGCAACATGGCCGGCGCCCGCGGCCTGTGGCGCGCGACAGGCATGAAGGAGGAGGATTTCGGCAAGCCGATCATCGCCGTCGCCAACTCCTTCACGCAATTCGTTCCTGGCCATGTGCATCTGAAGGATCTCGGCCAGCTCGTCGCCGCCGAGATCGAAAAGGCCGGCGGCGTTGCGAAAGAGTTCAACACTATTGCGATCGATGACGGAATCGCGATGGGCCACGACGGCATGCTCTATTCCCTGCCCTCGCGCGATCTCATCGCGGACAGCGTCGAATACATGGTCAACGCGCATTGCGCCGACGCGCTGGTCTGCATTTCGAATTGCGACAAGATCACGCCGGGCATGCTGATGGCGGCGCTGCGGCTCAATATCCCGGCGGTGTTCGTTTCCGGCGGTCCGATGGAGGCGGGAAAGGTCGTGCTCGCCGGCAAGGAGCACGCGCTCGATCTTGTCGACGCGATCATCGCGGGCGCCGACGATACGGTCAGCGAAGCTGATGTCGCGACGATCGAGCGCTCCGCCTGTCCGACATGCGGATCATGCTCCGGCATGTTCACCGCGAACAGCATGAACTGTCTGACCGAGGCGTTGGGTCTGTCGCTTCCCGGCAATGGATCGACCCTCGCGACGCATGCAGATCGTCGGCGCCTCTTTGTCGAAGCCGGCCATCTCATCGTCGATCTCGCGCGCCGCTACTATGAACAGGATGACGAGAGCGTGCTGCCGCGTTCGATCGCGACGTTCGGCGCGTTCGAGAACGCCATCACGCTCGACATCGCGATGGGCGGCTCGACCAACACCGTGCTGCATCTTCTCGCGGCGGCGCATGAGGCGCAGGTCGATTTCACCATGGCCGACATCGACCGGCTCTCACGGCGCGTGCCGGTCTTGTGCAAGGTCGCGCCCTCCGCGCCCGACGTTCATCTCGAAGACGTTCATCGCGCCGGCGGCGTGATCGCCATACTCGGCGAATTGCTGCGCGCCGGGCTTTTGCACGGCGATCTTCCGACCGTGCACAGTCCCTCGATCAGCGACGCTGTGGCGCGCTGGGACATCGCCGTCACGCAGAGCGAGACCGCGCGCACCTTCTTCCGCGCCGCTCCGGGCGGCGTGCCGACGCAAGTGGCCTTCAGCCAGGAGCGCCGATACAAGGAGCTCGACGACGATCGCGAAAGGGGCGCGATACGCGACGCGGCGCACGCCTTCTCGAAGGACGGCGGGCTCGCCGTGCTCACCGGCAATCTCGCCCTCGACGGCTGCATCGTGAAGACCGCAGGCGTCGACGAGTCGATCCTCAAATTCGCCGGCCCCGCCAAGGTGTATGAAAGCCAGGACGCCGCGGTTTCCGGCATTCTTACGGGCGACGTAATGGCTGGCGACGTCGTCGTCATCCGCTACGAAGGCCCGCGCGGCGGACCCGGCATGCAGGAGATGCTCTATCCGACGAGCTATCTGAAATCGAAGGGGCTGGGCAAGGTCTGCGCGCTTATAACCGACGGGAGATTTTCCGGCGGCACGGCGGGGCTCTCGATCGGCCATGTGTCTCCGGAGGCGGCGGAGGGCGGCGTCATCGCTTTGGTCAAAGATGGCGATCGAATCGAAATCGACATCCCCGGGCGCACGATCACGCTCTGCGTCGGCGAAGAAGAATTGGCGGCGCGGCGCGCCGAACAGTCCGCCAAAGGCTTCGCGCCGGCCAAGCCTAGGCCCCGCAAAGTCACGACGGCGCTGCGCGCCTACGCCTCCATGACGACGAGCGCGGCGAAAGGCGCGGTGCGGCAGGTTCCCTGACCTTTCGCAACCCGGACGCGCGTCGTAGACTGCCGCGCGTCCATCCCCTCGCCGGATCGAAATGTCTCCCTCACGTAAATTCGTCGCTTCCGGGTTGTTCGGCATCGCTCTGGGATTCGCGGTGCTGGCGCTTGCCAGTTATGTGGCCGTGCATGCCGAGTACCAGCGCCGCGAGGCCGGCGCATGGCTGCGCCACACGATCTGGGTGCAAAGCGATCTTCATCAGCTCTACGCACTGCTGCAAACCGCCGAGAGCGGCCAACGCGGCTTCATCCTCACGCAAGACGAGCGTTATCTCGAATCCTGCACCGAAGCGACGCGGAAAGTACCCCTCGTCCTCGACCGCCTTTCTGAGCGCGTAAGGGACAATCCCAAGCAGCTTGAGGCCATCGCAGAAATGCGTCCACTGCTTGGCGAAAGACTCGAGATCATCGACCAAGCGGTCGCCGACACGCGCGCCAGCCGTGTCGACAAGGCCGTCCAGCTTGTCAGATCCGGGCGCGGGAAAGCGCTGATGGATCGGCTGCGCGTCATCATCGACACGATGATCGAAAATGAGCGAAGTCTGCTCCAGGCGCGAGAACGCGACGTCAATGCAGCCGGCGGCCAATTCGACGCCGCCGTCTGGAGCTTGGGCGGGATCATCTTCGCGCTTGGCGCTTTTTCGCTTCTCAACGCCCAAAAGCAGATGAACGCGCTGCAAAACTCACGCGACTCGCTGAAGGCCGCCTATGACCAGCTGATTGGCGAAACAACGCGCCGCGAGGCGCTCGAATCCCAATTACGGCAGTCGCAGAAGCTCGAAGCGCTCGGCCATCTCACTGGCGGCATCGCGCATGACTTCAACAATATGCTGGGCGTCATCGTCGCAAGCCTGCATTTGCTGCGACGGAAGCTTGCGGGCGCGGACGGCGATTATTCTCAACTGATCGATTCGGCGATGGACGGCGCCGACCGCGCGGCGGCGATGGTCCGCAGGCTGCTGGCGTTTTCAAGACGGCAGCCGTTGTCGCCGCGTCCGCTCGATCCCAACAAATTCGTTTCCAGCATCTCCGACATGGTGCGCAGAGCGCTTGGTGAAAAGATCGAGCTCGAAACCGTGCTCGCCGGCGGCCTGTGGTTGACGAAAATCGATCAGCACGAATTGGAAAGCGCGATCGTCAATCTTGCGGTCAACGCGCGCGACGCCATGCCGAACGGCGGCAAGCTGACGATCGAAACGGCCAACTGCTATCTCGACGACGCTTACGCCGCTCAATACGCCGATCTTAAGCCGGGCCAGTACGTGATGATCGCGATCACCGACACTGGCGAAGGCATGCCGCCCGACGTCATTTCGCAGGCGTTCGATCCGTTCTTCACGACCAAGCCAGCCGGCAAGGGAACCGGCCTGGGTCTTTCGCAGGTACATGGGTTCGTCAAGCAGTCCGGCGGCCATATCAAGATCTATTCCGAAGCGGGACGCGGCGCCTGCATCAAGCTCTATCTGCCTCGCTTCAATCAGGCGGAAGCCCACGCAGAGATATCCATGCCGCCGCCAAGGCCGCTCGATCTCCCGCTCGGGAGAGCGGACGAACTGGTGCTCATCGTCGAAGACGACGACACAGCGCGCCGGGTGACCGCGCAGGGCGTGAGAGAGTTGGGATACTCTGTCCTGGAGGCGGAGAACGGACGTGCGGCGATCGAGATCATCCGCCGACGCGCCGACATCGATCTGATGATCACCGACGTCGTCATGCCGGATATGGACGGCGCGCGCCTCGCGCGCGAGGCGGTGTTTCGCCGGCACAGCCTCCGGGTTCTGTTCACTACCGGCTATACGCGCAACGCCATCGTGCACAACGGCGTTCTCGACCCCGGCGTCAAGCTGCTGACGAAACCATTCAGCCTCGAGCAGCTCGCTGTGAAGATACGAGAGATCCTGGATTCGAAATAGGCGACTCGGGCGCCCGCGCGCCTGGCGGTCAGTCCTCGGCTTTGAGCGGACGCATCAGGAGCGCTTCGATGGCGCCCTCGACGCTGAGCCGCGCGGAAAGAATGGCGTCGACGGCCTCGGCGATCGGCAATTCGACGTCATGCGCGCGCGCCATCTCGACCATGACGCGGGCGGTAAAGGCGCCTTCGGCGAGCTTGCCATGCGCGGCGTCCTTCGCCGACTCTCCTCGCCCCAGCGCCTCGCCAAGCGCGAAATTGCGCGACTGCGCCGATCCGCAGGTCAGCACGAGATCGCCCAGTCCCGAAAGCCCCATCAGGGTCTCCTGACGGGCGCCCAACGCCCGCCCGAGACGCATCAGTTCCGCAAACCCGCGGGCGATGAGCGCCGCCTGCGCGCTCGCGCCGAGCTGTCGGCCGTGGCACATGCCGGCGGCGATGGCGAGAACGTTCTTCGCCGCGCCGCCGATCTCGACGCCGCGCACGTCGGTGGAGCGATAGAGCCGAAAGGTCTTCGTCGAAAGCTCTTCGCACAAGCGCCGCGCCAGCGCCTCGTCCTGCGCCGCGAGCGTGACCGCCGTCGGCAGCCCGCGGCAGACATCGACCGCGAAGCTCGGCCCCGACAGCACGGCGATGCGCACCTGCGGCAGCTCTTCCCCGGCGACTTCGCTCAAGAACTTGCGCCGATCGCGCTCGATGCCCTTGGCGCAGATCACAAAGGCGGCGCCGTCGCGCAGATGCGGACGGGCGGCGCGCGCGGTCATGCGGATCGCTTGTGCGGGCGTGACGGCAAGAACGATGTCCGCGTCGCGTAAGGCGGAAATGTCTCCGGTCGGCGCGACCGCGGCGGCGAATGGAAGCCCCGGCAAACGGCGCTTGTTCTCCCGGTCTCGCGCAAGCTCTTCGGCGACCTGCGGATCATGCGCCCACAAGGGAACGCGCGCGCGGCCTTGCGCGGCGACATTGGCCAGCGCCACGCCCCACGCGCCCGCGCCAAGCACTGCAACCGTCGCACGCGTCATCTTACGCCGATCCGCTGATTGTCCTGACGCGACCAGAGCCTGTCGAAGGTTTCGCGAAACCGCGCCGCCGCCTGTGGGCTCTCGATCACGATCAGATCATTGTCCTGATAGACTTCGCCGGAAACGGAGAAATTCGCCGAGCCGCTGCGCAGCACGCGGCCGTCCACCTGATAAGATTTGAGATGCATCAGATCGCGCGAACGTCCCTTTCGACGCACTTCGATATTGGGCGCGTCGGCGATCCCCTCGATCGCTGAGGCGCTGCGTCCCATCTCCTCGCCATCGAGGTAAATGCGCACCTTGACGCCGCGCACGGCGGCGCGTCCCAGCGCGGCGGTCAGCGATCGATCGGTCAGGACGTAAGCGGCCATATCGATCGAGTGGCGCGCTTCGCCGATCAGGCGCGCATCCACCGCGCCGAAACCCTCGCCAGGACCGTAGAGGACGCGCACGCCTGCATACGTCGGCTCCTCGGCGAGAAGTCCCGCCGGCTGCGGCGTTGGCGCAAGCGTCATGGCGGCGAGCGCCGCAGGAAACAGAAGCCGCATCTATGCGCCTCACGCCTTGCCGTGATGCGATTGGCTCGGCGCGGCGTCGAGCGGCCAGCGTGGCCGCGGCGCAAAGTCGAGGTCGTCGGTCAGTCCGCGTTTCAGCCGCTCGAGCCCGGCCCAGGCGATGATCGCGCCATTATCCGCGCAGAGCGCCGCCGGCGGGGAAATGAATCGCAGACCGCTTTCCGAGCACAGCCGCATCAGCGCCCGGCGAATGGCGCCATTGGCGGCGACGCCGCCGCCGATCACGAGCCCCTGGGGCGGTCGTCCCTCTCTCGCCGTAAACAGCCGCGCGCCGGAGCGCACCCGGTCGACGATCACGTCGACGATCGCGGCCTGGAACGAGGCGGCGAGATCTTTGACGTCGCTTTCGCTGAGCCTTTGCAGCTTGAGGATTTCCTGCCGCACGGCGGTTTTGAGGCCCGAGAGCGAAAAGTCGGCGCCTTCTCGGCCCAGCATCGGGCGCGGAAAGTCGAAACGCCGCGCGTCGCCTTCGACCGCCAGCTTCTCGATCTGCGGACCTCCCGGATATGGGAGCTCCAGCATCTTGGCGACCTTGTCGAAGGCTTCGCCCGCGGCGTCGTCGACGGTGGACCCCAGCCGCCGATAGTCGCCGACGCCCTTCACCGCGACGAGTTGCGTGTGCCCGCCGGAGATGAGGAGCGCCAGAAAGGGAAACTCCAGCCGATCCGTCAGACGCGCGGTCAACGCGTGGGCTTCGAGATGATTGACGGCGATGAACGGTTTGCCGAGCGCAAGCGCGAGCGCCTTGCCGGCCGTGAGCCCGACAAGAACGCCGCCGATCAGCCCCGGACCCGCCGCGGCCGCGATGGCGTCGAGGTCCTTTGCCTCGGTCTTCGCGCGCTCAAGCGCGCGCCGGATCAGCCGGTCGAGCACGTCGATATGAGCCCGCGCCGCGATCTCCGGAACGACGCCGCCATAGGCGGCGTGGCGGGCGATCTGGCTCAGAACCTCGTTGGAGAGGATCTCCCCGCCCTCCCCGCCAAGCCGCTCGGCCACGACAGCGACGGCGGTCTCATCGCAAGTGGTTTCAATGCCCAAAACGCGCATGCGCACTCCCCGGCGCAAAAAAAGAGCTGCGCCGCTGGTCGTCCAGCAGCGGAACGGACCTTATACCCTGCGCGAACGGAAGTTAGAAAATTGTGATCGGGCAGGGATTTCAAGAGCGAATACTGAGCAGTTTCCAGATGCAGACGTATTCAAATGCAGCGCTAAAGTTAGCTGTATTAAATTTTGGAGAATTAATGGTAATCCTCTTGACATGATCTCGACGAATACGAGTTGGGTCAGCAGATCGTTGCTTCCCCAACGGCGTCGATATCTTGAGCTGCGTAGCGCTCTGGTTAAGGCAAAGTGGTCATTAACGTCCCGGTTGAGGTTGCGCTCGGTCTAAACTGTATGGAGGTGAAAATGGCGTCGAACAAAATTAAAGCCTTGGCGTTTACGTCCGCGATTGCAATGACAGCCGTGATCGGCTCCACGAGTATCGCAGAGGCGAGGCATTACTGCCGGGCTCATTATGGCTGGCACCGTCACTGCGGCACCTACTGGGGTTCGGCGTACCGTCCGGCGCGCTACACCTATTGGGGCTCGGCGTATCGGCCGGTGCGCTACACCCGCTGCTGGCGCCCGGGCTATTACGGCTACGGCGGCTCCTGGTACGGCGCGAACTGGCCGTATGGCGGCTATTACGGCTATGGCGGACCGGGCTACTACGGCTATGGCGGCGGCCTCCTCGGCGCAGGCCTTGGCGCGGGTCTCGGCGCGGGCCTCGGCCTTGGCGCGGGTCTCGGAACCGGCCTGTTCGGCGGTTGGTGGTGATCGGTTTAGCAAACCGCCGGGCCGCGTAGAGTACGCCCGCGCGGAGCTAAAAAAGAGCGTCCGCTCCCAGGAGCGGACGCTCGCTTTTTAGATTAAGAGCGTTTCATCCGTCCTCCCGCTTGCCCTTCGCGCGTTCCCGCCTATAGTCGCGCGCGACAAGCGCCGGCGGACAATGACGACTTCTCCCTTACTTAGAATCGGAACCCGCGGCAGTCCGCTAGCCCTCGCGCAGACGCACATGGTTCGCGGCGAGCTGATGCGCGCGCACGGCGGCGGCGAAGAGAATTTCACCATTGAGATCATCCGCACGACGGGCGACCAGATCCAGGATCGGCCGCTGTCCGAATCAGGCGGCAAGGGACTTTTCACCAAGGAACTCGATTCAGCGCTGATCGCGGGGACGATCGACCTCGCCGTGCATTCCTCGAAGGATCTGCCGACCCATCTGCCAAGCGAAATCATGATCGCGGGCTATCTGCCGCGGGAGGACGCGCGCGACGCCTGGATCTCGCGCGGCGGCGTTACGCTCGACGAACTCCCCGCCGGCGCCGTGGTCGGCACCGCGTCGCTGCGCCGCGCCGCGCAGGTGAAGCGCCGGCGCCCCGACCTGCAGACGACGCTGCTTCGCGGCAATGTCGAGACGCGTCTCAGAAAGGTCGAGAACGGCGAGATTGACGCGACCCTGCTCGCGCTCGCCGGCTTGAAACGGCTGGGTCTCGCCGACCGCGCGACGGCGCTATTGTCTTTGGAGGAGTTTCCTCCAGCCTGCGGACAGGGCGCGATCGGCATAACGCGCCGCGCCGGCGATAACGCCACGCGCGACCTCTTGGCGCCGCTTTTCGACGAAGCCACCGGCTTTGCGCTCGCCGCGGAGCGCGCTTTCCTTGCGGCTCTCGACGGCTCCTGCCGCACGCCGATCGCCGGCCACGCGCAGGTTCGCGGCGCCGAACTTTCGTTTGTCGGCGAGGTGCTGAAAGCAGATGGGGCGGAAGCCTATGTCGTGCGCCGGCAGGGCCGCGCCATCGACGGCGCGCTGATCGGCGCCGACGCAGGGAAGGAAATACTGCTGCGCCTGCCGCATGGCGTCGCGGGGCTTATGTGAAACGCGTGCTGGTGCTGCGCGCGGCCGAGGACGCTGCGCGCACGGCGGAGAAATTGCGGGCTCTGGATTGTGCGGCGGTGATCTCTCCCGTGCTGGAGATCGCCGCCACGGGCGCGGTCATTCCTTGCGACGGCCGCTATGACGCCGTCATCGTGACGAGCGCCAAGGGAGTCGAATCCGCGGGCGACGCACGCGCGCTCAGCGGGTCGCCGCTGCACGCCGTCGGCGAGAAAACCGCCGAAGCGGCGCGCGCGCTCGGATTTGATCCCGACATCGTCGCCGGAAACGCCGAGGCTATTCTTCCGCTGCTGCTCGAGCGTTATCAGCGCGCGGCGCGTTTTGTCTATCTCGCGGGACGCGACCGGCAGCCGATTTTGGAAGCGGGTCTGCGCGGCGCGGGCCACGAGGTCCACACGGTGGAGGTCTATGAAGCGCGGGCGGCTCGGGCGCCGACCGCCGAGGCCGTATCCGACATCGCCGCGCGTCGCGTCATCGCCGCCCTGCACTATTCACGGCGCAGCGCGGAAATCTTTCTGGAGCTGGCGCGAGACGCTGGAATCGTCGACGCGCTAAGGGACATGCAGCATCTCGCGCTGTCAGAACATGTCGCGGCGCCGCTTCGAAAACTCGGCTTCGATACGCTGGTCGCGGCGAAGCCCGACGAAAAGCATTTGTTGTCTCTTCTATCGAGTCATTTGCGCAAAAACACCCCCTGACCGTTCCCATTGAAATAGTCGATGACGACAGAGGTCGCCTTGTCGCCGCTTCGGGAAAACCTTACCGGGCTGACTCCGCTGGCGTTCTCTCCCGGCGGCTGAAAGGTGAAAATGTCGCCTGAGTAATGGCGCAGCGGATACGGCGTGGGCTTCGGGCCCAGCGTGAGCGAAAGACCTTCGGCGGCGTCGACCACCCCGATCGGCCCGTAGAGGTCGTTGAGGTAGTCGCCGACGTAATTCGAGCGGGAGGCGCGCGGCGGCGCGCTGGCGAGCGGCTTCGCGTAATCGGCGTCGCGGCCATAGGTGGGGACCGCCATTTTCGCGAACGCCTCGCCAAAGAGCGCAAGCCAGTCACGCTCGATCTTTCCCGTGAGCACAATGTCGAGAAAGCTGCGGCAGATGGTTTCTGGCCCGCCCACTGGCGCGCTATTACTCAGCACGACGATGCCGAAGCGCTCGGCGGGCATGAGGTAGACGCAGTTGGCGGCGCCGAGAGAGAATGCGCCTGAATGGCTCCAGCGCACGCGGGCCGGACCGCCATAGTCGATGTCCCAGCCGAGGCCGTAGAAGGTCGGCCCGCGCATCGGATCATGGGCCGGTCCGGTGGCGATCTGGGGGAAATGCGTGTCTCCGAGCGCCTCCGGCTTGACGATCTCGCGGCCGTCGAGGGCGCCGCGTCCGAGCTGCATCCGCATCCATGTCGCCATGTCGCGCGCCGACGACGAGGCGCCGCCGGCCGGCGCCTGCGCATCGGGATCCCGCTGTTCGCCGACCACCCAGCGATCGCCGCGACGCACATGGCCGAAGGCGCGGTTCCTGCGCGCGACGAAGTCGGCATAGCGCGAACTGGCGCTCGCCATCCCGAGCGGTCTGTAAAGGCGCTCGTCGCAGACATCTTCCCAGGACTTTCCCGCGGCTTTCGCCGCCGCGTAGCCCGCCGCGGAAAACCCTTGGTTGTTATACGCGTAGTGGGTGCGAAAGCTCGTGTCCGGCTTGATGTAGCGCAGCCGGCGAATGATCGCGTCGCGATCATAGCCGATGTCCTCGACGAGGTCGCCCGCATGGTCGGGAAGACCGCTGCGGTGGCAGAACATGTCGCGCAGCGTGATCTCGCGCGTCACCCAGGGATCGCTCATCGCAAAGTCCGGCAGGCTTCGCACGATCGGATGATCCCAGGAGACGACGCCGTCTCCGACGAGCCCCGCGACGACCGTGGCGGAGACCGGCTTGGAAAGCGAAGCGAGCTGGAAGACGGTGTCGGGGTCGACGCGTTCGGCCGCGCCGATGCGGCGCACGCCGAATCCCTTCAAGTAAAGCACGCGATCGAGCGAAACCACGGCGACCGACATTCCCGGCGCGCCCGTCTTCTTTATGACGTCGACGACGAGCTTGTTCAGTTCATTCAGATGATTCTGCGTCGGCTCGCGCACCGGCGACGATTCCGGCTTCGCCCTGGCGAGCGCTTTCGGGGACAGGAGCCCCGCCCCAGACGCAAGGAGAGCGGATCGTCTCGTGAAGGCCATATCGCTGCTCCGCTCGCGCCGTTCTGCCAAAAAATAGCGCTGGTTCAGTTCTCCGCCAGCGCCCAGCCGATCAGCACCATGACCGGTCCGACGATCGTCTGGCCCGCCACTTTCGAAGGCAAGTCAGCGATGGTGCCCTTGACCACGCGCTCGTCCGGCGTCGATGCGCGTTCAATGAGGAAGGCCGGCGTATCATGCGACATGCCTTCCTGCAGCAAGCGACGCGACAACGCCGGCAGCGTGCGGTTGCCCATATAGACCGCCGTCGTGGCGCGTTCGTCGGCGAGCGCGCCCCAGTCGAAGTCCTCGGGGAATTCGCCGTCCTTGGTGTGAGCGGTGATGAATTGAAGCCGCCGGGCCGTCTCGCGGCTCGTCAGCGACGCGCCGATCGCGGCGCCGCCGGCGCAGGCCGCCGTCACGCCGGGAACGATCTCGATCGAAAAGCCCGCTTCGCGCAGCGCGGCGATTTCCTCATTGGCGCGGCCGAAAATGAGCGGATCGCCGCCCTTCAGCCGCACCACGTTCTTGCCTTCGCGCGCGAGTTCGACGAGCAGAGCGCTGATTTCCTCCTGGCGCACCGACGGCGCGTAGCCGCGCTTCCCGACGTTGATCCTGGTCGCTTCGCGTCGGGCGAAGTCGAGAATGCTCGCCGGAACGAGATCGTCGAAGAGCACGACATCGGCGCCGGCGAGCGCCCGCATGCCCTTGAGCGTCAGCAGCTCAGGATCGCCCGGCCCCGAGCCGACGAGCGTGACGCGTCCGCGCGCGGTCGCTTCGGCGCCGGCGCGGGCCTCATCGATCAGCGCGGCGCGGTCGTCGTCCCGCGGCTGCCGCTCGATTTCGCGGAAGGCGAGCCGCGTGAAGCGCCGCCAGAAGTCGCGCCGCGCCAGAAAGTCGAGCCCGGAAGCGCGCACGAGCGGGCGCCAGGCTTGCGCCGCCCGCGCCCAGGCCTGAAACGTCGCCGGCACGAGCGTCTCGATCCGGCCGCGCATCGCCTGCGCAAAGACGGGCGACGCGCCGCCGGTCGAGACGCCGATCACCAGCGGTGAGCGATTGACGATGGCGCCCATGGTGAAATCGCTGAGCGCGGGGCGATCGGCGAGATTGAGCGGCACGCCGGCGGCGCGCGCCCATTCATGCGCCTTTTGCGCGAGAGCGTCGTCCTCGACCGCGCCAAGCGCCATCGCCGCCCCGGAGAAGTCGTTGGGCTCGACAGCGCGCGGATGGATCGAGACATTGTCGCGCGCCTCTACGATCTCGCGAAGCTTGTCGCAGGAGACCGGCGCGAAAACATCGACCTGCGCGCCGGTCGCGGCCGCGAGATCCACCTTCCATGCCGCCGCCTCGCCTCCGCCGATGACCAGCACGCGCCGCCCGGCGAGCGCATAGAACACCGGCAGGGTCGCCAGCGGCTGCATCAGGTCGGCGGAAATTTCGTCTGGTTTGCGTGTCACGGCGTCTCAGGTGCACTCCCGGCGGACGCGGCGCAAGCGCTAAGCCCTTCCGGGATGGCGACTGAGGACGCGCTTTGGGGCGAGGCGAGGATTGGCGCGGGCAGGAATAATCCATTCCGCGCCGCTCGGCGAGCCTCAAGACCGGGCGCCGCTAGAATCGCGCGTTCAACGTCACATAGGCCGAGCGCGGGGCGCCGGGCATGATGTTGTTGTTGTTGTGCGCGGAGACGAAGTACCGCGCGCCAGCCAGATTCTCGACGTTGAGCTGTCCCGAGACATTCTCGCTCAACCTGACGAACACGGCGCCGTCCACGCGCGCGTAACCGGGCACGACGACGAAATTGTCGATCGCGGGATAGAACTTCGAATTGTAGACGACGCCGGCGCCCACGCCCAGAACGCCGGGGCCCGCGTCAAAGAAAGAGGAAATGTCGTATTTGTTCCAGAAGGAGAAGGTGTTTCGGGGCACGGAGGGATTGGTCTTGCCGACGTCGGTGAAGAACGGCGTCCGCAAGGTCGGCGTTCTGTCTGTCCTGACGACGCGCGCGTCCTGATAGCCGTAGCCGAGCGAAACCTCCCAGCGATCCGTAACATTGCCGACGAGCCCGAGTTCTCCGCCCTGCGTCCTTGTATCCGCGAGGATGGCTGTCGTCGCATTGACCGTGAGCTGTTGATTCGAACGATTGAGCTGATACAGCGCGCCCGTCAAAAGCAGGGCCGGCAAGAGCTGCGCTTTGAAGCCCACCTCGACGTTCTGGAAGCTCTGCGGCGCGAGATTGGCGACGGTCGGAAACAGCACGTTGAACTGATCGCCCGCCACCGGCAGGAAGCTTCGCGAATAGGACCCATAGATTGAAAGAATCTCGATCGGCTTGAACACGAGGCCGAAGCGCGGCGACCACACATTGTCCACGCGCCGCAGCTGGCCCCTGAAATCGCTGGGCCCCGTGTCAAAGCCGGTGAATTTCAGGTCGAATCGGTCGAATCGCACGCCTGCGATCACGTCGAAATACCGCGTGACTTCGATCTGATCCTGAACGTAGCCTGCGGCAAGGTCCAGATTGGTGTGGCGACGACGGTTTGGATTGGCGAACACGACCGGGAAATACGCAGTCGGCGACCAGAACGGCGTCGTCACACGTTGCGTTCTGCAGGACACGTTGAAACACGAGAGATCGCGATTTTCGTCGGATAGCTGGTTGCCGACCTCAGCGCCAAACATCACCGTGTGAAGGATGTCGGGAGTCATCTGCCATTTATAGACGAGGTCCGTCTGGTTGAAGATATTCTGCCGTGGACTGGAGTTGACATAGCCGTCGAGACGCACGATCCCGGCTGGCGTAACGGTCGTCGCGACAGGGTTAAGAAGCGTCGTGACGAAGCCCAGCCCCTGATCCGGGAATGTGTTCTGATAGCGCTTCTCATAGTCCGCATAGACGAACTGATTGCGGATGTTGAGACCGAATTCAGTCGTATGGTCCAGTGCGAGCGCGGCGCGATTGAGGTCGACCTTCGAGTAATTCACCGCTTCGACCGAAGGATTGCCGACGCCGAAGAAGGCGTCGATCGGCGCCGGCGACGGGTATCCCGGATAGATCGACGAGCCTCCGAAAACGAAGCCGCCCACCGAGGGAATGCCGCGATCGGCGGTGCGGCGATCCCGGAAATGCTCGTAGCTCAGCGTGATGAAGGTCTTTTCGAGCGGATGCCAGGTCATCGTCGGATTGACGCCATAGCGCTCGAGCTTGAAGAAATCACGGTAGCCGTATGATTGCTCGTAAAGCCCGTTGAGCCTTACGGCGAGCGTATCGTTGATCGCGTCGCCGACGTCCACCGTGAGGCGTTTGCGCGCGAAGCTGCCTGAGCTGACGATCATGGACCGCAGCCGTTCGCCGTCCGCCTTTTTCGTGACGCGGTTGACGATGCCGCCGCCGCCGCCGCGGCCGAAGATCAGCGCGTTGGGTCCCTTGAGAACTTCGACAGCCTCGATGTTGTAGAGATCGCGATAATATTGCGCGTCGTCGCGAATGCCGTCCGTGTAGAAATCCGCGGTCGTGTCCTGTCCGCGGATCGTGATCTGATCGCGATTGCCTTCGCCTTGGGCGACAGTGACGCCGGGCACATACTGCAGCGCCCGGCTTATATCGACGCTGTTGCGGTCCTGAAGCTGCTGCTTCGTGAGAATCGTGATCGACTGAGGGATGTCGATGATCGGCGTATTGGTTTTCGTCGCGGTCGATGTTCTACCCGCGAAATAGCCGACGACGTCGGTAGGGCCGCGGCCGAGCGCCGTGGCGGGGAACAGCGGACGGTCGCCGGGAACGCCCTGAACGGCTGGAGCTGCGGCCCCGACGGGCGCGCGCGTCGTCGGAATCACCCTGGCGCTGCGCCGCGCGCCTCCGACGTCAATGGTGGGCAAGCGCTGCGCGCCGCTCGCGCGCCCTTGAGAGGCGACGGACTTCGGCTTCGACTGGGCGACAGGGCGCGGCTTCTCCGGCGGAGCGTCGACCCTCACCGCCGGCAAGGGCGTCGCCTGGGATTGCGCGAGAGCAGGAACGCTGACGCCGGGCGTCAGCGCGGGGGCCAGGCCGAGGGCGACGACCGAAAAGCCTGTCACACGGTCGAAAGCCGCAGAAAGAGAAGCGAAGCGCGCCAGCCGCGGACTCGATTGTTTCCCACTCATCTCTGCCCTTCTCGCGCCCATTCGTCAGGAGAAGGTCATTTGATAAGTTTTCTCTTTGAAAACGGTCAATTAGGAGAGAGGCTAGTCTGGAATGGTTCCGACCCAGTTTGTTGTTTTGTGATGATGTGTTGCCGAAATACGACATGAAATTGATTTCGAATTGGAACCGTTTCAAATAGTGAAGCGCCTCTTCTCGTTGACTGTCGAATTCTCGACACACCCAACGCCCGACGACCGGCATTGATGCGGTTGCGCGCACGGCCACAAAAAAAAGCGGCCCTGAACCAGGGCCGCCGAATTGTCTTGTAGAGAAGAGGCGTTACTTCTTCTTGCCGTCAGGTCCGAACTGGACGAGATAGGCCCACACGTCTTCCTGGTCCTTGTCGTTGGGCAGGCCCTGGAAGATCATCTTGGTGCCCGGAATCTTCGCCTTCGGGTTCTTGATGAACTCCTTGAAGCTCGCCTCGTCCCAGACGATGCCGGAGTTCTTGTCAGCTTCGGAATAGTTGTAGCCCTCGACCGAGCCCGCCTTACGGCCGTCGATGCCGTTGAGCTGAGGCGCAACGGCGTTCTTGGCGGTCTCTCCGACCTGATGGCAGGCTTTGCACTTCGCGAAAACCTTTTCGCCCGCGGCGGGATCGCCAGCGGCGAGGGCCTGGCCGGCCGAGACGGCGAAAGCGACGCTCGCGGCGAACGTCAGCAGGGAAATCGTCTTCATCCTTGTTCCTTTCCTCTTCCCGGCGTTCGCGTCGCGTCCGCCCTTTTTAAAAATGCCCGGCCATTGTTGGCGCCTCTCGGCGCTCTTTAGACGGATTGGAAACTACAACGAAGCCGGCGTTCAAGACAATACGCCGGAGTTTACGTTTGACTGGCTCAGGACATTATCCCGAAGGCCGTGAACGCCCGCTGAACCCAAAACTTAAGTGACGCGCCGAAGCGTCAGATTGACGCGCACGCCCTGCGTGGCGAGCGCCGCGGGCAGAGGCGTCCCCATCGTCGGCAATATCCTGTCGACGCCGTGATACCGCATCCGGGCGGGTCCGGAGAGGACGAGCGCGTCGCCGGATGACAGCGTCAGGGCGATGGAGCCGTCGCCGCGCCGCGTTCCGCCCAGCCTGAAACGGCAGTCGGCGCCGAGCGACAAGGAGAGAATCGGCGCGGCGAAATCCGCTTCGTCCCTGTCCTGGTGGAGTCCCATGCGCGCCTTCTCGTCATAGACGTTCACCAGACAGGCTTCCGGCGGCTTGCGATAGCGCGCCAGCGCTTCCCAAAGGTCCAGAAGGCGGCGCGGCATCGCCGGCCAAGGTTCGCCCGTTGCTGGATGGCGCGGCTCGTAGCGGTAGCCCCGCTCCTTGTCGCTGACCCAGCCGAGCGCGCCGCAATTGGTCATGCGCACCGACATCGGCGCGCCAGTTTTCGGCATGGTCGAGACATAAAGCGGCGCGGCGGCGATGACTCTCGCAATCTCTTGCGCCAGCGCCCCCTGCTCCGCCTCGTCGAGAAAGCCCGGATAATGGAACGCGCCGGGCGCGATTTCAGACATGAAGCGAGATGTGGCGCCGAAACCGCCGTTCGTCCATATCGCGCTATGGCTGAAACGCGTCGCGAACGGCTGAGCCGATCTGCAACGCATTATGCGTGAGCAGCATTTCGACTGAAATATCACTGCCCGTTGTTACGCTCGGCTTGACGGTCCGCCTCACGATGCTTCGTCCTGCGGACGGACGCCCCGGCGCGCCCGGCGCAGGCGGCCCGAACGTCATCAGCAGTTCGCTCGTGTCTTTTCTGTTGGCGTCGAACAGTCGTGAACTTGTCGTTGCGACGCGCACGAGATTCCAGCTGGGCGTGGCGTTGACGTCAAACGTAAGAATGAAAGTGATCTTGTGGCTGATGCTCTTGATCGGGTCGCCGATCGCAAGCTTTGAAAAATCCGTATCCCTGCAAGCTTGAGTCAACGGCACTTGGCTGTTGAGAAGCGGTATGGGCGCTTCTCCCTCGCTCGGCATGCCGAGAAAAGCGCATTTACGGATCGGTTCGAGCACGTCGTCGAGCCAGTCGTCGATCTTGAGATCTGCGTTGATCGCAATTCCCCCGATGTTGTAGCAGGACTCTCGCTCCACAAATTTGGTGTCGTAGAGAAACTGGCTGAACGGATAAGCGAACTGCACCTTGTCCTCGCGGCTGGCGCTGTAGGTGACGCCGCCGCCAAAGCCGAAATTATAAGATTGCTGGACGACGCGCGGCCGGCCGTAATCGCCAAGCCCGACTGACGCATCAACCCAGTTTGGCGTCTTAAGGGAAACGCCCGGATTGAAGGACAGCGCGTCCTCAATTCTCAGATTGAGATCGATAAGCGCGTTCCAGCGTTCGAACCAGGCAAGCTTTCGCGCGCCATATTCTCCGCGTTGATCGCGCTCTATCTGGTTGATCACCGCCCAGCGGATCTCGCACTGAACGCCTCTGATCACGTCGAACATGACGCGCTTCTTCCATTCGTGCCCGAGCAACGGCGCGGCCTCGGGCACCAAAATGCAGCCTGCGAGTTGCGAACAGACAAGGCTTAGCGCCGCAAGGCAGGCGGCGGATCTGAACGAACGCAGCACGATCGCTCTCATCGCAAAATCCTCAAAAATAAAAATCCGATTACGCAAACACTTATGATTGCTTAAGGCTTAGCTGAGTCGCGGCTGCTCAAAAAGCGTCAGAGCTGACCATTCACTGAAGAATCCCGAGCGCAAATCGAGCGCGGAGCAGGAAGGCTAACCGAGAACGGTCTTTGTCGCCACAGTCGAATCGGCGTTAAGCTGATATATGATCGGAACGCCGGTCGCGAGTTCGAGCGTCGTCACGCTCTCCGGGGTCATCTGCTCCAGCACCATGCAGAGGGCGCGCAGCGAATTGCCATGCGCCGCGACCAGCGCCCGCTCGCCGCGCATCACCGGCGGCAGGATACGCTGCACATAAAACGGCACCACGCGCGCGACGGTGTCCTTGAGGCTCTCGCCGCCCGGCGGCGGCACGTCGTAGGAGCGGCGCCAAAGATGTACCTGCTCCTCGCCCCATTTGTCGCGCGCCTCGTCTTTGTTGAGGCCGGACAAGTCGCCGTAATGGCGTTCGTTCAAGGCGCGGTCCTTAATCGTCGGAACGTTCGGCTGGCCGAGCTCTTCAAAAATCAGATCAATCGTGTGTTGCGCGCGCACCAGAGCGGAGGTGAAGCCGACGCTGAAAAGAATGTCGAGTTTCTTTAGTTCGCGGCCGGCGCGGCGCGCCTCTTCCACGCCAAGCGGCGTGAGGTCAGGGTTTTTCCACCCCGTAAAAAGGTTTTTGGCGTTCCATTCGCTTTGTCCGTGGCGAACGAGAACGAGAGTGCGATTCATGCTCGTAAACTCTCGTCGATTTCAGGCGCCGGAAAGGCCGAGCACGTCGGCCATGGAATAAAGCCCCGGCGGCTTACCGCGTGTCCACAGCGCAGCGGCCAATGCGCCGCGGGCGAATACGCCGCGGTCTTCGGCGCGATGCGAAAATTCAATTCGCTCGCCGGCGCCGGCGAAGATCACGGAGTGGTCGCCCACCACCGTGCCGCCGCGCAGGCTCGCAAAGCCGATTTCGCCGGTCCTTCGCGGTCCGGTCATGCCGTCGCGACCGCGCGCGCTATGCTCCGCGAGCGCGATGCCACGGCCGCGCGCGACCGCCTCCCCAAGCAGCAGCGCGGTGCCTGAAGGCGCATCGACTTTGAGCCGATGGTGCATCTCGATGATCTCGGCGTCCCACGCCGGCCCCAGCGCTCTGGCGGCGCGCTCGATCAGCACGGCGAGCAGATTGAGGCCAAGGCTCATGTTGCCGGAACGCACGATCGCGGTTTTGCCCGCACATTCGGCGATGGAGGCGAGGTCTTGCTCAGAGAGGCCGGTCGTGCCGATGACGAGCGCGACCTTGGCGTCCGCGGCCGCCTTGGCGATCGCGACGCTCGAGCCAGGCGAAGAGAAGTCGACGATCGCGTCAGCGTCCGCGAGCGCGGCGGCGACGTCGCTGGTGATCGGCACGCCGTTCGGCGCGGCGCCGCCGCTATCGGCGCCGAGCGCCGGAGAGCCGTCACGCTCCAGCGCCGCGGTCAATCGCACGCCCAAAGTATCGGGGATGATCTGGGTCAGCATCCGGCCCATCCGGCCTGCCGCGCCGACCACCACCAAGCGCAGTTCATTCATGTTATTCGCCCTCGCCCCCCGCAGCTTAGCGGCTTCGATTCGGCCCTATGAAGCGCCCTCCCTATACAGGCGAGGCGCCGCTATGAGAAGCGCGCGACCAGACCGGCGGCGCTGCCCTACCCGAAGGGGCAGCTATTTCGCTTTGGGGCGGAAGCTTTTCACGCGCGCGGGGTCCGTCTCGATGAAGGCCGCGCCGATGAGATCCAAGCAGTAAGGCACCGCCGGCATGACAGCGTCAAGGCAGAGTTCGATCGCCCTGGGCTTGCCTGGAAGATTGATCACGAGGCACTTGCCGCGATGGGCCGCCACCTGGCGCGAAAGGATCGCGGTCGGCGTTTGCGCCAGCGAGACCTGTCGCATGAGTTCGCCAAAGCCGGGCAGTTCGCGCGCACAGGCGGCGAGCGTCGCTTCGGGCGTCAGATCGCGGGGACTGGGGCCGGTGCCGCCGGTCGTCACGACAAGGTCGCAGCCGACGTTGTCGGCGAGGTCGATAAGCGTATCGCGGACGCTTTCAAACCCGTCAGGAATGATGCGGCGTTCGATCCGAAAGCGAGTCGTCAGCGCCGCGCGCAGATAGGCCTCGATCGCAGGCCCGCTCTCGTCTTCGTATACGCCTGCGCTCGCTCGGTCGGAGGCGGTGACGACGCCAATGATGGCGGCGCGCTTTTCATCTGTCATGGCGAGTCTCCCGGTCGGCATGTTTGCCGCGAGGACTCGCCCTTGTCACTAGGCTTTGCTGCAGCGCTTAAGCCAGAATAGCTTGCACACACAAGAGGCAGAAATCAACCATTAAAAGCATATCCACGGCATCCTAATGGAGTGTCATGATACTTTGACATGTATTTCGACGCATAATCGCAAACAATAGCCAGCTATTTGGAAACGCATATTTTGCCACATTTCGGAATTAACCAATTGGTCTTCGCCTCCATTCAGACGGATGGAAACTATGCGCTCGACGATGCGAGAGGGCTCGTCGGGTCTTTCACGCTTTGTGCGTAAACGGAGCAATCCTGAATGAATCGTATCTTTGGCGTACTGACGATCCTTGGACTGACGACCGCGCCGGCGCTGGCGCACCACGCCTCCCATCGCGCCCACCCCCACTCGGGGCGTCATGTCGTGGCTTCTCAGGGCAAGGACTTCACCGTCAACGCGTCATTCTACGGCGGCGGCCCGCGCCGTTTTGAGCCCAACAGCCACACCGCCAATGGCGAACTCTTCAACATGTGGGACATGACGGCCGCCCATCGCACGCTGCCGATGGGCACGCGGCTGCGCCTGACCTATGCAGGTCGATCGGTGATCGTGCGCATCAATGACCGGGGCCCGGCGGCCTGGACGGGGCGCGCCCTTGACGTCTCGCGCGGCGCCGCGACCCAGCTCGGCCTCATCGAACGCGGCACCGGCCAGGTGCATGTCGAGGTTCTCGGAAAGAGCTAACCACAACTCAACGCCCGGCCTGACTTGGCCGGGCGCTTGCGTCGTTGACTATTGACATATAGCTTATATGTCTTTCACGTGACTGAACGCACCACGGTCCGCCTTCCCGAAGATCTCCTTCGCCGCGCGCGCCAAAAGGCGGCGGCCGACGACCGCACCCTCACATCGATGATCGAGGAAGGTCTACGGCTTGTCCTTGCGGGAGAGCGCCCCACGGCGCCCGCACCGCCGCGCTATGCTCGAATTAGCGGAAAGACGGGGGGCCCGGCGCCAGGCGTAGATTTTCCCAGATTGCGCGATGTCGACGAGCAGGATGACGCCGAACGTCATGAGCGCCTCAAATCGCAATATCGCGGTTCAGAAAATTGAATCTTGCGGACGTCAACGTGCTTGTTGAAGCGTTTCGAGCGGATGCGCCTCGACATAGAACGTGTCGCAAGTGGCTTAACGACGGCTTCGACAGCCGCGCGCCTTTCGGCGTATCGCTTCTCGTTTTGAGCGCGGTGGTGCGAGTCACGACAAACCAAAAGTTCTATCGATCGCCGAGTTCTCTCGACGACGCCTTTGGCTTTTGCGCAGACATTCTCGCGCAGCCCAATTGCCGTACCGTCGAGCCAGGCGAGAGTCATTGGCGAATTTTCGAGCGCCTCTGTCTGGAGACAGAGACGCGCGGACCCAAGTTGACTGACGCGTGGTTCGCTGCGCTCGCTATCGAGTGGGACTGCGAATGGATCACTCTCGATCGCGATTTTGCGCGCTTTCCGGGCCTGAGATGGCGGTCACCGTAAGCGGCCTCACTTCGTCTCAACGTAAATTTCGGCGCCCTTCTCCAGAAACTCTTCCGCTTTCTGCGCCAGGCCCTGCTGGCGTTCGATCTCTTTCGCCTCTTCGCGCAGGTCGCGGGTGATCTGCATCGAGCAGAATTTCGGTCCGCACATCGAGCAGAAATGCGCGACCTTATGCGCTTCTTTCGGCAGCGTCTCGTCGTGGAATTCGCGCGCCGTATCTGGATCGAGTCCGATCTCGAACTGATCCTCCCAGCGGAAGTCGAAACGCGACCGGCTCATCGCGTCGTCGCGCTCGCGCGCGGCCGGATGGCCCTTGGCGAGATCGGCGGCGTGCGCGGCGATGCGATAGGTGATGACGCCGGTCTTGACGTCGTCGCGGTCCGGCAGGCCGAGATGCTCTTTAGGCGTTACGTAACACAGCATCGACGTGCCGAACCAGCCGATCATCGCCGCGCCGATGCCTGAGGTGATGTGATCGTAGCCGGGCGCAATGTCGGTGACGAGCGGCCCGAGCGTATAGAACGGTGCCTCCCCGCAGGCTTTGAGCTGCTTGTCCATGTTGGCCTTGATCTTGTGCATCGGCACATGGCCGGGGCCTTCGATCATCACCTGACAGCCCTTGTCCCAAGCGATCCTGGTGAGTTCGCCGAGCGTCTCCAGCTCCGCGAATTGCGCCGCGTCATTGGCGTCGGCGTTGGAGCCCGGACGCAAGCCGTCGCCGAGCGAGAACGAAACGTCATATTTGCGCATGATGTCGCAGATGTCGTCGAAGCGCTCGTATAGGAAACTCTCCTTGTGCTTCGACAAGCACCAGCGCGCCATGATCGAACCGCCGCGCGAGACGATGCCGGTGACGCGATTGGCCGTCAGCGGCACATAGGCGAGACGAACGCCGGCGTGGATCGTGAAATAGTCGACGCCCTGCTCCGCCTGCTCGATCAGCGTGTCTTTAAACACTTCCCAATCCAGCTTCAGCGCGTCGCCGCCGACCTTTTCGAGCGCCTGATAGATCGGCACGGTGCCGATCGGAACCGGCGCGTTGCGGATGATCCAGTCACGGATGTTGTGAATGTTGCGGCCGGTGGAAAGATCCATCACCGTGTCGGCGCCCCAGCGGATCGCCCACACCATCTTTTCCACTTCCTCCGAGACCGAAGAGGTCACGGCCGAATTGCCGATATTGGCGTTGACCTTCACCAGGAAGTTGCGGCCGATGACGATCGGCTCGAGCTCTGGATGATTGACGTTCGCGGGGATGATCGCCCGGCCGCGCGCGATTTCTTCGCGCACGAATTCAGGCGTGACGAATTCGGGAATGGCGGCGCCGAAGCTTTCGCCATCGGCGATGCGCTCTTTGGCGACGTCGAGCGCGCGTTCGCGACAAAGATTCTCGCGATGCGCGACATAGATCATCTCTTCCGTGACGATCCCGGCGCGGGCGAATTCAAGCTGCGTGACCGGCTGCGCGCCCGCCGCCCGGTAAAGCTTGCGCTCGGCCGGACAAGGCGGCACAAGCCGTTCGCCTTCTGCAAAGCCATTGTCCTCTGGCTTGATCGCGCGGCCTTGATAGGTTTCGAGACCCGCGCGCAAAGCGAGCCAGTGACGTGCAGCGGGAAGCCCCGCCGAAAGGTCAGGGGTGAAAGACGCGCAGGTATAAGGTCCCGACGGGTCGTAAACTCGGAGCGGCAGTTCGCCCGACGAGGGGTGGAGCGCGATTTCGCGACAGGGAACGCGAATGTCGTCGCGATCTTCCGGAGAGGAATAGACCTTTCGCGACTTGCCGATCGGCCCGGTGGTGACGCTCGCCGGCAGGCGCTTGTCGTGAATGTTCATGATCGCGCTCCTTCATCTCGCTTCGTCAAAGTGAAGCGGACGTTGAGTCAGGAAGACGAAGGAGGGGCGCGCCGCCATCACGACGACGCTGGCGCGCCGGTCGCTCATTTCGCTGGCCTTCCCTACGCCGGCATGACCCGGATCAGGTTCGACGGGTGCTTCTCAGCCGCACTTGCGGCGCCCCTCGCCATTCAGTGAAAACTAGTCCGTTCGCGACCGCCCCGCAAGGCGGCGAACGACGCTCATTCAGGAGGACTGATCGGGACTCTGCTCATTGCGCAGATGGCTGACGCCGACGACTTTATCGAGCGCCACGACAAAAGCGAGGCCTCTGCTGGGCTCCGTCAGTTCGGCGGCGCGCATGATCTCCTGCAAAATGGCGTCCGCTTTGTCGGAATAGACGACGGTGAGCACGATCTCCTTTTCGGGCTCTATGGCGATGCCGAAGATCTTCTCATGCTCGTTGACGCCAATGCCGCGGCCGTAAAGGACGGTGCCGCCGCGCGCCCCGGCCGTGACGGAAGCCTGGAGAACCGTGTTGCCCCAACCCTTCGGCACGATGGTCACGATCAGAGATGCGTTCAACAACATCGTCGTTACTCCTGTCGCCGCTTCGCCCGACGGACGAGAAGCCCCAAGGTCATGACCGAAAACAGGGGTGCGAGCGCAATCAGCGATACGAGGCCCAGTCCCTCAACGATCATATCGCAGCCATTCGTCGACGCGGCTGCGCCGAGCGCGAGCGCTAGAAGAAAGGTATTGGCCATCGGACCCGTTGCGACCCCGCCCGCATCAACGGCGATCGCCACGAAGTCTTTTTCGCAGAGCCACATGATCACGATGACGAGCGCATAGCCCGGGGCGACCAGATAGAGCAGCGGGAGCCCGTAAGCGATCCTGAGCAGCCCTAGCGCGACGGACGCCGCGACGCCGATACAGATCGTGTAAAGAACTGTCGACGCCGAAATCGAACCGCTCGAGGCCTCTTCGACCTGATCGGCGAAGATACGCACCGCAGGCTCGCTCCAAGTTGTAACGAAACCCAGGAATAGACCAATGGGCGCGAGCAGCCACTTGTGCCGCAAGCCTCCAAGCGCCTCGCCGATGGCGCGGCCAACGGGCATAAGAACGATCTCGACGCCGAACAGGAATAGAAAAAGGCCGGCCGCTGCGATGAGCGTCCCGATCATGATGTCGAGCACGCTCCTGCGCGGCAGTCTCAGGAGCAGCGCCTGAAAGACAAGGAAGAGCGCCACCAACGGGAGCACCGCCTCGGCGACGCTCTCAGCGACGATGCGCGCTTCGTCGAGCCGAGCCTCGAGGCTCACCGCAGCAATATCCCGATCGCCATCATGGCGAAGATCGGGCCTATCGACGCGAACCCCAGGAGCCCAAATCCGTCAGCGACCGCTGAACGGCCGGCAAGCACGGAACTCAAGCCAATGGCGATCGAGATGACGATCGGCGCCGTCAGCACGCCGGTCGTCACGCTGCCGGCGTCATAGGCGAGCGGGATGAACTGTGCCGGCGCGAAAAAGGACAGAGCAAGCATCGCCCCATAGGCGATCGTCAGCAGGCCTCGCAACGAGAAGCCGAAAACGATGCGCGTCATAGCAACAGCGGTAAACGCCCCGACGCCGACCGCGATGGAGTAGACGATCGTCTGCCGGGAAATGTCGCTCATGAAGCGGTTCACCTGGTTGGCCAGCACGAGCACGTCGGGCTCTGCAAGCGTCGTTGCGAAGCCTAAGGCGAAGGCGACGGCGGCGATGAGCGTGATCGAGCCTTTCCCCGGCAAAGCGGCGCCGACATAGTTTCCCATGGGCAGGATGCCGTAATCCACGCCCGTGAACAGCAGAACCATTCCGGCGACGATCAAGACCGCTCCCGTGACGAGATCGATGATGGTGGCCGTCGAGGCGCCGATCAAGGTGAGCTGCAAGAGGCAAACGACAGCGAACAGGGGAAGGACCGCCCGCAAAGTCTCCCAGAGCTTTTCCTTTAGAAGCAAGAGCATAGCTGAAGAAGCTAGGGTCGCGCCGCAGGCAAGTCAACGAAAGCTGAAGATTGCGCAGGAGACCTCAAAAACAAGGGCGTGACTCCAAATGTCGCAGCCCGGTTGGCGGTTCGTAATACGGCCAGCTTTCCAATATGCTTCAGCTCCATCCGCCCCTCATCGACGCGCTCGCTTAGGCGAGAATGCGCCCGCCGCCACAACCAGAATGAACCGAGCCAACATCGAGGGCCTGACGACGGACGAAGCCGCCCGACGTCTTGCCGAATACGGGCCGAATGAGCAGCCACGGGCGGCTCCGCCGGGCGTATTCGCGATCGCGCTGCGCACGCTCAAAGAACCGATGTTCTTTCTGCTCGCCTCGGCCGCGCTGCTCTATCTCTTCGTCGGCGATCTCGGCGAGGGCCTGTTCATGGTCGCCTGCGCAGCCGCGTCGATCACTCTGGTCGTGCTGCAGGAACTGCGAACCGAGCGCGCGCTGCAGGCGCTCAACCGACTGGCCGAACCGACCGCGACCTGTTTGCGCGATGGCGTCGAGCGGCGCATCCCTGCCCGCGATCTTGTCCCTGGCGACATCATTCTCGTCGGCGAGGGCGAGCGCGCGCCGGCCGACGCGCTGCTGATCGGCGGCGACGCGCTCGTGCTCGACGAATCCCTGCTCACGGGGGAGTCGGCGCCAGTGACGAAGACTCTCGCAAGCGGGGATCGCTCGGGGACGGAATTTCCTGATCCCGGCGGCGACCACACGCCTTATCTTTTTGCGGGAACGATGATCGCGCGCGGATCGGGACTCGCCGAAGTCGTCCGCACCGGCGCGCATACGGCGATGGGCCGCCTCGGCGCCTCGCTTGCGGCGATCGAGGCCGAGCCCAGCCCGCTGCAACAACGCACCGGCAAGCTGGTCGCGACGCTCGGCGCCTTCGCCCTTCTCTTTTGCGGGTTCGTGTTTCTCGCCTATTGGCTCACGCATGGCGATTGGTTTCAGGGCGCGATCGCCGGCATCACGCTCGCCATTGGTCTTCTGCCGGAAGAATTTCCGATGGTGCTCGCGATCTTTCTCGCGCTCGGCGCCTATCGCCTGGCGCGCCGCAACGTGCTCGTGCGCCGCTCTTCCGTGACCGAAACGCTGGGTTCGACATCGATCCTTTGCGTCGACAAGACCGGCACGCTGACGCAGAATCGCATGCGCGTGGCGTTCGCCGTCGCGGAAAACGACGATGCGACAGATCCGTCGCGCCCGAAAAGCCGCCGCGGGCTCATTCGCGCCGCCCTGCGCGCCTCGTCGGCGAATCCTGTCGATCCAATGGATCGCGCCGTTCATGACTATGCCGCTGATGAAGGCGTGACGCCGGAAGGCGATGCAGTTCGCAGCTTTCCGATCCGCCCCGACCTCCTCGCCTTCATTCAATGCTGGCGCGATGACTCAGGAGAAAGTTACGCGGCGAAAGGCGCGCCGGAAGCGATCTTCAAACTCGCGCGACTCTCTGACGATGCGCGCGCGCGACTTCAAACTGAAGTCGACGATCTCGCGCATCGCGGCCTGCGCGTGCTTGGGGTCGCCCAGACGGCGCCGCTGCCGCAAGCGCCGCCGCCGGAAGCCGAAGCGTTCAACTTCGTCGGACTGCTGGCCTTCGAGGATCCGCTGCGCGATGACGTCCCCGCCGCCGTCGCCGCGGCGCTGCGGGCAGGAGTCGCCGTGGCGATGATCACCGGCGACTATCCCGCCACAGCCCTCGTGATCGCGCGCCAAGCGGGCCTCAATACTGAAGCCGGCGTGCTCACGGGGGCGCAGATCGCGGCGACGCCAAGCGACGCGCTCCCCGAACACATCCGTAACGTGCGCGTCTTCGCGCGGGTGACGCCGACAAGCAAGCTTGCGCTCGTCGAAGCCTTCAAAGCTGACGGCCATATCGTCGCCATGACCGGAGACGGCGTCAATGACGGGCCGGCGCTCGCCGCAGCCCATATCGGCATCGCCATGGGCCAGCGCGGATCGGATGTCGCGCGCGAAGCCGCTCCTATCGTGCTGCTCGACGACAGCTTCCCGTCGATCGTCGCCGGCGTGGCGCTCGGCCGGCGCATCTTCGCGAATCTGCGCCGCGCGCTGACCTATGTGACCGCGATCCACGTCCCGATCGCCGGCGTCGCTCTGGCGCCGATCCTGATGGGCTTGCCGCCGCTGCTGCTCCCCGCGCATGTCGTTCTGATGGAGCTGATCATCGACCCCACCTGCGCGCTGGTTTTCGAGTCGCAGCCGAATGAGCCCGACGCCATGCTGAAACCCCCGCCCAGGCCGGACGATCCACTTTTTGGCGCGCGCGAACTGTGGCTCGGTTTCGTCCAAGGGTTCGTGGTCTTCCTCGCCGTAATGTCCGTTTACGTCATTGACGACGCGTTGGGCGCCCCGGAACCGCAGGCCCGCGGCCTCGCCTTCGCGACCCTCGTCGTCAGCAATCTCACGCTCGCGCTCGCAGATGCGCTTCCGCGCGGCGCTTCGCTGTTTTCACGCGACAATCTGGCGTTCTGGGGCGTCGCGTCCGCGGCCGCTGCGCTGTTGGCGGCAAGCCTTTATGCGCCATTGATCTCAGAGCTCCTGCGCTTCGAGCCGCCGACCTGGCCAAAACTCGTTTGGGCGCTGACGCTCGCCGTCATCGCCGGGAGCTGGTACGGGATCTGGCGCCGGCTGCTCTATCCCGCGCCCGCCGCACGTCCCAAGGACGCGATCGCTTGAGTCCGGTCTGCGGAGGCGCGCGCCACAAAGCGCGGCAAAGCCGAAAAGCGCTTGTGTTGCAAAGACGTGACAGGCGAACGAAATCTGCGCATGTGAAGCGATATTTACGCTGCACGGCGGGGCGCCTCTGGTAACCTGTAAATAAACGTGAACATGCGTCGGTTCGGCGCGACGGGGCGAAGGCCCTCACGCCGAATAAAGGCATTGCGCTTCGGGACTCGCCCCCATGAAAACCATTGTTTCGCGCACTTTCCTGTTCACGCTCACGGCAATCGCCGCGCTCGCGCCATCCTGCTCCTTTGCCGCCGACGGTTTTTTTGCGACGGGATACGGCCCACGCCAGAGAGCGCTCGCCGGCGCCAGCGTGGCCGATGGCCGGGACGGCATGGCCGCCTCCGTCAATCCCGCGACCATCGTCGGCCTTGACCGGCAGTTTGCGTTTGGCGTCGCCGCCAATCTTGCTTATCGCGGTTACAGGACCGAAGGACTTCCGAGGCTCATCGCGCCGGGCGACGTGCACAGCGGCCGTCCATGGACGCCTATCCCCAACTCGGGCAACATTCGCCCGATAGACGCCGACTCCGCGTGGAGCATCGTCACCTATTCGAATGGCGGCATTAACAGCGCCTATGACGTGAGATACGCCCGGCCGCCGCTGGGTGGGCCGTTCGGCGGCGGCTTCGTCGGATTAGACCTCAGGCAAGCCTTCGCGAGCGTCGATTACGCGCGCCGCTTCCACACTTCGATTGGCCCCATCACGATCGGCCTCGCGCCGACGATCGCGGTGCAGATGTTGAACGTTCAGGGTGTGACGACGTTCGCGCCCTTTTCAACAAATCAGTGGGAAATGTCAGACATGGGGTTTGACTGGTCCTACGGCGGCGGCTTCCGCTTAGGGTTGCTGTGGGGAATCACGGACACCTTGCGCTTCGGCTTTTCCGGCTCAACGCCCATGTGGATGTCGCGTCTCGATAAATATTCGGGTCTTCTCGGCGACCACGGCAGATTCGACATCCCGGCGCAATTGCAGGCCGGGTTCGCCTACGACATCTTGCCCAATCTTACGCTCATGGCGGACTGGCGACATGTCTTCTTTTCCGCCGTTCCCTCTATCGGCAATTCCAACGCGCCCCTGATTGTGCGCTCGCTCGGCGACAGCGCCGGCATCAATATGAAGGATACGGATTCGGCATCCGTCGCCGCCGAGTGGCGCGCGACGCCGACGCTGGCGCTTCGACTTGGCTATCATTACGCGACCAGTTCGCTGATCGCGCGTTCGTTGAACTTTGCGGTGCTCTCGCCTAGCGTGAACCGGCATCATCTCGGCGGCGGTTTCAACTACGCGGTTACGAAAAACTCGTCGTTCGATTTTTCCGTCCTTTGGGCTTTCAAGAATTCCGTATCCGCCTTTGAGGCGATTCCGCAGTCGGCAGCGCGGCCTTTCGGCGGCTTCAATCCCGCCGCCACCGTCAATGTGTGGGCCTATGGCGGCGCATTCTCTGTCGGCTACAATTACAAATGGGATGCAGGCGACGATTCCTGGTTTCCCAGCCATTTCTGAAATATCGGGCTCCCTGAGGGCCGGCAGCGATCGGCCCGCCTGGCGCGCCTCCTGGACGGGAGGCGCGTCTTTTTGCCGGCAGCGGCCTATTCGATGCGCGTGGCGATCCACCAGGTCGTGCCGCCTTGGTCCTTGACGCCGCCGCGCTTGTCTTCATCGTCTTTCTTCACGGGCGCCTGAACTGAGCTCGCGCCGGCCTGCAACGCGCGCGCATAAGTATCGTCCACCGAGGGAACATAGACGTGGACATGCGCTTCGATCGCTGGCCACTGCGGCGCAGCGTCGGCGAGCATGACGACGGTGTCGTCGATGCGCACCTCCGCATGCCGTAACCTTCCCTGCGCATCCGGAAATGTGCGCAGCACGGCGGCGCCGAAAGCCGCCTGCAGGAATTTTATGGTCGCTGCGGCGTCGGCGACGACCAGATAGGGAGAAACGCTGTTTTGTCCCGGCGGCTTGAAGGACATGTCGAAGCAGCTTTCGCTCTGGTTCAGCCGACGACGATCTTCGGCGCGGCGCGCTGCTTTTGCGTTTCGAGCAGCGTTTTCACTTTCGCCGCGAGATTGAGATAGACCGCGGCCTGCGGACTGTCGGGCTCGGCGCCGACCACGGGACGTCCCGCATCGGAGGTTTCGCGAATCTTTATGTCGAGCGGCGCCTCGCCAAGGAAAGGCACGCCCATCTGTTCGGCGTCGTGGCGGGCGCCGCCATGGGCGAAGATCTCGGAGCGGCCGCCACAGTGCGGGCACAGGAAGTAGCTCATGTTCTCTATCACGCCGAGGATCGGCGCCTCGACCTTCTGGAACATCGCCACGGCGCGACGCGCGTCGATCAGCGCCAGATCCTGCGGCGTCGACACGACGACCGCGCCGGCGAGCGGGACCTGCTGCGCGATGGTGAGCTGGACGTCGCCGGTGCCGGGCGGCATGTCGATGACGAGCGCGTCGAGCTCTCCCCAGGCGACCTCGCCGAGCATCTGCGAAATCGCCTGCGACACCATCGGGCCGCGCCAGACCATCGGAATATTCTCATCGACGAGAAATCCCATCGACATGATCTTCAGCCCATAGGCTTCGAGCGGAACAAGCTTGCCGCCTTCGACCTTCGGCTTGTCGGAAAGCCCGAAAAGCCGCGGCATCGAGGGACCATAGACGTCGGCGTCGAGCAGGCCGACGCGCCAGCCCTGCGCGGCGAGGCCGAGCGCGAGATTGGCCGATGTCGTCGATTTGCCGACGCCGCCTTTCCCAGAGGCGACGGCGACGATGTAGCGGATTTTCTCCAGCGCCGGGATGCCGCCCTTGCGCTGCGGCGGCGGCGCGGCGGCCCCATGTGTGTGCGTGTGCGCCTGCGCTTGGCCGCGCGGCGGCGCCTCGGCGCGTGGCGCGCGCTCGGCGGTCAGGGTCACGATCGCCTGCTCGATCCCCGGCGTCGCCTTGATCGCGCGCTCGGCGGCCATACGCGCCGCCTCCCAAGCCTGCGGCTGACTGGGATCGCCGGCCAGAGAGACAAAGGCCTTCGCGCCGGAGAGATTGATTCCGCTCAAGGCGTTTACGAGCGGCGTGCCGCCAGGTCCGTAGAGCCCTTCCAGCGCCTTCAAAATGTCAGCTTCCGTCGCCACGCGCGCGCTCCCTGCCTGTTTAGAGCTGTTCCAGGCAAGGCATATGCCGCGATTAGCGCCCCTCGTCCATCGGGGCGCCGCAACAATCGCCGTCCTTCTGCACTGGCGGGCATGGAACGTCGCCATAGGAGCAGAACACGCAGCAGTCGCCAGGCTTGGGCGTCAGCCGCGCGCCGCATCCGGCGCAGACATGCACGACGACACAGGCGTCGAGCGGCATGTCCAGCGTTTGCGCGCGCGCGCAGTGCGGACAGGTGAGGGTCGATTGCAATTGCATTTTTTCTTCCGTCCGACCATTCGACCGTCATTGCGAGCGAAGCGAAGCAATCCAGAGTCGCAAGGCGGCTTCTGGATTGCTTCGCGCTTACGCGCCTCGCAATGACGGCGTCACGCGAACATCATCGCCGGATGTTCGATCACATATTTGAATTGCGCCAAAAGCTCTGCGCCGAGCGCGCCGTCGACGGCGCGGTGATCGCAGGAAAGCGTCACGCTCATCATTGTCGCGACAAGCGGCGCGCCGTTCTTCACGACCATGCGCTGCTCGCCCTGCCCGACCGCCAGGATCGTCGATTGCGGCGGATTGATCACCGCCGTGAAGCTCTGCACGCCATACATGCCGAGATTAGAGACGGCCGACACGCCGCCTTCATATTCATGCGGTTTCAGCTTGCGCGCGCGGGCCCGGCCGGCAAGCTCCTTGATCTCGTCCGAAATTTCTCGGACCGATTTCGCTTCGGCGTTGCGGATGATCGGCGTCACGAGCCCGCCAGGGATCGACACGGCGACGCCGATGTCCGAGGATTTGTGGCGCAGCAACGCCTCCGGCGTAAAAGTGACATTCGCCTCGGGCTTGCGCTGGAGCGCCGTGGCGAGCGCCTTGACGACGTAATCATTGACCGAGGTCTTCCACGCCGGCTTGCCGTCCGCGCCGAGCGGCGCGGCGGAATTATAATCCTCGCGCAGCCGCAGCAGCGCGTCGATCTCACAGTCGACGTTGAGATAGAAATGCGGAATGGTCTGGATCGATTCCGTCAGCCGGCGCGCAATTGCCTTGCGCACATTGTCGTGCGGGATTTCCTCGAATGAGCCAGCCTCGAAGAATTTGCGCGTGACGTCAGCTGACGGCGCCGCGGCGAGCGGCGCCGCCTTCGATGGCGCT
This sequence comes from Methylocystis sp., assembly GCA_051061385.1. GTDB lineage: Bacteria > Pseudomonadota > Alphaproteobacteria > Rhizobiales > Beijerinckiaceae > Methylocystis. The sequence continues at coordinate 159,008 of JBPFDX010000108.1, forward strand.
CCTCCGCGGGCAAGGGCGGTCTTCACATCGCGTTCAATGATCCTGCCGTGCGGCCCGGAGCCTTGCAGCGCGGAAAGATCGAGTCCGCCTTCCCTCGCCAATCGGCGCGCGAGCGGCGAGGCGAAGATGCGCGGCGCGCCAGTGTCGGGAGTGACGAGCGCCATCATCAGGACCTGTACAGAACCGCCTTCGCCGCCGTGACGACTTCAGGCACGCTCGGCAGGGCGAGCTTTTCGAGATTGGCGGCGTAAGGCATCGGCGTGTCCTTGCCGGTGACGCGCAGCACCGGCGCGTCGAGATAATCGAAGGCCTCGGCCTGAACGCGCGTGGCGATCTCGGCCGACACGCCGCACTGCGGCCAGCCCTCTTCAATCGCGACGCAGCGGCCGGTCTTTTTCACCGATTCGATCACCGTCTCGGTGTCCATCGGCCGCAGCGTGCGCAGATCGATCACCTCGGCTTCGATGCCCTCCCTTGCGAGTTCGTCAGCGGCCTGGAGCGCATAGGTCATGCCGATGGAGAAGGAGACGAGCGTCACGTCCTTGCCGGGCCGCGCGATGCGCGCCTTGCCGATCGGCAGGACGAAATCCTCGAGCGCCGGCACTTCCGAGGTCTTGCCGTAGAGAATCTCGTTTTCGAGAAACACGACCGGATTGTCGTTGCGGATGGCCGCCTTCAGCAGGCCCTTCGCGTCGCTGGCGTTCGACGGCGCGATGACGATCAGTCCCGGCACCTGCGAATACCAGGCGGAATAATCCTGACTGTGCTGGGCCGCGACGCGGGCGGCGGCGCCGTTCGGTCCGCGGAAAACGATCGGGCAACGGATCTGTCCGCCCGACATGTACAGCGTCTTCGCCGCCGAATTGACGACGTGATCGATCGCCTGCATCGAGAAGTTGAACGTCATGAATTCGACGATCGGCCGCAATCCCGCGAACGCCGCGCCGACGCCGACGCCGGCGAAGCCATATTCGGTGATCGGCGTATCGACGACGCGCTTCGCGCCGAATTCCTGCAAAAGGCCCTGCGTGACTTTGTAGGCGCCCTGATACTCGGCGACCTCTTCGCCGATGACGAAGACGGTGGGGTCGCGCCGCATCTCCTCGGCCATCGCGTCGCGCAACGCTTCGCGCATGGTCATGGCGACCATCGTCGTGCCTTCGGGCACCTCGGGGGCGACGGTCGCCGATATTTCCCTGGCGACGCTCGTCGCCTTTTGCGTCGGCGTCGCAGCCTCGACCGCGGCTTTCGTCGCGGCCTTGTTGGCTTCGCCGGGTTCGTCCTGTGGGGTGGTCTGTCCCGGCACGGGCGGCGCCGCTTCGGCCTGTTTCTGGGCCTTGTCCTCTTCGCCGACGCCCGCGATCGGCGCATGGTCGGCGGTGTCGGCGACGCTTTCGCCTTCCTCGGCGATCACCGCGATCGGCGTGTTGACGGCGACATTCTCCGTCCCACCGGGAACGAGGATGCGCGCCAGCACGCCTTCGTCGACGGCCTCGACCTCCATCGTCGCCTTGTCGGTCTCGATTTCGGCGATGACGTCGCCGGCCTTCACCTCGTCGCCTTCCGACTTGAGCCATTTGGCGAGCTTGCCCTGCTCCATCGTCGGCGACAGCGCGGGCATGAGAACGTTGACGGTCATTCAATCAGTCTCTCACGCGAGCACGTCGGTCCACAATTCGCTCGGATCCGGCTCCTTGTCCGCCATCGCGAAATCGGCGGCCTCGGAGACGATCTTGCGCGCATTGGCGTCGATTTTCTTGAGTTCTTCCTCGCTCACGCCGTCTGCGATGAGGCGCACGCGAACTTGTTCGATCGGATCATGCTCCTCGCGCATCTTCTGCACTTCTTCCTTGGAGCGGTATTTCGCGGGATCCGACATGGAGTGGCCGCGATAGCGATAGGTCTGCGCCTCTATGAGATAGGGGCCATTGCCATTGCGGCACCATGCGATCGCCTCATCCGCCGCCGCCTTGACGATGCGCACGTCCATGCCGTCGATCTGCTTGCCGGGGATGGCGAAAGCCGCGCCGCGTTTCGAGAAGTCGATCTGCGCCGAGGCGCGGGAAATCTCCGTGCCCATCGCATAGCGGTTGTTCTCGACGATGAAGACCACCGGCAGTTTCCAGAGCGCCGCCATATTGAAGGCCTCATAGACCTGGCCCTGGTTGGACGCGCCTTCGCCAAAAAAGGTGAGCGAAACGCGGCCGTCGCCGCGGTAGGCGTTGGCGAAGGCGACGCCCGCCCCGATCGGCGCCGGCGCGCCGACGATGCCATGGCCGCCGTAGAAGCTCTTCTCGTGCGAGAACATGTGCATCGAGCCGCCCTTGCCCTTCGAATAGCCGTGACGCTTTCCGGCAAGCTCGGCCATCACGCCCTTCGGCTCCATGCCCGAGGCGAGCATATGTCCGTGATCGCGGTAGCTCGTCGTGAACTGGTCGCCGTCGCGCGCCGCCATCTTCACGCCGACGACGACAGCTTCCTGACCGATGTAGAGGTGACAGAATCCGCCGATGACGCCCATGCCGTAGAGCTGTCCGGCCTTTTCTTCGAAGCGCCGGATGAGCAGCATTTCCCGATAGGCGGTGAGTTCCTGGTCGCGGGTGAAAGGCGGAACCGCTGGGGCGTTCACTGCGCCGCCGCCGCTTTCCTCAACCATTTCACCGCTCCCGTCGCTAAGCTTCGCCGTGCAGAATAATCCAAGACGCCGCTGAAAACGAGCGTCTCGCCTTCCTGTCAATTTGGGGAGCGCGTCAGCGCGCGTCGAGTTGCGACTGCAGTTCCTCGGCGAAAGCGGTGATTCTTTTGGCGTTCGCGCCGAAGTCATGGCGTCCGTAGCGCGACGCCGACCGCAGGTCGATCCGAGTCTGGCCCGGCAGCGGCTTGAAGCGGACGGTGATGTCGTCGTCGAAGCCCATGACGAGAGTCTTGTCGATGAAATCGATGTGCCCGTCCCCGCTGCGCGCGCCCGGCGGCCGTTTGTCGACGAGCGTCCAGCCTTGCGCCTTGGCCGTCTTCAGCACCAGAGCGAAGGCTTCGTCGGTGTCGAGATCGACGACGATCGGCTCGACGTCTGGATAGGCCGGCCGCTGCGCCTCACGCGCGCGCGCCGGCAGGCCCGGCGGCTGGAAGCCGCTACGCGCATCGAAAGCGGCCCGGGAGTAGGAGAAATGCGGCGGATCGGCGACATCCGTCGAAATGTCGGAAAGCACCGGCAGGCGCACCGCCTCGAACGCCAGATAGGCCGGAAAGCCCAGGGTCAGGGCCGCGAGAAAGAACGCGGCCGTCGCCGCCCCCGCGCCGCGCCGTCCCTCTCGCCAGATCACGTTGCAGGCGGCGAAAAACAGAAGCAGAGCGATCAGCGCCAGGGCCATCGCGCCGCCAAGCGACGCCAGCGCCGAGGGCGGGTCAATGGCGCCAATTCGCCCCACAAGAATCGACAAAATCGCCACAGTCGCGGCGAAAATCGCGAAGCGTCGGCTCCAGAGCGCGACTTTCGACCAGGGTTCGGGCGGAAGATGACGTCGCATAGGATCAAAGACTCGCGTGACCGCCGCCATCTCGGCGGCTCGGCCGCATTCTTCGCAAATTTGCAGCGAATGCAACGCCTGTCGCGCATCCCCAAAAAAACTTCGAGCGGCGGCGTCCGGCCCTCGATTCCTTAGCGGCTCGTTAACTTACTGAGGACAATCCTAGGAAAACGCCCTTTTGAGTCCCCCTCCTAGCGTCGAGCGCAACCATGTCGGACAAGTATTCTGTCGAGTTCAACGAGCCCCAGTCCGGCGGCCATCCTCATGACCTTCTCGCGCGTCTCTACCGCGAGATCGGCATTTCCGCTGTCGCCGCGGCGCTGGAGGTCGAGCAGTTCGCCTCGCAGCCCACGACCCCGGTGGAGCGCCTCGACGAGCGCCGCCTGCCCGCGGTGCTTCTGGGAGACGAACTCGCCGCCTGATATAAGCCTCCTTCGTCGCAGCCGGTCCTCCGCGTCGAGCGGGCGGACGCGGACGAAGGATAGGAAATGATCAGCCGTCGCGCGTTCCTGCGCTGGCAATCAGGCATGATTCTCGGCGCGGCGATCGGCGGCGGCCTGGGCGCCTATTCCGTCGTCATCGAGCCGAACTTCATCCTCGACGTGACGCGCCGCCGCGTGACGCCGAAGGGGTGGCCGGCTGGCCTGACTCTGCGCGTCTGCGTCATCACCGATCTGCATGCCTGCGAGCCCTGGATGCCTGTCTCGCGCATTCGCAAGATCGTCGGCGTCGCCAACGCTCTGCAGCCGGATCTGACGGTCCTGCTCGGCGACTTCGCCGGCGGCACACATCTGGCGACGGGTCGCGTCACGCCCGAACAATGGGGCGAGGCGCTGGCCGATCTCAAAGCGCCGCTCGGCATTCACGCCGTTCTCGGCAATCATGACTGGTGGCACGGACCTCTGCCTGGCGACGCGCCGGACGACGCCGAAGGCGCGCGGCGCGCACTAAAGCAGATGGGCGCGCGCCTTTATGAAAATGACGCGCTCCGGCTCGAGAAGAACGGGGCCGGCTTCTGGCTGCTGGGGCTCGGCGACCAAATGGCGACGACGCTTCGCGAAGGTCAGGGCTGGCGTGGCCATGACGACCTCGACGGGACTCTCGCGCGCGTCACAGACGACGCGCCCGCCATTCTGATGGCGCATGAGCCTTTCATCTTTCCGCGCGTGCCGCAGCGCGTCGCGCTGACGCTGTGCGGCCACACGCATGGCGGGCAGGTCAATCTTCCCTTCGCTGGTCCCGTTTTCGCGGAGTGGCGCTGGAACACGAAGCATATTTACGGCCACATCGTCGAAGACGACCGCCACATGGTCATTTCGGCGGGGCTCGGCGAGTCGATCCTGCCGGTGCGCTTCATGCGCCCGCCGGAGATCCTTGTGGTGACCGTCGAGGCGCCGGCGCTTTTTGCATGAGGCTTGGTCTAAGCGCCCGGACGGCTATATCCTGCCTTCAGGAGGACAACGCCATGGGCAGGTCTCTCGCTCGACTGATTCTCGTCGCCGTCGCCTGTGTCATTGGTCTGACGGCTCCCGCCGCCGCCGATACGCGCGTGCGCGGCGCTCGGGCGCGCGTCCATCGCGTCGCGCCGCCGCCCTATTCTGACGACGGCTATTTCTCCGAATATTTGACGGGCCCCACGGGCGCGCCGACGCCCGTCATGCAGGTTCCAGGCTCAACCAGCGTCATCACCCGACAAATGATGGACGACTTTCAGTCGCGCGATCTCTGCGGCGCGCTGCGGCTGGCGCCGGGCGTGACGACGTCCGGCTGTTGAGCGAAACATCCCGGGCGGCTCGTCGAAGGCTGGTTAGTCGAAAAGATCAGGACGCCGAAGGCGCAGCGCCTGAACGAGCGCCAGCGTCTTCATGTCGACGAAGCCGTCGCCCGCCATCAGCGCCGCGAGTTCGTTCAGACTCATTTCCACGACGCGAACCTCTTCGCTTTCATGTGCGACGCCGCCGCCGCCGCCGACGCGGTCCTCGGCGCGATATTCGGCGAGATAGAGCGCCATGCGCTCGGTCGAGACGCCCGGCATCGACCAGGCGGTTGCGACATGTTCGAGGGCGCCGAGCCGCAGTCCGCCTTCTTCGAGCGCTTCGCGTCTCGCTGTGGCGGCGGCGTCATCGTCGCCCTCGACGAGACCGGCGATCGCCTCGAGCGACTCCGTCGCGCCGACGGCGATCAGCTCCGCGGCGCGCAGCTGCGCCACGAGCAGCGCGGTCTTGCGCTCGGGATCGTAAGGCAGCACGGCAGCCGCGCAGCCATGGTCCTCGACGTCGCGCAGCACCGTCGTTCCATCCGGCATGCGGATCGTTGCGATTGACATCGTCGACCAGCGCTTGTGCGTGCGTTCAAGCTTTACGACGGAAGGCTGCATGGCTGATCTCAATCCTTTGCCGCTGTCAGAAATGAGACTGTCAAAAAATAAAGGGGCAAGAACGCTCAAAAAATAAAGGGGCAAGAACGCTGCTCCTGCCCTTTTTAAACTTTAGCGCGCTTCAGCGACGATCACTCAATGATCGACGCCACAACTCCAGCTCCGACGGTGCGGCCGCCTTCGCGGATGGCGAAGCGCAGCTTCTCCTCCATGGCGATCGGCACGATCAGCGCGACTTCCATCGTCACATTGTCGCCCGGCATCACCATCTCCACGCCCTCGGGAAGCGTGACGATGCCGGTCACGTCCGTCGTGCGGAAATAGAACTGCGGGCGGTAGTTGGTGAAGAACGGCGTATGACGGCCGCCCTCTTCCTTCGTCAGGATATACGCCTCGGCCTTGAACTTCGTATGCGGCTTCACCGAGCCCGGCTTGCACAGCACTTGGCCGCGCTCAACGTCCTCGCGCTTCGTGCCGCGCAGCAGGCAGCCGACGTTGTCGCCCGCCTCGCCCTGATCCAAGAGCTTGCGGAACATCTCGACGCCCGTCACCGTCGACTTCGTCGTCGGACGGATGCCGACGATCTCGACTTCCTCGCCCACCTTGATCACGCCGCGCTCGATGCGCCCCGTCACCACCGTGCCGCGGCCCGAAATCGAGAACACGTCCTCGACCGGCATCAGGAACGGCTGATCCTTCGGGCGCTCCGGCTGCGGAATATAGGCGTCGACCGTCTGCATCAGCTTCAGGATCGCGTCATGGCCGATCTCGGGGTTCTTGCCCTCGAGCGCGGACAGCGCCGAACCCTTGGTGATCGGAATGTCGTCGCCGGGAAACTCATACTTCGAGAGCAGTTCGCGCACTTCGAGCTCGACGAGCTCTAAAAGCTCCGGATCGTCGACCATGTCGACCTTGTTCAGGAACACGACCAGCGCCGGCACGCCGACCTGACGGGCCAAGAGGATATGTTCGCGGGTCTGCGGCATCGGGCCGTCGGCGGCCGAGACCACCAGAATCGCGCCGTCCATCTGCGCCGCGCCGGTGATCATGTTCTTCACATAGTCGGCGTGGCCGGGGCAGTCGACATGGGCGTAATGGCGGTTCTGCGTCTCATATTCGACATGCGCCGTCGAAATCGTGATGCCGCGCGCCTTCTCCTCCGGAGCCTTGTCGATCTGGTCATAGGCCGTGAAGGTCGCGCCGCCCGTCTCCGCCAGAACCTTGGTGATCGCCGCCGTCAAAGACGTCTTGCCATGGTCGACGTGTCCAATCGTCCCAATGTTGCAGTGCGGCTTCGTGCGTGAAAACTTTTCCTTGGCCATCG